>DATETN010000077.1:0-9549 GCA_035283645.1 Pyrinomonadaceae bacterium
AAATCAGGAGCTACTAAATCATGGGTTGCGTCTTAAAAATCGCTTACAGGTCAAATGTGGACCACGATTTTTTCCAAATACTTTTTGAAGCCAGTTTTTACCTGGCTTCGCACCTAATGCGACACTAAATTCCTATCGGTCGGTGTCTCACTCACGTTGACACAGAGGGAATTACTCATCACGGCTACGCCTGGAGTTAATCTAGCCCTAAACAAACCGGCTACCCAGATCTCCGACCATCATCCGCTCACAGTGGCAAGCAAGGCAGTGGATGGCAATACTAACGGAGCACAGTGGGATGGTTACGCCTCTGGCACCAACTACCACGCTAACTCTTGGTGGCAAATCGATCTCCAGAGTGTACAGAACATCAACTCAATCACGGTCTGGGGGCGAACGGATTGTTGTCCTGAAATGAGCCGTGAATTCTATGTGTTCGTCTCTGATAACCCATTTACGTCCTATGATCTGAATACCACAATCAATCAGCCGGGAGTCAGCAATTACTACCATTCCGCTTATGCCAACCCTGGAAATATCAATGTTAACCGGACAGGTCGTTATGTGCGGGTTCAGCTCAACCACAGTCAATACTTGGTTATGGGTGAAGTGCAGGTATGGGGTGGCAACACAGGACAGGTGCAGTGGCTGGTTGGAGATCATTTAGGGACGCCACGAATGATTGCTGATCAAACTGGAAGCCTTGCCGGAATCAAGCGCCACGACTATCTACCCTTTGGTGAGGAGATTGGGCTGATTGGTGGACGCACGGGCACTAAGGGTTACATGGCCGATGGTACGAAGCAGAAGTTTACTTCGTATGAGCGGGACCACGAAACGGGGCTGGACTTCGCCCAAGCGCGGTATTTCAGTAGCGTGCAAGGCCGATTCACAAGCGGCGACCCACTGACGGCAAGCGGCATTACCGGGAAGCCACAAAGCTGGAATCGCTACACCTACTCATTCAATAATCCACTTAGATTCGTAGATCCGACTGGGTTACTTCCGGATGATTATTACGCTTCGAGGGATGGAACCATTACGATATACGAAACGCCAGGCACAACTGATGTCTTTTATGTTGAATCGAATACTAGTCCGGGAACATTCAATTATGTGGCACAAGCAAATCGAAACGCAGCCGGATTGGTCGAGTTTCCTGCAAACGGCAATGGATTCGATCGGTACGGAGTGGTCGACGCGGGGGGCAATGATCCAGCAACGGGAGAAAATGTGGGTGCTGGCGATCACTTTGTTCAGCCCATAGTCGCTGCTGCATTATTTGGACTTACAAATGTACTAAGCAATGACAACAGTTTCACGGTTTCCCTGGGTGATATGTCGTCCTCCAATGGGAGTGACCCGTGGCAACCGGGTGAAGTACATCACGGCGGACATGGACACAACGCAAACCGAAGCGGTCAGGACATAGACTTCAGATACTTGAATGGAAATGGTGTGTCTTTTCAGAGCCGGACAGCCACCACCGATGCGCGGTTTAGTCAACAAAACAACGGTACTCTCTACGATACTGCTACTAGATTTGGATTTACGACAAATTACCATGGCACCAATGGGCCAGCTATGAACAATGCCGTACCTTTAAGGGGTCACAATGATCATGGCCATCTTGGTTTCAATCGTGGGGATGCCACAATAATTAGACACACTGTACAAATCAACCCGGACGGTTCGCGGACTTGGACCAGAGTCCCGTGATCGATTCCTTGTGACGATGATGCGTGGAAAATGGAAAACGCGACTAGAAGTTTGATGCTCACAGCCAGAGTGCTACTTGTCTTACTAGTTCTATTCTCAAGCAGCTTAAATCTGCGTCTCCTTGGTCACTCAAGAGGGCTGAACTCGTCAAGCTCGGTAGTCACCTCAACCCCACTAAGAGTAAACGAGGTTACAATAGAAAATACGATTGGGGTAATCACTTTGAACGAGAAGACCGCGACGAGCAGAGCAGAAAAGTTTCGGTTCTTCAACGAAGATGGAAGCTTATGGTACGAATTCTCTTTTTATGACGACGACAATGATCTCAAGTTCGATCAGGCGAAAGCGAATTTTCGACCCTTTGCTTTCCATCAGGATTATTTTGTCTTGGCTCTAAAATGTGTGGGCCAGGATGCCAGCCGTTTCAAGGTAGTTGTAAACGAGAAAACCCAGTTAATAAGATTCATCAGAAAGGACGACCTTGTTTTCAAGTTTCAGAGTTGGGAAGAGCACATTCTCGATCTGTTTGCGGTTAGTTTTGATCCGATTAAGAACCCCTTACGCATAGCGCCACGAGAGCCCGCAAGAGCCGTTCGATTGCCGCGTGACGTGATGTTTCATCCGCGTCAGGTCAATGGCAAGTGGCTGAAGGTCAGTTGGAATGTTACTGACGAAGGCAAGGGCAAGGTTAAGAAGGTTGAATACGGCTGGGTCAAATGGAAGGAGAGTAACAAGCTTCTAATCGAGCGCTTTTACTTCTCATAACCTTAGACCTCGCGGCAGCAGTTCACCCAAAAAGAACGGGACATTGAGACAGGGCTGGATTACTTTGGGGCTCGTTTCTATTCAGGTACGTAGGGGCGCTTCACTAGCGCTGATCCGCTCATGGCGAGCGCCGGGAGTGCGACTCCTCAAAGTTGGAATCGTTATTCATACGCACTCAATAATCCAGCAAGGCTGGTCGATCCCAACGGGCTCATGGATCAAGATCCCCAGCAATTTACGATAAACAACCCGTGCGAGTACGGAGCTCCAGGGTGTAATCCAGTCCAACTAGCGACCGTAACAGTCACTGCACCTCAGGAGCAACCGATTCCCTTAGAAACCACAGATCTATCACTAATTGAGAATGTTACGTTGGGAACGGTGCAGCTTGCGTCTGACACGACTATTGGTGCGGCTAAGTATGAGTCCAAGAGCCATATTTATCTGGCCGGGCGACTGCTTTCGACCTTGACCCCGAATGGTTCGGGGGGCGAGTTCGTTCAGTATCATCATCCTGATCGGTTGGGGACGCGGCTAGTTACAAATGCCCAAGATACGACAAGTTTCGAACAGGTGACTTTGCCATTTGGCGTCCCGCTCAATGCCGAATCGACTGGTTCAACCACTCGCCGCTTTACTTCCTATGATCGATCAAGCGTAACCGGCTTGGATTATGCCGTAAACCGTCATTACGACCCGCAACAGGGCAGGTTCACCCAAGTCGACCCCATCGGGATGAGGTCGACTAGTCTCAGCAGTCCGCAGACACTCAATCTGTACGCCTACTGCACCAATGATCCGATCAACCACACAGACCCAAGTGGACTTGGCTTTTTCAGTTTCTTGAAGAAGATCTTCAAAGGGATTGGCAAGCTTCTAACGAACAAGTGGGTGCTTCTGGTCGTTGGAATAGCTGCGGGAATCGGCGCCGGTTTCGCTTTCTACTGGGCCATTAAGGAAGCAGGGGGAGCACTGGTTGGCTTCTTCATCAAGGCCGGCATAATCCTGGCGGGCACCTCGGCAACGTTAATTGCCTCTGCCTTTCATCCGAATATATTAAGGTACGCTCAGTTAATCGGTGGCATTGTGTCTTCGGCGCAAAGCATTATCGGTTTGCTTAATCCGCGCGTCTTTGGCACGCGACCGTGGAATCCCGAGGCGGGCAGCGGTGTTGGAGCGGTTTCCAGTTTCATGGCAGCGCAAAGGGGGCGGCGACCGCGGCGAGACCATGTGAGAGAACTCTTAGACCAAATTGCACGCTTGAGGGATCGCCTGGGGTCGCGCTACAACGACTTCATTAACGAGATCAATAACAACAAGAATTCGAATATCAGCACGGAGGTGGTGCTTTGTCAGGCGTCGCAAGAAAGTAGTTTTCTCAATCTGGAAGCCGCTAGCTCAGGATTCACCGAAACAACAGTCGGGCTGCAAGAGGAAATTGGCTTGTTGCAAATTAAGCCGGTTACGGCACAAAGTCTGGGAGTCGATCCTTTCGGATTAACAGACGTAGCCACCAACGTTACCACAGGGACGGGGTATCTGACCGGTTTGCTCAATCAGAATGGCGGAAACCTGCGAACGGCGCTAGGAAAGTACAAAGGAGGCAGCGGGCCACTGACTGCCGCATCGCGTCGATACGCTGATCAAATCATACAGTGCTCGGAGCAGGTGAGATACTAGCTCAGTGTTGAAGGAACCAAAATCAAATGACTTCAAGCGAGGTGGTTCTTATGGTTAACGAAGCCCATACGCCGGGCCGGTGGACTGTCGGAAAAGGGCAGTACGCTTTGATGGCTCTCGTGATGATGGTTGCCGGAACAGTCGGCGTGATTGCCGGAAGAAGCTGGGGACAGGCAAGCAACGGCACTTCGCAACTTCCGAGTGTAAATCAGATCACTCTGCCGAAGGGTGGCCTCCTCTTCAAAACTAGCGAGGGAAAACTTGCGGCAAAGCTGGATGCTGACGAGGGTGGTGGTTTCCTGGTTATCTACAATACGTCAGAAAAGGTCGCCGTTACGATCGGAGCATCCACGTACGGGGGCGGAGGCCTGATTGGGTTAAGCTCGGGAAAAGGCGCGGGCGATGTACTTCAGCTCGCGGGGCATGACCAGGGAGGAAGCATTAGCCTTCTCAGCCAAAAGCGCGGCAAACGCGTGGTTGAACTTTCCGCGGACGACGATGGTGGGATTGTATCGGTTAATGGGCCGACTGGAGATGAAGCCGTTACGATAGGCACAAATGAACTGGGATCTATGATTAATGGAACGATTGAAGTTCGTGAGAGCAGGAGCGGGAAACTTCTCTGGAGCGCGCCCCCGACTGCGCGTCAAAAGTAGGCCAAGTAGACCAGCGCCGTTTATTATGCTTTGTTTAAGCGTTGCCGTTGTTGCGTGAAGAGACGAGAGAGTTGACCAGGCGGATGACGGCGCGCTGGTCCTTTTCGGGAAGGCTCATCAACTGCTGAAACTTTTTCCACACGCGGCGCATCTCCGGATCGTCGGTGTCAACCACCTTCTTGGCGCGCGCCATCTTTGGTTTGGTCTTCACACCAAGCAACTCGTCAGTGGAAACATTCAAAGCTTGCGCCAGGTCAGCTAACACCGGCGCGGGCGGATATTCAGCATGGTTCTCATAGTAAGAGATCGCCCGCTGCGTTGAGTCAATAACCTCAGCTAACTGCACCTGGGTGAGGTTGCGAGCCTGCCGGAGCGCGACCAATCGTTCGCCGAAGCCAGAACTTGCCCGCGCTTTCCTTGCCATAACATTCGCGATTGTAACAGCTGAAAACGCGCATCAAGAATTGACCCCCCTGAATACGAGGCTGTGAAGCGCAAACTCCGAGGCCTTGCACCTAGGGCCGGGATGAGAAAACTGTTTGTAGGGCCAATACGAGCGAAAAGTTTTAGCCGATCTTCCTGCAAGCAGTGATTTTCACAGGCGTCAATCTAGAAGGTATTCAGTCACAGCTGCCGATCAACACAAAGCCGGCCCAATAGAATGGATGGCGGTAGCGGCTGTCTTCCAGCAAACCAAGCGCTGCCTCGCGCAAAGCAGTTGGTTTCCTGGGCTTGGTGTGGTTCGGATCTGGTTCAAGAGCCTTGTAAAACTCCACCATCAATTCTGAAGTACTGGATGAATTCACCTTCCATTGACTTACCCTCGGGGGTCACCCAAAAGCGGACATAGGTGGTCACCTCAAAACCGGCCAATGAGAAGTAGTCGCCAGGGACGTTGACGTCGCTGTGAGGCAAAGTAGCCTCCGGCGGCATGAGCAACGTATTGAGCGACGATAAACGACAACAAATAATCGCCTTAGGACGACTGGGCTGGTCTTTGCGACGGATCGAGCAGGCCACTGGTGTGCGCCGCGAAACAGCCGGGACCTATCTCAAGGCCGCTGGGATCAGTGTGCGGCCACCGCGTGGCTGGGGGCGAACGGCAAAACCGGCCAACGAGGTGACCACCGACTATTTAGCCGGAAAACGAGGTAATCAGGAGCCCCAACTTTCAAAACCGGCCAATGAGGTGACCACCGACTCTGCCTTCCCAGAACCGCACTTAGAACCATCAGCTAACCCCCGCAAAGCTCGCACCCTCAGCAGCGCTGAGCCGTACCGCGACCTCATCGAGTTGGGCTTGCAGCGTGGCCGCAACGCGATGGCCATCTGGCAGGACCTGGTAACCGAGCACGGCTTTGCGCACAGCTATCAAAGCGTCAAACGTTCGTGAACAAGTTGAGCCCGCAGGCGGTGCCGCAAGCGCGCGTGGTGATCATTACCCTGCCCGGGGCGGAAGCGCAGGTTGATTACGGCACTGGTCCGATGGTGCGCGATCCACAAAGTGGCAAGTATCGCCGCACGCGACTATTCGTCTTTACGTTGGGCTGCAGTCGCAAGGCAGTGCGCTTACTAGTATTCCGCTCCAGCGCTCGTGTCTGGGCCGAACTCCATGAGAAAGCGTTTCGCCGACTCGGTGGCAGCGTGCGTGTGGTCGTACTAGACAACTTGCGTGAAGGAGTACTCACGCCGGACATCTACGAACCCACCCTCAATCCGCTCTACCGCGATCTGTTGGCTCACTACGGCGCTGTAGCGATGCCTTGCCGGGTACGAGATCCCGATCGCAAAGGAAAGGTTGAAGCCGGGGTGGGCCATGCCCAGAAGACACCACTCAAAGGACAACGCTTCGAGTCTCTGGAAGAAGCACAAGCTTACCTTGACCGCTGGGAGACACACTGGGCTGATACGCGCATTCACGGCACTACCAAACGACAAGTGGCGGCCATGTTTGCCGAAGAGCGACCACACTTGTTGCCCCTGCCGCTTGAGCCGTTCCGCTTTTATCAATACGGGCAGCGCGTGGTGCATCTGGACGGTTGCGTGGAAGTGGAAGCAGCCTACTACAGTGCGCCACCGGGTTGGATCGGACGGCGCATCCAGGTGCAATGGGATGGCAAGTTGATCCCTTGATCCGCGAACTGGAGCAGTACCGCGACATCATTCAACTAAGACTAAAGGAGTCTGAACTACATGAATCTGATTGAGTTGAATCAGGCCTTACGACAATTGCGTCTCGGAGGCATGGCGGCCGTCCTCGAGACCCGTTTACATCAAGCGCAGGCTGAGGCTATGGCGCCCATTGATCTCATTTCCTGTCTGGTGACTGATGAACTCACCAGACGCGGCGACCGGCTCCTGGAACGTCGTCGTAAACAGGCCGGCTTCCGCGACCCGCTGAAGACACTCGACAACTTTGACTTCAACTTCAATAAGAAAATGAATCGCAGTCTGATCTTCGATCTGGCTACCACCAACTTTATCGGGCGCCGCGAAGACGCTTTGTTTTTAGGACCACCAGGTTCCGGAAAGAGTCATATTGCGCAGGCCATCGGGCAAGCGGTGATCCAGCAGGGCTATCGCGTGCTCTATCGTGAGACTCATACGCTGCTGGATGAACTGGCGGAAGCCACCATCGACGGCTCACGCAAAGAGTTTATGGACTCAGTGGTCGCCTGGCCCTTTCTGATCATTGATGATCTCGGGATGCGTAAACTGCCACTGACGGCCGCCGAAGATCTGTTGGAGATCATCATGCGACGCTACGAGCGGGCCAGTACGCTGGTGACTTCCAATCGCCCAGTGGAAGATTGGGGCAAACTACTGGGCGATGCCGCCGCGGTCAGCGCCATGCTCGATCGGTTGCTTCATCACGGTCACATCCTGAAGTTTGGCCCACGCAGCTGGCGCACGAAAATGGAGTTGGCGCCGTCGACTGCCGGCGTTGGTTGATCGGCATCCGCAGCGAAGGTCAGACCATGCGCCGGCTGCGAAAAACTCGTCTGAAGAAAAATATGGACCAACTTTTTGGCTACGCCTTGAAGAAAGTGACTTTTTTGGACTTAAGGCTATGGAAACTGCCGCGCTGTGGAAACGGTGGAAAACGAACTGCATGTTTTGCACCGTTCCCACCGCGCTTGGAAAACCCGGCAAACTGCGCTCGAGTTTTCCACAGTTCCCACAGCCTCTGCTGCTGGATATTGTTATGAAGAAAAAGACGGAAAAACGGTTCTCGAAGGCTGATCCAATTCGAGTGGACAAGATGCTGCTGAAAGCGTAAAAACCACTAGTCCCGGGCACTCTCCATTGGCCGGTTTTCAGGTGACCACCGAGGGTAATGGAGACACTGTTCGCCACTTGAACCGCACGGTGTCAACGTAATCGAGGGTCATACACTGAAACAATCCGACCTTGAAGCAGGCAAATTGAGGCTGGTTACCCGCGGCTGGACCAATAACCAGGTCTTCGCTTTTGGTGTGCAACCGCGACGATCAGGATTTCGGTCGCACCGACGCGATAGAAAATGTTGAATGGAAATCTCTGAAGGACTAACTTTCGCGTTCCGTGATCGGCTAACGGATAGGTCATCGGCGCGGTCTTGATGTGAGAAACCGCTTGCTCAACTGCATGTGTAAAGGCGACTGAAGTAAGTGGGCTGCGCTCGTAATACCAGTTGCGCGCCTCAAGAAGATCAGCGCGAGCCGCTGGGTGAAGCCTAACCTTCATTCGGCTGAGCAAAAAGTTCGGCTCGAACCTCTTCCCATGAAATCAGTTCGACCGTGCCCGCATCGACTTCAGCCAAACGGCGCTTGATCTCCTCCGACCAGGCGGCTTCAACCTCGGGCTCAGAAACTGGATCGAGAGTTTCAATAAGCAGACCGGCTAGAGTGGCGCGATCACGTTCGGGCAATTGCACGGCCTCTTGAAAAACTTCCTTGAGGTTTCTCTCCATAGGCGAATCTTACTCCAAGCTTGTCAATAGAAGCTACCTACGGCTTTGACAGATGCCGATGCGCACGCGCTTTCGCGAGTCGCATTAATTTCTCGACCAAAAGACAATGATCCAGTTCTGACTTCTCGTCGGCTGACAGGTCATCCGTCTTCTCGCGAGAAATCAAATCAGCAACTCGATCTTTCGCCCCGGCGGATGGACGGAACGCCACAACCCCGCGCGGGTTGTTGAGAGCTATGAACTCAATTACTTCGTCGTAGGCGTTTTGCATGCGATCAGGTTTCTCGTTGTCAGTTTACCATCTCAGCTGATTCTGGTTCCGGAGTCCCTTCTGAATTGAAGTTAATTGCCCCTTGGCTGTTCCGAGTGACCGCACACCCGCTACCTTGCGGCCATCGACGTACTCAGCAGCCTTTACGTAATGCTTCTCAAAGTAGTCGCAAAGCTCTGCAAACGTCTTTCTTTCGTTCCGCGGCGCTTGACCCTCCGTCGCGTCAATGTCGCGCAACAGCGCCTGCAATAAGTCTCGAGCGTGAGCCTTATTCTGTCCGCGACGTTGTAGGTCGTGGCGTTTTTCCGGTTTTCGGATCGACGTAGGTTACTCGCGCCCACCAAGTCGCCTTCGCGCCTTTCCTGCGCGGCTTGCGCTTGACTATCGAACCAGTTCTCGCTTTCATAATGCTTGCGCCATTGGTCCAAGGCTGTTGACTTCAATACTCTGAAAGAGTTGCACACACATTCGCACACAAGTTGGTTGATAGTATCAGATAGATCAAG
>DATETN010000078.1:0-111457 GCA_035283645.1 Pyrinomonadaceae bacterium
CGCATGCCTGGGAGCCATGAAAGGTGCATGATGCAAGCAAACATCAAGCTGGGTCGCATCTTCGGGATTGAAGTTGGACTTCATTACAGTTGGTTGATCATCGCTCTATTGGTCACGCTTTCGCTCAGAGCGCAGTTCCAGGCCACTAATCCGCATTTGGGCGCTGGTGTGATCTGGGCGACAGCGATTGCTACTACTTCGCTCTTTTTCGCATCTTCGCACACGAACTATCGCACGCAGCGGTAGCCAAAGCGAACGATCTACCGGTAAAGGCAATCACGTTGTTAGCGCTCGGCGGTGTGGCGCAGATCGAGAAGGAGGCTGAGGATGCTAAAACCGAATTTTGGATGGGCATCGTCGGTCCTATTGCGAGCGTCATCATCGGTTCCGCATTGATTATTCTGGGTATCCTTCGATTCTTCGGCGGCGGAGGTTTCGGTGGCCTGTGGCTCGTTTTCATCGGCTGGTTTTTGTTGGACGCTGCGCGCGCCAGTCGTGCGTACCTGGAGACGAGCGAAAACTTGCGCGGGGTGCGGGTAGCTGACGTGATGACGCCCAATTGCCTGGTGGTTGACTCACGCGACAACCTTCAGACCTTCGCGTTAACCCGCGCCAGCTTGTCACAGAGGCGCTGGAAGTGATGGGGCGCGAAGATGTGAAATCAGTTGCCGTAGTGCTGAATGGTAGCGTGCCGGGCATCATCACACGTGGGGACGTGCTGCGACTACTCCAAACCCGCGCGGAATTGCAAACCATGCGCTCAGCTTGATTTGCGAGTATTCAAACTATTTGACAACTGCCACAGAACAAGGCGCTTGCGCGGTCACCTTGGCTGAAACGCTTCCGAGCATTCTGTGCTTCATATCGGTAGCCCCAGAGGCCCCCAGGACAATGAGGTCATACTCATCCTGTTCCGCCTGTCCCAAAATCTGAGTCGCGGGATTCCCCTCGGCAATAACTGTTGTTACATCGAGGCCGTGTCGCGTGAGTTGTTCCGATGCGTCCGCAATTATTTCGTTAGCTTCAACCTGCATTTCTTCTTCCAACTGAATCTCCGAACCCTTCTGGTCTCTCGTCTCTCCGCCCTGGTCGAACCAATCCTGATCAAGCCCGAGATTTACCCAGGGAGTTTCGATGATATGCATGAGTGTGATTTCAGCCGATTGGGTATTGAAATAGGTAGTCAACGCGTTGAGGGCCGCCTGGGACGCCCTTGAACCGTCGACACAAAGCAAGATTCGCAGACTGCCTCCTCCAGCGCTTTCCCTACAGACAAGCACGATTCCGGGAGCATGTTCGACTACTCTACTCGCTACTGAACCGATGCCCGGCCTTGTAGTGTCGTATTGGCTTGTAGCTCCAAGAACGGTGACGTTGTAGTCGTTTGCGAGACGCAGTATCACTTGGGCTGGCGAACCGGACTCGGCGCGGATCTCCGCAGCTACTCCTTCTGCTAGCAAAGTTTGATGGGCGCGTTCGAGAATCTTTTTCGTCTCTCGCGCAATGCGTCGCTCATACTCAGCGCGGGCTCTCTTCTCTTTTTTCCTGCCTCCCGGTTCATAAAACTCCGGCGCCACGCAGAGTAAGTGAACTTCGTTGTCCCTTCTGCGCAAAAAGCGAGTTGCGGTGCGTAGCGCGGCTGTCGCCTCATGGGATCCGTCGGTCGCCATCAATGTTTTCATCATTGGTCTCCCCTCAAGATGCTCATCTGTTACTATTTTACAAACTCTAATTCATAAGGCCGAGCCATGACTTGGCTTAAGAGTACTGATCCATGTATCAGATACGTCATGGGATTGATGGCACGGGCTTTCTCAGCTCCCAGGTAAAGTCAAACCTAACTCCCTTCTGGTGCAACAGATATGCCGCGAAAGTACCTCAGGATTCGTCACGGATTCGCGCATTAGTTCGTTAATTGCGGGTGAGCTTTCACAGGCTGTGGGAAAAAGAGCGCATTGAAGCAGCTTACAAAACGACATCGGTGAAGAGAACGGACAAAAGTCTACCTCTGAGCTTGGCCCGGGCTGCACTATGCTTTAACCACGATCGTTTCTCTTCCGAAAACCCGAGCCTGAAAGAACTTCTTTGTGAGTTCAGAAACGCCCGCATAGAGGATGGTTATCAGTCCAAGGAGCATCATCGTAGAGATTGGCAGCGGCGTGAGACCCAGAATTCCCTTCAGCGGACTATAAGGCAGTGACAAGGTGACGAGGAGCACCAGGATCATTGCTCCCAACAGAGGACGGCTCGGCAGGCTTGTATAGAAGGGCTTCCATGTGCGCATCACCAAAATGATTAGTACCTCGGTCATCACCGATTCCACGAACCAGCCGGTCCTGAACTCTCCCGGCGTAGCCTTGAGAATGAAGACCAGGGCGGCAAAAGTGAGAAAATCGAATATCGAACTAACAACGCCAAATACGATCATGAAGTTTCGAATAAACGTGATGTCCCAGGACCTCGGCTTTTCGACCAGCTCCGCGTCCACACTGTCCGTCGAGATCGCCATTGCCGGAAAGTCAGTGAGAAAATTGTTCAGCAGGATCTGCTTGGGAAGTAGTGGCAGGAAAGGAAGAAACAACGCTGCTCCAGCCATGCTGAACATGTTCCCAAAGTTCGCGCTGGTTGTCATATAGATATACTTGAGGGTATTTGCAAACGTCTTTCTGCCTTCCCGCACTCCGGCGGCCAAGACCGCCAGGTCTTTCTCGAGTAACACTATCGTTGCCGCTTCTTTGGCTACGTCCACTGCAGTATTTACAGATATACCAACGTCGGCTGAATGTAGTGCCGAAGCGTCGTTGATGCCGTCACCAAGAAACCCGACGGTATTGCCGGATTTTCTAAGGGCCATGATGATGCGCTCTTTCTGACTGGGCTCGATCTCAGCGAACACGTCAATGCTCGGCGCACGCGAACGCATCGCATCATCATTCAATAGATGGACCTCTTCTCCTGTTAGTACACTTGGCTCATACGCCAATACTTTTCTCGTCACACTTGTTGCCACGTGCACGTTATCCCCAGTAATGAGCTTTAGTGCGATCCCGAGTCGCCTCAAATCATTTAGCGCTTGGACAACACCAACTTTAGGTGGATCGTGGAAAACAAGAAGGGCGAGAAACGTCATTCCGGCTTCGCTCTCTTTTTTGATCCGCGAAGTGTCACCCAGATGCTTGTAGGCAAGTGCAAGAGTGCGATAGCCACCGTTGCCCAGTGATTTGAAATCCTGCTCTATCCGACCCCGGAAATCGTTGATATCACGGCAGCCACTTGGCAATTCCACTGTTGAACAGACGTCGAGCACATTGCTGACGGCCCCTTTCGTAATCATCAGGTGTGCGTCATCCTTCGCGACCAGCACGCTCAAACGTTTGCGCAGAAAGTCGTAGGGAACCTCGTCAAGTTTCTGATAACCGGTAACATCAAGCTTGCTGTGCATGAGGATAGCTTCATCGATCGGGTTAGTAAACCCGGTCTCGTAAAACGAATTCAGGTAAGCGAAGAGAAGGCCTTTCTCAGTCGCTTTGCCTTCGGCATCGCGTGCTCCCTCTAATATCACTGTTCCTTCGGTAAGCGTTCCGGTCTTATCGGCACACAAGATATTCATGCTGCCGAGATTTTCGATCGAAGCAAGTTGCTTGACGATCACTTTTCGACGGGCCATGTGAACCGCCCCGACCGCCAGATTGATACTGATTATCGCTGGGAGTAATTCTGGAATGATTCCGACAGCAATCGCCAAAGCGAATAGAAACGAATCAACCACGGGCCGCTGCAGATGGACTGTTATGCCGAAGATCACAATCACGAGTATTAAAGTCACTTTGGTAAGTAGATAACCAAAGCGACGAACGCCATGTTCAAACTCTGTCTCTGTGGGCTTCAGCCGTAATCGTTCCGACATTCTGCCAAATTCAGTTGCAGTTCCTGTCGCTATAACTACCGCGTGAGCACTACCGCTAATAACGTGTGTTCCCATGAACAGACAATTCGTCCGTTTCATGACCGGCGCTTCTCTGTCGACGATTGACCTTTCCTTCTCAGCCGGAAAACTCTCGCCAGTCAGTGCTGCTTCCTGCACGAAGAGATCCTTCGAGTCCAGAATCGACGCGTCGCCAGGAATAATGTCCCCGGCGTTGAGGATGCAAACATCGCCAGGAACAACTTCCTCCGTTGGCACATCAGTTTCAACACCGTCACGTACGATTCGGGCATTAATTCTCACTAACGCCACCAGGCTGTTTACCGCATCGGCGGCACGCTTTTCCTGCCAGAATCCCAACACGCTGCTTAAGAGGATAATGGCAATGATAATCACGGCATCGACGGGTTCCTGAAGAAAGAATGAAAGGATCGCCGCGCCCAGAAGAATTAGAATCAGAGGACTTTTAAACTGCGCAAGGAGAAGGGCCAACACATCGGTTCTCTTCGCGGTATGTAGGCGATTTGGGCCATAGATCCGGAGTCGACGCTTTGCCTCTGAGCTTGTGAGCCCCTTCGGACCGGTGGCTAGCTGTTCCATCAGTCTGCTCGCGGGCAAACTCCAGAAGTAATCGAGCTCCCTATATTTGGACATACTGAGTCAGCTCTCTGGCGCTGCGAAAACGCACCCAAGACTGTGCAGGATTTCTCACCAAAGGATGAGTTCTTGCGCCTTTGCCAATAAAAACGGCCTCAAGATCTCGGTACGTTTATTGCCGTCTCACAATATGATCAGAAAGCAATTTAGGAACCGGTTCGGTGGTAGGGAGCTGAGCCACGATGTCTGAACATATTTAAGCTAATTGCGGTTGACGATCCATTGATTCCCTCGTACGTCGGAGGGTTAATTCCTCCTTTAGCCAAAACGATCGAGGAAGACGCAAGCGAGGAACGCGCCTGGGCACAAAAAATAGGGGCTCAGTCAGCGGCTAAGACTCTGTCTTGCGTGAGAGGTTGCAGGATGATTGCCACCGTGAGCGAGCAGCAAGAGACGCAGTTACTGAAACGATTGTCACTTACGTCGAAGAAAGATCTTACGAAGGTGATAGAAACGTCACATTAAATAAATTGCCATGGCGAACATCCTTATTCTGGGCGGCGGCTTTGGCGGTGTAGTAGCTGCCGAGTCGCTTGCTAAGCAATTACCCAAAGAACACCAGATCACTCTGGTATCTCAGAGTCGGGAATTCCTTTTTTATCCTGACTTGGTACGCCTTGCGTTTTGTAAATGCGAACCAGACGACATCTCATTTGATTTGCGTGAGGCGATGCTTGACCGGCGAGTGCGGTTTATCGAGGCCGAGGTTGCTCACGTTGAGCCCGACACACGCCGCGTCAGTCTGGCGCACGGCGACATTGAAGGTGACCTTCCTTATGATTATTTGATCTTTGCACTTGGCCGACGACTCGCGACAGAAGGAATAACAGGCTTCTTTGAACACGCACATCATCTGTTGACAAAGGAAGACGCGTTAGAGTTTGGCGAAGTCATACGGAGCTTTCACGAAGGGCGGGCCGTCATCGGGCAATGCCCGGGTGCGCGCTTGCCGGTTCCAGTTTACGAAACCGCTTTCGCCCTGGCGCGATTGTTTGAACAGGGTGGTAGCAGTGAGCGCGTGAGAATTACGATCGTCAGTCCCGAGCCGCCGGGCCTTCAATTTGGTGACGAAAATGTGGCGCGCGCTCTGCGCAGCGCGCTGGATGAACACTTCATTGAGTACTTGCCTGATTTTTCCATAAATAAGGTGACATCCACTTCCGTCATTACTAGTAACGGTCATGCTATTAATTACAATCTCTTAATGCTCATACCGCCATTTCGCGGTCCGAGCGCAGTAACTGGAGTTGGCATCACTGACGACGAAGGGTACGTCAAGGTCGATCGGGCCATGCGCGTAGAGGGCGTAGAGAGAATGTATGCGGTCGGCGATTGTGTGAACTTCGATGGCCCAAAGCTGGGACACATGGCGGTACACCAGGCGGAAATTTCAGCGGCGAACGTTGCACTCGAGATTGCAGGCCTCGAGCCGATCCGCGCCTACGATCACGACATGATGCTGGTTATTGATGAGGGCGGAGGTGAAACTATTTATCTTCACAAAGGCCTGTGGGTTGACGAGCCTGCAATAGTCAGACAGGCTCGTTTCTGGAGTTGGGCTAAAAGAATTCACGAGAAGTACTGGCTGGCCAGGCACTCATAACGGCACACTCCGCAGCGTGCTTCATGCTGATTCCGTTCAGTTTTGAAAACTGTCGGGCCCTGCGTTGCTATCTCTGCGTTCGGAACCAGTTGTAAAGTTGTCATAACTTCCTCCTCTATCATTTGCCAGCGGGCGCTTTAGTTTCTCCAGCCACGTCTGCGAATGGTTCAGCATACCTAGTTGGACGTGCGACCAGAACCGGGCATGGTGACTGCCGCAAAACCCGATCGACATTAGAGCCAAAGAGCTTGCCAAGGCTCCAGCCGCTACCGCTCGCGCCCATGCAAATTAGATCGATCTCATGCTCCTTAGCGTAAGCCAGCACCTCCTCGTACGTTTTACCGGAGCGGACGGAGTTAACAACATTGCACCAGAGAGATGCCTCTTTCGGGGTCGCTCGCTGTAATTTGCTTGCGACGAACGTATAAGCGCTGCTACTACTCAACGCGGACCAGGCAAGCTCCGGTTCCAGGTGTCCGGCACTATCGAGCACGTGTAACAAGTGCACCTCAGCCTGATATTCCTGTGCCAGCGAACAACCGTATTTCAGCGCCAATTCCGAGTCAGGCGAAAAGTCATGCGCGACGAGCACGCGATGAAGATCTATTTCGCCCGTTGACAGGGCGACCCATTCAAGTTCATTGGGATGCGTGACAAGAACAGGACAGGGAGCGCTGCGACAAACCGTCTCAGCCGTGGAGCCGAGCAGCACCGCAGCACGGGGTCTTCGCCGTGAACGCATCACGATCAAATCGGCTTTTCTGGCTTGGGCCTCATTTGTGATGGCTAAGCCAACGTCATCCCCTTCACATACAACTCCTGTCCAATCCAGAGCCTTGAGATCACTGGCATCCAGACGCGTAAAAAGTGACTGCTGAAACAAATCCGCCGCACGGGAACCGCTTACCCAGTCGGCAACCGAGCCGGTTTGTTTACAATAAAGCAGAATCAGCTTTGCCTCATATGCCTTTGCTAATGCCAGAGCATACCAGAGTGCTTCATCTGCTTCCGTAGAGAGATCACTGGGACAAAGAATTCGTTCTATTTTGATCATTGCCGATTTCCTTTTGTTTGGTAGTTCGGCAATGCTTGTGCCGTCGGGAATGTGAGAGTTTCAACCAAAACCGTGCCTGAAATGCGGAAAAGCGCCTTTATCCCTGCGTAGTTTTTCACAGCTGTAACCGCCTACATCGGGACCAGACAGTCCGCTGCTACCTAACGGACTTCTCTTGCCCTGGTATCCATTGCAGCCAACTGCCAGCGAGCTGCCGCCTTTGAAATCTCCACGACTATCACTGGTACCACAATACACAAACCGAGGACCATCCAGTCGGTTTCATTCAGACGACTCGTACCGAGTACAACTGCCAAAGGTGAAAAATAGATGGCGAGGAGTTGCAGAAGAACGACGATGGCAACGGCAGCCCAGATAAATGGGTTTCCGAAGATTCCATCGAAAGCCGAACGTATACGCGAACGGCAATTGAACATGTGTCCAAGCTGCGCGGCAATGATCGCGAACAGTGCAACCGTTCGTGCATGCGCTCCAGGGCCATACGTCCGCAAGGCCCATGCGTACGCGACGAGAGCGATCACCGCGATCATGGATGCTTGCCACCCAATCAAGATGAGGAGCTTCTTTGATAGCAGCGACTTTGACGGATCGCGGGGGCGCTGCTTCATAACCTCCGGTGAAGGCGGTTCGACCGCTAGAGCGAGCGCCGGAAACACGTCGGTGACCAGATTCATCCAGAGAATCTGAAGGGGCATGAGCGGCAACGGCCAGCCTATTACGATCGCAGTGAAGATCATCACCACTTCCGCGAGGTTATGCGAAAACATCATGTGCACGAACTTGGTAATGTTCGCGTAGATCGTTCGTCCTCCCTCAATCGCCCGCACAATAGTGGTAAAGTTATCGTCCGCAAGTACGACGTCTGCAGACTCTTTGGCCACTTCGGTCCCGCGTTGGCCCATGGCTATGCCGATGTTTGCGCGTTTTAGTGCGGGAGCATCATTTACGCCATCGCCTGTTACCGCAACAATCTCACCTGCTTGCTGGAGTGCTTCCACGATTCGCAGTTTGTCTTCCGGTGAAACACGCGCAAAAACGTCTGTGGTGCGAGCGAGTTCGGCAAGGCGCTTTTGATCGATGCCAATAAGGTCACGAGCCTGAACAGCGTGGGGTTGACCCGCACCGAGTCCGAGCTCGCGGGCGATAGCGCGCCCGGTGTTAAGTTGATCTCCGGTTAACATGACAGTGCGAATTCCTGCAACTTGTGCACTTCTGATCGCCTCGGCAACGCCGGGTCGGGCTGGGTCGATCATTCCTACCAAACCGAGAAACGTATATCCGGTTTCAAGATCTTCGTCTGACAGCTGACTCATTCCCGCGGGGAAATGCTTGACCGCGAGCGCAAGCACACGCAAAGCACGGTCGGCCATCTGTTCATTGACCGATGCAAATCGCGCACGCGCTTCAGTATCAAGCGGACGGACGGAATGCGGCTCGCTCGCATAATGCGAACACGCCTCAAGTACCACAGCAGGCGCGCCTTTCAGGGCAGCAAAGTGTTGTCCATCAACTCTGCGATGAAGAGTGGTCATTCGCTTTGTCGAGGCATGGAACGGCTGCTCGGCCAGCTTCGGGTGCATTGCACGCTCATGCGAAACATCGAGGACTAACGCATCGGCAACCACCAATAGCGCGGTCTCAGTGGGGTCGCCGAGGGTTATAATCTCCTCTTTTCCCTCGGCCCGAAACACCGCCTCGTTACACAGCACTCCGATTCTCAGTGCTTGCTCGAGGAGTTCGTCGCCAGCGGCTGAGCACTCGCCTCCTGCGACTTCAATGGTGCGTCCATCCGAGAGGTAATATTCGCGCACCGTCATACGGTTCTCTGTCAGCGTACCTGTCTTGTCGGCGCAAATTACAGTGGTGCTTCCGAGCGTTTCTACCGCAACCAGCCGTCGCATAATTGCCTTTTGCTTTGCCATCCGCAGCACGCCCAAGGCGAGGATAAGAGTTGTGACAGCAGGCAGCCCTTCGGGAACAGCGGCGACTGCCAAACTGATTCCAACCTCGACCATCATCCATAGACCATCACCGCGCAACCAACCGGCAACCATCACCACAAATGCAACGGCCAGGACGGCGTAGACGAGTCGCTGGCCCAGTTGCGTCAAGTGGATTTCAAGCGGAGAACGCTCTTTCAATGACGTAGCAACCAGACGCCCTACTCGACCCAATTCGGTTTGGGCACCCGTGCCGATAACAACAGCTACTGCACGCCCTCCGGCAATTGCGGTACCGAGATAGATCATTGAGTGACGCTCGGATAATGGTGTGTCTTTCGGGACGTTTTCAATTGCTTTGTCGACTGGCGTGCTTTCACCGGTAAGGGCAGACTCTTCCGTCTGCAACCGATAACACTCCAACAGTCGAGCGTCGGCAGGTACGCGGTCTCCCGCATTCAGAATGATGATGTCGCCGGGAACGAGATCTTCGGCATCGACGGTTATTTCAATACCTCCGCGGCGAAGGCGAGTAGTCGTACGTGCCTGCTGGCGGAGGGCATTAAGCGCACGACCCGCCTGCCACTCAGTGACAAACCCCACCAGTGCATTGATCACAAGCACGACGACGATGGCTATCGCTTCAATCACGTCGCCATTGGCCCAGGCAATCAGTGCCGCTATCGCTAACAGAGCAATTACAAGGCTGGCAAATTGATCGATCACAAGACGCCAGGCAGGACGAGGGCGAATGGATTGGATGCTGTTTGGTCCGTATCGTGTCCTGCGCTCAATTACTTCCTCACTTGAGAGCCCTAACGCCGGATCAACACCCAAGGCGTTTGCAGCCTCCAGGGCAGCGAGCGAATGCGCAACTGACTCTTCCGCGACTGACCGTTCCAGTGGCGGAAGAGTTGGCTTTATCGTTGGCTGAGTTGCAGCGCTCATCGTATTGGGACTGGCTCATTTTTAAGGTGCAACGGATGTGCCGACAAGCACCGCAGAATACATTCGCAATTCCCGAGTTTGTTCGTCTCAAGTGCGAAAAGTTACCCACTTAAATGCGAGTAAACCCGCGTCTTCGCAACGTCAGTGAAATCAAAACGCTCAATGGCTCGAAATTGTGTTACCCCCGCACATGATTCGGCAGGTATAAGGCTTGCACTTCTGATGGTGCGCAAGTTGTAGTCACAGGTGCGGATAGCCGAGTAGAACGCAAGCGAGAGTACAGAGTTATGAGGGACAAATGAAGATCTTGATTGGGTACGACGGTTCAGAATGTGCTGAGGCAGCACTCCAGGATTTGCGACGCGCCGGCTTGCCGGCGGAGGCGGAAGGCCTGGTGATGAGTATCGCAGACGTATTTGTTCGATTGTCGATTAATGAAAATGTCGATAACACCTTTCCGATGTTTGTTCCGGCCGGAATCAGACGAGCACATCAACACGCTGCGGAAGCCGTTGCCGAAGCACGCGATGTCGCCGAGAGAGCGAAGACCCGCCTCGCGACGAATTTTCCGGGTTGGCAACTCCAATCTGAGAGTTCTGCCGACTCTCCGGCATGGGCATTAATCAAACGTGCCGACCATTGGAAACCGGACTTAATTGTCGTCGGTTCACACGGTCACACAGCAATGGGAGGTCGTGTGATCTTAGGAAGCGTCTCGCAGAGAGTTCTCTACGAGGCTCATTCATCGGTGCGCGTCGCGCGAGGCCGGGCAATCGTCGATGAGGTACCGGTACGAATAGTGGTTGGTTTCGATGGATCCAAAAACTCTAAAGCTGCGCTGGATGCTATTGCTGATCGCGCATGGCCCAAGGGCAGCGAGGTACGGTTGGTGGCAGCCCTCGATACAGTGTTCTCTGTCAGTGTTGTCCCTCAGGAACCCGAAGTTCTGAAGTGGTTTGACGTAAGTAATGAAAACGATCTGATTTCCCTGCGACAGATTTTCGAAGCTTCAGCAGACAAGCTGCGCAACGTTGGCCTTAAGGTTTCGGTCGTGTTGAAGAAGGGGGATCCTAAACGCCTACTTATCGAAGAGGCTGAATCCTGGAAAGCCGATTCCATCTTTGTTGGCGCTAAGGGGTTGAGGGGTATTGAACGGCTTCTACTAGGTAGTGTGTCAGCAGCCGTGGCGGCTCGGGCACACTGTTCGGTCGAAGTGGTCCGCGCTAAGCAAAAAAGGATTGAAGGAGAGACTTGATCGTTTGGCTACAGTTCATTGCGTGCACGGCACTGATTCGGCTTAACCTACCAGACAACCAAGAAACTCCACGTCTTCGCGAAAAGAAGAAGACATTATGACGGAACCAGTGATCACAATCGAGGCCTACGGAAAACGATTCAATAGTGAAGTGACTTCGCCAAACCACATGGAACTTAATCTAATGCACAATGCAAAGTCCAAAACTCTCAGGGGAACTGAAAACTGACACAGTGTTGTTAACCGAGGGGAATACGGCCCCTCCCTGCCATGGAAAACTTTCCTTGACTCGCAAACCCGCGTTTATCGCCCGCGGTATATCAAAGATATACCAAATGGGGGAGATCCAGGTGCATGCCTTGACTTCTGTTGACCTTGAACTCTATGCCGGCGAGCTGGTGGTGCTACTGGGGGCGTCGGGGAGTGGCAAGTCAACGCTCCTGAATATCCTCGGTGGTTTGGATGTTCCTACGAGTGGAGAGGTCTTCTACCGCGATCACAACCTGACCGTAGATGATGACGCCGAGTTAACACGCTATCGCCGCGAGCATGTCGGGTTCGTTTTTCAGTTCTATAACCTAATACCCAGTCTCACCGCGCTAGAGAACGTCGAGCTGGTAACAGACATTACTGAGAATCCGATGCGACCGGAAGAAGCCTTGCAACTGGTGGGCTTGGGCGACCGAATGCATCACTTTCCGGCTCAACTCTCGGGCGGTGAGCAGCAACGCGTTGCGATTGCCAGAGCGGTGGCAAAACGACCCGAAGTGTTGCTTTGTGACGAACCCACTGGCGCGCTCGATTGCGCCACCGGAAAGCTGGTTCTCGAAGCGATTGAGCGCGTCAATCGAGAGTTGGGAACTACAACTGCGATCATTACGCACAACGCCGCGATAGCCGATATCGCGGATCGCGTGCTGCGGATGCGCAGCGGGCAAATCACTGAGGTTCATTGCAACGAGAAGAAGGCTGCACCGGCCGATCTGGTTTGGTAAGCGGAGCAGCGGAACTGTGAAGGAGGATCCTGAACAGGCACGCCTAAAGAGAAAGTGACCAGTGGCAACCCTTGACCGAAAACTGATTCGCGACGTGATTCACTTGCGCGGGCAAGTTGTAGCAATAACGCTTGTGGTTGCATGCGGTGTTGCCTCATTTGTCGCGATGCGCAGTACCTATGATTCGCTCTTGTCTTCACAACAAACTTACTACGAAAGCTATCGGTTCGCAGAGGTGTTCGCACAACTGAAACGCGCGCCTGATTCCGTCGCTACAAACATCCAACAGATTTCCGGTGTAGCCAAAGCGGAATTTCGTGTGGTGGCAGATGTAATTCTTGACGTGCCTGGTTTGGAAGAACCTGCCAAAGGAAGGATCATCTCAATACCAGAACAACGTGTGCCGATGCTAAATGATCTCTACCTTAGGGAAGGGAGGTATGTGGAACCCGGCCGTAAAGATGAAGTTCTCGTCAGCGGGGCCTTCGCAACAGCGAACAACCTGAAGCCAGGAAGTACGATTTCAGCCATCATAAATGGGAGGTGGCAGAGCCTCCAGATTGTAGGCGTCGCTCTTTCGCCCGAGTACGTTTACGAGATCAGAAGCGGCGAGATGTTTCCGGATAGCCGGCGCTCGGGCGTGCTCTGGATGAGTCGCGAAGTACTTGGTCCAGCATTTAACATGAAGGGAGCATTCAATGACATTGTACTGACGCTGGCACCCGGCGCAGTTGAGGCCGACGTTATCCAACGAGTTGATGATGTGTTAGCAGGTTACGGTGGACTGGGTGCCTATAATCGAGCAGACCAGGTTTCGAATCGTTTTCTTTCAAACGAGATTGCCGAGCTTCAGGTCACCGGCACTTTCATTCCCGGCATCTTCCTTGCGGTTACTGCTTTCCTGATCCACCTCGTGCTGTCGCGCCTGGTTGCTACACAGCGTCAGGAGATAGCAGTACTCAAAGCATTCGGCTACGGGAACTACTCGATCGGTTTTCATTATTGGAAGCTTGCGGGTGTAGTCATTCTTGGCGGTGTTGCGCTTGGAATTGGCGTCGGTTGGTATTTTGGTTTCAAGATCACAGCGCTTTACATGGAGTTCTTTCGCTTTCCGGTGCTGCGCTATCAACCTGAACCTGTCGTGATTATCACTGCTGTTCTAATCAGCCTGGCCTCAGCCTCTATTGGTGCGCTTGCGGCTGTCAGGCGTGCTGTGGCCCTACCTCCCGCAGAAGCGATGCGTCCCGAGCCGCCGACGCGATTTCGGGCTGGTGTTATTGAACGCATGGGTTTTCATAAAGTAGTGCCGACGTCTGTGCGCATCATCCTTCGCAATTTGGAGAGGCGACCTGGGAAAGCGATGTTGTCAATCCTGGGCATCGCGCTCGCCGTAGGGCTTCTCGTCGTTGGGTTCTTTCTGTATTTCGACACAATCGAGCGAATCATCGAGGTCCAATTCAATGAGGTCCAGCGGGAGGATATTTCCGTTGCGTTCAACGAACCGCGCTCGTCGAATGTCAAATACGATCTCGCGCACCTTCCCGGAGTAATCCGTGTCGAACCCTACCGGGTCGTGCCGGCACGTCTTCGGTTCCAACACAGAAGTCGCCGTACTGCCCTTCTCGGACTGGAGGCCGAAGGCGACTTGCGCCGCATAGTGGCGAGAGATTTTCAATCAGTCAGGCTGCCGCCAGACGGTTTGGTGCTTACCACAAAACTGGCTGAAATTCTTGGAGTAAAGCCTGGTGAAAGCATCACGGTCGAGGTTCTCGAAGGAGATCGACCAGTACGTGACGTCGTCGTCGCCGACTCAGTTGACGAGCTGACTGGGCTTTCGGCTTACATGGACCGGCGCGCCTTGAATCGGCTGCTGCAGGAAAGCGCGACGAGCAGCGGAGCTTTTATGATGGTGGATTCGCCTGACATTCCAGCCTTGTATGCGCGTCTGAAGCAGACGCCAGCGGTGAGTGCGGTATCGGTTCCATCAGTTGCCCTTGCTAATTTCAATGAAACTATCGCTAAGACGATAAATGTTTCTACGGCATTCTTGATCGGATTTGCGGTAATCATCGCATTCGGGATGGTCTACAACGGTGCGCGCGTTGCGCTCTCAGAGCGCGGACATGAGCTTGCTTCTTTGCGTGTGTTGGGTTTCACGCGGGGCGAGATTGGTTTCATGTTGCTCGGCGAGCAGGCGCTTCTGACCTTAATTGCCATTCCGGCCGGCATGGCTTTGGGTTATTCAATTGCCGGCTTAATAACGGTTGTGATCGATACCGAGCTTATTCGCTTTCCACTTGTTGTCAGTGCCAGAACATACGCATTGGCTTTTCTAGTCGTAACTGCATCGGCATGTCTTTCCGGCTACCTCGTGCAGTGGAGACTGCGACACCTCGATCTTGTCGCTGTTTTGAAGACACGAGAGTGAACAACGCAATGAAACGGATCTTAAATACATTGATTTTGGTTCTGCTCGCTGGCGCTGTGATCGCGCTGATAACGATCTGGTTGCGTCCGACACGGGCGAGAGTTGATGTTGCCAGCGCATCGCGTGGTCCCATGCGCGTTACTGTTGATGGTGAAGGGAAGACTCGTGTTCGCGATCGTTATGTAGTAGCGACCCCGGTGGCTGGGCAATTGCGTCGCATCACTCTTCGTCGTGGCGATGTGGTGGCGCGGGGGCAGGTAATCGCGCAGATCGATCCGTTGCCTCTGGCGCCGCTCGATCCGCGTCAACGTGCTGAGGCGATTGCTCGCGTCAATGCCGCTGAAGATGCCAGGCGCGAAGTCGACAGAATGATCGAACGCAGCAAGGCCATCTACGACCAGGCGCGCCGGGATTGTGAACGTTGCGAGGTTCTGGCCAGCAGTGGCGACATCTCCCGTCAGGAGTTGGAAAAAGCACAAACCACGGTTGCCACCAGCTTTCGCGAGTATGAAGCTGCCGTTTCCAAAGCAGAAGGTGCGGCACATGAAGTTGAGGCTGCGGCCGCTGCGCTGCTGGCAGCTACGCACAGTCAGAAACCTGCGGCAGCGGCTGTTAAAGTCCAGTCGCCGACGAGCGGGAAGGTTTTACGCTTGATTGAAGAAAGCGAACGTGTCGTCCTCGCCGGCGCTCCCTTACTGGAACTGAGTTCGCCTGCAAAGCTTGAGGTAGTGATCGAGTTACTTTCGCACGACGCAGTTAAGATCAGTCCCGGAGCGCTTGTAATGATCGAGGGTTGGGGTGGTCCAGAAGCATTAGAGGCGCGTGTGAGATTGATCGAACCGTCTGCTTTCACGAAAGTCTCGGCTCTGGGAATCGAGGAGCAACGGGTCAATGTTGTCGCTGACTTAACAACACCTTCAACCGCACTGGGTGACGGCTATCGAGTCGAGGGTCGCATAGTTGTTTGGCAGGCTGAGGATGTGTTGAAAGTTCCCGTCAGCTCACTCTTTCGTCGCGGCGAGAGTTGGAGTGTGTTTGTGGTGCAGGATGGACAAGCACACCTGCGCGACGTGGAGGTTGGGCAACGCACTTCATTCGAAGCAGAAATCAAGAAAGGTTTGGAGGTGGGCGTGGAAGTAATTGTTCATCCATCAAACCAGATTACAGATGGAGCGCGCGTGGACACAGCGAAAACGTGAAGGCCTCAAAGTGCGGCAAGATTGGAAAAGGAGTTGAAATGAAAACACTAACAAAGGCAGTCACTTATCATGCATCGCTCGAATATCCGCCGGGCGCTCATGGGTTCCGAGTTGGCCCATGACGCAAAACGCATCTATCCACGCAATCTCGAAATTCCTGCAGGCGGCGGCGTCGGGACGGCGCGAGCAATCGCGCGCGCTTACAGTGTTTTTGCCACGGGAGGAAAAGAACTGGGGTTGCGTTCGGAGACATTACAAGAGTTGTCAGCTCCGGCAATTCCCTCGACGCACGGTTTCTACGACGAGTGTATGAAGAGCGAGGTCGAGTTCTCGCTGGGCTTTATGAAAACGAATCCAGGTTTCCCTTCGGCAATCCCGGCTCGTTCGGCATGCCCGGAGCGGGTGGTTCGCTTGGCTTCGCCGACCCGCAAGCACAAATTGGCTACGGATACATTCCTATCCGTAAGAGCGTGGCACTGGGAGGCAATCCGCGGGATGTGGCGATCAGAGAGGCGCTGTATTCGGCAACGCCCGCAGAGGGAGATCGTTCGCAAACGATTAAAACGTTTTTCTTACACTACTCCTACGTTTTATCCAGTTCTCCTCCCTGACGGTCGCCATTAGAGTACGACGTTATTCTTATTCCTGTCTGAGAAACGATCTCTCAAGATAATTACTGACGATCCGATCAATCCCGCGACCAGCAGACCGTAATCCTCACTCATTCCCAAAGAGATCGCTGCCCAGACACCAATGAAGGACCAGGCCAATGGTATTGCCACGATGTAAAGGGGAACTCTGCGATTGGTCCAGAGCAACATGCCAAAGGTGAAAATCGTTGTCGGGCAGGGAAGACCAAAAGTCGGCGCTGATGGATATCGATGGCCGATCCAGTATCCGAGCGCCGGATAAATGACGAGTGCGTAAATGAGGAATGCGCTGCCAGTAATTCCGAACAGATCTAGTCTGAACCGAAATCCAAGATTGTTTTTCCAAACGCCTGCTGTGAAAAATAGAACGCCTTGCAAGACAAAGAATGCTGCGAAGATCAGAGCTGCTCTGTTGATGACCCTAAAGAACCATAAGTGATAGACCAGGCCCATCCAGAGCCAGAACACGGAAAGGATAATGCTGACGACTCTGCTGAGGTCTGCCTTCCGCTGTAGAGCCAGGCAGAGGGCGAGTATGGCGAGCGCGTAAAGGAATAGTTGCGCCGGCCAAACGGCAACGTTGTATCGTTCGAAGACTCCGAGGAATTGATCGATAGTGAACGGAATCATACTGAACCGACTCTTCGTCCGATTGGGACGAAATGTTTATAGAACGTCGAGTCTAAAAATCTTCCTCGCTCGGTGAGAAGCGAAACATGGCCAATTTCTTTTCCGGAAACATTGCGCTCCGCCGGAGCGCGTCTCGCGGGAATTTATTGCGTTGGCTATAAACATTTGGCTCCTCCGGAGCTAAGAACATAGTTCCAGATAAGCGAAGAGCATCGAAGGCAGTAGCACTAATCCAATAAACAGTTCCGAAGGCATCATGTTACCTTTCCTCATCTGACGCTCCCGCCGACGACTGCACTTTCAGCCGCGAATGGCAATTTCTTCTCGCTTGGCGATGCCAGACCTGTGCTTTTTTCTTCGTCGGCGATCACAAGTTGCGTCTTGATGGCCACATCCGGATTGAGCGAGACGGACGTGATGCCTTGTTTAACCAGCCATCGCGCAAAGTCTGGGAAATCTGAGGGTGCCTGGCCACAGATGCCAATCGGCTTGCCAGCGCGTTTGGCTTCATCAATCACCTGAGTGATTAGGCCGAGAACGGCAGGATCCCGTTCGTTGAACAAATGTGAGACGGTGCCAGAGTCGCGGTCGATTCCCAGGACGAGTTGGGTTAGATCGTTTGAGCCGATCGAGTACCCATCGAACACTCTCAAAAAATCGGCAGCTCTTTCGACGTTCGAAGGGAGCTCACACATTACATAGATTTCCAATCCGTCACCACCCTGTTTCAATCCGTGTTGGGCCATTGCCTCAATTACGCGCTCTCCTTCCTGGACGGTGCGGCAGAAGGGAATCATGATCTTGACGTTGGTCAGCCCCATGTCCTTGCGTACTCGCAGCAGCGCGGCACATTCAAGCGCAAAACCATCCGCATACCTCGCGTCGTAGTAGCGTGAAGCGCCACGAAAACCGAGCATCGGGTTTTCTTCTGCTGGCTCAAACTCACTACCGCCCAGCAGACGTGCGTACTCATTCGTTTTGAAGTCGCTGGTGCGAACAATTACTGGTTTCGGATAGAAGGCAGCCGCAATCCGTCCCACGCCTTCGCTGAACCGGCGTATAAAGAACTCACGGGGATCTTCAGCGCCGATGCGAGATGCAATTTCTCTAACGGCCTGCTGATCTTTCAACTTCGGGTAACGGGCCAGGGCCATGGGGTGAACACCGATGTGGTTCGTAACTACGAACTCAGTGCGTGCCAGTCCTACACCGGAATTGGGGATGAATGAGAGTTTAAAGGCCTGGGAAGGATCGCCTACTGTGAGCATCACCTGAGTCCGAGTTTGCGGAACTGCCGACGCGTCGATTTTCTCAATTTGAAATGGCAGTACACCGGGATATACGTTGCCCTCCGGGCCCTCCGAGCAGGCGACGGTAACCTCATCGCCATCGTGAAGCACCTCAGTTGCATTACCAGTGCCGACAATACATGGAATGCCAAACTCGCGTGAAACAATCGCCGCATGAGCTGTGCGTCCACCCTGATCGGTGACTATAGCGGCAACGCGGCGCATCACCGGTTCCCAATCCGGATCGGTGAGTCTCGCAACAAGGACATCTCCCGCTTCGATCTTTCGCAGTTCAATGGTTTCGCGCACAACACGCACACGACCGGCGCCAATTTTTTCGCCGACTGCCTGCCCCTTCACGAGCGGCAGTCCATGATCGCCTTTAAGGTGGTAGACCTCCGCCACTGCGCTCCGCGGCTTAGCCGAGTGAACTGTCTCAGGCCGCGCCTGCACGATAAACAAATCGCCAGTGAGTCCATCTTTGGCCCACTCGATATCCATCGGTTGCGGATGCCCAGCAAGTTCCGAATAGTGATCCTCGATCAGGCAGGCCCAGTTTGCGAGCTCTAGAACGTCATCGTCGGTAAGGGAAAACTTGGTTCGCTCTTCCGCTGGCGTAGATTCGCTGCGAGTTGTGCGGCTACCGTCCCCATAAACGAGGCGAACTTCTTTCGTGCCAAGTTGGCGGCCAATAATTGACCGAAAGCCAAGCTTGAGAGTTGGTTTGAAGACAGTCCACTCATCGGGCGTAACCACGCCTTGGACCACAAATTCCCCTAAGCCAAAGGAACTATTCACCAGCACCACGTCGCGAAAACCTGACTCTGTATCCAAGGTGAAGATGACGCCAGAACTGGCCTTGTCGGAACGTACCATCGGTTGTACACCAACTGAAATCGCTACCTTCAATTGGTCATAACCCAGCCGGGCGCGATAGCTGATTGCGCGGTCGGTAAATAGAGAGGCAAAGCATTGGTGGACGGCACGCAGTAAAGCCTCTCGCCCGCGAACATTGAGAAAAGTCTCAGCGGCTCCAGCAAAGGAGGCCTCCGGCAAATCTTCCGCCGTAGCAGACGACCGAACCGCCAGTTCCGGTTCGCTACCGAGACGCACACACAGTTTGTCGTAAGCAGAAACAACGGCCTTTTGTAATTCATCAGGCAATGGTGTTTCGAGCACAGCTGACCGTGCAGCGTGTCCGCGGATGTTGAGTTCCTTGATGTCCTCATGATCAAAGTCTGAAAGCAAGGAGCGGAGCTTATATTCGAGATGATCTTGCACGAGGAGCGCGCGGTAGGCATCTGCAGTGGTTGCAAATCCATCAAGCACGCCGATGCCTTTGGCTTTCAAAACATTGAAGAGTTCGCCCAAAGATGCGTTTTTACCACCCACAAGTGGCAGGCTCTTTAATGTGATCTGGTCGAAATCAACCGTGTAAACCGGACTGCTCTTCATGCCGGTCCCTTCGTTTCTCTTCGATAACTTTCACTTATATCTGAGACAGCAAGGCGCATGCCGACTGCATCTGGGTTGTGCCTGCTGGCAGTAGCGGGTGAAGAGAAGGACGTTCTCAATCTAACGGTTGTTGTCCCTGCGAAAACCCGCAGAACTGGGTGAAACTTCGCACTTTTCGACGAACTCGGCTTTAAACAACCTCGCAAAATTATGAAGAGGAATTGGCACACGCAATGCACTCAGGAGGGTACCAATTGAGCGTTCGCCCCGACAGTTGAGAGGAAGGTCACCTCACTTGCGAGGACAAGAATATGAAGGAGCAAATGAGGATACTGATTGGATACGACGGTTCGACTTGCGCCCATGCAGCGCTTGATGACTTGCGACGTGCCGGACTGCCACGCAACGCTGAAGCGGTGATCCTCGCGGTAACAGAAGTCTGGTTGCCGGCTCTTCCAATTAAGGCGTCTGTCAAAGCGGCCGAATCCTTTGCCATCCCTATTACAAACACAAGGTCACCCCAGGCCCAGGTTTCAACCGCAGTTGCTCCCGTAAGCGAAGCGCGTTCTCTCGCCGTTGAGGCGAAAGCTCGCCTCCAGACCCGATTTTCAACTTGGGTCATAAAGGCCGAGGAGTCGTCGGGCTCACCGTCTCATGAAATTCTGAAACGAGCTGCTGAACTGAAACCACACTTGATAGTTGTTGGTTGCCAGGGTCGCTCGGCTCTCGGGGGGTTCTTGCTGGGTAGTGTATCTCAGAAGGTCGTCAACGAAGCGCATTGCACAGTTCGAGTATGCCGAGGTAGCGCTTGGAAAGATGGTTCGCCAGTCCGCATTGTAATCGGCTTGGACGGCACTCCCAGTTCTGAACTCGCTGTTAATGCGGTCGCCTCACGCGCGTGGCCTATTTCAAGCGAAGTACGCCTCGTCACCGTTGTCGACGCCATTAACGCTGAAACCAGGGAGAATGTCGTCTTACAACTGAAAAAGAACTCGGCGCGCAGCATGAAGCGAGACACAGTAGAGGAGTTCATGAAAGAAGCAACTGAGAGATTGCGTGGAGCACAACTCATTGTATCAACTCGAATTGAAGAGGGCGATCCAAAACACGTGCTGATCGCAGATGCGGAGGAATGGGGTGCCGACTGCATTTTTTTAGGTACGTCCGCTGCGAATAATCTGCTTGAGAGATTTCTGCTGGGCAATGTCGCTACCGCTATTGTTTCCCGTGCGCATTGCTCCGTAGAGGTCGTGCGCTGTGGTTATTAGTAGATCCACCCTCGACGCTCAAGCCGCCGGCTGTGATATTCGCATACGCAGATCAATACATCCCCCTCCTTAAGAGCGCTCGCGTTATCGAACACCTTTAGATGTTATGGCTGAACATTTGGGACCAATGACTTTAAGCCAGAAGCGAGCTGGCGTGTTGGCAAATGAGGATCCGCTCAGGAGCGACCTATTCAGTGCGGAACACCTCGAAGAGCATGCACGTCTGCTCGCAGCTGAGCATAAAGAAGCCGGCCCTGGTCGCGGGAAGAGTCTGTTACCGCGGCTTGAAGAGAACGAACGTATTCTCATCGCCGCCTACAAAACAATCTCGAATGTTAGCCGCGGAGGCGAGTTAACACCGGCGGCGGAGTGGCTGATTGACAACTTCCATGTCGTCGATGAGCAGCTACGAGAAATTCGTGAGGATCTTCCGGAAGGTTATTACCTCGAGTTGCCGAAACTTCGCACAGGTGAACTCGCCGCTTATCCGCGAATCTATGCTATCGCTGTGGCGGTGATTTCTCACACTGATAGTCGCCTGGATGTTGACAACCTGAAACGCTTTATCCGCGCTTACCAACTTATTACACCGCTCACGATCGGTGAAGTGTGGGCCATAGCCATTACTCTTCGTGTTGCTCTTCTTGAAAATTTGCGTCGCATTGTTTCGCGTACCGTAACCTCACGAAAGAGCAGACGGGAAGCGGACGCGCTCGCTGACAAAGTGTTGGAGAAGCACACGCTACCCGCGGATCAGTTGATCAAATTTCTTGATAGAAATCTTAAGACGGAAGCGGATCCAGCCTTTGTGGTTCAGTTCACTCAGCGTCTCCGCGATCAAGGTCCAGCAGTCACAGCAACGCTCGAATGGCTGAACCGGCAGCTTGCTCGTAAAGGCAAGACTACAGAGGAAATTGTGCAGCTCGAGCACCAGCGGCAGGCCGCCGCGCAAGTCACGGTCGCCAACATAATAACCAGTATGCGACTTCTTTCCACGCTCGACTGGAAAGAGTTCTTCGAAAGCGTGAGTCTGATCGATCCCATGCTCAAGGAAGATCCGGCCTGCGCCTACGCTCTGATGGATTTCGCCACGCGTGATCATTATCGGCACGTAGTTGAACGCCTTAGCAAAAGCACGGGGCTGAGTGAGCTGGCAATCGCCCGCAGGGCATTAGACATGGCCGCCGAGGAGCAACAGCACCAGGGTGGCTCAAGACCCGAAACACACGTTGGCTATTACTTCATCGACGAAGGTCTTCCCAAACTCGAGAAGGCACTGGGCTACCGGCCAGGCGTTGGTGAACGTATGAGTCGTCTGCTCCTAAAACATCCCACAATCGCTTATCTGGGAAGTCTTGTTCTACTCAGTATTGGGATCCTGACGCTAATCTTGATCTATGCCAGGTCCAGTGGTCTTAATTTTCTCCCGCTCGCAGCGATAGTCGCATTGTTTCTCATACCCGCCAGCGATCTCGCGGTGACCTTCGTGAATCGCGCCGTTTCTTTCGTGATTAAGCCGCAGCCTCTGCCGAAGCTAGATATCTCTTCGGTTCATACAGAATCGCCATGTACATTAGTGGTGGTCCCGACATTCCTTGTAGATCTCAAGGAAGTGCACGAACTGTTAGGAAGATTGGAGGTTCATTTCCTAGCAAGTGGGGCTGAGCATTTCTATTTTGCGCTGTTGACCGACTTTGTGGATGCTCCTCAGGAACAGATGCCTAATGATGAGACTCTGCTCGCAGCAGTGCAGCAAGGTGTGGATGTCCTGAATGCCCGATATTGTGTTGAATCGACAAGAAAACGGTTTCACTTGTTCCATCGCCGCCGGCAATGGAATGAGGCGGAAGGGAAGTGGATCGGTTGGGAGCGCAAACGCGGTAAACTTCACGAACTTAATCGCCTTTTGCGTGGCGCAGAAGATACGAGCTTTATCGTCGCAACGGTGGATAGCACTCTGCTCTCGCAAATTCGCTACGTCATCACGTTGGATTCGGATACCCAACTGCCCCGCGAGGCCGCGTCTCGTTTGCTCGGCACTGCCCTGCATCCTCTGAATCGGCCGCGACTCGATGAAGCGCTCGGCCGCGTGACGCGGGGATATGGAATACTACAACCCCGGATCAGCATATCTCTCGAGAGCGGTACTCGTTCTTTTTTTGCAAGAACCTTCGTGGGCGACACCGGCCTTGATCCTTACACGACTGCCGTGTCAGATGTTTACCAGGATCTCTTTGGCGAAGGGATCTACACAGGGAAGGGTCTTTACGACGTAGACGCTTTTGAAGGCGCCCTTAAGGACCGCATTCCCGAGAATATGGTCCTAAGCCATGATCTCTTTGAAGGTTTGTTTGCTCGCACTGCTTTAGTAACAGACATCGAACTGATTGACGACTACCCATCTGCCTATGACTTATACGCGCGCAGGTCACACCGTTGGACACGGGGCGATTGGCAGATCGCTCCGTGGATGTTTTCGCCCTTGCTTAAGTTCGTATCGCAGAGCAAACATCACCTTCCTTTAATTTCACGATGGAAGATCGCCGACAACTTGCGTCGAAGCCTGCTGGCCCCGGCGCAGTTGCTCTGTTTGATAGCCGCGTGGACCGTATTACCGGGTTCACCGGTTCTTTGGTCTGTCTTCATCCTGTTTGGTCCAATGCTGCCTGTCCCTGGCGCGTTGGTTGGCTTACTGCTAAATCGGCCGACTGGTGTGACGTGGAAAGACCACGTGGTGACCGGCTGGACTGACGTAAGCGTCGCTGCTTCACGGGTGACGCTCGAAATCACCTTCATGGCCCATCGGGCTTACATCATGAGCGATGCCATAGTGCGTGTCCTTTACCGCAAGTTAATTTCCGATCGCAGACTGCTTGAGTGGGTGACGGCTGCCCATGACCAGCGTGCTGCTGCTAGCGGCCCCTTGGCATATCTCCGTTTCATGTCGCCTGCCCCAGTGATCTCCATGGTTTCAATCGTGCTGATCCTATTCGTCAAACCTGTCGCGTTCGTTATTGCCGCGCCTTTTTTGCTTGCGTGGGCTGTGTCTCCATTTGTCGCGCATTGGATCAGTCGCGTCACTGTTGCACAACAGGAAGTTCTTACCGTTAAAGAAAAGACTATTGTACGCCGAATCGCTCGTTCCACTTGGCGCTACTTTGAAATGCTGGTTGGTGAGGAAGATCATTGGCTGCCACCCGATAATTACCAGGAGGATCCGCAGCCGGTGATCGCGCATCGCACTTCACCGACCAACATAGGTATGTTGCTGCTTTCCAGCATTGCGGCTCACGACTTTGGTTACACGGCAACGCTGGAGTTTATTGAGCGTCTGGAACTCACCTTTACAACACTTGAAAAGCTACCTCGCTTTCGTGGCCACTTCTTTAATTGGTATGACACGCGCACGCTCGAGCCGCTGACGCCGCAGTATGTTTCAACCGTCGACAGCGGCAATTTGGCGGGACACCTACTCGTAATCAAACAGACATGTATCGAACTTCCTGACTACTCGCTCCTAAACAAGCGCAGCCGAGAAGGCCTGGCTGACACGGTCAAAGAGATGACTAGCGAGGTCGAGAAACTCGATACGTCGAAACAGCGCACTGATGTCGTTCCTGCAAAACTCCTTCGTGACGAGCTCGCGCATTGTGGACAGTTGGTTTTGGAAGAGCCGGGAACGGTTTCGGAATGGTCGAGCTTCTTCGAGAGACTGGGCCAGGACGTATCCAAGATTCACGACATTGTTAACGCTCTCGCCCATGAGCACGGAAATGAGAACCTTGCTGAACTGCGGTTCTGGGTGGAGGCGCTCCTTCATCAAACGCAGGGCTTCACGCGTGATCTGCAAACCCTCTTGCCATGGGCCAAACCATTAAAAAAATTACTGAATCTCGACAGTGACGGCCTCTCTGTAGAGTTGAGTGGAAGATGGCGAAAGATCAAAGAGGGGCTGGAAACAGTGCCTGCGCCCTCACAGCTGGCTGCAATCTGTGATCGCGCGCTGATCGAACTCGCGGCGTTTCGACCGGAACTTGAGGCATGGCTGGCATCACACGCGTCCGGACAACCAGATATTGTTGCCACTTTGGACAGGTTGACTGCGGCAATGGAAAAAACAGCTGACGCCCGAACATCAATCTTGGCGCGAACCACCAGCATTGCTCGGCTGTGTGAGCGATTTCTTCAGGAAATGGACTTTCATTTCCTGTTTGATGAAAAGCTCAAGGTACTAACCATTGGTTACAAGGTCAGTGAGGGACAACGCGACAACTCTTTCTATGATCTGCTGGCATCTGAGGCACGCCTGACCAGCTTTGTAGCAATCGCGACTGGGGACGTTCCACAAGAACACTGGTTTCGGCTGGGGCGGCAACTCACATCGGTAAATGGCATGCGTGCGCTGATTTCATGGTCGGGAACGATGTTTGAATATCTAATGCCCCTCCTGGTTATGCGCAATTACGAGGGCACATTGCTGGATGAAACTTACCAAACTATTGTCGCCGCGCAGATAAGTTACGGTCGTCAACATGGTATTCCATGGGGGATTTCCGAGTCGGCCTACAATGCACGCGATCCTCACCTCACATACCAGTATGGACCTTTCGGAATGCCCAAGTTGGGCCTGAAGCGCGGTCTTGGCGAAAATTTTGTGGTGGCTCCCTACGCCACGATGCTGGCAGCGATGATTAGACCTCACAGCGCCCTCACTAATTTGTCGCGGCTCGAACGGGAAGGCGCACGATCACGCTTCGGGTTTTATGAGGCAATCGACTACACGTCCAACCGGTTGCCGCCTAATCAACGATGTATTCTAGTCCGCGCCTTCATGACTCATCACCAGGGCATGAGCATGGTTGCGCTTGATAATCTGCTGCACGATCAAATTATGCACCGGCGTTTTCACGCGGCGGCTGCAGTTCAGGCAAATGAGCTTCTTTTGCAGGAACGGATTCCGCGCGCCGTACCAACGGCTCACCCGCGCGGTGCCGAAATCGCCTCCCGCGCAGCGGTCGGAATGCCTGCCGTTTCGGCCGTGCGCCGTTTTGCCACTCCAGATCTTCCATGGCCGGAGACGCAGCTCCTTTCCAATGGCAGTTATTCCGTGATGTTCACAACCGGCGGCGGCGGTTACTCTACATATCGGGGTATCGGCGTGACCCGCTGGCGCGAAGACCCTACGCGCGATCACTGGGGAAGCTTTTTTTACCTGCGGGATGTGCGAAGCCACGCTGTTTGGTCAGCCTCGTATCAGCCGACGACAAGAACACCAGAGCTTTATGAAGTGTCATTTGCTGAGGACAAAGTCGAAGTGCGGCGTCAGGATGTAGGCATCCACACGCACACAGAGTTAATTGTATCAGCAGAGGACAATGCCGAAGTTCACCGCGTATCTATAACGAATCATTCATCGCGTGCGCGCGAGATCGAATTCACGAGTTTCTGTGAGGTTACACTAACGAATTCAGCTCACGATGCAGCGCAGCCGGCGAACAGCAACCTATTTATTGAAACTGAGTTTGTGCGTGAAGAGGATGCTCTGTTTGCGAGACGCCGCCCGCAATCCGACAATGATGATCAGTACTGGGCTGTACATACGATAGCAGTTGAAGGCCAAACTGTCGGAGCCGTCCAGTTTGAGACGGATCGGAGTAGATTTCTGGGCCGTGGCAGGACTCCTGCAGAACCATCAGCGGTAATGGAAGATCGGCCGTTATCAGGAACGGTCGGACCGGTACTCGATCCCATTCTAAGCTTGCGGCATCGCGTTCTGCTTCAGCCTGAAGAAACGGCACGAATCACTCTGGCTACGGGCGTCGCTCACTCGCGCGAAGATGCCTTGCAACTTGCCGACAAATACCATGACGTTAATGTCTTTGAACGCGAAGCGCGCCTTGCATGGACCAGAGCGCAGGTTGAGATGCGTCATCTTGGGATTGATGCCGAAGAAGCACACCTGTTCCAGCAGTTAGGTGGACGCGTGCTTTACGCGAACCCCACATTGCGGCCGCGACCATATGTGTTAGGTCTCAACAGCCTAACTCAAACTGAGTTATGGAAGTACGGCATCAGCGGTGATCTACCCATCCTATTAGTGCGTATCAATAACGCCCGAGATCTCGATATTGTGCGACAGGTTGTACGTGGGCATGAATATCTTCGCCTGAAAGGTCTACTCATCGATCTCGTAATTCTCAATGATCAGGCGCCCAGCTACCGTCAGGAGTTGCAAGAGAATTTGGAAGCACTCGTTAGCAGAAGCGGATCCAATCACCTAATGAACAAACCGGGTGGTATCTTTTTGCGCCGTGCTGATCTCATGCCGGAAGCGGATCGAATTCTATTGCACACCGTTGCGCGAGTAGTGCTCGTGACCGAACGTGGCTCGCTCTCGGATCAGTTGCTTCGCTCGGAGCCTCAAGCCGAACTCCCACCGCCATTCATTCCTCGATGGCCTCCAAAGCTCGAGGGGGAGCCACAGGCAAGGCTTCCTGAATTGCTCTTTTTCAACGGCCTTGGCGGCTTTAGTCGAGATGGTCGAGAGTATCTGATTTTGTTAGGCGAGGGACAGTGGACACCTGCACCGTGGTCAAACGTAATAGCGAACTCCATGGACTTTGGTTTTCTTGTTACTGAAACGGGTTCCGGCTTTACCTGGTCGGTCAACAGCCGCAATAACCGGCTCACCCCTTGGACCAATGACGCAGTCTCTGACCCTCCAGGTGAAGTGCTGTATTTGAGAGACGAAGACACAGGCGCGATTTGGACGCCAACTCCGCTGCCGATCCGCGAGGCTGCGCCGTACCTTATCAGGCACGGACAGGGTTACACGATCTTTGAGCACTCGAGTAATGGGATCTTTCAAGAACTGTCAATGTTTGTGCCTTTGGACGCCACCGTAAAGATTATGAAGTTGCGTCTGCGCAATCGTAGTGCACGAAAGCGCCGGCTCTCGCTAACGACCTATCAGGAGTTAGTGCTCGGAACACAGCGTAGTTACTCGGCACCTTTCATACAAACGGAAGCTGATGCGACGACAGGGGCCATCTTCGCTCGAAACCCTTACAACGATGAATTTGCCGGAAGAGTAACTTACGTAGCGACGAGTGAGAGCAACCGAACGGTGACCTGTGATCGCAGGGAATTTCTCGGTCGTAATGGCTCGCTCGCGCGCCCTGTCGCGCTTCGGCGGACATCGCTCTCCGGTCGAATTGGAGCAGGGCTTGATCCGTGTATCGCCATGCAATCTGTGTTCGAGCTCGCACCTGACGAAGAGCGTGAAATAATTGTTTTGCTGGGACAGTCGGAAAACGTGGATGAGGCGCGAAACGTCGTTTCCACGTATCGGCAACTCACTACCGTCAGTACTGCCTTTGAAAACGTCGTTGCTTACTGGGACGAGTTAGTCGGGTCTATGAAGATCAGCACACCTGATTCGGCGCTGGATCTCATCGTAAACCGCTGGTTGCTCTACCAGGTATTGTCATGTCGTCTCTGGACGCGCTCGGCTTTCTATCAGTCAAGCGGTGCATATGGTTTTCGCGACCAACTTCAGGATGTGATGGCCCTTAGCTACTCAAGCCCCGAGCTCGCTCGTGAACATATTCTTCGCGCAGCTGGGCGTCAGTTCAAAGAAGGTGATGTACAGCATTGGTGGCATCTCCCAACGGGGCAAGGATTGCGATCACGTCTTTCGGACGATCGGCTCTGGCTGCCTTACGTAACTAGCTTTTATGTGAAGGTTACTGGTGACGCTACTGTCCTTGATGAGAATGTTCCTTTCCTCGACGCTCCGGTCCTCCAACCTGATGAGCTGGAGTCTTACAGTCAGCCCAAGACTGTGCCTATTACCTCAAATTTGTTTGAGCACTGCGTCCTCGCTATTGAACGGGGTTTGAGTGTTGGCACTCACGGTCTGCCGTTAATGGGCACTGGCGATTGGAATGACGGGATGAATCGCGTCGGATTTGAAGGTAAAGGCGAAAGTGTGTGGCTGGGCTGGTTTTTGTACTACACGCTCGACGAGTTTTCTGTAATTTGCGCTGCGCGAGGAGAAACTGAGCGAGCCGATCGTTACCGCCAACACATGCGTGAATTAAAGAACTCGATCGAAGCCAACGGTTGGGACGGCGATTGGTACCTTCGGGCGTTTTTTGACGATGGTACGCCGCTGGGTTCATCAAGAAACGAGGAATGTCGAATAGATTCGATTGCGCAATCATGGGGCGTCATTTCTGGCGCGGCTGAAAGCGACCGCGCAAAGCATGCAATGGCTGCAGTGGACGAACAGTTGATTGTTCGCGGCGAAGGTCTAGTCCGATTGCTCGCGCCGCCGTTCAATAAAAGTGATTTGGAACCCGGATATATCAAAGGTTATGTACCCGGGGTACGTGAAAATGGTGGTCAATATACCCACGCCGCCCTCTGGACTTTGATCGCGTACGCGATGCTCGAGGACGGCGACCGCGCAGGTGAGCTTCTTGCGCTCCTAAATCCGATCAATCATTCATCAACCCGAGCGGGCTTACACAAATACAAAGTTGAACCTTACGTAGTTGCGGCTGACGTTTATGCCGCAGTACCTCATCAGGGGCGTGGTGGTTGGACCTGGTATACGGGCGCTGCCGGCTGGATGTATCGCGCGGCGCTCGAGTCAGTCCTCGGTTTCACATTGAGAGGAGACCTTCTATCACTGCAACCCTGTATTCCGCGAGCTTGGCCTGGGTATCAAATCAGCTACCGGCGAGGCAAAACGTGTTATGAAATCACAGTCGAAAACCCTTCGCGAGTGAGCAGCGGAGTGACGGGTATAGAACTGGATGGTCAGTACCTCGAAGTAAACAAATTACCTCTTGCAAATGATGGACAAACTCACCAGGTAAGAGTCGTCCTCGGCCCCAATCTTATTCCAGAGCCTGACCAGAAGCTCATGGTTTGGCACACACAGCCCCAAATCACGTCCTAAGAAGTTTCAATCGCATCAATTTAGGAAGGCTCTCTCGTCATAGTAGCTTGCTGCCGGAAGCTAAACAGTGAATCTTTGAATTGAGGATGCAGTAGCTTACTCAGCCAACCTCGCTTGGCCTCGGACACTGCGACATCGGAGCGCGTCACTTGCCCATTGTGCGCAGTTGCACGATGGCCAGTCATTTTGTTTATGTGGATACGGTAAAAGATCGGTGCCAATGAGTGAGGTTGATCACGATGCGCTTGTGAAATATAGGCAGGTTCCCACCACATTGCGCGCTTTTGCAAGAGTTCATGGGCATGAATGCGCGCGCATTGAAACTCCGGCGTATCGGGTAACTCTTCGTATCGACCAAATACAACAATACTCAACCACTGATTATCGCTATTCACTTCATCCAGCTCAAAGCAGACCAAGGGATTCGAACGCATCCACTCAGTCTTTTGCCCGACGGTGGTGAACCCATAAAGGTAGCTATCAGCAAACGCAAAGTGAATCGGAACAACGTAGGGCTGATTATCACGAGCACAGGCCAGTCTGCCAATCGTGGCGCTCTGTAAAGAGCGCCGACACTCAATGTCACTAATCTCATGGATAAACATGACTAAAGACTCACCTACAAACTTTCATCTAAATACGGCAAGAAATGTTCCGAGGTGACCGGACTATTTCTCTACCTTTCCCCGCCTTTTTCAGTGACCAGCAACCCCAAACTTGCGGAAACTTACGCAAGCCTTGGGTGAAAGCCCGCGGCTCTTACTTCGCTGCAAGATTGGGAAAGCCGTTCTGGCCAAGAGTGGCCGGCTTTCCTTTCCGCATTTATTCGGAATTCGTCAGCTGAATTCATAGGCATGTCCGTTGCGTGTTCTTAATTCGGAGAAACCTAAAATGCGATCAGAGAAACGCACTACGCGTTCAGCAAGTCTGAGTAATTGTTTAGTGCGTCTAGAACCTGGCTGGCCGGTAAATCATCTGGTTCCCTGGGCAATTGGGACCTTCGGGTATTGCATGGAATGCGGAGCGAAGATTGATTCACAACGATTGAAGCCACTGGTGTCGCTTCTATGCCTTGATTGTGAGGACGCGAGAGTCAGATGGATCTTATTTTCAGCCGTCCATGATTGCTGACCTTGGAGTGGGAATTAAGCGAATGGTAGCGGGCGTCCCCCTGCTAATAAGTCCTTGAGGTCTTCCCTGGTGAAGCTCACGACCCAAAAATTCTCGGATTCGAAATATGGAGGTGAAGTGTGAAAGTAATAAAGCTAATGTTGGCGGCACTCCTGATAGCACTTACTGCCACCTTGGCGCCATCCTCGTCTGCTCGAACGACAGCCGACGATGACACGACGGAGCGGCTTAATGCTGCGGCTGAAATGCTCAACGAAATCCTGACAGCACCGGACAAAGGTGTCCCACAAGATCTTTTGGACAAGTCGGCCTGTGCGGTGGTTGTGCCGAACGTAAAGAAAGGCGCCTTTATCGTAGGGGCTAAGTATGGTCGGGGCTTTATCGTCTGCAGAAAAGAAGGTGGCCGCGGCTGGTCGGCACCTGCAGGAGTGAGGGTTGAAGGAGGAAGTATCGGTTTTCAAATCGGTGGCTCTGAGACCGATGTCTTGATGTTAGTGATGAATCAGAGCGCGATCAATAAACTTCTGTCTAGCAAATTCACAATAGGTGGCGATGCCTCAGCCGCTGCTGGCCCTGTCGGTCGGACATCTTCGGCTGCGACGGATGCGCAGCTTCACGCTGAGATTCTCACCTACTCGCGCGCAAGGGGACTATTCGCAGGGGTGTCGCTCGAGGGCGCAACGCTGCGGCCAGACGACGATGCGAATCGGGATATGTACGTTAAGAAAATGTCGAACAGAGATATTGTCTTGGGCGCCGTGCAACCGTCGGCGGCAGGATCCAAATTAGTCGCAGAGCTGAATAAGCACTCTGGCCAGCGAGCGCGCTGATCCGGCATTCCAAGCTGTCTCGCAATCTCATGAAACTACTTCTTTGGCCTGGCTACAAACGAGGAGAGACAATTGCATGGCCAGTACCTTCGGGTATGCGCAGAATGAAGGTTACAATTGCCGCCTTACCTGTGCTGGGGGCTCTCGAGACAGGGTTTTCCAGCAGGCAGCCAAAAAACTGGGAAGGCGGCTAGGAAGTAACTGGTTTCCGTTAGCGCTAGAACTGAGCCGCTCGCAAATCCGTGGATCGGGGCGGGAATCGGTGAAGCTGCTACCGCAATGATGCCGTTCAGCATTCGACTCCCGGCGTCGTGATGGGCACGGTGGGTTACATGTCCCCCGAACAGGCGCAAGCGAAACCTGTCGACCAGCGCTCAGATATCTTCTCTTTCGGCTGCATCCTGTACGAAGCAACCATTGGTCGAAAGCCGTTCGCCGGTGACTCCGTCGTGGCCAAGACCAAAAACGACCTGACAAAAAACGATCTTCCGCCATCCCGCCGAAGATTGCCATCCTTGAGCTTTCATCGTTCTAAGCCCTTCTGGTAGAATTCCCCCGTAACGGTCAATCGCTCGGATGTGAATTAGGGTTCCTCGCCAGACTTCCTCATGTCTACCCAGGGCTCTTGGAATCCCCTCGGTATTTTTGGCTGGTCTCTGCACATCTAAGGCCCGCTAGACTCCGTAGTCGTGGTGGGGATCAGAGGTTCGGTGTGTTGCCCTCATTGCTCGTCGTTCAGGATTCCTCAACTACGCTCAGAGATAATCTCCGCGTATTAACCCCAAAAACTGTTCGCTGCAAGACGGTCGACTGGGACGCACTCGTGCTCGATCGTTTGCCACAGTGTAAGGCGCAATTGATTTTTGCTTGGGCGGTTCCCCTCGCGTCTCAGGCGATTAACTTCTTCAAATGGTTGAAGAACCATCCTATCTCGACGCCCATCCTGGCACTGCTGCCGAGGGAGATCGACGCGGAGATTCTGGGCACTGTTTCTGAATGTGCTGCTGATTTCATGCTGTGGCCAATTCACGAAGGCGAGCTTCGTCAGAGAATGCAACGGATACTGGGGGAGGGCAGTGAAGAAAGGGAATTCGAAACGGCGCATCGACGCCTGATGGAGGATATGGGGATAGACCAATTGATTGGGAACCATCCAGCGTTTGTTGAGGCCATTCAATCCGTTCCCCTCATTGCCAAAAGCGATCTCCCGGTGTTGATCACCGGACCCACCGGCACTGGAAAGGAATTGTGCGCTCGCGGTATCCACCATCTGAGCAAACGGCGGAATTTTCCCTTTATTGCAGTGGACTGCGGAGCGCTGCCCGACCATCTATTTGAAAATGAACTGTTTGGCCATGCTCGCGGCGCCTTCACCGATGCCCACTCCGATCAGCGAGGATTGGCGGCCATGGCCAACGGTGGCACGCTTCTGCTGGACGAGATCGACGCGCTCTCATTGGCAACGCAGGGCAAGCTTCTGCGATTTCTTCAGGAGCGTACTTACCGACCACTGGGCTCCGAACGATTTACCAAAGCGGAGGTCAACGTGATTGCTGCCTCTAACCGTGACTTAGAGCAATGCGTCCGGGATAGGCAATTTCGAGCCGACCTCTATTTTCGTTTGAACGTTATGCGGTTGGATCTGCCGCCGCTGGTAAAGCGCCCCACGGACATCCCATTGCTGGCGCGTCACTTTCTTCAGATCCAGTATCGTTCGCCTGGCCCGAAATCATTTACTCCGGCGGCGTTACGAAAGCTGGAACTGTATGATTGGCCGGGCAATGTTAGAGAACTTCTGAATGTTGTGCAGCGGGCCATAATCCTTTCTGAAGGAGCCTATATCCTCCCCTCTGATATTTCGTTTTCTATCTTTGATACTGCTTTGCAGGCATCCACCGATACTTTCCAACTAGCGCGCAGCCGGGCTATCGAGTCCTTCGAAAAGTGCTACGTCCAGGAGTTGTTGCAGAAGCACAATGGGAATGTCACGCGTGCGGCCGTCGAAGCGGGTAAAGATCGACGGGCCTTCGGCCGGCTCAAGAAAAAATATAAGATTTGAACACCGCACCTCTTCCGGGCGGAAGCTGACCCGCAGGTGGGTTTCTTTCGTCCCATCCCCTCATGTCATTCAAACCCTTAGGGATTAAGCCCCGAATACGGTTGAGCACGCCTTTCGGAGCGAGGCAGCTTTAACCCACCCAGGTCCGGCTCGGGACCGATCCCAGCTTGGAACTTCCAAATACTTGAGGAAATGCGTTGGCTCGGGTAATGGCGCTCTGTTTGCTGGACGAAGGTCAATGAAGTTGGACCGTCAAGGTGCCGTTATCGAAACCCCAAAACAAACAGGAGTTGGCGAGAGAAATCCTCGCCTATTTCCTGCGCCACCCGGAAGGGGCCGACGATCTCAAAGGGGTCACTAAGTGGCGACTGCTTGACCAAATGATCCATTACGCGCTCGAGGAGACCAGCGACGCGCTGGAGTGGTTGGTGTCGAAGGGTTACCTGGCAGTGGAATCGAAAACAGGATCGGAACGGATATTCCGCCTGAACAACGAAAAGCGCGAAGAGGCTGTCAACTTCACGGACATGGATCGATCCACCAAACACAGTTCGGAGTGACGAGCTAGTAGGGCGCCCAAATGTATTTAGTGATTGACAGACTCGTTGAAACCTTAACATCGGGTGGAAATGCAATCTTGTCAGCCGAACGGTTGGGTCCCAGGAAGCCCGCCGCCAGCATCGACATTCCTGCCATTGTCCTACAAATCACAATTCAGACAGCCAAAGGCGCCGGCCTTGGCCGCTTCGTTCGTGCCGGCGAGACCGTGGTGCGGACTACGAACACGATTGTGGTGGAGTCAACGGTTGATACTTTCTCAGCTAGCTTGAAATCGCTGCGAATTTCGCCGCTGCCGTTGAAAAAAAATCCGAGTTCCACAACTGCAAAGTTCACTGGCGATGACATTCAGATTAAGAACGTAACGAACCCGTCCAGCCCTATCGATTACACACTCGTCGAACATCCCATCGGGAAAACACAGTACAAGGTTAACCGGCCGACAGCGGAAATCATCTTTGGCAACGCTCAAAGCCCGGGAGAAAAATTGGAAGTTATGCACTGGACCGTGACCTGGAGAGACGAGATTCTGGGTGACAAATACTCGGGAAACATCGGCATGGAAGTTTGGGGGGACAGTTTCAATGTCGTCCGGGAACTCTGTCGCAGACTTCAAGACAAGTTGCAAGCGGATCGCGCTCTGTTGCGGACCAAGGGGTTTCAAAGTTTATTGCCGCTTAGCCTGGGGCCGGTGGAGAACGTGTTGCAGGCGGCTGCCACTGGTTCCACGTTTCAAGCCTGGAGGCAAGCCCTCGAATACAAATTCGCCTTCCAGGCTGAAGACGGTGGCGAGCTTACCAGCGGTATTCCCATTAAGCGAATTGACGTTGGAATGGACGACTTTATCGTTGAGGAATTTTCGGTCACATGACTCGTCATAACACAGAGGACTGAACTATGGCTGAAGTAATCACTGAGACAATTCTTCCAGGTACTTATATTGAGGTTCGAGCGGAAGGGCTGCTGACGATTGGCGCCATACCGACCGGGAACATCGGAATAATCGGTACTGCGGAAATGGGAAGCTCGCGGATTGAGAACCTGAGCAGTTATGAGGAAGGAAGGGCCAGGTTTGGCGAACCGGGAGAATGGGACGTCAGCGCCCCCGATGAAAACCTGAACCTTGTGCGCGCGCTGAAGTTGTGTTTTGACAACGGCGCCAGCACGGTCTACGCGCGGCGGGTCTTTGATGAAGCGACGGCTAAAGCCGCCACCTTCAGCATCACCAACGACACCAACGAATCAGTTCTGACACTAAGAGCGAAGACGCCAGGAACGGCAGGCAACCGACTGCAGATTCGGATTGAAGCGGGCGAAGCCCAGGAGAATGTCAGCAACGAGTTGGTCGCCCGCAGCAATGGAACTTTTTCCTTGTCGGCCCTGGAAGTTGTCATACCCGCCGGGGGAAACGGTAATGGAGCCTCCCCCAGCATCGGCAACGTGACCGTGCGAGAACAGGGGTTGGTCACAAAGTATCAACTCAAGTCATCGGCGGCTTCGTCGCAAGTAGTTCAAGTGAATCCTGCCAACCGCACGTTGACATTTCAGTCAGTGCCATCGCAGGCCGCGGAAATCAGGGCCAGCTACTGGGTGCCACAGGCCAGCTTGCGAAAAGTCACTTTGCGCCTGGGAAATTTACAGGAAGTTTACATCGTTCCGAGCATCTCCTACCTGGCCCAACGCCTAAGCGACGAAACGAATCCTTCGCGACTGGTTGACGTGGTCACCCCTGCCGGCCAGGGCTTGCCCAAGGTGACCACGAGGTTCGCGGCTTTTACCGGCGGCGAGAATGGGACCGTTTCAAAAGCGCACTATCAGACGGCCTTGGAAACGCTCGTGGAGCAGGATGTGCAGATCGTCGTTGTCGTAGGCATGCCTTTTTCCTCCATCAAGTCTGACGTTCTCGGACACGTTGAGAAAACGGAGAACCTGGGCCGTGAGCGAATTGCCGTTATCGGAGCAGACAACAGTGAAGTTGAAAAAATTCTCGACAATGCCAACGACATTGCAGACAAACGAGTCATCCTGGTTGCCCCGGGAATAAGGCAAACCGACCGCGCAACCGGAGCGATAGTTGACTTGCCGCCTTATTTCTGCGCGGCCGCAATCGCCGGGAAGCTCAGCTCATTGTCTCCCCACATTAGCCTGACCAACAAAACGCTGGCCGGTATCGAGTCGCTCGCTAGTGCGTACAACTACGGCGAATTGAAATCGCTGGTATTGAACAGGGTTCTCACGCTTCAGAAGAAGCGCGGCATTCGCGTGGTAAAAGGAATTACTACTGACGATGAGGCCTTCAAGCAGATCACGCTGCGGCGCATCGTCGACTACATCAAGCAGGGCACGCGCATCGGCGCCAATCAATATATCGGCAAACTGAACAACAAGCGCGTCAGAGACAATCTGCGCACGACCCTCGATAGTTTCCTGGCCGACCTTCTGATCCGCGAGTTCTTAACTGGCTACAAGCTGACCGTCTTTGCGGACCGCCCGATGGAAATTCGCGGAGAAGTCCAGGTCGTGATGGACCTCAATCCTACTTTCAGCATCGACGTCATCCGAGTAGTGATGAACCTGAGTTAAGGAGTAAGCAATGTTCAATACCAGCACTTTCTATGGCACTGACGGCATATTGACAGTGAGCGATCCTGACGGCTTCGAGGCAGACAAGTTTGCGGAGTATTTCGGGGAAGGCGGCATCGTCGGCCGCGTCACAAATGTCTCCCTGTCAGTCAACATTGACGTGAAAGCTTTTCACGAACTCGGCTCGCATGCCGCCAAGGAGTTAAGGGCGGGGAACATTTCGATCGGAGGCACAGTCGACCGGGCGTTTATCAATGGCGCACTCCTCAAACTGATGCTCGGGCAGTATGCAGAAAACGAAGAGACCGCTGCTTTCAAGATACCCAGCTTCAATATGAAGGTTAGCCTCGACAATCTAAAGCCGGAAGGCGATGCGGGAAACGGCGTCCTCACCGTCTACGGTGTGATCTTCAATTCCTGGCAATTCAATCTCCCCGAAGACGACTTCGTGCTTGAAAAATTGTCTTTCAAAGCGAAGCGGATTACCGCGGAAGATACCTCCGTCTAACTATCCGTTGGAGACTCTCAATGTTTGTTACTGCTGAAGAACTGCTGGCAGGCAGAGAAATGACTTTCGAAATTGATATTCCACCGGAGATCTTGAACCCCTCCGTGGATGGAAAAAGCTCGAATGGTCATTCATCCAGAAAGGTTCAACTTCGCCCGCTTACCGTAAGAGACGTTCAGCTCATCGCCAAGGGCGCAAAAGACGACGAGGTACTTACGTCGGTACTGATGATCCAGAAAGCAGTTGTCGCACCGGAGTTGAAGCAGAGTGAAATCGCAGGCATGCACAGCGGCCTGGTCCGTTTTCTTGTCGACAGCATTAATCAAATAAGCGGACTCAGCACGACGGAAGATGAAATGCGCGAAATAGTCGAGTCGCCTATTGTGCGGGCCTTCTTTGTACTGGCGAAAGAGTTCAATTGGACTCCGCAACAGGTGAAGGAAATGACGGTGGGGCAGATTCTCGGCTACCTGGAGCTGATTAATAAGACGAAGAGGATCTAGTGGCTGCCAATTTCAACACGTTTCTGGGAAGGATGACAGGGCCGTCGCGCCTTCGCTACGCGTTGCGCGAAAGCAGCCGGCCGCTTTTCAATCTCCTCACTGCCGTCAATAACTTTGGCGATGTAAAGACGAAACTTCCTTCAGAAGTGCTCGGCGGCGAGATTTTTGGCCTCTTGAGTAACCGTCTAAAGCAACTCCTGGAAGCTACAACCCAGGCTGAGACTGTGGTCAGCCGATCGCCCACAAGCCGGCGGACCTTGATTGACGATTTCACTTATCGGGAATCCGGGAAAACTTTGCTGACGGTTAGCGACTCGCCAGTCCGTAAATTGGTTGGTTCAGCAAACTCTGATGACGATGAACTCGCCCGTCTGAGAAGAATCATGGCCGAGCCGGCTTCACCCAGACTTCCGGCGGCGAGAGATCAAGTCTTCGCTACATCACGTGAGGGAGCAGCCGAGTCGGTCTTTAGTTTGCTCTCAACACCTGCGGGCGGAAACGTTCGGATGGTTTCGGACCTTGGCGAATTGCTTGCTCGCTACAAGCAAACCGGGAACGGCGAGATGCCGCTTCTTGAGAAGAAGCTCCGGCAGTATTGGAAATTGAGTCAGCCAGTTCACACCGACGATAGCAATCCGAGTGAATCCAGTCCGGCTAGTAACCTCTTGCAAACTTCGGTCCCCGGCTTTTCGGAGCCGCTCGCTTTCACGCCAGCTTCACGGCCCTGGGCCGAAGTGGTGGGCCGGGAACTCTCGAGGAAGGCACGCGCTGCTGGTAATCATTTCCCGGGCGACATTTCGAAAAGCACCTCACAGAGGTCTGCCGAGAAAGTTGAAATTCAGAATGTCTTCAACATAGAAGTCAGAAATGAAGCGAGCAGCGCGCACGGCCTCGACGACCTCTCCGAAAAAATCACCGAGATCCTAAACGAGCAGGCTTTGCAACACGGAATCGACGTTACATGAAGGTCAAACCAATGCTTGGAGAGTTTGCCCTCGACAGCATCGAATACATTGATTCGTCGGAGAGTCGAATACTGCTCGAATTACTCAGACGTGGTCCGACCGGCAATTTCGATGAAGTTGACAGTGAGCTATGAGCATTCGTGTTTCACGTTTACTTGTATAACGCAATTGCATAACCCGTATGAAGATCAAACCGATGTTAGGAGATTTTGCCATCGACGGTATCGAGTACATCGAGTCGTCGGAGAGCAGAGCACTGGTTGAACACCGCGTGCCGGGCCTTGCCGGAAATTACTTTCAGGACATGGGGACGAACCCCAATACGATCGTGATCATTGGCACTAAAGCGGGCGATGAAGCGCGCGACGAATTTCTGACTGGAATCAGGGAAATTTTCAACAAGGGCCAGCAGACCACCTTCGTCGCCGACATAAATACAGCAACAGATCTTACTGACGTGGTGATCGAGGATTTGGATATTGCTGAAACCAGTGGCGTGGCCGATAGCTTTCGCTACGTAATCAAGTTGCGGAAATACATTGAACCTCCCGAACCGCCCGCAACTGGCCTGCTGGATACAAGCATTCTAACAGACGGTTTGGCTGCTTTAGGGGTGATGGATTTACTGGATAACCTCGTCACCATTCCCGACATTGGCGATCCTAGCGCGCCACTCAATGGCGCGATGGACGGTATCAAGTCGGCGACCCAAGGGCTCGCTAACGCAACTACACCACTCAAAAACATCTTCGGTATTGAGTAACAAAATATGAGCAACGGTACCGGCCAAAGTATTGCGCTGTCTGCGCGAATACCCAACCCCGCGGATGTCGGGGGCCTGCTGGCCCAGTTTGGTGAGCAATTGGGAAGCCTTGATATACCTGGTCTACCTACCAGCGGAATTAGCCAACTAAGCGCTGGATTCAACATCGCGCTGCCTGACACTTCAACCTGGTCAAAGATAGTAGTTCCCGATGCCGCCTCACTTTTACAGGGATTCCCATCAGCTGGCGATTTGGTTGGTCCTCTGACTGCGCCGCTGACGCGAGTGCAAACTTTCCTTCAGACGGATGTGCAAGGTGAGTTGGCACGCCTGCAAGTCTCTCTTAATGCAATTGGCTCACCGTCTATCCCTAGTGCTCATGAGTTTCTTGAAGATCTATTCAAGCCGCTGACCATGGTTTCTGATGCGCTGAAGCAATCGGAAATCATGAACCTGATCACGGCCTTGGGCGAGCTTCTTGGAGCGAGCGAGATCGGGCAACTACCGGGGGAAATGAGCAACTTCCTCCTCCGACTGCAAACCGTCTTGCGCGAGCGCGTCAGCAACACCTTCCTAGCTATCGGCGCGGTTAGTTCTGCAGGCACTCTGATTACACAACTCGAGGCGCAGGTGGGAGAGGCGCGAAGCTGGTTTCTGCTCTCCGATACCGAAGCACGATTCCAGGCGGTGCTCGATGCGTATGGGAGTGGGCCAACCAGCCTCGCCGCACAGATAAGCGGGCTGAATGTGGGAGACGCGGCCAGCGTGGATGTGGTTCGCGGCCGCTTGCGAACTACTAATGAAGCCTTTGCTTCATACACCGGTCGCCTCGTGCGCGACCTGGCCTTCAGCGAGGCGTCCCTGACCCTGATCAACCCTGCCGCGATAGCGCCTGCCGTGAGCGCGATCGAACAGACCGTCGCGAATGTCGATGCTCAACTGCTCGAAGTGGTGGGGGATAGTCTGCGCAGCTTATTAGAGCGCATAAAGAATGCTTTGGTATTTGGCGGAGAGATCAATCTGGATCAGTTTCACACGCTGGTCAGCGACGGGCTGGGCCGTGCGCTGACTGAGCTCAACAAACTGGACATCGGAGGACTGACCCAAGTCCTGGAGGATTTCACCAGGACTATTACGGAGCCCTTCAAAACAATCGAAGAGTTTAAGGTTGAAGTCGAGGGTTTGGTGCGGAGCGGACTTCAGACCGTAGAGGATGCGGTCCGGCAGCTTGATCTGAGCCCGATTCGAGGAGCATTCGAGCAGGGACTCGCCCAGGTCGAAGGTCGGCTAAACGATCTCGACGAAATCTTTACCGGCGTACGTCTCGAGGTTGAGGCTGCGCTAAACCAGGTGAAGGGGGCGCTGGCTAGTGCAAAGAGTTTCATCCTTGATCCCGAAAACGGGTTGAAGAAGAAGGTCGAGGAAGTTTTCCAGTCACTTTTCGATCTGTTGGACCAATTGAATATCGGAGCAGTTGTGGACGAGATCAACGGCGTGTTGCAGCCGATGACCGTGGAGTTAGGCAAGATTGAGTTTGCGCCCGTCATTGATGCCACAGTCAGTGTGATCGACACGATTGTTGATGTGCTCAGCACCGTCGCGCCGTTGCTGGTTACCGACGATCTTAAACAGAAGCTGGGTGAAGCGACCGAGTTCCTGCGCCAAATCGACCTCGGCAAGATTGCCGAGTCGCTAAACGCAGTGTTCGACGAAATTCTCAACGCGGTTGACGAAGACGCGTTGGGACGGTTCAAAGAGGAATACAACAAGGTAGTTGCCGCCATTAACGAGCTCGATCCCACACCTGCCCTCGAGGCGATGCAAAAAGAAGTGTTTGACCCATTGATTGCTGAGCTGGAAAAGTTTGATCCAGCAGCACTGCTGGAGCCGGTGCAGACCGCTTTCAATGATGCCCAGAACGCGCTGAATGGATTCAACCCTACCGCAACATTGTCTTTCGTGACTGAGTTTTTCGATGACGTAATGGCCAGGGTTAATGAACTCTCGCCATCGCGCCTGCTCGCACCGGTTGAAGAGGCGCTGGCCGAGGTAAGGCAAACAATCATTTCTACGCTACGCATTGACGAGCTTCTGGCTTTACTCGATCAGGCCATTGGTCCCCTGAAAGAGTTGATGGAAGGCGTTGACGTGGCCAATCTCTTTAACGCAATTGAGCCGGGATTGGCGGAGCTCAGGACAGCGATCACAGAGTTTGACCCGTCTGAACTCATCGCTCCGTTGTCTGGAGCATTGGAAAAAATCTTCGAGGCGACCGGACTTGATATCCAACGAAGCGGTGTGAAAGCGCTATTTGAAAGCGTATCTGCCGCGTCGGGTGGCTTAAGTGCGCGGCTTACCTCACTTCCTCGCTTGCTGGAAGAAAAGGCGGCCGAATTAGGCAGGCTCGACGTGACTCAAGCGCTGCAAACGCTGCGTACAAAGCATGAGGAAGTGAAAGCGGCAGTTGCTGTTCACGCTAGCGCAGGCCCGCTCCATCTTGAGCTGACCGGCGAAGTCGCGCTGCTTGATCCCATGTCGGCGCTGGCGCCGGTAACGAGCCGCCTGTCTCGAGTTCAGACTGCCTTCACTGAGCGTGCTGCCGCATTGACCGGATTGGCAGGAGGGATTGCCCAGCCCCTTACCACCATTGATGGAATAGCGCAGTCTCTCAGCAAACTCCTCTCACCACTAACACTGCTTGAGGAGATGATCCGTGAACCTGTGCGCCGGCTCATGCCCGGTCGAGGAGACGGCAGTTTCAAAGAGGCGCTGCTGGCCTTATTGGATGCTATCGATCCCACCCGATGGCGAACGAAGTTACAGGAGCTTGCCGGCGCTATCCACGATAAGGCAAAGGCTCTACTTGGTGACCTGCTGATCAACCCGTTGCGCGAGACACTTCTCAGCCTGAAGCGCACGGTGGACTTGTTGGACATTTCCGCGTTGCGGGAAGCGATCGAAGGCGTCTTCAATCAAGTGGAGTCCACTCTTAACCAATTCGATCCGCGGCCAATCATCGAAGCAATGAACACAACCTATCGGCGAATTATCGAGTTGTTTGGAAAACTCGATCCGGCGCAATTCATTGACGAGATCGGGCGCCTCTATCGCGATGACGTTATCGGAGTGCTGAGGGCAATAAGTCCAGTTGAGTTGTTACTGCCGAGCCTGCGCGAGCTATTCACAAAGATCAGCGAGTTGCTGGTCGCTTTTGATATCGAATTGATCTTCCGTCCCATCCTCGACCGCTTGCGGGAGTTGCAGGTGCAGCTTGTCGAGGGACTTCAACGTGCTGATGCTTCGTTCGACAGGATGATAAGCACAATTGACTCGGCAACGAGTGGAGAAGTCTCCGTCAGTGTCAGTGTCGGGTAAGCCAGGTTTTTAATGAGAGTCCCGTCAGGAAAGTAAATCGTGGCTGGTTATCTCACTCATGTGATGGTGCTGATCAAAGCCGAAGCATGGCTCGGTGATTTGATTACTGCGCTGGAGCGCCGCCGAACCGCCCCGGGTACTTGTTTGAGCGACTTCGAAGAAGCGATGCTCGACCTGGCCCAGCGAAGTCGCTCGCTTCTGCGGGTTGATCCCGGCTCACCTCAACGTTTACCGGCAACCCGAATTGAAAATCGGGTTGGAAACGATCTTTCGAAGTATGCGCTGGTGGGTTCGATCGGAATGGATTTCCCAATCAATGGTTATGTACTGGCGCTAAACCGCGACTGGGTTTCGCGGACAATGCGACTCGGTTCTCCCCGGCGTGCTTATGTAAATGCCGATTCTACCTACTTCGTGCTCAACTTCATCAACGCTTTAAACGACTCCACTCTAGCCCTCGGTCCCGAACAGCAGCGCGCTATGCGCTCATACGCGCTCGGTCATTTGGCGGGCGTTGCCGCCGACGTGGTTTTGCAGCCGGCTATCAATTCGTGGACCTGGTCCAGCGAAAACAGTGACCATCTCGATCAACACCGGTTCAAGGTGCAACTTGACGGGCGCGTGGCCCACGGGTTTTTCCAACGAGACGATCTTCATCAGGGCCAGGAATGGGAGGACTATTTTCTTTCCAGCGGCGACGTGGAGCGCGAAAACGAAAAGCTGACCAAAGTATTTCTCAAGGCGTTTAGGGACACGTATGGAGCCGCACGGCCCACCAGCGGAATCTGCGCAGTGGACGCATCCGGCTGTCGAGTTCCTGAAATTACCGAGGACTTTCTCAAAGACGCCTACGCCAATACCAAAAACTGGGCCATCGGAAGAGGTTACGACCAATCCCCGTGGTCGTGGTACAAGCCGCTGCTCGGCACGTTTATTGTCGGGGGAGCTATGTTGGCTGTTCTGTTCAGCTGGAGCAGTACTGCTTCCTACAACATTACGAAATGGCGTGAAGGGAAAGGCTTTGAAACTGAACGCTTGTGGTTCGACATGCTCAGCAACGCGAACACATTTGCTGGAGTTGTTTACTATCCCTTCACCTGGTTGGCTAAATTCCCAATTGGTTGGAGCGGAATCTTTGGACAGGGAACGATCGGTTCTACCGAGCGGCCCACAGGCAAGGCGTTCGTCGCGATTTTCAAAGGCGTTCTCGACATCACCTCATTCGTCTTTGACAGAATACTCAACATTGCCGGTGCCGCAGACGAGAACGGAGCCTTCTACACCAGTGTCGATCCGGTTGTTAACGAGCCATACGTTCGTTGGCCGCGATTTGGGGTTAGCGCAATACTCGAGTTGTTGAAGACCTTTTGGATCGATATGGGATCGGATGAGAACGGCGAGGAGGGTGACGTTCTCAGTTTTACGATGTTTTGGCCGGTGAAAGTTGCGACTTTCGGCACCCTCTTCGCCTCGGTACTCATCGTCTTTGGAGCCAAGACCGCGCGACACAAAGACGATGGCACCACTACTGAAGACGAGGGCAGCGGTTGGGATTACCTGATCGGCTTGATATGTCCGGTGGTGTTCGTAGCTATTACGTGGGGCACGGGATTTTTCGAAAACAAAGTATTGGAAAAAATAGTCGGCGCTCGCTGGCCGGGCACGGATACCGGCGCGGTCGACCGCTATTTGCCGGAAGCTACCATCGCTCCGTTCGGAAATCCCAGCGAAGGCGTCGCCGGCCACCGAAGGTTTATTGGCGAAGGCGCAACCGGCTTTCCGGTAAGTCTTTTTGAGGAAAGCAACGGCGGCGTAGTTACTGCGGGAGATGTCCCGCTTTACGCCGAAGATGCGAACGCATCTCCGTGGGGCTCGGTCAGGCAGCGCGATGACGCGGCCCGCAAGCTGAAGAGCACCGCTTCCAGCAAATCCGACTACAAGATGGCCGAGCTCATCGACCACGCCGCTCACCTCGCTGGATTGTTGGCGATGGCAGCCGTCAATTACGACCGCATCAATCCGCGGTTGCGCGACAGCGTCAAGCAAATTTTTAAGGATTGGAATCTTGATTACCGCACGGTAGCGGAATGGAATGCACTGTTGATGGAACCGTCCGGCACGGACCGAGGGCTGCTGACCGCGACGGCTGAGTGGTGGGATGACCTGAGCCAGAACCGGCCAGCCACGGACCAGGCTGTGATTGACAGGCTCGAGCAGGACATGTCCGTTACCGGTTTCTCCGGAAGGATTCTGGCTGACTTTACTCATACCGGCGATACACCGCAAAGCATCGTGTCTCCGCTGCAGCCACAAGCCCGATGCGGACGAATGAAACGTCCGGGTGCGATCCTGCTTCCTAACCTGAATATGGACGCACCGATCACGGTTCCGCTTGCTTCACCGCTCCCTGATCGACGACCCGATCTGGACGCTGTGAAGGACAACGCCATTGCTGGCCTGTCGGACGAATTGGAATTGACTCAATTCAGACTCGAGCGTCCCACCCGGGCAGCGGCCTCAGCTTATGATTTAGTTCTAAAAATTCACAGTGACGATGCGCGGCGGGTGCGCGTTTTTGAAGTCAACAGTGCGGATCCTTCGCCCGCGTGGCCACGGCGCTTCGGCGCCGATGTGGGGGGTGCCCACGCGGAGAGCCACACCATTGCCGGAGCCGCCAGCGGCGAGGTTGATTTCTGTGTAGAGGCATTGTCTTTGCCCGGCGATCCGTTACTTCCTGCGCCGACGGCGGCCCCGCCGCTTGGCCGCGACGGCGTCACACCGGTGGCGCCCAGCCGCGTGCCGGGCGATGTTTGGATGGAACTTGTGCATCGTGATGGCGCCACGGCTCTACCGAGCCTGACCGATGTTGGAAGGTTCACCATCGCGCCCTGGCTGATGTTTTCCAACTTGCAGCCGACTGAAACCCTCTATGTCGTCTATATCCCGGGCCCTAACGGCAATCATCCGACCGTCGCTGATCTTGTTGAGGGGATGACAGCGGCGCTCGGTGCCTCGCGCGTTCCCGTGCGCACGCGCCCGGTGTCTGGCGGCGGCACCGAATTCATCCCGCATCAGCCGCTGCCGCCTCTCGAACCCGACAGGGCAGACGGTCTATACATTATTGATGGGCCGGCGTATCGCAACGATCCCTGGATACAAGACGAGATTGAGATAGGTTACTGCTGGGCGCCGCACGGCTGGACGCATATGACCATCCATGCGCCGCGAAGGCGTGAACTCGCGGCATTTGTTCACAACGAAATTCCGACCGCAGATATGGGGTTGTTTGACAGTCTCGATCATGCGCGAAGCAGCATTAATTATGGAGGAAATTTAGAAGTGTCGCCGCCGGTCGATGCGGCAACCCTGGCGATTCCTGAAGGAAAAGCCGGACTGGCCGTGCCCGAACACCAGCGCGCACCACTAGGCAAAATCCTTCTCGGTGAGGGATTGATCAAGCTTTTCAACATCCCAACAAGCTTGGCCGCCGATCTCGATGCAGGTGGTATTCCATCAACCGGCATCCAGGGGAGGTTTTTGTCCGCCAGCCATCGATTGTTCATAACTGAAATAATGGTTATATCCGCGGGCAGCGAATGGGAACTGACACCCTTGGGCGTAGGCGGCAGCTATATCGCTCGCCTCAACGCCGGCAAGATCGACATCTACGTCAGAGACGGGTCTGGCGATAATCTCGTGTTTGACATTGATGTAGGTCTGGCGGGTGATCTGGACACTGGTACAAATCCGTCAGAGCGTCTCCAGGCTGCCTTCATGGAACACGACTTCATCCTTCCGGTTCCCAGAATAACGGTGCGCACCAGCGGTAGCGAATGGTTGATTGTCGTTAGCGGCGCGCTGGACATGTTGGGCGCCGAACTGTTCCTCATTCGACGCGCAGCCACCACCTTAAGAGTATACGAAGCGCGCATCGCCGACCATGACTTTCGAAACTTCCTTGATGTACAGGCAGTGCAGCCGGTTCTGACTTTCGACACTTCATGGTTGCACGTTGGCCATGTCGATGAGGTAGCGATCTTCGTTCCGGCCAACAGCGGCAAAGGCTTCAAGCTGTTGATGTCTTCGACTCAGCTTGCGACGGACATCTTTGAAGCGGCCAAGGCTCTAAACGGCGGAGATCCCGTCGCCCACCCGATTACTGATTTGTATCGCAGCAAGTTTTGGGAGGATGGCGTCCCGACTCCTGCGAGGATCTCGATTGGTGATTTGCTTCACGATCTCAAACCCGTCAACGACGAGCTACAGACTGAGCGTTTGACCAAGATAGAGATTCGACTGAAGAAGGGTCTCAAGCTGATTGACGACGACATAATTCATATACCGGTCTACTACGATGTGAAGGATATGGGGCTGGGGAGCATTGGCTCAGGTGGGATGACCTCGGCCCACAATCCGCACATGGTCAACCTGGCAGTTGTTGACCGCCACGTGATGGTGCCAAAGCCTTTTGGACCGCGCATGCTTGTCGCTGATGTAGTTGCAGTTTTGACGGATGTCCATATGGCCGGCGTGACGGCCGCCGGTCTGGCGCCGCTGGTCGGACAGTGGCACTGGGCGCGGAAAGGAGACTCGGCGGTAAATATCGGCACATTCTTCAACGTCTCATCTGCTGCAATCCGCTCACATGCAAACAACAGCGGAAAATTTACCGGCGCAGGTGTTGTCAAAAACAATTGGGATCGAATTTGGATACCCGAAGACAACGTGGATCTTTTGGAGGCTTATGTCTTCGTCAAGTTGGGGGACATTGGCCTCACGGTGCACTGGATCGACGACTGGGATGTCTACCACCGCATGCTTGGCGAGGTCCATTGCGGCACTAACGTTGTGCGCATGCCGCCGGAAGCTGCGTCGAGTTTCAGCGGACCATATTGGTGGGACCACTATCACCCTTAGACCGTTATGAAGTTGGTAAACTTAAAAGGAAGCCGCAATGTCGAACGGTGACTTCGCACAACTGTTTCAGACAGCTGTCGAAAGCGAAGGAGATGAATATATAGCCGCACGGGGGGCGATTTTGGCCATGGGAGAAGCCGTGCGACCTCAAATTGCCGTGAAGCTCGACGCAACAGATTGGCGCGAACAGTTAGTTGCCCAGATCGTGGCAGGGTGGATGGACCACGGGTCACTTTTCGAACAAGTTACCGCGAAAGTCAGGGGGATTCCTGAACGCAGCCTCACCCTGAAGCCGATCAGTAAGACCTACGCCCCTTCGCAGCGAGCGCGGGCCCTGGTGGCGATGGGCGTTGACGTCGTTCCACGACTACTGGAGATGCTGTTGAAGAGCAAAGATCATCCGGGGCTTGCTGAAATGCAGGCAATCATGCAGGCGCTCAATGCGTTCAACGATTCGCGCGCCGTGCTGCCTTTGGCTGACCTGGCAGGTCAGGACATTCAAGAGCCGGCCAGGACTTTTGCGCTGGGAGCATTGGGAAAGTTCCGCGACCCGCGCACCTTCGCAACAGTGGAATCCATTTTCGCGGATATGGAAAACAGCGCCGGTGTACGCAGCTCTGCTGCTGTTGCGCTCGGGTTGTTTGCCGACCGACGCGCAACAAGCAGACTCCTGTCAGCCTTGCAAGATCCCACCGAAGACGAGGAGGTTCGCCGCTATGCCGCGCGCGGACTCGGCTACCTGGGAGACCCGGCCGCGAGCGATGCATTAGCCGCAATGTTGCGGAGCGAACAGCCTCCCGAAATGGCCCTGACTCTGGTGCACGCGTTGAGCAGCCTCGGTGGTTCGACCGCAATCGCTGCCCTTGAAGAAACGGGAAGAAGCCACTCAGACGAAAGCATACGACAGGCCGCTGAAGGTGCTCGGCGCATGCTGGCGTAGCAACGGAAAGATCGATGGACAGTATCTCTTACAAAATTACAGTTGGCGGTTGGTCGGTCGACTCGGCCGACGATCCTAAAACTGAATTGCTCGCCCTGGACGTGCGGCTCGGCATGAATTCGACTCACGACTCTGCGCGTCTGGCAGTCTACGCGCCTCCAGCACCGCAGCCTGGCTTGCTAGAACAAGTAGTGGGCGCGGCAGCCGGCGCACTCGGTCTTGGTGGTGAAGAGGAAGAATCTTTTTCGGTGCAGGTGCGAGGGAATCCCATCAAGCATGGAGACACGCTGACAATTGAACTGGCTGCCGGCGACCGGTCCGGCAAAGTGATCACCACCGAAGTGCAATCGATCGAATCGTCACTGGGGCAAACGACGATCGTGGGCTCGACCAGCAAGCGGAAGATCGCTGGGGTGCGCATCAATCAGATCTACGAGAATCAAAGCCTGGACCAAATCATTAAGGACTTAGCCAGCCAGGCGGGGATCAATACCGGCGACATCGCGACCGGGAGTTCTTATTCATATCTGGTGGCTGACGAGTCGAGGAGCGTGCTGAAGCAAATTGTGGATCTGGCGACGCGGGATGGGATGGACGTCTATTTCGACCCGGACAACAAACTAACGCTGAAGAAGTTTGAAAAATCCAGTGCCGATCACACCTTGTATTACGGCATCGACATACTCGATCTCCGAATGACTAATACAAAGCCGCCCGCCGATCGCGTCGTGGTTTATGGAGAAAGCCCTTCAAGCAATCAAGGCTCCAGCACCTGGCATTGGCTGGCGAAGGATTTGTCTTCGTTTCGCGCCGAACTGGGCGAAGGGGTTAGCACGTTTGCAATCGAGGACGTGGCGCTGCGCACAAAGGACGCTGCCGATAGTTTAGCCACTTCAAAGCTGGGCGCGCTTAAAGATCGGGCAGCTCGCGGCAAGCTGAAAGTCATGGGCAATCCCGAACTGAAACTGGGCAATGCGATCGAAATTAAGAACGCGCCAAAGCCAGAATTGAATGGGCTTTTCAAAGTCACCGCGGTGCGTCATGTATTGGACAAGCGCAGCGGTTATTTGACGTGGGTTGACTTCAGCGGGCAGGGGGGCGCGGCTGCAGCAGGTGGATTGATGGGACAACTAGCGGGGGCCTTGGGCTTATGAGTGATGCGATTACATTGTTGCAAGCGGTCATCCGAGACGAGCTGCAAAGTTTCCGGACCGCGGATCTGGGCGTGGTTACACAGGTCTACTCGCACGAGAGTTCGTCTGACAAAAACAACTATCAATGCGACGTGAAGCTGCGCAATTCAGGCCTTGAACTCAAACGAGTGGCGGTGGCCACGCAGCGAATTGGAGCGGCAGCCATTCCCAATAAGGACGATCTGGTGCTAGTGCATTTTCTCCACGGCGACATTCACTCGGCGGTGGTGACCGGGCGGCTTTACAACGACGTCGATCGCCCCCCGGAGGCCAAGGCCCACGAGTTTGTCTACATCTCTCCGGACGGCGAAGAGTCAGGTGTGCGGCGCATTTACATGCAGTTTCCCAGGGGAAACAAGCTGCTGTTGGACGATGACAAGCTGGTCCTGGAAATGGGTAAGACCAAAATTACAATTAACAATGACGGCGACGTTCTGCTTGATTCAAACGCCAAGCTAACCATCTCCGCGAAAGGTGATACCGAGATTAAGACCAGAGGAAACCTGACGCTGGATGCGGCCGGTGATGTCAGCGTGGGCGGCAATAACGTTTCGCTCAAAGGCAAGATGGCCGCGACGCTGGAGGGAAGCGCGTCGACCACAGTGAAGGGCGCGATGGTGAAGATAGCGGGCAAGACAGATTTTTCGCCCGCTTAGCAACATATAGAAACGCGAAGGACACTTCAATGCCAGGTCCACCGGTCACGATTGGTTGTTCAGTGGTTGTTTCACCGGGACTGTCCGGGCCGCCGGATACCGGAACGATCACGGTCATCCCGCCGGGTGGTCCTACGGCGGGAGGAATGCCGCTGGCGATGCCGGGTTCGGTTTGCATCATGATCAATTCCGTCTGGGGATTTCCGTACCCGTTGCCAATCGGCCCCCTGACGCCAAGCCAGGCCAGGATCAGCGGCCAGCCGCTGGTGCGCATCGGCGACGCGATCCCGTCCGGCCCTGGGATCATGACTATTCTTGGGCCACCCGCAGCGCCCTATATCAACGACGCCACCGGCTAAACGTAGGTGTGATGCGAAATGGCAGACGATCTTTTTCTGGGTCACGATTTGGATTTGGGTTTCATCGCCGATGAAGAAGGCAGAGTGTTTTCCGGACCTTACACACATGTGGACCTGCGAACGATCTTTCGAGAAGACGTTAGTCCGCGCGCGACCGACATCGGGGTCATTAGCGGAAAGGCCAACATGGTTCAAAGCCTAATCATGCGGTTGCAGACTGAGCAAGGCGAGCTCGAAGGGTTGGGCCACCCGACGTACGGCTCAAAGCACCACCGTTTGATTGGCGAGCCGAATGTTGAATCAAACCGTAATCTCATAAAGCTCCACCTGCTCGAATGTTTGCGCCAGGAGCCGCGACTTGAATCAGTAGAAAAGATTGAAGTGAAACCGGGTGAAGGACGTGAAAACCGCGACAAGGTCGATATCACCGTTACGGTAAAGCTGAAGGGACTCGCCGATCCATTTTCTTTCGTCGTGCCGTTTTCGTTTGGAGGACCTTTGGGATGAGTTTCGTTGCTCAGCCATACGAACGTTTTGTCGATGACCTGCTCACGGCCCTTACCGGAGGCGTGACCCGGGAAGAACACCAATTTATCGGCATCGACCAGTCCTATGCGTTGGCCTCGCCGGGCGTTATCGCTTCGTCTCTAAAGGTTTTCGGACATCGGAACAATCAGTTTGTCTTATTCGAAGGCGGCATCGATTACTCATACAACGCTGACCAGGAAGCAATAGTTTGGACTCAGAACGGAAAGGTACCGGACGATCATAGTTACTTCTACGCGAACTATTACCTTCAGGAAGGCGCGCGAAGATTAACCGATCGAAATCCTGGCAGCGTAACCACAACCCTGGGTGAGGCGTTTGCGCGAGAATTCGCCGTGGTCCACAAGCAGATGCAGATGATTTACGAATCCGCTTTTGTTGATCTTGCTACGGGCACATCACTCGATCACGTGGCCGCGCTGCTGTCGCTCACCCGGAAGGACGCCAAGTTTGCAGGTGGTGAGGTACTTTTCAGGCGCAATACACCGGCCGAAGGTGACATCGCTGTTCCACCAGGCACGCTGGTTTCGACGGACCAGGGCCAGAACTTTGAAACAACTGACAAACGAACCTTGCGGAAGGGCCAGCTCTCCGTTGTTGCTGCGATTCGCGCTCAGGTAGAAGGTCCGCCCGGGCGAGTTGAGGCCAGCACGATCAAAAATATCAACCGGCCGATTTTCGGAATTGAATCGGTAAGCAATGAAGGACCGACCTTCTTCGCCACCGAAAAAGAAACTGATGAAGAGCTGCGGCGGCGCATTAAGGGAACTCTTGAACGCGCCGGAAAATCCACACTAAATTCCATCAAATTTAGTCTGATTGAAGAAATTCCTGGAATCAATGAGGGCAATGTGCAGGTAAGTGAATCCGCAGGAGTACCGGGGCGGGTGGAAGTGAAGTTTGGGCTGGGCTCGACAGTAGATCCCGATCTTGTCAGGAGCATAGAGGAAACGATCTTCAATTCCCGACCCGCGGGCGTCCGGGTCGTACATAATCTGCCCACACGCAGCGAATCCGGAGCCGCCGCTACCACTCCTTCTCAAAACGGCAACCTCACACGCGAGAGCGTGGTTGCTGATTTCGACGAAAAGGAACAACCGAGCGTCGCCGTTCAATTGCCCGCCGATGTTCTTGCCGGCATGCCCGAAGGAATTGTCGATCTACAGGTCGAGGTGTTGCTACGCCTGAGTGAAGGCAATCTGTCGGTGCCACAAAAGGAAAACATTGAGGACGGGGTCCGCACCGCAGTGGCCGACTTTATTGAAGCAATCCCGATGGGCGCCGATCTGATTTACAACAAATTACTGGGCCGGGTCGTCGAGTCGGATGAGGTGGCGGATGCAATTCTCTTAGTCGGCGCTGCGGGCAGGAGTAATGGCTCGGCCAACACATTCTATAACTCGAATCTCGCGACCGACGGGCGCAAAGCGAAAGTTGAAATCAACAACGTCTACGTGGGCCTCATGGGTGAAACGATCCTTATCGACGTTTTAGTGCTGGTCGAAGACGCGCCCAATGGAGGGACTCCAAATCAAATCACGCCAGAGCTGACCACTGCAGTCGAGAATTCGATAAGAAGCGCGCTAACCGGGGTCAGCGAAAAACTTTTGAAGACCGACTTAAGAGGAGTCATCAGCAGCGCCATTACCGCACAGGCTCCCGGCCTGCAATTGATCGATGGTAATCCCGTGGTTATCAACGCGCAGTATGAAGAGTCGGGCCGTTTGCTCAACAACACCGACGAAGTCTCCGTGGAGGCGCACCAGGTCCTTAAGCTGGGCACGCTGAGAATGGAAGAGCAAGGAGAACTCGATGGCTAAGGTCGATCGCATTCTCGAGTATTTCCCTTCGTACTATGGGGCGACCAATAGGACGAAGAAACTCTATGAAGTGTCGCGCATGCTGGCCAAGCCACTGGAGGAAGCTGATACGTTGCTGTTTCGAATTCAGCGCGCCCATCGATTGCGTGTGGCCGAATTCACAGACGACCTGGTCAAGCTTGCCGCGGCCCTAAATCTCACCGACTTCCATTTCGAGGACATTCTTACCGATGAAGCTCTCGACTATGACCAAAAGCTCAGACTGATGCGAAGCCGGATTCACCGAATCGCGATGGTCCATCTGACCGGGCTCGGAACCCCTGCTGCCGTGCTGGAAGCTGCTGCGATCTTTTTGAATGCGACCATTACGCCAGACGCGCCGGGCCGCCCTTTGATTAACCACGTGGATGGAGATGGTTTTTCTCACCGCGTAACAATTGAGTTTGACCATTTGCCTGAGAAACCTCGCGAACAGATTTACCTTCACGACAATCCTATTCGGCGACAAAAGGTTGAGCCGGCCGAACGCTGGCAATTGAACTCCTGGGCAGCAGACAGCAGTAACGCTGAAAGCTCGCCTCTTAGATTCCTTATCGAGGGCGTTAGCGATCACACCGTACTGCCCAGTGTCTTTTGCGCGGATACGGGGGAGGGAGTGCTGTTCAACGGCTTCATTCCCGATGGCAAAACATTGGTAGTTGATCACTTCAACGGAGCCACGCTCGACGGTTATCCGGTTGATGATTGGTTGATCTATTTCAAGGGCGGGATCTTTGACTTCGCCGGCCTGAATGGAACGCCGTTCAGCGAACAGCGCGGCAAGGATATAGCGCCGTTTGACGGCAATCTTGAAGACGTAACCTCCTCCGCTTTCCGCCAGCCAATTTCTGTCCCCAACGCACCAAGCGGACGATCGCGATGGCATTTCAAAGTTGCGGAGGGCGTCTATGACGGTAGTAGCTACGACTTCGCTGTGTTCACAACACCTTCTGAACCGGTAGGTGTCTTCGACAAGGACTTCACTTTTGACGCTTGCGTTTTCGCCTACCCGTGCGGCGCCATCGTCGGAATGGCATGGGATGAACGATTGCCGTGTTGCTTTAAATTGGTCCTGCCCGCAAACGTGCCGCGGCCAAAAGCCGGCAAAGCCCAACCGGGCGCGGAATTAACTCCGGCCGGACCACAGGCTCCACCGCCAAACTATCTCAGTCGAATCGGAAATATTCTGCCGCGTTTCAAGGCAGCCGGAATTCAAGCCTTTGTCGATACCGCCAAAGACGCCTGGATTCTGGGCCAGAGTATTGTTCGTGACGAAGCTGCTAGCGACGGTGAAGGCATAGTGGTCCATTCCACAACGTTACGTAATCAAAACTCGGACATTCTGGTCCCCTTAAACCCAGTGCAGTAGCTCGCATGAGCGCAAGAGGTAATTCAAATGGCAGACGAAACTATTAGAAGAGCGGCGAAAATGCCCGGCGTCAGTGCGGCTCGCATACGTGCGGACCTGATCCGGCCCAAGGATCCCGGTATCAGAGTAAGGCCGGACTTGCCGACTCGGCCTCTGCCGCCTCGGCCTTTGCCGCCACAACCGTCAGTCCCTCCGGTGACGGGGCCTTCGCTTCCAGTCGTCTCGGCGCCTCCGCCTGTGGTGCCGGCGGCGCCCGCTGAGAATCCGTTTGCCAGCCTGCCTTTTCCGTCGCCGGGAGATCGCATCAAGGCCGATGACTTCAAGAAATTGTCTCAAAGCCTGATGGTAATGCGCGATGCCTGGCAGCTTTCGGGCTCACTTCTGGGCCGAATGTTCGGAGAAGCGAAACAGGCCTTAACTTCTCAACAGTATTTGATCCAACGCGTAATGAGCGTTTTCGGCAACGAAATAGCAGACCTCGGGGACCCTTCGCTCGACGGCCGAAGAGTTATTCAGGTCGTGCCCTTAGAACTGGGTGGAAACAGCGTTGCCGTGGTTGTGACGGAAGCTGTTGAGACTCGTCGCACTGTGCCAAACCTGCTTAATCTGACTTACGCAGATGCCTCGGAAAGGCTGCAGGGCGTACTGGGCGACGTTACGTTTCCCAGCAGCAGCATGACCACCTCACAACTAGTTGGGCTTTCTTTAGACCAGGCCAAATCGATTACGGGCAGATGAAAGGAGAAAGACGATGGCAATTAGTAGAAATGTTGACGCGGGGGCCGAGGGAACTGGACTCGTAGGACGAAGTAGGCCCCCGGTAAGTAAAGGGGCTAGCAGAATGACGTTAGGACTGTCGCCTGGAGGGGTCGTTGAGGCTGCGGGTGCGGCTGCTGCAAATCGCCCTCCTCCTAGCCGAGAAGTGGGCACGACCGCCGCGACGGATTCGCCGCCTTCATCTGGGAGTAAGGCGGGCCTGGGCGCGATGTCGGCTTTTGACCTTCGCCCGGAACTTATTGCTCCGCTGGTGTTGGAGCGTCCGCCCCAGGTTTTCATGGCGCAAGTGAACAAGACCACTACGCAAATCGCGCAGGCCGCACTTAACCAATTGAGGGAGGCGACTCCAGCAGCGGTCAGGGAAGCGGTCAGCACGATCAAAAACAAGAACGTTTCCGCCGGTCAACTGCTCAACTATCTCGAACGCAAGACCAGGGTGGGCGAGGTGCTTAATAAACTGGCCAAAGATTGGGCTGAACCAACTCCTCAGGATTTTGCCGAGGCGTTTCAAATGCAGGCCACCGCCGAGAAGTTCCCGGTCATGGATTCGATCGTATCCATTGCAATTCTGAACGACCCGGATCTGAGGGGCGAGTTGGAGGATGAAAATACGACCGAGCCCTCTGGGGCAGATCTGATGGAGAACCGCCGCATTGTTTGGCAGTGGCCTCAACCGGGCACTCCCTTCACGCCGCCTTACCTATTGATGGTGGCAGTGGAGCGGGAGGATACAACACAGGCGCAAAACATTATTCAATCGATCCTCGGCGACCTGGTTGATTTCGAGGGCTACAAAATTCCGCGCGTGGCGGCGCAAAAACTTGGGGTATCTGGTCCCCTAACGGCGGCGACGTTTATTGCGAACCCCGCCGTCATGCGACGAGGTAATCAATGAAGTTTCAAGTTCCTGCCATAAATGTGGGTATTAAAGGCACCCGGGGCCTCGCGGGAATGTCGGCAATTTATCAGGTTCGTCCTGAGGTACTGGTCGCCTTGGATGTCTCTCAACTTTTTGGTTTCGTCGCGTTGAAGCCGGGAGAGGAAACCACGGTCGCTGTGTCTCTCCCTGGAGTCCCGCTTAATGCCGACATCAAGAAGCTCAAAGCCCAAATCGAGATTCGCGCGGGAAGCGACTCTGAAAAGTCGAGTCTCAAACAAACATCAACGGTTCAGGAAGGTGACGATGAGAAAACCTATAACGTGGATATTGAAGTTCCAGCGTTACCGCGAAACCTGAGTCTCAGGCTTGACGGTGGAGAGGTCTTCTGGACCTCGAGCAGCGCAACAGTCGAGGGGATCTACGACCTTCCAGACTTCGTTGAGCAGGTCAACTCCTACCTGGACAAGCTTCCTGCGGGAAGCACCAAGGTGGACCTGGTTTTCCTCGTCAGTTCAGATGGGCCAGGACAAGTAAAAATCACAATCGAGGAAAGTTCGCTCGAATATTCGGCGATCCAGACACAGGCTTGGCCCAATCCACTTGATGATACGGTTCGCCTTGACCGAAACCTGCAATTGGATTTCGGAAATATTGAACGAGTCCAGCTCGATGCACTGCCGGCGGGGGACAGGGGGAGGTTTTCGCTGGACAAGGTGAGCGCCGACGTGGGCGGACAGTTTGGCGAAGAAAGAGTATTTACCAACGTCGCAACGCACAGTGGGAAAGAGTTTGCCAGCATTAGCAACGACTATTCACTGGCCCAGACTTTTGAATTGACCGAATCAATCGTTAGCACAAACAAACCTCTTCATGCTGCGGGTATAGCTGGATTGTTTCAGGTTGATGACAAACTCGAGTTGTACGTAGAGATTCAGGAAGACAGCGGTGGATTCCCCTCGACTAAACCTCCGCTAGCCAAGTCGAACCTAACCCTCGTTGCCGACAACGAACCCGAAATCAGTCAATGGAACTTTGCGACTTTTGAACAGCCAGTGGATCTTCAACTTGACACGCGCTATTGGATTGTCTTCAAGGGGATTCAAGGGAATGCGCGACTGGCCCTGGGCGAACCTTCCGAAGATTATCTAGGCCGCGTTCTCGTCAATCGCGGCGGTCAACTCTGGAAGAGCATCAACCGGAAGAACCCTACCGGCACCTCGGCATTGGTACGCCTGGTTTACCTGCCGGAGATAGATAATCAATTAGCTGCAATCGAAATTGGTATTGAAGGAGCTGTGCCGCTTGAGCGTCTAAATCCCGGACAAGCTGCGCAGACGATTTCCCTTAAAGCTCCGGCAGGATTGGGGACCGCAGAACCCGTAATCGTCATCAAGTCCCACGCTCGCGGAACTCTAACCATTGCGAATGTGATTCAGGAATATGCCCTCTCTTAGATTGTCGCGGCCTAGGAATGCCGCAAGAAGAAGAGTGAAATTACGATGAGACCAGGACACATAAACGTTTTCGACGGACTGCGGATCACCACCGAGCACCTCAACCACCTTCAGGGCTCGTTGCATTCCGCAGTGCAGGACATCCGAGAAATACTGGGCCTGGGTACCGTCCAGAGCGGGTTTAACGTGGTGGCGGAGGGGAATTCAGTCACCATCAGTCCTGGCCTCGCATTCGACTATCAAAAAAACCGTGTTGCTTGCGATGAGCGAAAGACACTTGAAGTTTCATTTGCCCCAGGCGAGACCACGAAATACGTTTGTCTAAAATACGATCAGATAGAGAACGGTGAAGTCGAAGGTCGCTTCACTCTCGTATGGGACAGTTGCGCAATCGATCTGCAGCCTACGCTGCCACAACCCAACGAGAATGTGATCGTGATCGCAAAGGTTGAAAAGATTGCTCAAAACGGAAGTAGTGTTTTGCAGGTCACCAGGCTCGGCACAGGCGAAAGTGGCCACGCGCAAAGTGAGGAGTTAGACAGGAAGTCGCCGACTGCTGAGGAAGAAGGATCCGGATCTGAGACTATGCCTGAAGTGGAGTTTGAACCCGCATCCGACACTTCGCCGGCTGTAGTGGCTGCCGAAGAATCGCCGGCTACCTCGACGACTCCACCCGCAACAACCGAAGTCTCCGCAAGTCCATCCCCGATAAACGAAGTCTCTATAACTCCATCTCCAACCAACGAGGTCTTCACAAGTCCATCGGCAGGAGACGGAGTCTCCACAACGCCAGCCTCAACCGGAACAGAAAGTTCCGCGGCAGAAAATTCGCCGCAAGCACCGACGGCCACAGTCCTGGGGCCAGGCGTGACTACCCGGGTAAACCAGGGCGTCACGCGGTTAGCGCCAGCAAATGGCTCAGCCAAACTTGACAGTGCGGCGGTGATCGACTCTCTCACCCGGAATGCTGCCGAGCCTGCTCCTGAAGGTTCCAAAGTCTCGATTCCTCTGGCCGAAGCCGAAGTCTCGCTGTCGTTTCCGTTGTTGAGCTTGAGTTGTGAAACGATTCTGTCGGGAACTCTCCGAAACGCGAATGGTGAATCGGGAACGGGTTCTACCTTTTCAACCAGGGCCCAGGGTGAAGTCACGGTTGGAAGTGACGGAATCTCACAGTTTGGAGTCTCAACGACCCAGGTTGTGACTGCTGCCGAAAGCATGCCGTATAGCTTTAATGAATTGTCGGAATACTGCATTGCGTATCTGCCACTAAAGATCCTGGCCCAGGTCTCGAAAAACGGAAAGGCCGCTGGTGTTTCGGATTTTCTTCAGCGGCTCGCACTACTAATCGAAGTGTCCAAGGCGGGCGTCTCCGGCTTCAAACTCACTTGCAGCTTGGGTTGGCGAGGCGGGGTAACAATTGAAGAGATCAAGGAATTCGAAAATAAGGGATATGTCTTTGAGTGGGAAGGCCTTATCGCGTGGAAGGCGCTTGGGCTATCCCAATGAAAACGCATCATCAAGTGCTTAAACAAATTGAGAAATAGGAGGTTTGCAATGGCTACATTGAAAGGCGTGGTAACAAACGCAGGAATACCTGTTAACGAAGCGCAGGTGAGCGTCTTCCCAACAGGCACAACAACTCTGAAAGGACAGGATACGTCCGATCCCCCGGACGGTAGTTACTCGATCACAAAACTCGAAAGCGGCGCAACTTACGATGTCACGGTCACTGATTCGAGCGGAGCGGACCTACACACTTTTTCGGTCACGATGGGCACATCCAGCACCACGACCGTTAATTTGGATGTGTCCGTGGCCACTTCGACAAGCACCACCACGGCGACTTCAGCCACAACCGCCACCACGGGAACCAGTGAAACCAGCGCCACGAGCGAGACGAGCGAGACGAGCGAGACGAGCGCTACCTCCGTGACTTCGGTGACTACGGCAACGACCGCCACGGAATCATCCTCTTCGACGACTACGTCCGGCTCCTCGAGCGCGACCAGCGCGACCACGATCACGCTGGTGCCTGACCCGGCGTTTCAGTCGTTGAGAGCTCTCGTCAGTGGTCCCGATTTTTCAATCACCGCCGCTGTCAATCTCGACGAAGCAAGGCAGTGCGCCAATCTCTTTACGATTGGCAACTACCTTTTGGCTCGAGTTCCCGAGAGTATCGCGAATCTCAACAACATGCTCACTAACAACACTCAGGGGGCGCTGAACCTGGTTAACAAGGCCGGCCTGATTCAAAATTTCAATGCCAAGATTGAGAGCGTGCTGACGAGGCGCGCGGAGGACTTCAACAACGAAGCTTCTGTTCTGAGAGAGGTTCGCCGGCAGTTCAATCTCGGCACCGAGCCCGCTCCTGACGTTAATCGGAATTTTCCCGCGCTCTTCAAAGAGTTTGTTGGTATGTGCGCAGATGATCTGATGGGCGTAACGCCCGATCAAGTTGAAGGAACGAGCGGCGGCTTCGTTTTCGATCCTGCGGAAAAAGAGAAGCTCTACAATTTTCTGCGGCGGCTCAAGGCATCAATCACTAATCTGACCGAGTCAATGAGCGTTGCCGGAACTCTGGGCACCCAGGCGCTGGTACACCGGTGGTCAGGAATCTTGAGTGACTCACTCGATATCCTCAACAACGTCAGCAAGAACCACGTGGCGACGGACGACAACGACCAGAGGCACTGGGTCGCGACGGTGGTTGCGCTTAACAATGGGCAGACCGCCGATGTCAAACCCTATCTGGTACACGCCAGAGAAGGTGGCCAACTACTTGACGACATCATCACTGCTTACGATGCCATCCGGCAGCAGAATGCGCTGGAGATAGAGGACGAGGGCTTTTTGAAATCGTTCTTCCACACGGCTGGAAACGTATTTCCGAACGTCGCCGTGACTCCTCCTGCGGGTACGCCAACGCCTGGGACAGGAGCCTCGACTGCAGCAGCGCCTGCGGTCGCCGGCGTCACGGTGGTTGTGAAGCTTAAGCAGAATGCGCGTCTCCTGCGTGATAATTGGCCGACAAACTGGAGCTAGGTTTTCGGTTTAGTGGTGGTGGACTGTGTGCGCACCTTGCCTGGGTGCACACGCGCGAACCTGTGCTCTTAACGAGACTGCGCTCGAGTAGTACGCGGTCTATAGTTAAATTGCTAATGGTCTACAGAGCGCCGTTACCATGAGGCTGAAACCGCGCACGCATCAGTTGCTAATTAACTAATCCGAGGGGGTGCGTCTGGAAACATGCAGAGCTTATTCGGATTCTCGCTCCATCGATAGGATGACGCGTAGATTTCTGAGGACCGTGCGATAGAGATCGATGATCTCACGCGGGCGGTATTACCTGAGTTCAGCGAAACCGAAGTGAACTCAAACGCGTGAAACCTATGAACAGGATACGAGCACACCATAACCACAAGCGGAGGATCTGGTGAAGAGGATCGCGGTCATCACCACCTTTGTGGACCTTCTGGAGGCCTTTTCGCTGTGCGGCGTGGTTGAATCGCAGGTAAAGCTACTCCTGAGTAACTCTTATCCCACCACGTTCGTGGCCTGTGAAGGATTTCGCGCCAACGGTGTCTTTGCGGATCCTGCCTTGCGCCATCTTCGACTTCCGAATGTTCAGATCAAAACCGATGGTGATGCGGTCAGATTTCCGTCTGAGTTTGCCTCGAAAGTTGAAGCGATCAAGTCGAGTCTTGGTCCGTTGCTGCCTGAGATCGATGTCGTGATTACGCACGACATCATCTACCTACAGCAACATCTCGCTTACAATCAGGCATGTCGAGAGTTGGCTGACGAGTTCCCTCATATTTTCTGGCTCCATTGGATTCACTCGGCGCCTGAGCCCCACCGGAGTTTTTCTGACTCCGATCCGCGCAGCGCCAGATATAAGAGGTTCCCTCGCGGAATGCTTATCTATCCCAATGCTTATGATGTTGTGCGAGTCTCGCGACAGTATGTAGTGGGTCAGGAGGAAGTGCGGGTAATCCCTCATGGCCTGGATTACTCGAAGACGTTCAACTTCCATCCTCTATCTAAAGCATTGATCGAGAGATACAAGCTTTACTCACCTGATATCTTGGCCATATATCCAATCCGGATGGATCGAGGTAAACAACCTGAAAAGTTGGTGCGACTCTTTTCTGAGATCAAGAAAGCAGGTAAGACTGTCTGTTTGTTAATCGTGAATTTTCATTCCACCGGGCAGCACTTTATCGAATACCGTGACGACATTATGCGCGAGGCCAGAGATCTCGGACTCACTGACGAGCAGGTCATCTTCACAAATCGGATCGAATTTCTTCCGGGAGTATGTGAGCAGGAGCTCCAGAAGTATCGCGTCGAATTTCCTCACAAAGTAGTGATGGACCTCTTTCACTTGAGCAACATTTATGTGCATCCTTCAGCTTCGGAAACCTATTCTCTGGTTTGTCAGGAGGCCGCGGCCTGCGGAAATCTGCTGTTTTTGAATGATGATTTTCCTCCGATGAGAGAAATTTATGGCTCCAGTGCTCATTACATAAAATTCTCCTCAACGCTTTTCACGACAACTCACAGCCCCAGCGAAACGGCCTACTATGCGGAGATCGCCCGCAAGATTTTCCATCATTTGGAAGTCGACCAGACAGTCAGGCAAAAGACCAGAATTCGTCAGACGCGAAATCTGCAAGCCGTTTTTCGAGATCATCTCGAGCCGCTCTTTTATGCCGACTAGGGTGGTCAAATACACTCGTTTGCTGTGCGATTGATAGCTGGTCTTTAAGAACCCTGCCGGGCCAGGACTCTACTTTTGGAAAACGTTAGGCAGACTTTTGGCAGACTACGCTTCAAGCTCAATCAATATCATTAAGGCAGATTAATGCGATGGAGGAGTTCCTTGAAACGCGGGTCGTTGCGGACTCCGTCATAAACTGGATCCACATTCAAATATGGATTGCAGTGCGTTTTCGGTTCCTCAAAAGCGCGTTTAGGTTTAGAACCGTGCCGGTAATTTCTTGTCCAGCTTCTCGTTCGTTTCAGCCGCCCTCAAGATCGATTGAGTTAAGTCCGGATCGATCTGCGCCGCCTCCGCCAGCACTCGGGCGGAGGCCTGTATAATCTCTGGATCTCCAGTGGTCGAAGCAGCGGTTACTAATAGGACAGCCAGTTCGGGCGGGAAATCTCGTTTCCCAATCCACTTCTTTACATGATCAGGAATGAGGGATTGTGAGCAGTTCAGATCTTCTTCCTCGGAGGTCCAGGTGATTTTGTTGACCGGGCGCGGTGCCTTGATTCGACTTACGCGAAGGTCGCGCCGCTACCCACGTTCAAAGGCGAGAGCATCCTGAGCTGAATTCATGAGTACGGCAAATGCCTCGACGCTCATATATCTCTTGTCTTTCATGAATGCTCCGCCCTATCGCAAGAGTCTCTGATCCAACATGAATGGTCGCGGTGGATCAATGGTCAGTGACTTAAAATCCGGGTGGGCTGGATTCATAAGATAGTTGGTCTCGCTCTCAACGACCGCGCTTGGAACCTCAAGCACAACTGAGGATTGACCCGCGATCCAGGCGTCGCCAATCGCAAACAACTCAGGAGGCGGCGGACTGGTTGCCCAGTTGTCAGGAAGCCGGCTCCGGTCCAGACTGGTCACGACTGCGTTATCGAAATGCACCGCGCATAGCGAATATGAGGGAAGCACGTCTGTGTTCTCAAGGTGTACGACAAGTTCCAATACGGCCAGCGAGATACTGCCAGCCGTGTAGATCATTCGTACTCCGACGCTGGTCCAACGTCCTCCGTTAAGGCGTGCTCCCTCACCGTCAAAGGCCTGTGCGGCGAATCTGGTTTTGACGATCCGCCACGCCGTGGGCATCAGGAGAAAACTCCGTGTTCGAGGCGGCCAATGAGACGTTCGACTTCGAGCGCGCCTAGCTCGCTCTTAGCCAGCTTCAGCGGCACCACTCCACCAAGCGCCCGCTGTGGGGCAGAAAGCCAGCGCCCGGCGGCCCGGTGATCACCTTCGAAGAGTTCGATAGCCTTTCCGAAAACCCTCGACACGCGCAAAAGTCGGTCCGACTCGTCTGGTTGCAGTCGCCCTTCCACCTTCCTTCGATGAAGAGTCCTGTTCCTGATTTGAGCGAGTTCAGCGATAGTCTGCGACGGGAGTTCGAGATTTCGTCCCAGACGCTCCAACATACGGAAGGGCAAACCTTTCCCTACCTGCTTAAGCAATTCGTCGGTCTCCAGCATCTTCATGCCCAGTAGTATGACGTAGAGGTGATCGCTGCCGCGCTTTCCCGTTCGAAGCTTTTCCCGAAAAGCCTCAATATCCGGGGACGCGTGCTCGACAGTTGCTTCTTTTGTGGTCGGCATTAGGAAACCTCCCCTGGCGCACTTGCCATCTGGCATAATCGTATCAGCCAAATGGCATGAGGTCAACCGTGAGAGGCGACTCTTCCGCCTACGGAGTGCTCGCCCCTTCTGCACTCAACATACCACCTGACAAATTAATTGAATTAGGGTTGTGGCGATCCCTCAGCATTCGTCCGCCAAGGTGAGGTCGTTCTTGACCTCGGTTCTGGCGCCGGCAAGATCTGCTACATCGCTGCCCAGATAGCTGGTGCGGGAGGCCGCGTTATTGTTATCGACGCGAATGATGACATGCTGGCGCTGGCCAAAAAATACCAGACAAGCATTGGGGAGCGCGTCGGCTATCACAACGTCAAGTTTCGCAAAGGTCGCATACAGGATTTGAGGCTCGATCTCGCACTCGTTGATTCCTATTTGGCTGAAAAGCCTGTGGCCTCGACGTTGGATCTCGCCCGTTTAAACGACTATTGTTCCGTAATCAAGGCCGAACGTCCTTTGGTGACAGACGATTCAGTGGATCTCGTGCTGTCAAACTGGGTACTGAACCTCCGTATGCGGATGATATTCTTCCGATCGTCCCGCGTCGGAGGAGGCAGCAGTATTCGATTGTCGTCACTCCGCCGTGCGCAATCCGCGCGAGACAAAGGGCATGGACTATGACCTTACGGATGTTTCGGGATCAACCTGCTCCGAGCCCGGCAGTGACTGTTGTTGAATCAAGATGAGACCGTCGGAAACTGTCCGGGTGTGATGGGGAGGGAGCAGTTGAAACAAAAAATGCCATCATGGTTGAGTGTACCCTTAGTTTTAGGTGCTTTCGGGATGCTGGTCTGGCTGGAGCGACGTCGCCCTTTGCGTCGCGCCGTCGAGCCAAAAGTAACTCGCGCCGTCCGGAATCTTGCTGTGGCTGGCGTAGGTGCGATGGCGTTACAGCTGACGGAAAGTCCAATGTCAAAGCGATTGACAGAGATGGTCACACGGGGCAATTTGGGCCTGCTCAAAATGGTGCGCTTGCCACTCTGGCTAGAGACGGCCCTTGCGGTTCTGCTTCTGGACTACACGCTTTATGTCTGGCATGTCCTAACGCATAAGATCCCTTTTTTGTGGCGATTTCACCTAGCTCATCACGTAGATCTCGACTTGGACACTTCTACCGCTTTGCGGTTCCACTTTGGCGAATTGGTTCTTTCCGTGCCGTGGCGGGCCGGACAAATACTTGGTATTGGCGTTTCGCCACTCGCGCTTTCTGTGTGGCAAACTCTGCTGTTGATTTCGATCCTTTTTCATCACTCCGACGTTCGATTGCCCCTTGAAATTGAGCGCTGGCTCAACTGCCTGATCGTCACGCCACGCATGCACGGTATTCATCACTCGATGGTGTGTGAGGAGACAAACTCAAACTGGTCCAGCGGGCTGAGTATTTGGGATCGGCTGCATGGCACACTTCGGCTGAATGTGCCGCAGGACGAGGTCACAATCGGCGTACCCGCCTATCGTAAGCTTGAGGACGTTGAGTTATTAAAGATTCTTGCGATGCCCTTCGGCGAGCAAAGGCCGAGTTGGCAATCACCCGACGATGGCGAGCCGCGCCGTGAAGTTACGCCTATCCCGGTAGAGCGCCTCTTACCTTAGAGAACCAAGGTTGCGGAAATGAGTTCGAGTGAAACACCAGCGCTATCGATCATCATCCCGGCGCTCAATGAAGCGCACTCAATCGGCCCGACTCTTGGTGCTGTCTCGCACCTGTCAACCTCGGTCGAAGTCATAGTTGTGGATGGTGGTAGCGATGACGGCACCCGCGAAATTGCGAGTGTGCATGGGGCCATGGTTATCGCATCGAAAGGCGGACGTGGCGTGCAGATGCACAAAGGCGCGTGCGCGGCACAAGGTGAGGCATTATGGTTTTTGCACGCCGACACTATTGTGCCCGCGGACGGCGCACATCTCATCGTTGAGGCGTTGCACGACCGACGCGTCGTAGCTGGCAACTTCAATATTTGTTTCAACGGCCAGGGAAGGGCCGCCCGATTCATGACCTGGCTGTACCCGCAACTGCGCCGACTTGGACTCTGCTACGGCGACTCGGCGATTTTCGTGCGGCGTGAAGCGTACGAGCGAGTCGGAGGCTTCAACCCTTTTCCGCTCTTTGAGGATGTCGATCTGATGAAGCGCTTGCGCAGGCGAGGCCGCGTAGTTCATTTGGCGGCTGTTGTTGTTACTTCGTCACGACGCTTTGAAGGACGCAGCTTCGGGTTCACCTTCGCGAGGTGGGCCAGTTTGCAAGTGCTTTACTGGCTGGGAGTAAAACCAACGACTTTGGCCCGTATGTATGCTCCGATTCGTCAGGCTGAATCTAAGGTCGTAGTCATTGGCCGAGAAGACCGATCGCGGAAAGCAGCAACAGACTAGAAACTTGTCGGGCGCTTTTTCGCCGAAGGAGAAACGCGATGGCTTATTACTCAGAGGATGATCTCAACCGCTTCTCAGAGATTGGTAAGTACCGGCCCGATCTTTTCGAGAAGTTTATGGCCTGGTATCACGCGTGTCAGGAAGACGGCGCCCTCTCGCGGCGGGAGAAGGCTCTGATTGGCTTGGCCGTCGCACATGCGTTGCAGTGTCCTTATTGCATTGATTCGTTTTCGCAATCCTGTCTTGAATCAGGATCAAATATGGAGCAAATGACAGAGGCAATTCACATGGCGTCTGCGTTGAGAGGCGGGGCATCGCTGATTCACGGCTTGCAAGCGCATGACTCGGTGAACAAGGTATCAATGTAATGTCAACAGCCTTGCCATTCATACCAGCAGAGTCAGCGGCAAACTCGTCCATCGATTTTGACGAGAAGTTAGCAGCCCATGGCATGGAGTTGCGAGCCGCCGCAGTCGACACATTGCAGGTCAATGTCGGCAAGCTATGTAATCAAGTCTGCAAACATTGTCACGTTGATGCCGGTCCAGGGCGCACGGAGATCATGACGCGCGAAACTGCCGAGCAGGTGATAGCCGTGGTGCAGAAATTTCGTATTTCCACAGTTGACATCACAGGCGGCGCCCCAGAACTCAATCCTTCCTTTCGATACGTCGTAACCAAAGCACGAGCTCTCGGCGCGCATGTCATCGTGCGCCACAATCTCACTGTGATGTTCGAACCAGACCAGGAGGACCTGCCCGGGTTCTTTCGCGATCATTCAGTAGAGGTTGTTTCTTCGTTGCCATACTTCTTGGAAGAGCAGACAGACGCGCAGCGCGGTCGTGGTGTTTTCGAGAAGTCGATCGAAGCTCTGCGGCGTTTGAATGCAGTCGGATGTGGAATCGAAGGCAGCGGCCTCATATTGGATCTTGTTTACAATCCGGTTGGCGCGTTTTTACCGCCGCCACAGACCAGCATCGAAGCCGATTTCAAACGCGAGCTGGCAACTCGCTACGGGATCTCTTTCAACTATCTTTACACCATCACGAATATGCCAATCAGGCGCTTTCTTGATTTCCTGCGCCGTTCGGGTAATGAGGAACGTTACATGCGCAAACTGGTCGAAGCATTCAATCCAGGAACTGTTCAGGGGTTGATGTGCCGGACTATGGTGAGCGTTGATTGGACCGGAAGACTTTACGATTGCGACTTCAATCAGATGCTCGAACTCGGCGTCGCACCGGAGTTACCCGAAACGATCGCTGATTTCGATCCGGAGAATTTCGCGCGGCGCCGGATCATGACAGGTCCACACTGCTTTGGCTGTACCGCCGGCTCAGGATCGAGTTGCGGCGGCGCGGTGGCCGTCAGCGCTTTAGGAGATCGCTGAAGTGTTGTTACTCATGGCATTTACGTTGGCAGTGATCTGCGGCACTGTCGGTTGGGTGACAATCGCCACGGTGACGTGGCTTCCCGTGTCAACTACACATGCCATTATCGAGTCGCTGCTCGGGGCCGGGTTGTGGTTTGCACCTACCGCAATCGCGTGGAGCAGTCTGGCGCCAAGATTGGCGGTGCCGCTCTTGCTGGTCTGGTTCGAACATCACAGTGAGATTGTGGCGCACGATGACATGCGCGCCGAGAGCTCGTGCTTTGGTTACGAGGTATCGAAAGGAAGGATTGAGTTCCGGGGCGCCGCCTGTGATGTCAACTGTGGAAATACGAAATTTCTGCACCACGGCTATCGTGGAGTCGGCCTATCGGGCTGTGATGGAAGAGCAGGATGACACCATCCTCTGGCTGCTGGCCGCGATGCAGGGCGCGGGTGCCGAGCACACCGTGGTGCTGCGCGGCAACGCAGTGAACTACGCGGTCGTCGGCCAGGGCGTCCCAGGCCTCACGATCGGCGAGTGGAAGCAGACCCAGGCTCCGAAGATGGATCGCGACGTCCTGGATCTAATCGAGAAGCGGAAGATCCCCGTGTACGTGGTCACCGAGGACCTCGCCGACCGCGGGATCGAGCGTGGCGCGCTGGTGCCGGGCGTACAGCTGCTATCACGGACGGCGCTGCCTGGGCTCTTCTCCGAGTACGCTCTTGTCGCCCACTAGTAGCGACTTGAACAGCTTCCGCCGAGACGGAGCCGTCGCAACCATAATTAATTTGCAGGTTGGGAAGGGGGCAAGCGGCGCTCAACTGCATCTTCAGCACGCCAACTGATTCCGCGCCGCCCCCGCTTCAACTCTCATCATCATCAACTTCAGAGAAACAACTCAACCATAGTTAATTCGCAGGTTAGGAAGGGGGCAAGCGGCACTCAACTGCATCTTCAGCACGCCAACTGATTCCGCGCCGCCCCCGCTCTCAACTCTCATCACCCTCAAACTTCTAGCTATGAAATTGCATGTTCTTTCTGAGTTGATGCTAATAAGAATTGAAAGCGGGGGCAGCGCGCTATCAAATGTTGAGCTAAAGATGAAAATCCCAGCGCGCGCCCCCTTCCCAACTGCAAATTACCTAAGATTGACTTGTGCTTGCTGAGATAGTGACTTGATGAAGTGGTAAAAAGCTCGGGACTCGCTTGAGTTTCGTGGTTTTTCCTGTGATTTAGTGGATGGATCCTTCCATTCAAAAAGCGATCCATGAAATTACACGAACCAGCACGAAAAGAACTACCGTAAAGTTAATTGAGAGACACCTGCACTAGCGCCAGATTCTGAAGTAGTACCCCAGCCACTTCCTGTAGGCTGAAAGCCCTTCAAGGATGGCGTCAACACCGGCCCGCTGGTTAACCTGCGTCAGCGTCGGATAGACATGAATCATGCTGCCTAACGCATTTATCGAAAGTCGCTTTTTCATGGCCAGCACGACTTCGTGTATCAGCTCACCTGCGTGTGCACCGACAATATGCGCGCCGACGATCTCATTCTTGCGTCCGCGGCATATGATTTTCGCGAATCCTTTGGGCTCTTCTTCGGCCTGAGCGCGGTCGTTATCGGCAAAGTCAGTGCGATAGACATGTACATTTGTTTCACCAAACTTCTTTTTCGCTTCGTTTTCAGTTAACCCTAAGCGGGCAACTTCCGGATCGGTGAATGTGGTCCAGGGAACGACGCGAAAGTCGGTCTTTTGCAGTTACGAAAGTCGGTCGAGGCCATGGGCGGCAACCTCTCCCTCGTCGCTGAATTTCCTGACCGCGAGCCAGTAGTGCTGTCTGGGATTTCGGCAACGGAGGTTGATCGTAGACCTCTACGGCGCAAGCACGCGGCCAGTCGTCACTAAAATATGAATCGCGTAACGAACACGTTAAGTGTAACACCAGAGACTCATGCATTTGAACGCGGTGTTCGGCCGATGCGGCGCTTGTACTTCCGGATAAGGCAGATGAGGTCCTGAACTTTAATGCTGATCCTGAGCTTAAGGCGCGCATTAAAGAACTCGCCCACAAGTCAACTGAAGGTCAACTCAACGAAGATGAGCGGAGCGAGTACGCGGGTTACGTGCGTGCAAACAAGTTCGTAGCCATTCTAAAGCGACACGCCAAACGGCTTTCGACTTTGCGGTATTAAATCAAAGTTTTGGACACAGTAATCTTTCGATTATGAGCGGAGCGTATTTATAAGATTGGCACACAGATTGGCAGACAAAAATGTGACGAAAGTGCAGTTGAAGCAGTGGATGCAGCGAATGCAGTGCGGATCTTACTGAAGAAAAATGGCGCGTATTGTCTTCATTGGACTTACGTGCGCCTGGTAACTACCTTGACACGGTAGGGTCTGCGGTTCAAATCCGCGCCCGCCTACATCAACAACTTGCAGCGATTCTGAATGGTTGGCGAGGTCTTTTGTGACATCCTTTGTGAGATTACTGCCTCTTGAAAGAACCTCAAGTGCCGTCCTCTTGGCTTCAAGGCGGACATGCGCATAGCGGTCGCACACAACTGTTTGTTGGGCTCGTCTTGGCTGAAACCACGCCTTCGTCCGGATAAATGACGAGCGCGTAGATGAGGAATGCGCTGCCAGTAATTCCGAACAGATCTAGTCTGAACCGAAATCCAAGGTTGTTCTTCCAAACGCCTGCTGTGAAAAATAGAACGCCCTGCAAGACGAAGAATGCCGCGAAGATCAGAGCTGCTCTGTTGATGACACTAAAGAACCATAAGTGTATGAGAACGAACTTTGCGAGGCTGTCTGCGGCCTGTGTCCTTGTCGTTGTCATCACTGCCGGCGTATATGCCCAGCAGCAGAAGCCTTGTGCGACGGCTTCGAAGTTTGGGCCAGACGATCAGATCGGCAATCTGAATTATGTGACTCCGGCGAAAGCGCTGGCAGCCTCAAAGCTGGTAACGCGCGGCAAGGCTTATCGACTCGGGATTGAAACAAACAAGGACACGCCCGCGTACGGCACACGCACGTTCGCGATAACGGTGCTGCAGCCGGGTCAGGCGGGCGGAGCCGTCCTTGGCCCTACCAAGACCACGTATAACGACGACATCATTACCGGCTGGGTCGGCATCGGTTCGCAAATTGACGGCCTCGGCCACGCCGGTATTGACAATCTTTATTTCAACTGCAACAACGCTGCCGACTTCACAATGCCCGACGGCTTAAAGAAGCTGGGCATCCAGAATGTGCCCGCCGTCGCCACTCGTGGTGTGCTGCTCGACATGGCCGGTTACTTCAACACTGACATTGTAAAAGAGGGCACGGCGTTCAACCGCGCCGAAATTGAAGGAGCGATGAAACGGCAGGGCATCACCTCAATTGAGAAGGGCGACGTCGTGCTTTTCTACACGGGATGGCAAAAGCTTCTGGGGAAAGACAACAAGCGTTTCATCTCGGCTAACCCGGGGCTCGGCCGTGAAGGAGCAAGGTATCTTGCCTCGCTGGAAGTTGCGATGGTTGGCGCCGACACGTCGAACTTTGAAGTGATCCCATTTGAAAAGGACGCGGGCTTTTATGAGGTCCACCAGATCCTGCTGGCCCTCAACGGGATTCACATACTTGAGAATATGAATACGGAAGAGATGGTCAAGGACCAGGCGTGGGAATTCCTGTTCACGCTCGGGCCGCCGCGAATAACCGGCGGTGTGCAGGCAAACATTAATCCGATCGCGATTAAGTAGTAAACGATCCACGAAACCACACGAACGAACACGAAATGTGCTTAGTGTTATTTCGTGTATTTTAGTGGATCGTTACGGCACGCGTTGAAAACGGCGTGACGCGTCAAAAAACGTGGGTGAAGAGGTACAACAAAGGAGCTATCAAAGATGGCAAAACCTGCAAAGTTGGCGCACGTTGTCTATATGACAAGGCGCTTTGACGAAATGCTTACCTGGTACGAAGCGGTCTTCGAAGCTAGCGTCCAATACAAAAATCCCGCGCTGGCCTTCCTCACCTTCGATGACGAGCATCACCGTTTCGCCTTTGCCAACATGTCAGCATTTGATCCCGAAGGGGTTGCGAATGCCATGCCTCCCGGCGTCGGCGTTAACCACGTGGGATACACCTACGCAAATTTGGGTGAACTGCTTGAAACTTACGATCGTCTCAAGGCACTTGGCATTATGCCTTATTGGCGCGTTCATCACGGGGTGACACTCTCCATTTATTACCAGGACCCGGACGGGAACCGGATGGAGTTTCAGGTTGACTGCTGCGCTGACGCGGCGGAGGCCCACGCCTTCATGCACAGTGACGCATTTGCTGCGAATCCGGTCGGTGTGGAAATTGACCCTGACGCATTGCTCGCGCAGTACCGGAGCGGCGTATCTCTTGAGACGCTCATGGTTCAGCCCGATGGACCTCCTGCACCAATCCCGCGAGAGCATGGCATGTCCGCTTGAAGAGAGACTCGCTCGATGCGGCTGAAAAGTCAGGAGCTTAAACCTCCGCTGATCAAAAGCATATCCCCCACGCGGCCGCGTGGGGATGTGTTCAGATCCGACCTACAACACGCGACACGGTAGAGATTGTGTGAAAACCATAGAGCCACTCAACCAAATCCTCCACACGGCAGTGTGGAGTTCGTTCAGATCCTACCTACAAAGACTGTAGACTCCCCCTCTTTTCTTTTCAACGTTACGTACTCAGGACACGAGCGACATTCCGAACGCTGACATTTCGCCGTGGTCAACCCAGGCGTTTTCGACATGCTTCTGAGTCGGTATCGCTGAAGCAAGAGAGGGGGGAGCTGAGTTCGTCTGACGTAGGCTGGATCTGAAAACGAACTCCACACTGCCGTGTGGAGGATTTTGTTATCTACAAAAGAGTGTTATCTCGAGCCGATGACGCGTAACAGCTTATGACGCTGAATCTTTTCGTGTCGTGGAGTTTCAAATTCAGCGTAATGAGAGTTCGTTCCAAGTCGTGACGCTCGATCTGGTAGGCAAAAGTTGAAACTCCACAACGCTAAAGCGCGTGGTCCAAATAAAGAGATTGTTTGGATCTTTGGAAGGGAGCCGCAGTATCATAAAGTCAGTACCACCACGCGGTAGAGATTGTGTGAAAACCATAGAGCCACTCAACCAAATCCTCCACACGGCAGTGTGGAGTTCGTTCAGATCCTACCTACAAAGACGTCCACTCCCCTCTTTTCTTTTCAACGTTACGCACTCAGGACACGAGCGATATTCCGACCGCTGACATTTCGCTGGGATCAACCTAAGGAATTTCGACAGTGCTTCAACGCTGAAACAAGAGGGGGAGAAGACTTCGTCTGAAGTAGGTTAGATCTGAAAGAATTCCACACTGCCGTGCGGAGGATTCGGTAGAGTGGCTCCATGCGTTTTCACACAACCTCGGTAGCGGGTGGGTCTGCTGCTTTGATGAGATCCCGTACAGCAGGAGACCCACCCGCTGGTACCGCGCGGTGGTACTGATGACTTCCTGAGCTCTGGTTCTTGACTAAGCCAGCTACGCTTTGCGGCGGATGAGTAAAGCCTTCCGAGAACACTTGGCCTATAATCGTCGTATTCGTTCGTACAGTCTGGCTACGTCAAGGAGCATTTCTGATGTTTTGTCCAAAGTGTGGTTCCACGCAGGGCGATGAGATGAACTTCTGCAAGGCGTGTGGGGCAAATCTCAACGCGGTTCGCCAGGTTGTTGACAGCCGTGAGACAGAAAAACTCGCTTGGGACGACACGTGGCTGGCAGAGATGTTCATGTCAGCACAAACGAAGAAACTTCGAAAGTTAGAGAGAGAACGTCGACAAGGAATTACACCGGAAATGAAGCGGTACACGGAGATCAAGGCCGGTGTAATTACGGCCTGTGTCGGTATCGCTACTTCAATTCTGCTGTTCGTTCTAATGGGAGGGCTGATCAGGAGTGGAGAGGTAACGCCGGCCGAAGCCGAAATTCTTGCTCGAGTCTGGGTGGTTGGACTCCTACCACTGTTGGTTGGAATAGGGCTCATAATAAATGGGGTGCTCGTCAGTAGGAAGCTTGTTGAGGCGGCGAAGCGAAATCGGGAGAGTGAAAACAAACTCGAACAGGTAACACCGGAACCACTCACATTACCCTCGGCTAATGCAGCAGATTTTATTCCCTCGAACTTTAGCGTCACGGAAGAGACGACGAAACACCTAAAAACTCCCCGGAGGTCCTAGCAGCGATGCGACAAAGCAGGGACGATCCACGAAATCGCGAAATTCGCACGAAGTCGGTTCTAGTATTTGATTTTGTTAATGGGCTGCCGAATCTAGTCGCCATTCAAGGGATTTCTGCTGCTTAGGGTGATTTCGTGGATCGGTTTTTTCCTCGCGGTTGCCGCAAGCCCTGAGGATGTAGAAAAATCTTGTACACACTGTGTCGATTTTCGAAAGCGGCGTACGACTCTTAATTGAAGCCGTGGACAAACTGGTCTAAGTGAGAGTCTTGTGTAATTGGCTTCCGCGGCAATGGAGAAGTTGCTGTTGGGGCAGATCTCTTTTAACGTAGGCACAGATATTAGGACGTTTCGTGGCCTAAAATCTTCTTGCGGAGTCATTAGCGAACGGGTATTTATCGTTACTAATGGCCGCCGAATGTATTCCTTCATCAGATTTTCGGAATTTCGTGCTGTTTAGTGTGATTTCGTGGATCGTTTTTCTTCGTCCACAAAGCAGGACGATCCACGAAATCACACGAAAATACACGAAGACGGTTCTGGCGAGTTGAAGGCCTCCGGCGTGTGCTAGTCAGGTTCACGCTGTCACGGTCTGTAAAAAATGTAGTCATTAGAGAGTAGGTATGTGAACCCGCTTGAGATGCACGACGTATCGATCACAAAGAGAGTTTTCTTTGTCGTTTGCTTTGATATAAGGCACATATGAAATTTGCAAAGCTCATTGTTAAGAACGTTCTTCGCAACAAAAGGCGAACGTTGCTTACGGTCTCCAGTTTGGTCGTGTCGCTCTTTCTCATAATAAGTCTCGCCACAATCCTGACCGAGTTTGAACGTGGCAGCGAGGAAGCTAATCCTTCACGATTGATGACCCGTCATGCCGTTTCGCTCGGCTTCGTTCTGCCAATGGCCGATTTGCAACGAATAAGAGCTGTGCCTGGCGTTAAGGAAGCGATGCCATTTACCTGGTTCGGAGGAATTTACAAGGACGAAAAGAATTTCTTCGCTAACTTTGCAGTGGACGCAAGTAAGTTGAGAGAAATATTTACGGAGCTGAAGATGTCCGATGCGGAGTGGCAGGCCTTTGCGAACGATAGGCAGGGAGCAGTTGTAGGACAAAAGCTCGTGACGCTTTATGGCTTTACTCCCGGGCAGCGGATTACCCTGAGGAGCCCGATCTACAATCACAGCATCGAATTCATCGTTCGTGGCGTGTGCACCGGCGGTGACGAAAAGACACTCTTTTTTCATCATGATTATTTGAATGAACTAGTGCCGGAATGGGCCAAGGACAGAGCGGGCCTGTTCAGCATTCTGGCTAATTCTCCGGAAGACGTGCCGCGTATCGCACAGACGGTGGACTCGATATTTGCAAATACGGACGCGCCGACAAAAACTGAGAGCGAGCGCGAATTTGCAATGAGCTTCGAGACCATGATGGGTGGTGTAAAACAATTCCTGTACGGAATCATGGCGGCGATAACTTTCTCGTTGCTACTGGTGATGGGCAATACCATGGCGATGACTGTTCGCGAACGCACCAAAGAAGTAGGCACTCTGAAAGCAATCGGTTTCAAGCGACACACGATTGCCGGCCTCTTTCTGGGCGAGGCGTTACTACTCGCAACCATCGGCGCTGTAATCGGGATTGGCGGCGCAGTAATGGTCTTCCGATCGGTTGACCTGAGCCTTTATATCCCAAATTTCGTGTCGTTCGTTCCGACATTTCAGACGTTGATCATTGCTTTCGTTTTGTCGATTCTGGTAGGGATAATCAGCGTAGTTTATTCGACGTATCGTGTGACTGGTCTCACGATAGCCGAGGCGTTGCGGAGCACTGAATAGATGGCCTTACCGCTAAAATACAATTTGCGCAATCTCGTTGTGCGCAAGGGAAGTACGCTTGCGACAGCGTTCACAATTGGCCTTACTGTAGCCGTTTTTCTTATGGTGATGGCGTTGGCGCGAGGCATTGACCTCACCTTATCGAGCTCTGGTGAGCCGCTGAATCTAATAGTCCTTCGCGAAGGCAGTACAGCTGAGCTGAATAGCAGCCTGACGCGAGAAAACTTCAACGACCTGATGTACCTCGATGGAGTGGAGCGCGAGGGCGACAAACCACTGGCAACGGCTGAAGTCATTACCTTGATCTACAAGGCGCGGAAAGGAATGAGTCAAGGATCCAACGTGACCGTCCGCGGCGTCGGCCCAATGTCCTTCAAGTTGCGTTCCGGTTTTAAGACGGTGGCCGGTCGAGAATTTCAGCCGGGTCTTACCGAAGCTGTCGTATCGAAGAGAATAGCCGAACGGTTTCAGGGCCTCGATGTAGGAGACAGGTTTCGCATTCAGACCACGGACTATACCGTAGTTGGACTTTTTGACTCTGCGGGGAAGGCCTTCGAGTCGGAAATTTGGGTCGACGTAAACTCCCTTTCGAGCACCACCAAGCGTGAGTCATTCTCTTCGGCATTGTTACGAGCCAACGACCAGAACGCCCTGACCGCTTTGGCCAAGCGCATTACTGACGATCCAAAACTGCATCTAAAGGCCTTATCGGAACGAACTTTTTATGAAGATCAACAGGGTACGGCTTCAGGGGCGTTAAAAGGGTTGGCTGTTTTCATCTCTTTTATCATGGCGGTGGGGGCTGGATTCGCCGGCATGAATACCATGTATGCCGCAGTCGCGCGTCGCACGAAAGAGATTGGGACTCTGCGAGTACTTGGGTTTAGCCGTTGGAGCATTCTCGTTGCTTTCTTGTTGGAATCGATTGCGGTTGCATTGATTGGCGCGGCGATTGGAATTGCGCTGACGCTGCCCCTGAATTTCGTGTCAACGGGCACCTCGAATTGGGTGACCTTCAGTGAAATTGCTTTCAATTTTAAAGTGACACCCGATCTGATGGTTTCCGCTCTGATCTTTGGCGCCGTAATCGGTTTCGTGGGATCTCTATTGCCTTCCATCCGGGCTTCCCGTTTCAGAATTGTGGATGCACTGCGCGCGTGATTTGTATCAGTTGGCCAATAGCGTAATGGTAACGAACCCTAAATCCAACGAAGAGCAAGACAACCTCAACGAACGCCTGCGGAGCTTGAAGATCGATCGGGCTCCCGCTCCTTCGCCCACGGGCCGGCACCGTTCGCCGAAACTCCTGTTGCTTGGATTGTCCGCACTCCTGGCTTTAGTGGCTCTAGGTTATGTCTTCCTATTTTCTTCAGCTAAGACTATCTCGGTTGCATCAGTTCGAGTGGAGAGTGGCGGAGCTTCGCAAGGCGAGAGCGTATTGTCGGCAACCGGCTATGTCGTGGCACATCACAAGATTGCTGTGGGAGCTAAAGTGATGGGACGTGTCGCATGGATTGGCGTCGAGAAAGGAGACACTGTACAGGAGGGACAGATCCTTGTGAGGCTGGAGGACACTGAGTTTCGCGCTCAGGTTAATCAGGCACGTGCAAATCTCGCAGCGGCCCAGGCACGTCTGGACCAATTGCGAAGTGGTTCCCGTCCGCAGGAAAAACTGAGAGACAAGGCAGCAGTCTTGCACGCGGAAGCTAATTTAAAGAAGGCCGAGGCTGACTACCAGCGAACCGAGAAACTGTATCGTGCAGGAGTTGCGTCCAAAGCTGAATTGGATTCTGCTCTGGCCCAACGTGACACGTCTGCTGCATTGTTGGAAGCGGCCCTTCAGTCAAGCACGATGACTGATATTGGGCCACGTCCTGAAGAGATCCGGCGAGCAGGGGCTGAAGTGCAGCAGATGAAAGCGGCACTTGATTATGCGCAAACACAGCTTGCCGCTACTGAAATCAGGGCCCCAGTAGCCGGAACGGTGTTGGAGAGGATCGTCGAACGCGGTGAAATGGTAACGCCATCGGCCTTCGGGGGGTCGGGGGCGCGTACATCGGTCGTTGAGCTCGCAGATCTCACTGACCTCCAAATTGAACTCGATATTAGCCAGACTGACTTTGCCCGTTTGAAGATGAACCAAAGTGCGGAAATCATTCCGGAGGCCTATCCCCAGCTGAAGTACACGGGTTACATCGCTGAGATTGCGCCCGAAGCTAACCGAGCTAAATCTACCGTTCAAGTAAAGGTCAAAGTTGAGAATCCCGATGAACAACTGCGGCCGGAAATGAATGCTCGGGTCAACTTCCTGGCAGAGAAGACAGGGAGCAGCGAACAGAACAGCACTAGCGCCAGAGTCTTAGTGCCCAAGCAGGCGTTGATCCGAAAGGATGGCAGTTCTTTCGTCTTCGTTGTTAAAGGCACCAAGGTGGAACAGCGAGCTATCAGACCGGGCGATGAAGTGGGGGACGCGTATTACGTCTTGGATGGCTTGAGCGGTAACGAATCGGTTGCTATCGCCGGGGTTGACAGGTTGCGCGATGGCGATCGCGTAAAGATTGAGTAGAAAGTGGAGAAACCATGGCCGCACCAATAGTTCAACTTCGAAATGTAAGTAAGCGTTTTACGAGAGACGGATTTGAGATTGTCGCGTTGGACCACGTAAGTCTCGAGATTCAGGAAGGAGAGTTTTTCGCATTAATGGGGCCGAGTGGATCCGGTAAATCCACTTTATTGAACCTGCTTGCCGGGATTGACCGCACTACTGAAGGCGAAGTTGAGGTCCTGGGAACGCAGCTGGCGCGGTTGAATGAGAGTCAATTGGCGACTTGGCGCAACGCTCATATCGGGTACATCTTTCAAACTTTCAATCTCGTACCAGTTCTCACGGCATTTGAGAATGTGGAGTTACCACTGCTCTTGACGAAACTAAATAAAGCTCAGCGACGCAAGAACGTAGAAACAGCCCTGGAATTGGTGGGACTGGCTGACCGGATGGACCATCAACCGCGCCAATTATCTGGGGGACAGGAACAACGAGTGGCGATAGCGCGAGCGATTGTTACAGATCCTGATCTGATCCTCGCGGATGAGCCCACGGGTAATCTCGATGCTCGTTCTGGTGAAGAGATCTTACAAATCCTTTCCACTCTCAACCGCGAATTGAAGAAGACGATCATGCTGGTTACGCACGATCCCCACGCCGCGAGCTTTGCGACACAAGAGCGGCATCTGGAAAAGGGAATTCTGACTGAAGCTGCAGTTGCTGCGGTCTAAGCTTTGAGGAAGCCGCAGCCGCAGCGCGTAACACTAACTTATCACATTAGTCGTGGGGCCGTTCGAGCGGCTTGGGTTAAAGAGCAGGAGGACGAGCGGGCTAGGTTACGCGCGTGATTCCGGTTGGAAAAATACTGAAAAGCATCCTCAGTGATTTACTCCATAGCCACAGTTTCACGTGTCTGATTCGCCTGAGCGGCTGCGTATTCGAGGGCGGGCATCTGAAGCTCTTTGTAATTTTCATTTGCCTCGTCCATGGAGGCTATGATCCGCCCTCCCCGACGTTGCTTTACAGCCCAATCCATTAGCGTAATCGCGTTGTTAAAGAACTCTTTATGAGTCTTCGATCTGGTCGCCTTTTCAAGGCTTTCCAGCAGTTCGACACCAGCGTCATCTAGATCCAATTGAATTCTCACGGCGACCTCCCAACCTCACCAAAATTAATGATACTCCGAATAGCCTCGGAAATACATCATTTTATACTCCGAACTTGAGCTTAGGTCAAGGTGAACACGCCGCGAAAATCTGCTTCAGCACATAGGCGAGGAGTCCTGCAACCTCCCCAATCGTGGCTACCCCGAGCCATTTCATGAAACTCTCCGGAATATCGAGCCTCCCCAGGCCCCATAGAACTACTATGGCAAAGGTCGTACGCGATAGCTGCTCATGTCAAGCATTTTTCTCAATTTCCCGTGCACACAGTGGGAAGTGGGTAATCTCTTCCCTCGATTACTCAGCGAGCGTAGTTCCGAGACAACGCTGTCTAGACCATAACTTCTCTGAGAGCCTTCACGAACGTCTTCATCTGTGAACTCGTGCCAATGGTAACCCGCATGAAAGTTGGCAGCGCAGGGAAGACGCGTCCTTCCACGACGCGAGACCCGCAAATAATGCTTGCTCAAGATCACGAAGTATCGTAAATAAGATCGCTTGCAAACAACTCATGAAGATTTCGGGTAGTGTCCTTTTTTGAGTTTGTCTCTGTGCCTACTCTGTGTGCTCTGTGCCTTTGTGGTGATTATCATGCGAATAGCATCACCACAGAGTCACCGAGGACACCGAGGACACCGAGGTCACCGAGAGCACGCAGAGAAATCAATTTAGGACATTACTAGATTTCGTGGGAACGCTGTTAAGGAGAAGATCTGCCAGGGCGCGAGACTCAACGTTATGAAAACCATAATTACTTCAGTTCTCTGTCTGTTAGTTCCGCTTACAGTTAATGCCCAGAACTGGCCTTCGTTTCGCGGGCCGGATGCTTCAGGAGTGGGCGAAGGCACGAAACCGCCGACTACCTGGGATGTCGAAAAAGAACAGAACGTCCTGTGGCAAACGGGCATTCCGGGACTCTCCCACTCGAGTCCGATCATTTGGGGCGAACGCATCTTTGTGATCACCGCGATTAGCAGTGATTCGAAAGTAGGTTTCAACGCGAAGGCTCGAGGTATCGGGTTGGCGAACGACGATGTCAAACACACCTGGATGATTTACGCCATCGACAAACAGACCGGTCGCATGATTTGGGAGAGAAAGGCTTACGAAGGCGTGCCGAGAGCGAAGCGACACGTTAAAGCGACCCAGGCTAACTCCACCCCAGTAACCAACGGCCGTTATTTGGTCGCGCTTTTCGGTTCTGAAGGTCTGGCTTGCTACGACATAGATGGCAGGTTGCTCTGGAAGAAGGACCTCGGTGTTCTGAACCCGGGGCTTTGGGACGATCGCTCTTCTTCCTGGGGTCACGCCAGCAGTCCTATCATTTATCGTGATCTCGTAATCGTACAAGCGGACGGCCACACACAGTCGTTCATCGCGGCCTTCAACCTCAAAGACGGTAAACAGGTGTGGCGCGTCGAACGCGCTGAGATTACGTCCTGGACCACGCCTACAATTTATAAAGGCAAGAATCGCACGGAACTAATAGCCAATGGGGGACGGTATATACGCGGCTACGATCCTCTGACGGGCAAGGAGCTCTGGCGCTTCTCAGATAAAGACACGCAGGTCAAGATGCAGGCGCCACAGGTGGCCCACGACCTGATCTACATTACTGGCGGCTACCCCCCTGGACGTGCGATGTATGCCTTTCGTCCTGGTGCTATTGGCGACATCTCGCTCAAGTCGGGCGAAGAAAAGAACGAATTCATCGCCTGGAGCGCTGGTAATGGTAGTCCTTATACGCCAACACCAATTGTTTACGGGGAATTGTTTTATGTTCTTGCGGACAACGGAGTGCTTAGTGCGTATGAGGCAAAAACCGGCGAGCGCATCTATCAAGAAAGGCTGCCCAGTTCGTTTAGTGCATCACCGGTTGCCGCCGATGGCAGATTGTATCTGGCTAGCGAGGACGGCGATATCTTCGTAGTCAAGGCTGGCCGGCAATATGAGTTGCTGGCGAAAAATACGATGGACCAACCGCTGATGGCCACGCCAGCTATGTCTCAAGGAATGCTAATCGTGCGTGGAGAAAATACCATCCACGCGATCGGCGAACGCATGTCAGCGACGAATACCAAATAAGGTGGGTTCGATGCGTCTATCGGTTTTTTCTAATGACTGATCGATTCCATTGGTCATCATGAACGAATCGAACAACTCCGAAGCAGACGACCCCAACACACTTTCGCTCCCCGGTAGGTCGGCAGCGCCTCATTTCACGAGGAGGGTTCTTTATGTTCTTAATCGCGCTTGTTTTCAGTCTGCTCTTCGCCGGCTCGCCCGCAAAAGGCAGATACGGCCATGTCGACTTTGCCAACTCGGGCTCGCCCGCAGCACAGACTGACTTCCACGACGGCCTGGCTTTGCTTCACGACTTCGAGTATCGCGCGGCCGCTGATGCCTTCCGCCGTGCCCAGGCCGCCGACTCCAGCTTTGCGATGGCTTACTGGGGCGAAGCGATGACCTTCAACCATCCGATCTGGATGCAGCAGGATCTGAAGGGCGCTCGAGCTGCGCTGAACAAACTGGCGCCGACTCCGGCAGAGCGGCGTGCCCGCGCGAAAACCGATCGTGAGAAGGAATACTTCGATACTGTCGAAGTCCTCTACGGAGAGGGAAGTAAGGAGGCGCGAGATTTTCGTTACGAAGACGCGTTGGCCAAGCTGCATGCGCACTACCCCGATGACGTCGATGCCACCGCTTTCTACGGGCTCGCGATCCTCGGTACCGCGCATCGCGGACGCGACATCCCCACCTACATGCGCGCGGCTGGTGTGCTCGAACAGGCCTGGATTAATCATCGCGAACATCCGGGGCTCCTTCACTACCTGATCCATAGCTACGACGATCCCACGCACGCCCCGCTCGGCCTGCGTGCCGCGCGGCTCTATGCGAAGATCGCACCTGACGCGGGACATGCCCAGCACATGACTTCGCACATCTTCCTGGCGCTGGGGATGTGGCCCGAAACCGTTGACGCCAACATCGCGGCGATTGCCGCAGTGGATCGCGAACTCAAAGCGAAAGGAAAGAACGCTCTGGTATGCGGCCACTACCCGAGCTGGTTGGGATACGGGTATCTTCAGCTTGGTCAGAAGGACAAGGCCAGGGGTGCGCTCGGGTTGTGCCGCGCCGCATTCGATTCGCAGGCCAATATGGAACATCCCGGCCACTCAATGGATCCAGATGAGAGCTTGAGCGGCTCATTCGCAAACATGAGACTCCGCTATCTGATCGATACCGGCGACTGGACCGGAGAGATGGCGCGTGTGACGCTGCCTAGGACCGCCGGCGTGGGAGCTCGGCTGGACTTCATGTTCGCGCAAGTCATGAGCGAGATCATGCAGCGACACGGTGCCCCGGCCCGCCTAACCCTGGCAGAACTCGAGGTCATTGGCCGCGAAGTCATCGAGATTGAAACCAAGCGGGGTGATTCCGATCCAAGCTACCTGGTCCGGCCTGAGATTCTGCTCCTCGAAGCCCGGGGTTTGCTGGCTGAGCTAGAGGGTGACGTCGCAGGCGCGGAGAGACTCTTGCGGCAAGCGATCGGTTTGGAAGAGAAGCTCCCGATTGCCTTTGGCCCACCGATAATCGACAAACCAACCCACGAACTTTTGGGAGAATTCCTGCTCCGACGCAACCGAAAAGATGAAGCACGCGCGGAATTCGCTAAGGCGCTCGCTCGAACTCCTGGCCGGCGCCTCGCCCGGAAGGGATTCGAGGCCAGTTCGACCCAACAGAATCAAGCGGTGAAATGACAAACTATCGCTTCAGATGTTTTGTATCAATGCCATGACAACAGTCGCGCGGTGAAACGCAGCGACTCGAAGCGGACGTGAAGGCGGCGGCTCAGAAACTACAGGCCGAAAGCGAAGCAGAGAGCCAGCGCATTCAAACGGAGGCCGATATACTCGCTCTGCGCGAGCGTGCTCAGGCGGCTGAAGCTTACACTTCACATCCCGCATTGTTGCGTTTGCGGGAACTGGATACCCTACGGGAATTGGCACGGGTAGCGAATGCTCGCATCTACATCGGTTTTGACAAGCATATGCAGTCGGGCAGCAACGGCGAAAAGGAAGACTAGGCCTGACGCTCCGATTGGTTACCGTGCTTCCAAAGTCGGCGCCGTCTCCAAAGCAACAGCGACACCGCCACGGCCATTGGAACTGAAACAGTGATGACCCTTAATGGCCAGCTTGCCACGCTTTTAAAAACTTCCGTCGTAGCTGGGAGCGAGGTTGTGACAGTGAACATCCTCGATCACCATCAGTTCTCATCCTGCGCTAAGCTGACAATGCTCTTCGCAATACCTGAAGCGAAGGATTAGCGCCCGTAACAATCGCGACGGGGTTAGTACCGAAATCTGCGCGGCCCTGGAGCAGAGCGGCGGTGCTTGCGGCCCCCGCCGGTTCCGCAACGACATGTTCATGGATCAGGAGGTGTCTAATTGCCGTAAGCATTTCATCTTCGCTCACTAATAGCATTTCTTTGCTTCCGGCAATCAACGCGGACACATTCGTCTCGACAGGGGAACGCGTGGCGAGACCGTCCGCAATAGTGTCGCAAGACTCGGTTTCAACAACGCGCCGGTCGAGCCAGGACAGGTAGTAGGATGGTGCGCTTTGGGCCTGCACTCCGATGACCTTGGCTTCAGATCCCAGGCGATTTACAGCGGCCATGACTCCCCTAATCAGGGCCGTGTCGCCCACGGGCACAATGAGAGTGTCTGCATCGGGTAGCTGATCGAAAATCTCGCAAGCTATGATTGCCGGCCCGGCAGGCAGATCGGGATCTGTGGCGTCATTAAGAAAATATATCCCCTCGCCTGATGAGTATTCTCGTGCCTTGATCGAGGCCTCAGTGAGATCGCGTCCAACCTCAACTATGGATGCTCCGACTTCCGCAATGCGGACTTTCTTGACCTCGTTTGCGTTCATTGGAAGGAATATCTTTGATGGCACGCCTAAACTATGGCTCGCATACGCTACAGCTGCACCATGGTTGCCGGTGCTTGACGCCACCACCTCCCGGATCGCACGACGCTCCATGTTTACTGCCAGGGCATAGATCGCTCCACGCACTTTAAAAGAGCCGGTTGGAAGTTCCCCCTCCAATTTAAGATGGACGTTCCGCCCAGTGAGCCGGCACAGTGAGTCAGCACGAATCAATCGGGTTGGTCCGAAGTAGCGCCGAAGAATTTCGCGAGCCGAGAGAATTTCATCCCACGAAGGTCCAAATTGTCCGGAAGGCAATGTTCCTAACATCACACCTCTACGTTATCGTATTCGGGCTCGACTATCATTAAATGCTCCAAAGGTTTGAAAATTGAAGCACATCATAACCCTTATGGAAGCTTGGTAGTTGATTTGTTCAACGAATACATGACCACAGAGTTCACAGAGAGACAGAGATCTCACTGAGGACACTACCGAAGCTGGCGTCCTATTGACACTCCTCTTAGTTGGTATTGTTGAAAAACAAGAGCGGCGGGCGCGTCTTTGTAGGTTGGATCTAAAAAGCACTACACACTGCCGTGTGTAGGATCCTCTTTTGGAGGTGGGATCTAAAAAGCACCACACACTGCTGTGTTAGGATTTGATTGAATGTGGTCCAGATGAGAGTCCTACAAAAGGCGCACCATCCCCCTTATTTTTTCAATTACTGAGCCTGAGTTAGAGTCCAGCCTTGTCTTTTGATTCCACTGACGCAACCCGTATCCAAACCCTTCTTGGTTCCTCTCTTGACGAAATCGGCCACCAGCCTCTGTAGGCAATCCGTGCCCACCAACCCACCAAAGCCGTGCGCTCCGTGAGGAACAACTACATGAAGGCTATTCGTAAGATGGCGGGCAACGCCGTCGCCATTTTCTGGCGGGGTCACAGGATCCCATTTTCCGCTAAGAATCAAAATCGGGAGTGCTGAACGAACTGGCTTGGCATAGTCAGCTGAAATCGAGCCCTGGGGCCAAAGGGCGCAAGCCTCACGTTGATCACGAAAACGGTAATCGCCGAGAAAGGTATTTGCTGAAAGGCGATCCACGTCGGCAGCCTTAACCCACGGCAGATCTTCGGCACATGTTACAGACAAATACATTCCAGTGCTGCCGCTGGCGACAATATTTTCACGGAACCTCAGTGCTGCCTCTGCCAGAGGCACATAGTTGCCTTGCGCGGCGAGATGTAAGACCAGCGGGAGTCGACCAGCCGGGCGAGGGTTGTAAAGCATGTATCGAATCGCTTCCGCTGCCAAATCTCTCGAAAGACGGACCCTTGTCTGTCGAGCTCCACCCTCATTCCCAGGGGTGCTACTTTTCACTACGACTTCTACCGGTCCTTTTAATAGCTGGTCCAACACACTTTTTGTTTCTGCCCGCAAGCGAGGGAAAGTCTCTCCACAATCATTGTCAGCGAGGCACTCCTCGATAACTCCCTGAAGTGCTCGCTCAGTCTGTGCGGCAAAATCCATGGGGATGTAATGGTTCGTAGGAGAAACACCCTGAAGCGTTACTGTGCGGACATGTTTGGGATGTCGTTTGAGATACGTAAGTGCAGCGCGGGTACCATAAGAGGCCCCAAACAAATTCAACTTCTCGTAGCCGAGGGCCGCCCTTACTTCGTCGAGATCGTCCATCGCAATCTCGGTGGTGTACAGCGCCAGGTCTGCTTTTGCCTCCAGTTGTTGCCGACACTTCTTCACCGCTTCAAGTGGAAAGAAATAACCCAAGTAACTCTGGAGGTCGCCGGGATTGAACAGCTCACAGTTAAGGGGATGGGACTTGCCGGTTCCGCGCTGATCGACAAGCAAAAGGTCTCGTTTTTGAAGGATTGAAGCAAAGTCTTTTGCTAGCCACGCCGCCTCTTCAGTGGCTGCCGAACCAGGGCCACCGGCAAAATAGGCCATGGGGTCAGGCTCTTTCTGCGATCCGGTGGCAGGAATAACGACAACGTTCAGGCCAATCCGTCGTCCCGTTTTTGTAGTCCTGTTCTCGAAGACCTCATAGCTGCCGCACTGTGCCGGAAGTTCCTCGCCTGGCAGTGTGCAGGCTTTCAATGTTAGTGATGAAGACCCGCGGGAAGACCCGCGGTGTTGACCTAGTATGATCCCGCTGCCAACTAAAACGGTGACAATAGCGAGGACGCACGCGTGCAGGGTCTGTTTAGGTTTCATAAACGTGCTTCCGGTTTTCGAGGAGATTGAATTATCCCCTCAATTTCAAAGGTTATTAGTTGCTATAGACCACACTTATGGTGATGCCCTGATCGTAAAGAGGTCACGCTACTCTAATCGCGATCTTCGAAGTATATGTATTTTGCAGTGAGGCCTTCTTCCTGCTCTGGCGCTTTCAAAGAACCGTCAATCTGCTCGTAAAGCGGCGGAGGGATTTCGGCAAACTCTGACAACGGACCATAAACATCATCCACACCGTCCCGGAAGACATCTCCGATTAAGAGATTGATGATATTGACACGCTGTTCGGGATACTTGCGGAGAAATTGCGAGAAGCTAAAATCGTCATCGTAAAAAGCGTAAACAAGTTTGCGCATCGACTCGATTCCCTGGTCGAGTTTTGCCTGGAATTGACCCAGCCGTTCCGCGGAAAAGTCGTCACTTTGAAAAGCATCATGGATCGCGTCAGCCGCCAGCTCAGCCATCTTCATAGCGAGTAATACTCCTGAGGAATAGATGGGATCGAGAAAGCCGTAGGCATCGCCGATCAAAATGAAACCATGACCGGAATTGCGCTTTGAGCGATACGAGTAATCAAGAATGGAATAGATCTTGTCGACCCTCTCGCCGGACGCTACTCGACGCTGAACTGCGTCACATTTAGCAATCTCGTCGTGAAAGATTTTAGCGAGGTTCTGGCCGCGATCTTTTAAGAGATAAGTTGGGTCCGCAACGATACCTACGCTGGTAATGTCGTCTTCGAGCGGGATGTACCAGAACCAGCCACCACTGCCGGGGGGTGTCCGCAATACCAGCGTCGCTCCGCCGTTTAGGTCCGGTTCGCGGTTAGCTCCCTTGAAGTAAGAGTAAAGTACCGCCTTTTTGAGTTTTGGGTCACGAACGCGCCAGCGGAACTTGTTGGACAGCATCGCGCTCTGACCAGTGGCATCCACAATCACCTTTGCCTGAATGCGTTGGCGGGAGCCATCCTTCATTTCTACGTCTACGCCAACTGCTCGATCTCCTGCAAAAAGCACCTCTTTGACCGCGCTGCCCTGATATACGGTGGCCCCCTGTTCGGCGGCGTGTTCGATCAGCATTTTATCGAACACTGAGCGCGTAACCTGCCACGTAACGGCGCTCTCATGGTGGATAGCCTCAAAGAAGTAGAAAGGGCGGGACTCCTTTCCGGCGGAATTGGCGAACAGAACACTGTATTTTCGGACGAAGGGGCTCGCCTTAAGCTTCTCCAACAGCCCCATACGTTTGAAAGTCCAGTATGTATCTGTCATCAGCGACTCGCCGATGTGGTGACGGGGGAACTCCTCTTTCTCAAACAAGCCCACTTGCCGGCCTTCGCGGGCCAGGATGCTGGCAACGGTGCTACCTGCTGGCCCACCGCCAATCACAATCACGTCATAGGTCTCGTAGTTATCCATTCTGATTAAGCGTAACGAACAGTTCGCAGTTCGGGCTCAAAAAACCAAGGTAGAAAGCTCTCAACCTCTAACAATCCATGGCGAGTAAGCGTGATAGTTCCGTTGTCTCGCCGGAGCAGCCCTCTTTCGCTTAATTGTTCATACACCGTGCGAAACTGCTGCCAGACGTCTGTTGCGAACTTCCTCTGAAAGTATTCAGTGTTAATTGATCCAGTCTTAAGTTGCAGAATCATCTCGCGAATCAGCCGCTGCCTGGGCGAAAGTGAAACGGCACGCAGGAGCGGCAGCTTGTCTGAGCTAAGGATGCGAACATACTCCTCAAAGTTGTGTGCGTTCTGAAAATTCACTCCGTCGAAGTGGGAGAATGACGAGACGCCGAGGCCAATCATGTCACCGCCGTGCCAAAGCGCATCGGTATAAATAAACCTGCAATCTTTCTTGCTGTTGACCAGCGTGTAAGTACTTGCGATGCGATATCCGTGCTGCAGAAACTGATCAAATGCATAGTTCAGCCAATGCCTTTTCGTCGCCCAGTCGGCAACTGGGGAAGGTGCTCCTTCCTTAAGCATCTGCTGCGAGATCACCGTGTTATAAGGAAGCTCCATCTGGTAGATAGTTACGGAATCAGCTTCCAGTTCGATTGCGCGGCGAATTGTTTCGCGCCACTTCTCTTCAGACTCGCCTACCATCCCCGAAATTAGATCGATGTTGATCTGAGGGAAGTCTACCTCGCGGGCCCAGCCATAGGCGCGATAGATCTCGGGTGAGAGATGTGCGCGGCCGTTCAATTCCAAAATTTCGTCATCGAAGTGCTCGATGCCTAAGCTCAGACGTGTAACCCCGATTTCCTTAAGTGCCTGGAGCTTAGCCTTGTGCAGCGTGCCGGGCTCACATTCAAACGTCACTTCTTCAGCATTGGCCCAGCTGACATGACGGTTCAGTCCCTCCACCAGGTAATGCAACTGCTTTTCACTGATGTACGATGGCGTTCCGCCGCCGAAATACGCAAATCTAAGTTGCCTCCCTTGGAATGCCGGATGGCGGCTGTAGATCTCGTTCTCCTTGATCAGCGCGTCCAAATAAACCTCGATTTCGGAAGCGTTCTTATCCGTATAAACCTTGAAATAACAGAATTTGCATCGCTTTCGACAAAATGGGATGTGAATGTAGAGACCGAGTGGATCTTTCACGCGTGGCGCGGCGTCCAGTACTGCGAATGCTTCACCAACGGCCTCGGGTTTCCACTGTGAAAACGGTGGATAATTAGAGACAAAGTAATTACCAACTTCCGTGCCCGAAGAATTTTCACGATCAAGTGCCATAGCTTTAGCTAGCGGTCGAGTACCGCGACCAAGTTCTGACTGCCGGCTTGAGATTCTGGGGATTGGCCTCTGCCGATGGGATTTATTACGAAATCCGAGTGACTTTCGGTTTCGCTCGCCTAATTTAAATTAACATCACTATCGCTGCTGGGCAATTCGATCAGATGATCTGAACGATTTAGGAACCGGACCGATTGCGTTGATCCTGCAAAATGCTGCCGGCTATTCGTCCACTTGCCTTCCTTGGAAAACACGCGGCACAACTGGCCTGGGAGTGAACATCCGAAGGGTATTTCACTCCTTTCAGAGGGAACACTCATGAACAGAAGGCTAGCCGCTTAAGGATATTTCCTGGGAGAGAGCGGAACGGAGGCTGTCGGGAATCTCAGTCGGCTTCCCATTCTGCAAAACCACGATTGTCATTGTGCCGTCAATAGCCAGTTCTTGATCTGCATCAAAGACCTGATATTCATAGCGGATTGAGGTGCGTCCCAGTTTGCCCACCGTTAGTCTAAGTCGAAAAGGGGCATCAAGCATCAACACGCGCAAAAAGCGACATTCGACATGCGCACGCGGAAAATCGTAGCCCATACTGCGATTCATGGGCCAGGCGATCTGGCGAACGAGTTCGCTCTCGGCTTCTTCAACAATCTCGAATATGCGGGGGAAGTGTAAGCGACCCGCGGCATCTGCGTCGGCCCATCGCAAGTGGCGCTTGAGTTCAATTGTAATCGGCATTTGAGTTGAAATTCGCTTTTCTGGTCAGCCGTACATCTCAATGAATGCAGAGTCTCCGTCGGCCCTTGTGAGATTGTGGCTGTTGGCGCAACTAGGCGTCAAATGATGCCGACCTTGTTCGGTAAGGACGACCACAGCCGTCAACCTCGGGAGAGAAGACGAACTGACGAGAAAAGAGCAGGAAAGTGCAAGACGAAAGGCTATCGCTGAATTAAGCTTTGGGTTTCTTTGGCGTTCATATCTTTTATCGTGAGGGCATATCCCATTGTAAGAAAGAGGGTGGAATTAAAGCGCAGTCACCTTTTCAACCCCAGGGGGCCATCGGCCCTTAAAGAACAACCTTACCGCGGTAATGATGACGTCGGGGTATTCCGCAAAGGACTGGTGCGCTGCATCCTTTACCGTCAAGAGACGCGCATTTGGCAGCCTCAACGCCCATTCACTCCCTCCTCAACTTTTGCTGAATCGGAACCGATCGCCGGTTGCTCCGAATGGGTTTTTGTGATGACCTCATTGGTCGTTGCTAACAGCGAGCGAAGTCAGAGCCAGCGCAAAGCAAAACATCGCGATGACATTAGTCATAAGATTTACCCCTCAGATTAGATCGACTCAACGTTTCAGGCTTGCACGTTCTTGCTATTTTTTGGGTGTTCCGCGGTGGAACACTTGGAAGTTGCAAACACAGGGGAGCTTTGCACAAAAAGTGTCTGCTCAAATGTCTTCTCTGTGCGACCTCTGTGTTCTTCGTGACTCTGTGGTTGTGTTTTCGGCGAGTTCCTTCACCAGAAAGACACAGAGGACGCAGAGGTCGCACAGAGAAAAAGCCTATTTCGTACTTTTTGTGCAAAGCCAACACAGGGGAGCAAAAACGTTCAAGACGCTCCGAAACTAAGTATTAGATTCTCAGATCTCAAATCCCAAGTCTGATAATGAGGCACCTATAGATCTGATAGATCTGAAATCTCGGATCTCAGTAAGGAGAACACATGAGAATGCGAGTGCTGTCCCTAATACTTACCTGTATCTGCATCTCAAATCAATCTTCAGGTCCCGCTAACACTTCGGCTCCTCTTCGTAATCACAGCGCTTCGTCCATAGAGTTCCCGGTGCAGCCTGAAGTATTTATTGACCGTTTTAAGGGCGCGGAGGGAATCACATTTAATGGCGAGGGCCGGCTGTTCATTGGCGCTAATAATGGGATTTGGATAGCTGAGCCCAACGGTGCAGTTCGTAAGATTGCTGACGTCCACCGTCACTTGGGTCAGGCCAGGATTGGCGCAAGAGACATTCTTGCCGCGGATTTCGGACCCACAAATGTCTTTGAACATGGTCCAAACGATGATGGCATCGTATGGCGTATCACGCCCGAGGGTCGCAAGACAGTGGTTGCCTCCGGAATAGCTGACCCCAATGCCATCTTGATGTTAGCCGATCGATCGTTTCTCGTTTCGGATGACGGCACCGACAAGATCTACAGAGTCAAGGACGGCGTTGTCTCAATTTGGTCGACAGCGGTAGCTTATCCAAACGGCTTGACCCTTTCACTCGATGCCGGCACCGTTTATGTGGCACAGATTTTCAGCAGTCTCAAACCAATCGTAGCTGATGATCGGATTTGGGCTTTCAAGTTGAACAACAGCTTGCCAGCGGGCCGGCCAAGTGTCGTGGCGCGTACTGGTGAAGGGGGACTGGACGGTCTTGTCACTGACGAGTTAGGTCGCATTTATGTGGCAGACAATGGCGCTGGAAAGATACAGAGGTTTGATCCAAAAACCGGCGAAATGGTTCTGATTGCGGAAGGTATGACTGGGGTTGCAAGCCTCGTATTTGGTGAGGGTAAGTTTGATCGCGAGGCCATCTATGCCACCTCGACGGGACGTGGCGGCGGTAAGATCTGGAAAGTGCGGGTTGGAGTAAAGGGAGCGAGATTGTACCGCTGACACCTCGGCTCTTGCCGAAACAGTGGCATGTTGATCTCAAAGAGCTCAGACCTTGCGTCTCGCAGCCGTATACCTCACATCTTGAATACAAGAGTGTCATCCAGTCGGCAAATGAAACCCCAACCGCCGAAATACTCGGCGACTGCTAGCACGATTTCGTTGCGACCTTTTCTCAGGTTCAGATAGATCGCATCGTTATCAACACTCATGATCCCCAGAAATCCAGGATCGCGGAAACGAACGCGCTCTTTCCAGTAAACACCGGCTTCGAATTTAAGAAGACGGTCACCTCATCACTGTATCCAAGGGACATTCTCGTGATCTGATCCTGGTTGGAATGAACGACCGTTCGCGCAAAAACTACTTTTCGGCCTTCACGTTTACCTGTCCTTTCCGACGGGTCAAGAAACATAGGTACGATATTAGGATTCTTGCGGTAGCGATCGATAACAATCATCCCAGGCGGTTCGACTTCGACCTTCTGCCAATTCATTGCCTCCATCTCCAAAGGGGAGGGCACTGCGTCGATGTCTCTTTTGCTCGCGTCGAATGCTTCGGAGAGTTCCCATTTTAGTTAGCGTGGTTTCGTGGATCCGGTTGGCTTAGAAAAATCCTTGATCGTCTGTCCTGAAACGAACTCGTGAACCGCTCGGTCAAATTCATCTGGCCGGTCCTCCATGATCCAGTGACCGGTATCCTCAAAAAATGCAATTCGAGGATTGGGAGCGTTTTTGATAACTGATAGAGCCTGGTCACGTCTTTCTTTGGAATCGGCGCCATCAGCAATCCCGAAAACCGCAGCCATCGGAATTTCTATCTCGGACAGACGTGGTCGTAAATCATAAACCAGCATCTCGTACGCAATTTGTGCACTAGCCCTGCGACTCACTGTTCTAAACATTTGTTGGTAGGTAGGAACTCGGCGAGGATTGGCAATAAACTTTGGGATCATTCCTGACCATCGAGTGTGAAACTCGTCATCCGATGTCTTGAGGATTTCTGATCGAGAGTTCTCGGCTCGCTGAATTTTCTCCTCAGGCGAAAGGTTCAGGCTTTCAGGATGGATCGCTGCCCAGTTAACCAGAAATAGCTTCCGAGCAACCATCGGATGATCGAGCACTACTTTGAGCGCCACAGCAGCCCCGACTGAGTGTCCCACAATTACAAGATCTTCTAACCTTTCGCGCAGAGCGTAACGGGCAACAATACTTGCGTACTCGTCCAGCAAGGGAGTGCCCGTCGCCATTTCTGAGATTTCAACCGGCTTGCTGCCGCCCAATCCGGGCAATGTGACAGCATACATAGTGTAGCGGTCGCGGTTACGGTCCATGAACGTTTCCCAGGAATGCCAATCGCACCCGCCACACGGTATGAGCAAGAGATTTGTCGGACCGGTCCCTCTGATTTCTACATGAGCCAGAGAGGGCAAACTTTGCGATTCAATAGACATGGGAGAGAGGAGAATTGAAACATTACTAATCAAAACCAAAAGAACTATCCTTTTCATGTTATCGCATAGAAGTTATGGCGATATCAAAAGGCAGGATTGACTGAATCGATCTAGTGTTTCGCATCGGAACTATGCGAATGAACCAGTTTCCATTGACCTTCAATTCGCTGGAACACGCCGGTCCACTCTCCTCGATGTGACTCACGTGAACCGTCCCCTTCAAACCGATGAGTGCCATAAACTACCGCCGCGTCCGGTCCCAACCTGAGAATGTTCGGCGTTCCGACCCAGTAAAGTTCGTTTTTCTTCGCGTTTGCCAAGTATTGTCTAACCTGTGGTTCTAGTTGAGCCCAAGGCACAACGCGGCCATTATCTATGTGCACGTATTCCTCTCGGCGACCATAAATAGCCAAGGCTGCATCAGCGTCGCGATTCCGTAGGTCACGCAAGACTTTCTGCACCAGTTCTTCAAGATCATCAAAGCCCTTTTTCTGTCGGCTTTCTTGTTCTTGGCCCAACACCATGGAGGTTGCGAGTGCAAAGCAAAGTAACAGGTAGAGACTTCCTAGTTTGCACATTGATCCTATCTCCCTGATGTTAATCAAAATTGTTCTTGAATTCTGGGCGCCAGAATTCAGTCTTACATGATTGCTATCTAAGACTGTTGTGTATAGAAGAAACTTGCTATGAGCTTCAAAGTGGGTTGGGGGCAATATGTTTTGTCCGGAATTGCCTTGGGGTCATGCCGGTCATTTGCCGAAACGTTCGTGTGAAATGACTCTGATCGGAAAAACCACAAGAATAGGAGATGGAGGGAAGGGAATCACCACAAGATAAGAGATATTTAGCCCGCTCGATTCGGCAACGGAGAATATACTGATGTGGTGATAGTCCTGTCATTGAACGAAAAACCCGGGCAAAGTGATACTTACTCAAACCCACGATTTGCCCCACTTCGTCCAGGCTGATCTTCTCGGACAAATTCTTGCTAACGTAAGCCATAACGGTTTCGAGTTTGTTTGAACTGATTCCTTCAGACTTGATGCTAGTTTCGGACTCGCCATATTTGCGTACTAAATGCCCGAGGACTTCTTCCATCAATCCCTCAACCGCCCGCTTACGGAGAGAAATATCCAGGTTTATGGCTCGGTCTAACTCATGAGCTAATTCACTGAGCGCTGGGTCGCGGGATTGAAACGTCTCAGGCAATGTCACGTTCTCCGTCCCGAATTGTGTTTTTGCAGCTGCTCGAATTGCCACTGGGTTCAGATGAACGTGGATCGCTTTAACCTTGTCGTGCCACACAATTCGCTCACCCATTCCCGCCGGGTAAATGCCCGCATCCCCACACTGGAAGCGTCCCTGTCGATGCAGGTTGGCACTAATTCGTTCAATAGCCGTCTCTTGGGAGAGTATCAAGGAGAGAACGTGCCAACGACGATGATGAGCCGGAATCACCGAAGGAGGCATGTTCTGAAACTCAATGCTGTAATTATTCATGATCACGGGACGCAATGTTGTGAGCAAAGATCCCTTAGCCTGACTGCGGAACTCAGGCGCCCGTAATTTGTGTGGTGAATCTACCAAGTTTATTTCTGCATTGACTTTGTTTCTTGGCGATCTCATATGCAAGTGCGAACAGAACTAGTTGGCAAGACGGAACTAATTGGACCAACGATTCATTTTGACTCCAATTGAATACTTGAGTGCAAAGCTTACTACTCTTGCCGACACGCAGGAAAGAAAAGCGGCCTGACAGTTCTTGTGTCGAGTTGTCGCGGCGAAACATGGTGTCAAGTTGTTGCTGTGTCAAGTTGTTGCTAGCTGTTTGTCCGGTAATGAAGTATAAGGGGTTGTCAGATTCCCCCATCGACAGTTCGCGTCCATCATCGGTGCTCTACCCGGTTAATTCCAGGGGTTCAGCCTTGCTCTTCCCGGTTGAGGCATTGCTGACACATAGAGCGTTTGGTCGCGACAGATCTATTTTCAGAACAAGGAGTAGGGTTGGACCAGGGCTCAGCCGGGAGTTTACTTGAGATGGTTGCACCTCTCGTTATGGGTGCGGTAGGTCGTGAACAACACCAAAATCACTTGGATCCCGGGGCGCTTTCACAGTTCCTAGGAGAGCAGCAGCAAGTGCAATCGGCCAACCCTGACCTCATGGCCAGTATTAGTTCAATGCTGGACTCGAATCGCGACGGCAGCGTGGTGGACGATCTTAGCCGTATCGCAGGGAACTTCTTTAAGTAGACAAGGGCTCTCGAATTAGACGACGACAGCATTGAGGAACAATTCAGGAGGACATACATGAGTATCGCTAAAGTATCTGAGATTACGGCTTCTTCAACTAAGAGTTTCGAGGATGCGATTCAAACGGGTATCAGCCGTGCCTCGAAAACGTTAGAGAACGTTCAGAGCGCCTGGATTAAAGACCAGGAGGTGATGGTAGAAGACGGTAAAATAACCGGATACAAGGTAAGAATGAAGATTACCTTTGTCTTGAACGATTGAGGTGATCGCAATAAGAAACCAATCTCAAAAAACAGCATTTCGCCCTTCCAGCAGACCGATCTAGTCTGAAGTTTGGCGGAACTAAGGAGGCAATATGTTGAGCTTTTTGTGGTGGTTAATCATCGGTTTGATTGCCGGAGCCCTGGCTCGATTGATCATGCCGGGAAGAGACCCCATGGGTGTGCTGGCAACGATGATACTCGGTATCGTTGGCTCCGTTATCGGCGGACTGGTTGCGAGTTTTATCTGGCGCACCGACACCGGTTTTCATCCGGGCGGACTGTTCCTTTCGCTATTGGGAGCAATCCTTGCGCTGTGGATTTGGCGCATGATTCGGAGTCGTAATGTAGTGCAGTAGGATGACGCCTCTCGGCACCGGGGCCGTCGGCGTTGTCAATCACCCCCAGAGGACTTTCGTCGACAAGCTATTGGCGGTTGTGTCAGAGCTTGTGAGCGGCGGTTTGTGTCCTCACTACGACCGCGAGTCAGTAGAGTATTGGCCATAAATTCGCTCTGCCTTTCAACGCTCCAGTCCTGCGCTGCCGGTTTTTGGAAATCCACCATGTCCAGCAACCTCCGAATCTTGGTTTTAAAAAACTAAGCTCGGAAAGAATGCTGAACTTTCTCTGTGGTCATATATTCATGGGACAGAATCAAGGACCGAGCCGCCAGAGGACGCAGAGTGTGCACAGAGAAAACGTTAAATTAGAACACAACCCAATCGCGGCTCGGTTGGAAAGCGAGGCATAGTGATCTACTCTTTGATAAATTAAATGAGGGGGGGGGCTGTTAGTGACGGAGAACCGCAGAAACGAAGGGCGTGCGTTACTGTTACTGCACGTGGAGTGGGAGGGTGCGTCAGGAAGATCCGAGGCGCGCACTAGCGATCTCAGCAGCGGTGGATGCTTTGTTGATACGATGGCCCAGGTGCTTGAAGGTGAGGCACTTAACTTTAAGATTAAGTTGCCTGGAGGAGACGTCGTGGTCACGAAAGGCGTCGTCACCTATGCGTATCCCAACATTGGGTTTGGAATACGGTTCACCGATATGTCCGATGAAAATAAGTTTAAGTTAGAGACATTATTGGAGAGCAAACGAGACTGAGGTATCTCGCCTTGGGTCGCAATTCGCAGGAGCTTCTGAGTCGGTAACGTTGAGATTAAGAGGGGGGGCGTTGGTCTAGTAGGCTGGATCTAACAAGCACTACATACTGCCGTGTGTAGGATCCTTTTTTTCGACTTGAACCTTCTCATTTGGACCACTTTCAACGTGGACCAGCCTCACTTGGTCTATGCTCAACCAAATACTACACACGGCAGAGACTGTGTCAAAAACCTGTTACACGGCAGAGACTGTGTCAAAGAGCTGTTACACGGACCAACAACAAAATCCTACACACGGCAGTGTGTAGTGTTGTTCAGATCCTACCTACTAGAACGGCCGCTGCCCCCCTATTTTTTCTTCAACATTCCCGACTCAGGAGCTCCGTCGAAATTGCAGTGGGTGAGGTTGAGCCTTCTGAGTGTCATATGCCTTCATGAGTTGGTATTGAAAAGAAAAGAGGGGAGAGGCGTCTTTCATACTGATCTGAGACATCTCTGTGTGGAGGATTTCGTTGGGTGTCGTCGAGTCTGAATAATTTAGATTTCAACCCGATCAGCAAAACTTTGGCATTTAACCTACAATCGATTTCGTTGCGACATCTCAGAATTGAATTGAGAAACTGAAGGAAACGACTTGATTGTCTGGCTTCAATTTATTGCTTGCGCCATGCTCATTCTCTTTTCCGGCTCGAGGCTCAGTTTTTACGGAGACATCATTGCCGAAAAGAGTGGCTTAGGGAGGACCTGGATCGGAGTAGTGCTGATCGCCTCGGTGACGTCGTTGCCTGAGTTGATCACCGGGATCAGTTCGGTTGCAATATTTGACCTGCCTAACATTGCGGCTGGCGATGTATTAGGCAGCTGCATGTTCAACCTGCTCATAATCGCAATGCTCGACTTCATGAACGGATCAACCCCACTTTCGGCGAGAGCGAGTCAAGGGCAGGTGCTTACGGGAGGATTCGGGGTGTTACTCTTGGGACTCGTTGTCATCAGTCTGACAACTGTCTCATCCATACCCAGCTTTGGTTGGGTCAGTCTTTCAAGCCTCGTGTTTCTTGGCGTTTACTTGCTAGCTATCAGGACGGTCTTTGTTTACGAGAAGAGACGGATTTCTGAATTCGTAAGAGAGAGGGTGGAGGAGCTCAAATACAGACACGTTAGTAAGAGGCGGGCCTACACCATGTATGCCTTAAACGCCGTCGTGATCATCGTCGCAGCCGCGTATTTGCCTCATCTGGGAGAGAGGATAGCCGACATCACAGGGCTGGGACGAACCTTTGTCGGAAGCAGTTTCATCGCTCTTTCGACGTCGCTTCCCGAGTTGGTCGTGTCGATCTCTGCATTGCGCCTGGGAGCGGTCGACATCGCGTTGGGAAACCTCTTCGGGAGCAATCTTTTCAACATTGCTATCCTGGCACTCGATGATGTGCTCTATACGAAGGGCCCCCTGCTTGCGGTGATTTCCGCCAGCCATCTGATCACTGCAAGCGCTTCGATAATCATGACCGCCATTGCCGTCATCGGCTTGACGTACCAGGCGACTCGGAAACTCCGCTACTTTACTTTGGATTCAATAGGAATTGTCATCGTCTATATCGTTTCCACATTGATTTTGTTTGGTACTGCAACCGGTTTTGAATAGGAGAGCAAGATGAAAGTCAAAGACATCATGACGCAACCAGTCATAACAACTACTGAACAGACGTCGCTTCAGGAGGTCGCACGGATGATGTTGGAAAATGGAATCGGTGGCATTCCTGTAATTGACGCGAGCGGCGACCTGATTGGAATCGTGACGGAGTCGGATTTCACCGCAACTGAAAGGTGTCTGCCTTTCTCGATGTTTCGGGCACCACAGTTGTTCGGCTCGTGGTTGGGAAGCGATGCTGAGGAACTCTACGCGCGCGCACGAAAAATTCCCGTCAGCGAAGTTATGAACCCGAATGTGATAACTGCCACTGAGGACGATTCGATAGAAAAGGTGCTGGAGTTGATCCTCGAACACGACATTAATCGTGTTCCGGTGATTAGCGACCAGAAGCCAGTCGGCATCGTTGCTCGACGTGATCTCTTGAGGCTGATGCAGAATCAACGAACCCGCAGCAAATGAGCTACGGGTCCGTATCAACTCCGGTCATCCAAACAGGCCCTCACAGCTTTTGAATGACCCGTGTCATAACTGACAACCACGGATATGAGTTGGTGGTACTATCCGGCAGTCTTAGCCTTAGCAGTCTCCTTCGCTCCCTCAGTGATCTCGACACGTCGGACTCGTGGTTCGATCTTAGGGACCTGCATTTTTATTTCGAGCACGCCGTCGTGAAACTCTGCCGTTGCTGTATCTGTCTTGACACCTTCCGGCAGCGGAATATAACGGTAAAAACTGCCGTAACTGCGCTCGCTCCGATAATAGCCTTCGCGCTTTTCCTCCTTCTTCTCTTTGCGCTCTCCTGAGATGGTCAGGGCCTCGTTCGTTAATTCCACTTTGACATCGTCCTTCTTGAGCCCAGGTAGATCCGCGCGCACGTTGAGTTGCCCCTCACTCTGCAGCACCTCAACCTTCGGGACCCAATCTACATGTTCGAACTCCTTGGTAAATGGAAAAAATTCCCGCCCAAAAAGACTGCCAACCTTAAATCCCTGAACGTCCTCAAAAAGACGCTCCATGTCCTCGGCGAACTGACGCATGAATCGAAATGGAGTAGTTCCCTCCATTGCTCTCTCGCGCTTCTCCAAACCTGTCACTTCCGTCTTACTTTCCTTAGTCATCACTCGTTCCTTTCTTGTTCGTGTACAACTTTATTGCACGTTGTTTGATTAGTCAGCCTTGCGAAAGAAGACCCGCTTTGTTGCGCGTAACCGCTTAAAAATATGGGTCTATTCGCAAGTGATCTTTAACGTCCGCCACACCGGGTACGTGACTTATCGAGCCAAGCACGGCACGCTTTTCCTGCCACGAATGAACGCGACCAAATAGATCAACGGTCCCTTCGTGCACTTCGATCCGCAGCCGCTCTGCTTGCTTGTCGGCACGTCGCTCGAGTGCATATTCGATCTGCTCGCGGAGTTCGTTCGGATCCACCTGCCTCGGCACCATCCGAATCTTATTGATCACCCCAACGACACCTTCAAGTCGCATTACCGCCCGTTCGGCATCGTCCCGTTCTCGCCACAGGTCCACCTCTCCTTCCAATGTTACCCAGCCGTTAGAAACGGTGGACTGAATCCTGTCATCAGGAACAAGTGCGTCCCACTGCAGAACATGCCTCACAGCACGCGCAATGTCTTCATCGCCTCTGCCTGCCACTGCTGTTGGTCGGACTTCAATTTCGTTAGCTACATCCAAGACACCAAGTACACGATGGGCCGCCTCTTGCGCCGCGAGCTTCTTGGCGTAACTGGACACTATTCCCGTTAGCGTCACAACCCCATCGCAAACCTCCACCTTAATCTCAGCCCATATAATGCGCGAATCCCATTTCAGTTCACGCAGCACCTGCGCCCTAATCTCACTGTCGCTTTTCCGGTACATAGCACCCTTCCTTTCTTAAGTAACGGCAGAGATTTACCGAGCTGTGCAAACCTTCAGAGGCCGACAGCTTGGGCAGTCCGGATCGGAAGGCGGTGCTCGCAAATCGACTTGTATGTGCTGACGATGTCCTCGTAGGAGAGCTCTTTCTTCTTTGCTTCTTCTGCCTTCAGGACGATGTCATTTAGGGAGAGTACCCCACTGAGACTTCCATCGGCCTCAACTACGGGAAGACGTCTCACCTTATTCTCCTTCATCGTCTTAAGCGCGGTTCTAACGTCATCATCCCTCCGGCAAACGAACACTTCACCTGAAATCGTGTCCTTGACTGCGATGTTTGCTAGCTGCCGCCCTCTTAACACTCCGGCCATGCATATGTCTCGATCGGTTACCAACCCCACTACCTTTCCGCCCTCAGCCAGGACTGGCAGAATGCCGCAATCGTTTTCCCACATCAGCGCAGCCGCCTCTGCCAGACTGTCCGTTAAAGTGCAGGCCTTGGGATTAGCAGTCATCACTTCTTTCACTTTCATAACAAACTCCTTCTGCTCAGAAACCCAGGCGCCACTCCTGAGAACTAGAAGCGCTAACCTGGTTTGACCCAATTTCTCGGTATTGCCGGTTTCTCGTTATTGGATAGAGACGCAACGCTCGTTCCCGTAGAGGCCTCTAAAATAATCAACAATTCATGAGGACGAGTGATTCGTTTCGGTAAGTTTCAGCAATTTGTGGGTGAAAACCCGCTGTCAGTTTTACAAGGCGCTCTTGAATTACTCCTTGGGCATTCCAGCTTTCACGTGTGATAAGGAGCCTGGCTGACCAGGTTGAACCGGACCGATCCGAAAAGGCCGCATCATTTCGTTGTCCTCGTGCTCTACGATGTGACAGTGCCAGACGAACTGACCGGGAGTGTTGAACTGAGCTCGAAGGCGAGTCACCTCGCCGGGATATGCGATCACCGTGTCTTTGAAACCCGACTCCCATTCCTCTGGCGGACGGACATCTCCAGTGAGCTGGACCGCAACTACAGTTTCTCCATCATGGACTTCCAATCGTTCCCGGTTAAACTTCAAAGGTCACTTCGTGGATGTGCATGGGATGCGCATCTGCAGTGAGGTTAAACGATGTGTGTACCGGTGAACCTGCGCCTTGATTAGCTTCTGTTAGGGCTTTCTCTGACTCTGACGATCTCTACCGAACATTGAGCGTGGTGGACGACGCCGCTTGAAACAGAGCCCAACAAGAGCCGGTTCCAGGCGCCCAACCCACGAGAACCCATCACAATCAGATCTGCATTCCATTTTTCCGCCTCTTCGACAATTTTCTGAGTTGGCGAACCGTCCAGCACATCTCCTGATATCTTTAGTGCTTGTTTCGCTGAATCGCTTAATTTCTTAATGGCGGCATCCAAAACTTTTCTGGCATTCTCCTTAACGGAACTATCTAACTGCTCAAAGTAAGCAGGCGTCGCGGCCCATGGTTCAATTCCCATGATCGCGGGCGTTTCGACCGTTGTGATAACTCGAACTTCCGTTTCTGCAGGCCACGGTCGGCGCGCAACCTCCTCAATTGCGAAGTTGCTGTTAGCTGACCCGTCAACTGCCAAAAGAACCTTCATATTCCCTCCTCTTAGTGCGGCAGTCCTAATTGCTCATCCAGCATCCTGACAGGAGCGCAAGAACCGTACCGACAAACCCCAGATTTTTGTGCAGTTAGTTGGGAGGATTCAGTTTGAGCCGGGTGGAAGCTTGCGCACATTCACACTACTGGTGGGTGTCTTTTCGCAACTGAGGGGTTTCAGGCGACTTCACGCCTCTGACCTATTTGCACATCATTCAAGTGTTCCCGCCCGAGCTCTTAGACTGTTCCAGTTCGTGTCGTCTGGAAATCTAATCTTTGCAAGCGCGCCGGTTGACGTGGCCTCGGTTTGGCCCGTTAAGTACGTAAGTAGTCCTTCCAGTCCCGGATTGTGGCCGGCGATCAAGACAGATCGGGTTTGAGTCTCCACGCCACTGATCACTTCCAATAATCTTTCAGGGATAGCTTCGTAAACTCTTTCGTCAAATCGAACCTCGCTGTGCAACCCAGCGGATACCAATATGGGTTCTATGGTCTCGCGAGCTCGCACCGCGCTCGAACTAATCACCAGTTCGGGCTCGATCTTCTCATTCACAAAGAACGAGGCTAAAGTTGCAACCGTCCGGTTGCCACGCGCGTTCAATGGCCGGTCGAAATCTGCGACGGTTTGATCGGTCCAATCCAACTTGGCGGGACGCAAGAGGAATAGCGTCTTCACTGTGTTGACCTGGATGAACTGAGGTTCAAATCCTTTCTGGCAGGATTTTCGATCGACTTGGAAAATGCTTAGGTTCCTTCAGAGTCCCGCCGTGACCCTTTTACAGCGTGCAGATTATCACGCAAACTTTCCAACGGAAGGGAGGTCAAGATGGACGATACGTTAAGAAGTGAGTTTGAAAACTGGGTGAAGAATGGTCTGAAGCAATTGTGTCCAACGATGCTGGATCCAAGATCACTGATGTGTTTACAAGGCGAGAGGGCCGCTGGCAGTGTGATTTGACCCATTTGACTCCAGCTGTTGACCGAGTTTGAATGGTGCCAAACAATGCAATTTTGCAGAATCGCGAGTAATTTTTCGCAAGTCGACTGATAGCGAATCAACCCGGACTCCCTGCGCGGGAGCCACACAACTTCGAGCGTGTTGCGTCTCAAATCAGAAAGTGATCTTAGTATCCAGAAAAACAACCGGGAAATAGGCAAGGTTGCCGTCAGACGTTGGAGTCCTTAATTCTTGTCCCTCTTCTAACTTGATTTGATGCCCCCCTGAAGGTTCAACTGAGACCACAGAAGTCCGCCCGGCATACCCCTTGCCGAAGCTGGAAGCAGAAGGATTGGTGATAAGCAATGATTAAACTGAAGCGAATTTTATGTCCAACGGATCTCTCGACCGAGTCCGACGAAGCGCTACGCTACGCAGTGGCTCTCGCCTACGCCTACGAAGCCGAACTCATCCTGCTGCACTGTAGCCAAGCTGAGGCGAGTGATGAGTCGGGCAGCTCAAGTGATCGGGGCGTCTCGCGATTGTTTACGGAATCACTTGCTCCCCACATAGTCGCGACGAGGCAGGGTAATTTGAACTGGCGAGGCGTCATCATTCAGGAATTCAGCGACGTGGGACAGGCAATCGTTGCCGAGGCAGACAAACAGGACGCTGATCTAATAGTGATGCGTTCGCGGCGCAGGCCTCGTGCAGCAATATTGTTGGGATCAACTGCCGAAACAGTATCGCGATCAGCATCGTGTCCGGTTCTCGTTACGCACCCGCGAGAACGTGAGTGGATCGGGCGTTCCGGCGACATCGATTTACGTCGAATCCTTATAGCCTGCGACTTCTCGCCTGATTCCCAACTGGCCCTCAATTACGGTCTCTCATTGGCACAGGAGTATCAAGGAGAAGTCCACGTGCTACACGTGCTTGCAAAAACAGGGCACGACGAACCAGAGTTGGCATGGTCCAACTCCACTGAATCTAGTGCGTACAAATTTGTTGCGCAAAAGATTCAGCAGTCGATCCCCAAGGAAGTGTTTCTCTGGTGCAAAGTCGTTAACGTTGTGCGCTCAGGAAAGACTCACAACGAGGTGATAGCGTACGCAAGAGAAAACGAGATTGATCTCATCTGTATGGGAGCAAGTGGCGGTGACTGGAGCTTAAGTAGGGCTTTCGGCTCCAACGTAGATCGTGTATTGCGCGAAGCACCGTGTCCCGTGTTCATTGCGCGACCCGTAGCTGTAACTGGGGCCATGGCATCTGCTTAGAATAGGCACCACCTACTTCACGTCGTTGGTGGTTCAGTTTTCGACCTGGTGTGTACCAACAGCAGAGTACGACGCAGAGGTTCACGAGAGTTGCGCTTAACGTTGCTCGGTGTGGGCGCGATGAACTCACCACGCTATGCGCCCGCAGGCCTGTTGGTGGAGTTTCGCAGCGCTCGCGTGATGATTGACGGTGGGCCTCCATCCGAACCTAAGGGAAAACTCGACGCTTGGCTTGTTACAGACGAACGTGCGGAGTTAATCCGAGAGATTCGCGCCTTGGCGCTACGATACGGGCTGCAGCCAAAAGTGAAGAGTATTCGACTACCCGGGCTCTCCATTCATCCAAAGCCTGTAGTCCACACGAATCATGATGCCTATGGCTATGTGATCCGAGCGCATCGTAAGAAGGTTGTTTGGGCGCCTGAGTTCTTTGTCTTTCCAGCTTGGGCCAGTGGTGCCGACATCATGTTTGCCGACGCGGCTGGGTGGAGTCGGCCGATTACGTTTCGCGGCAGCGTTGGGGGACACGCTTCAGTTGGACAGGTTTCTCAGCAAGCGCAGCTGAGCAAAATCAAACGACTGATTCTGGCTCATATTGGTCGTCCCACAATCAAGGCAATTGATTCAGGCAAGCAACCAGATTTTGGCGAGTATGGCAAAGAGGGAAAAGTTTACAGCTTGAGCTAGATTCGCGAGAATAAAGGATCGCGAAATCCATCGCCGGCCGCTGTCGAATGCCAGATCGCGATTAACTCGTTTGCCTAACGGCACGCGGCTGCAATTTTGTTCGGAACCAGTCACTTGCGAGTCGCGCAACCTGCTCCAGAGTTCCAGGCTCCTCGAAGAGATGTGTCGCTCTCGGGATGATCTTCAGTTGCTTCACACAACTAAGTTGCGCAAAAGCCTCCTCATTCAGTCGGATCACTACGTCATCTTCGCCGCCAACTATCAATAGGTTAGCGCTTTGACCTGCGATAATGCTTCGCCAGCCAAATCAGGCCGTCCGCCACGAGAGACAACTGCAGCGACGAGTTCCTTTAGTTCGACGGCTCCAATCAGTGCAGCGGCAGCGCCGGTGCTGGAGCCGAAGTAACCAATACGCAGGTGTTGCGTAGCGTGCTGGCTGTTTATCCATTTCGTCGCGTCGACTAATCGCTTTGCGAGGAATTCAATATTAAAGCGAAGACCGTGGGAGAAATCAACCGCCAAACCACAAAGGACACAGAGTTAGCAAAAACGACTAATTAGAACTCCACCGCGAACGATTGGCCTTGGTTCGTTGCAACAGATCGCGTGCAACGATTGTACCGATTGAGAATGAGAAGATCCGACTCGCCATTCCCTTAAGATCATTAGTTTAAGAACATTACCGAGGCGCCTTTTTCGAGATCCCGGGCGCAAAAACTCGCAACCATTGCGTGAGACTACTCAACTTCTCAAGCGGATTAAGGGAAGAGATTAGTCCTTTCTGTTGTCCACTGAGCGAATCCCGTGGGCATATAGTTTGCTCGTAAAGAGAAACAGAAAAGGTGATGAATCGATGTGAGCCAACCGTTACTGATAGGAGTGTAATCGTTTCTCGCGACAGGAGTGGGTGTTAGCCAACTCCTGTCCCTGACTTGTCCCCAAATGCTGTCAGCACAAGAGTCAGGTCAAAGGCCATTCGGCGCAATTGGCTGACTACCGGCTGACGAGAGTGTTTCGATCAAAGGAGGTTGTGAGATGAGATTGAGATCCACATTAAATCCCGAGGAGCAAACCAACCTGGTAGAGGGACCGACCAGATTCAAAAAAGGACCAAACCAATCGGAGCTAGTGTGCGGCGTGTGCCACGAAATCTATTACGTGGACGAGGTCACCTTTCGCCAGGCTATGTTGGCAATGGAGGAGGGAATTGACAACCCTTTTTGCTGTGATGAGTGCGAGGGGGAATACGAAGAACTGTCACACTAGTAAGCTCCCGCGAAGACTTCATCTGGCTGAACAAGCAGGGACTGAGGAGGAATCATGAATAGGACTACAAGTTTGATTACAGGAATCGGGGTTGGAGCAGGCGCCATGTACCTATTAGATCCGGACCGCGGAAAAAGACGTCGCGCGGAGATACGTAACAAGACAAAACACGTTAATAAGTTAGCAATTGACGCCGCCGGAAAGACGCAGCGCGATTTGCGTAACCATCTCTTAGGGGCAATGTCTCAGGTGGGGTCTCTCTTTCGCGAGGAGAAGGTTTCCGACGACGTATTGGAAGCACGAGTTCGTTCGAAGCTTGGGAGAATTGTTTCCCACCCACATGCCATCGAAGTGAAAGCTGTGGAAGGACTGGTTATTCTGAGCGGATTTATCCTCGCCGAGGAAGTTTATCCACTGCTTCACTGCGTTTTCGGCGTCGCCGGAGTTAAGAACATCCAGAACGATCTCGAAATACACGACACCGCGGGCGATGTTCCCGCGTTGCAGGGTGGCAAGCGACGCCTGGGCGAGCGATTTGGACCATTCAAGAGCACTTGGTCACCAACTATGCGACTGGTCGCCGCGGTGTCGGGAGGGGCGCTTGCTTTCTACGGCGGGAAACGACGAGGTGTACTCGGATCCGCCGTAGGCAGTTTAGGTATTGGCATTGTGACGAGGGCATTAACCAACGTAAAGGCCCAACAACTGGTGGGAATGGATCAAGACGCACGTGGGATCGTCGTCGAGAAGGCGATCACGATTAATGCGCCAGTCGATGAAGTGTTCACGTACTGGTCTCATCCAGAGAACTTTCCCGAGTTCATGTCTCATGTAAGGGAGGTAAGGCGGATTGACGACGGTGTCTATCGATGGAAAGTCGGGGGCCCTGCCGGACTTCTCGTAGAATGGGACGCGGCGATCACCGACCTGGATTTTAATAGGACGTTGGCTTGGAAGAGCCTCCCAGGCTCGATCGTTAGCCAAAGTGGTGTAACGCGATTCACTGCCAATCCGGACGGCAGCACTCGGATCGACGTGAAGATGACCTATGGTCCACCTGCAGGAGTGCTCGGTCACGAGATCGCCAAGTTATTTGGCGTGGATCCCAAACGTGAAATGGACGACGATCTTATGAGGATGAAGTCGTTTATCGAAACGGGTGTTCAACCCCACGACGCGGCGGGCCAGCTCCCACTAAAGGGGGCGGCACCAGAAGGAAGGATGCGAAATGTTAAGTGACCGGTAAGTACAGTTATGCTTGTTGTAGCCGAACTACTCCAGACACCATATGCTTCTTTAGCGTTGTTGATACGGCCCTAGTTATTTTCCATTTCTCATTTGCCATTTCGCCCTCTGCGTCTCCGTTTTGCTCTGTGTCTCGGTGGTAAGAATCTCACGACAGACGATTCGGTGGTAAAAGATCTCGCCTCAGAGCGGCTGAGGGAATGAGAGACGCAGAGAGGACGAAACGGCAAATTGGCCAAATTCGATCTTTGACGTCGTTGGCGGAGGGAAGGTATGGGTAAAGAAACGCATTTTTTTGCGTGAAACCACACACGGTCATTGCCAATTGTCGATTGAAGATTGCCGATTGAAAATTGGCGTGGATCGCGGTTTCCTGGGAAAACGCAATCCGCGAACCCACACGAAATCTGACCAGCGACGTGCGCTTCCCCCAGCAGATTGTTGCACTCTGGAATTGTTTCGTGCTGTTTCGTGTGGTTTGGTGGATCGTTCTTCTGGCCAGGAGAAAACGCGATCCACGGACCCAGACGAAATCGGCTGTTTTGTCTTGAAACCGCAAATTACGGCGTTCGTAAAAGACCCACGTCTGTCTGAAACGGATTGATTGGCACAGCTTGGACAGCGCTGCTCTGTGGCGTCCTTCTGAAATGCCTTTGAACGTATGCCGTTATGCTCTGGATGGCTTGCTACAGTTTGCGCTAGATTTTTATTGTAGTGTCTGGTGTAGAAGCAATATCGTTCCCACACCAGCTAACAGCCCCATCAATTGCACGAGACTTTTTTTCAAGCCAGAGTCGTGATGCAGGATCGGAGCTAGATCAACCATCCCGATGTACAGAAAACTCGCCGCCGACAACGTCAGAAAGAACGGTATGCGCGGGGCAATAGACTCTAACGCGAAGTAGGCGACCAGCGCTCCAGCGAAGGTCGCCAGGGAAGAAACAAAGTTTGCCCAGTACGCTGTCCACCGGTGCCAACCGCTCTCGATCAGGATCACAAAGTCTCCCAACTCCTGTGGAACTTCATGCGCAATCACAGCCAGAGACGTAACAATGCCCAGCGATACCGAAACGGAGAAAGCAGTCGCAATCACCACTCCGTCCACGAAATTATGAAAGGCATCGCCGATGAGGATCATTGTCCCCGCCGGATGTGGCCCGTGGTGCTCACCCTGGTGTTTGTTTATTTCTCCGGCGTGGCCGTGGGCGTGTGGTAAACGCAAGAATTTTTCGAGCAAGAAAAAAAACAGTATACCGGTCAACACGAATAGTCCGACTCGCCTCGGAGTTTCTTCAGCCATTGCTTCTGGTAGAAGGCCAATGAATGTCGCACCTAAGAGTGTGCCGACGGCATAAGCAAGCAAGATCGTCTTTAAGCGGTTGTGCAGCCAGGGGAAGGCGACAAGCGCACCGGCTCCAGTTAGGGCGCCAACACTCCCGAGAAGGCTGAAGATCAGAACATAAAGCAACGGCATTCTGAGCCCCTCTTTTTCATCTTTGCTGTCTGACTGGCGGGCAACATGTATGCCTGCATATTTAGAAGAAATTGAGCGCCCTGGGCATCCTTGCGATTCCAACACAGCGGGGATTTCCGCAGCTCAATCCCGAATTTCCCACACCTCGCGCGTTTTAGGCTCTGAATGATGAGCAAATGGGCGGCATAACACTTGCGCCCATCAAGTGAAAAAGGAATCGTTTTATGAAGGTGCTTTTAGCCATCGACGGTTCACCATGCAGTTTGGCGGCGGTTAAGGAAGTAGGTTCCAGACACTGGCCGGAAGGGACTGTTGTTAGATTGTTCGCGGCAGTCACTACGTGGTTTCCGAGTATTCCAGATCCTCTGTTGATCGGGGCTGCCATGTACCGTGATTTGATCGAAACCGAGCGGATACGCCTGGATAAACTGGTTGAGAGTACCGCGGCAGAATTGCGGAAGAGCGCAGCCGGCAAGATCCTTCGAATTGAGACCACGGTCGTTGACGGTTCACCGAAAGAAGGCATCGTGGAGGAAGCCGAAAAATGGGCGGCTGATTTGATCTTGATCGGCTCGCATGGTTACGGGAATGTGAAGAGATTCATGCTCGGATCGGTCTCGCAGGCCGTTGCGACACACGCCCCTTGCTCGGTTGAGATTGTGCGTGCGTCTCAACGTGCGCAAGAGCAGGTAGATTAAGCAGCGTTGTCAGGGAGCATCGCGATCACTCGCCGTCCTTTCACACTCAGGGTGTCGGCGGCCAAGCATCCAGGTAATTTACTACCCGCCAGAGTACAGTGGAACGTTGAGCGGAACAGCCCCATGAAATTCTATGGGCAATGAAGCAGGTTAGGAGGAAAGGGGGCTCTAAACAGGTTAGCGGGCAGCAAGCTCGGACAGTGAGGAGAGATGAAAAGCCAGAAAATTACGCTTTTGTTGGTGGCAGGATTGTTCGTAACCCTCGGCGTCACCTATTCACAGAATCGCAGACGCCAAGGACACGGGATGCCGCGCTATGACACGGCCACAGAAGTGACGATGTGGGGAACGGTTGAAGGGATTGAAAACCAGACTGGGAAAATGGGGTGGAATGGGACGCATTTGATCGTCAAGTTTGAGGCCGAGACACTGACTGTGCATCTTGGCCCTTCAAATTACCTTGTCCAACAACGGTTTTCGTTTGCAAAAGGCGACTGGATCAAGGTCACCGGTTCGAAAATAAAATTCGAGGGCGCCAACGTCCTCGTGGCTCGCGAAATCAGAAAAGCGGAAAAGGTGTTGACCTTGCGCAACCGGCATGGAATCCCAG
>DATETN010000079.1:0-7228 GCA_035283645.1 Pyrinomonadaceae bacterium
CCGTTGAGGTGCATTTCTACGAGGGTGCGGATCACGGCTTTCTCGCTTACACGCGCCCATTCTATAAGCCAGATGCGGCTACGCTAGCATGGGGGCGCACCACGCAGTTCTTAGCGAAATCTCTGAAGTAGACAAATGGACAATTTAACTGATCCGAAACGCGAACTGCTTCGACATACTGTCTCCACCCTGGCTTACCGGGCCGGTAAGACCCTGCGTGATGCCCCAGATGGCTTTGAATCGTTTCGTGTTGGCGAGACCACGCGTACCCCGGCGCAGATTTTGGCCCATATGGGTGACCTGTTTGATTGGGCACTTTCACTGGCTATTGGAGATCAAAAATGGAACGACTCAGCGCCCTTACCGTGGGAGCAGGAAGTTGCGCGCTTTTTTGAAGCAGCGAAGCGTTTCGACGACTACCTGGCCTCCGATGCTGCGCTTGGTAGGGCCTGCGAGAGAATCTTTCAAGGACCAATCGCTGACGCGCTTACGCACGTTGGACAGCTGGCAATGTTGCGGAGGCTGGCGGGTGATCGCGTATGCGGAGAAAACTATTTCAAGGCAGAGATCGAAGTTGGCCGCGTTGGGTTAGCACAGTCGGCGAAGCGCCAGGAGTTTGAGTGAGAGAATGAGACCGGCAAGATTATTATGACGCGTTAAGCTGTCTGGCGTTGCACATCTTGCTTGCGTGAAAAGACCACAAATCTTCATGATCCAGACTTTATAGGCATCGCGCTCCCAGGTGCATCAACTGAAAATTCTAATTCATGTTCGTTCTGAATATTTTGTTCGCATTCTCGTAGAATGGGCGTTCAGCGGTTTGATAATCGTAGGTCACTGCCCAACAATACATGCTTGCAACTAGCTGATGCGGTTGTCGCCCAGCCGCGCGATTTTCAGCTTCAGCTCTATTCGGTGAAGATTCTGAATGAGCTCTGCACTTGATCAGTGCGATCTGATGCTTGGCGCGTGGAGAACCAACAACCGCGTCACGGTCTTCCTCATCGAGAACTTGCCCAAGGAGGTATGGGAAGCCACAGTGCCGGGGGCTCCACGTCGAACCGTCCGGATGATCGCCGGTCACATCCACAATGCTCGGTGCATGTGGATTAAGACATTAGGAAAAGAGCATGGAATTGCGGTGCCGCGGGCGATCAATCGACACAAGGTGGGACGGAAAGAGCTGATCTTAGCATTGGGCCGCAGTAGCCGAGGTATCTCGAGTTTGCTGACCCTCGGCTGTGAACGGGGTGGTACGATCCCGGTTTCGTCGTTGTATATCTGGCGCAATCTTCCCCTCGACGTCGGGCATGTCCTAACCTATTTCGTCGCGCATGAAGGGCATCATCGCGGGCAGATTGTCATGCTCGCACGCCAACTGGGCTATCGTTTGCCTGTTGAGATCACGGGAGGGCTTTGGCACTGGTCTAAGCGCGCAAAGGAGGCGCTGAACTAGGTTTTGCTGACGTCGAACAAGTTGGAGCGTCACCGCCCCGCGGCTTCGCCCCGCGACTCGCGCGAAAGCTAAACTGCAGCTTTCGCCAACCCCTCGCGGGGGTGCCGCTCAACTCGGGGCCGTTATGCGCTTGCGCCTACCGCAACTATGTTGGCGAACTTGCTGGTTCAAAGTATCGTAACCCAAGCAAGAGGTGAATGATATGTATTGCCCATCCTGCGGTACAGAGTTGACCCCAGAGTTGAGTTACTGCAACCGTTGCGGAGCTAATTTAAGGCCAATATCAAATCAATCTGGTGTGCCGCCTGCCAAATTGGTTGGGGCGGCTTGGGCCATCTCAATAGCTGTCGTGCTTGTCACGCTGGGGGGCTTCGGTATGATCTTTGGGCTAGTGATGGCCCTAATCACAACTGGTATTAATCTATCTGCTGGCGGAATGGGCCTGATATTTATCTCATCGCTAATCATACTCGCTATCGACTGGTTGCTCGTCCGTCAATTGTCTCGTGTGCTCAACGTGCCTCAACTCTCGAGCGACGCTACTCAAGCGAAGAAGCCGAAGCTGACCGAACAGGCTGTTCGGCAGATTGATGCGCCACGTGAACCTGTGTCAAGCGTAACGGAACACACAACTCGCACGTTTGAGCCGATATACAGAGAGCGAGACACGCAGCGGTAAACTACACTTTGAAATCAATTTCGCGCATAAACAAGCGCTTGCAGCGGGCGGCTCGATAGCATAGGTTCTCAGACAATTCAGTTGATACGTAGATCCTTTTAGTGTTGTTTAGTGTGATTTCGTGGACCCTCAGCCAATGAAGCAAAACGATCCACGAAAGCACACTAAAGGCAGGGAAGCAATCCACGCGACCACGATCGAGTCTGAACATTAAGCTTCTGTTGTCGGGCAATGGAGCGGAATATGAAACGGTTTACTTCCAACCTTCTCCTCACTATGTTCACGTTTTGTGTTGGGGTTGTGGTCTCTGAAGGTTGCTCCTTCTTTCGCTGCGGTGGCCCGGAAACGGAGGGCTGGAAAACTTACGCAGATGAAGAGTACGGTTACCGCCTGCGCTACCCTGAGGGCTGGCAGCTCCGAGGCTCTGGTGGAGCACTTAACTTGTGCAGCCGCCGGCTAAAACGCCCATGCGGTCCCACCCCGCACGAGGTTTACGCGACGGTCGGCGTTGGGATCAGGGACCCGGAGGGGCTGCCGCTGTCGGAGTACCTTCGGGCGCCGGCGCGCGGCGCGTACAAGGACTTGCGAGAACTGCGGGTAGGAGGTGTCCAGGCGTTCGCCACTGGGCCAGTGCGTGACGACTACGGCAGGTATATCGATGAGCAAGTTCACGTCCTCCACAGAGGGAAGGTCTACAATATCACTACCTACGCCGTAGATGCCCGCCCGAAGGAGTTCGAAAAGATCCTGACGACGTTTGAGTTTACAAAGTGATTGAGAGCGAGTCCAAATCGATGAGCAGACGATTGCGCTACCAAGTTGCTGTGAGTCTGGACGGCTTCATTGCTGGTCCAAACGGCGAATACGACTGGATCGTGATGGATCCGGCTATCGACTTTGCCGCGCTATTCAAGGAATTCGATACCGCTGTAATGGGACGCAAGACATATGATGTCCTGATCGCGCAGGGCGGTGACGGTGCTATGCCAGGTCTCGATGTTGTAATCTTCTCCCAGAGCCTTCCGGCGACCGAGCGGACCGGTGTCCGCATTTTTAATGACGATCCCCACAAAATCGTTGCGGCGTTGAAGGCAAAGCCCGGTCGAGACATCTGGCTCTACGGTGGAGGCACCCTCTTTCGCTCGCTGCTCGACGCAGGCCTCGTGGACACAGTGGAAGTTGCGGTTATTCCTGTCCTACTCGGAGACGGAGTCCCTTTGCTTCAGCCGGGTGTAACGACCAAACTGGTTCTCGCCGACCAGAAGACGCTCTCCAGCGGGATCGTAGTGCTTTCATATTCAGTGCCCGGAGGTGTCGGCCCGGCTCCCCGAATTCGTTTCATCAAGCCATCAAAGAAACGTGCGAATACGCGCAGCGAATCTCGAAGGTTAGCCGCCAGGAAACCAACCCATTCGAAGAAGAAAGGATCGGGGCCGAAGGGCAAAGGACGCACGCCCGAGCGCAGACGCAAACCTCAGCGTGGCTGATCTCGGCCTGGTGTTTCTTCCGGGCGACGAGAAAGCGCGCAGCTGGAGCGCAGGTTACTTACACTGCACCCTCAGATGGTCGCAAACCTGGTCTGGCGATTATCACGCGGAGCGGCTCGAATCTGCGGTGGCGCCTGGTTCGTGGACGAGTCATCGAAGATGCGCGAACGGCCGGGCGCCGGGCCGATTCCAGCGATAGGTGCGATCGACAGGCAATCGCAGCGGACTCACCGGCGAGCGATCTCTATCGTTAGTTGTGTGGGCGAACCGTTGAAGTGCGCACCCTTCATGGCTTAGTCAGGATAATACGGTTCCTTCTCTTCGCGTCGTTTCGTGATGTTTCGTGGATCGGTCCTGGCGCGAGTCTCTGTATTTAAGAGGTTAGCTACTGGTCATGTGCGGAGATGCGTTTATCTGATATATCCGCCTTTGATTATGAAGTTAGATTGTCGAATGATGAGATCAGAATGCAAGCTGATATGAATGGGCCGTCGACAGCCTGACTATTTCTGAGACAGAGCGGTCACGCGAAGTCGGTGGAGTGGAGGCCTGCTTGAAGGCCACTCTGGTACAAAAACGCCTGAATGAGAGCAGGGAGTGGGTCCGACATGAAGACGTCACGTTCACCTTCCGCGGGTGTAGCTTTCGCGAATCTCAGGTGGCCTAAAAGACCGGCTACAACGATCCGCGCTTGGAGTTCCTCGAGCCTGGGGCTGATGACTGGTTGCTGCTGCTTCAACTCGATTCTGACGATCGCTCTGATCTTATGTGGGGCGACATGGGGATGCTTTATTTTTGGATTCGTCAGGAGGATTTGAAGGCCCATAGGTTCGACAGAGTCTGGTTGTCGCTGCAATGCGGGTAACACTCAAACCTGGTTTTCCTGGCTTACTTTCTCGAGCTTTGTACGGATGCCCACTAATCCTGAGGCGAAGTCTTGCGAGCTTCGAGAATGTGCCGGACGATTTTTAGGAGGCACTCATGATCTTAAAAACAGGCGATGTGTTTCGGAGGTTTCGCGTGCTGGGTACAGCAGGTCAGGGTGGTATGGGCATCGTCTACCAGGCTCACGATACCAAGCTTGGCCGCGACGTCGCTCTCAAGTTCGTGACACAAGCCGGTGCATACAATTCTGAGTTTTGCGATCGCCTGCGACGCGAAGCCAGGTCGCTCGCTGCGTTAACGCATCCCAACATCGTCACCATTCATGACATTGACGAGGTTGAAGGAGTTCCTTTCCTTGTTCTTGAGTGGGTAGATGGCAAGGCCCTGAGCGACGGATCCTTCGTTCGCTCACTCTCAATTGAGGAGTTTTGTCGCATTGCATTGCCGGTGGCCGATGCACTCGCCTCAGCACACGATCGAGGAATCATCCACCGTGACGTGAAGCCGGCAAACGTTCTGATTTCGAATGACGGTGGTATCAAGGTGGTCGATTTCGGAATCGCAAAGTTCCGGGATTTCGACCTGGATGTAATAGCCACCGCAGGCACGGTAGGAACAGTTGCTTACATGTCTCCTGAGCAAGCCAGTGGGACTGATCTCAGCCCGGCTTCAGACATATTCTCATTCGGCATCGTCGCATTCGAACTCCTGACCGGTAAACGCCCATTCGAAGGACAGGGCCCAGGATCTGTACTCTCGGCCATCATGAGCGGATCACACTCACCGCTATCCGAGTTGCGGAGAGATCTCCCAGATCAACTCATCGCTATAGTCGAGCGATGCCTGGAGAACGAGCCCGCGCGCCGGTTTCAGAGTGGAAGAGAACTCGCCTATGCCCTGCGGCAGCTCACTGCAACAGATTCGCTCAACGCTGGGGAGGCTCTCACGATGCTTTCCCCGGTTGCCTACAGTTCAATAACACGCCACCAGGACATTCGCTTCTGTGTTACGGCTGATGGTGTGCATCTCGCCTATTCAGTGGTAGGTAACGGCCCTCCGCTGGTCCGTGTATTGGGCCACTTCACGCATCTCGAAATGGAGTGGGAGTGGCCCGATTTGAGGCACTTTTGGGAGCGATTGGCAGAAACCTACACCGTGATTCGCTACGATGGTCGGGGCATTGGTCTTTCAGATCGATATGCAGGTGAATTCACCGAAGAAACTCGACAGCTCGATCTTGATGCCGTGGTACGGGCAGTTGCGGCAGAGAATGCGATCCTTCTTGGCATTTCTGAGGGAGGGTGGACTGCTGCCATCTACGCGAATCAGCATCCTGAGCAGATCAGCTACCTTGTACTCTACGGAGCTTATTGTCGCGGCGCACGCGCACGACCTGGTTACGATGCAGAGGAAGAACAAGCACTGATAACACTTATCCGCAAGGGCTGGGGACGTGATACTCCAAGATTTCGGCAGGTCTTCACGGGTCAATTCTTTCACCCTGACGCAGATCCCAAGTTGATCGCTCACTTTAACGAGATGCAGCGTGCATCTGCCGATCCCGAAACGGCGGCGCGTTATCACGAGTCGTGTCACGCCAGAGCTGATGGTCGGGATCTGTTCAAGCAGCTCAGGATTCCGACCCTTGTCGTCCATTGTCGTGACGATATGGCGGTTAGCGCAGATGAGGGGCGGTTATTGGCATCGCTCATTCCGGGAGCGCAGCTGGTTCTTCTCCCGAGCGGTATGCACTACTTTCCCACTGACCGAGAAGCGGTCGTGAGGGTGGTCGGAGCAATCAATAGGTTCGTTGATGGAGTACGTGCAGAGTGAGGTGTGTGGGCTGTTTTTTGATATCAAAAACGGTCATCGAGCGCCAACCCGTTAATATTGACGTTTATGGTGACCGCTGAAGTGCGGCGGCGTCAACGACCGCCGATCGGAGCCCAAAATCGATGAGCAGACGACTGCGCTACCAAGTGGCTGTGAGTTTAGATTGCTTCATTTCCTGGCCCAAACGGTGAATACGACTGGATCGTGATGGATCCGGCCATCGGCTTTGCCGCGCTGTTCAAGGAGTTCGACACGGCCGTAATGGGACGCAAGACATATGAGTTGTGGCCGCGCAGGGCGGCGACGGTGCTATGCCGATGCGGTGCCATGATGTTTCTTCGGGCGTTGAGAAAGCGCGCAGCTGGAGCGCAATGTTGGATCGCTTCTAAACACTATGGAGATAATACCGCACAACGTCACGAGTGCAGCGGGTCGACTCCTGTTTGCTAGCGTGGTAGTGATCCTTTGCACAGTAACGTCAGCGCCGCAAAAGGGTGGCACAAATGTAACCGGCCAATGGGTATGGAAACAGTTCGCTCGCACTAAGAAATCTCAGATTCAATTCAGACTCGTCATTCGCCGAGAAAGGAATATTGTGAGGGGTATTTACAGTGTGGACGAGTTCGTCAATGGAAAGTGGCAAGGCGAAGATGGAAATCAAACTCCGTTTGTTGGCAACATAGATGGTAGCGACGTGAAGATTGAGTTTGATCCCCTGGCTACCCAACCTGGTTATGAGAGGGACGTCACCGGTAAGATTCAGTCAGGTCAAGGGACGAACGCGATCCTCGTTTCGATGAAAGGCTACCGAGGACAACCGTTGACGGCAATGGTGGTTATCTGCGGCTTGCCGGATGAATGTCAAAACGTGGTGTCGGTTAGCAGCCT
>DATETN010000080.1:0-42915 GCA_035283645.1 Pyrinomonadaceae bacterium
TTAGTTAGTGGTTAGTGGTTAGTGGTTAGTGGTTAGTGGTTAGTGGTTAGTGGTTAGTGGTTAGTGGTTAGTGGTTTGGTTCGTAGTTAGTGGTTAGTGGTTCCAAGATCAACTAACAACAAACTACTAACAACTAACCACTAACAACTAACAACTAACAACTGACTACTAACAACAATCGCACCAACAACGAACTTGACACTAATTTTTGATCAGAAGTAGCCAAAGGCACCGTAATCACGTTCAGGTTAAGGTATGAAACCTTCTCGAGAAACGGGAAGATAAGCGTTGCACCGCCCCGAACCAACCGGTAGCCGACCACGGTTCCGTCCGGTAATTTCCGCGAGCGACCTGAAATGACTGCGGCCTCGTTCGGGGGCACCTTGATGTAGTTGCGACTGAGTAGCCAGAAAGCAATAATTATAGCGAGCGCTACGACGAGAACGATGACGGGGATGAGTAGAGTTTGAAGATCCAACATGAATGTATCTCCTGGGAATGAAAGCCAATCTGTCTTGCACACCGCGCCTGAGATCAGTGCAATCCTGGTCGTATTCGGTGCCCTCCTTATATCCCTGAACTTACTCAGAGAAGAGGAGAGACATCCGGGGACGCAAAAACAAATACCGTTTACGATCGAATAATAGCGATTTGATGCCTATTTATAAGTGACTGCATCGGAAGCCGGGCTGACAATGGCCGAATCTCCTGCAAATTCTTCAATCCTCACGAGCATACCTGGTCTAAGATCGGTGTCTTCGCGCGAGCGAGCTAGTCTCTCAATGCGCTCTTCCCCGATGCGACAGCTAACTTGCCCGATACCGCCCGATGGAATCATCACCGTTACTTGGGCTGTTCGTCCTACAAGCTGAGCATTACCCACTGAGCTCGAAGCCTGCTGGCTGTGCAGGAAGCGCCCGAAGAGGGTGACTAATCCAGCGAGTGCGAATCCGCTGAACAGCCCCAGCAGCGAACTGCCTGCTACCCCGAGTCCCAACTGAATGCCGATCGCTCCGAACCCGCCGAAAGATGTAATGAACACTGCGATCGCTCGCGAATCAACAATCCCGTGGCCGTCAGCCGTTCCATCATGAAGGTCGCCGGCATCAAACAGTTCGCCGAAGACGAGAGCGACGACCAGAAAAGTAAGACCCAAACCTGCAATGGCCAGAAAAACTGTAAGGGCAGTAATGCCGCTGAAGAATTCCGTCACTGGCTTGTCCTCGGAACGGGTGAATTCCGGTTCGAGCGTGATGAACTAGACTTCTTTGTTCGGCGCAGGCATACAGGCCCTGCTCTTGGCGAACTGCCTAAACACCTCTTAGAAAGGCGACCGTCGCGCACATTATACGCTTCTGAATTTGAAACTAATATTGCAGAGGCTAGGTAATTAGTTCAGGAAAACCAACGATTCACAGAAGCGAGGCTGCGAATAAAGTGCAGCGGGCAAGCGGTGGCGCGTTACCTATGACTCTCTCGGACTCGTCTGTGCAACTCAGGACTCAGTGACTGATTCGTGATCAGAAATTCGCATTGGGCCAGTTTGATGACGCGTATCCCGCGCCTGGCGGCGAGTCACGCCATTTGTCCGATGCTCACCGTTGGAATTGCCGTTATCTGAGTCTTCCCAAAGCCGGCCAAAGATCATCTTACCGGCGGTTGTCTGTAGCACGCTCGTCACGGCGATGTCAGCATTCTTTCCGATAAGCCTTCGAGCATTGTCAACAACCACCATCGTACCGTCATCGAGATACGCAACACCCTGATTGTATTCTTTACCCTCTTTAAGAATGAAGACCCGCATAGCTTCGCCGGGCAGAACCACTGGCTTCAACGCGTTGGCAAGTTCGTTGATATTAAGAACATTAACACCGCGCAACTGGGCCACTTTGTTCAGGTTGAAGTCGTTCGTTACGATCACGGCATCAAGCTGTTTTCCCAGCTCGATTAACTTGAGGTCCACCTCGCGAACCGACGGGAAATCGGTTTCAACTATCTGGATGTCCAACGAACTGTTGTTCTGAAGCCGATTCAGCATATCCAAGCCACGACGGCCCCTTTGGCGTTTCGATGAATCGGGTGAATCGGCGACCTGCTGCAACTCGCGAAGGATGAACTGAGGAATGATCAGCGAACCAGTGAGAAACCCGGTTTCGGCCACGTCCGCGATGCGCCCGTCGATGATGACCGAAGTATCCAGAATCTTGAGATCGCGCCGAGACGCCTTGTCGCTGAAGATACCACCAAGGGCCGAAAGCTCAAGATAGTCACCCTTCGCAGCGCCAACCATTAGACCAACGTAGGCCATAAAAAACGTCAAAGCCAATGTCAGGAAGGTTTTAACCTCGGGAGCAACAGCCACCGACTCCTGGTTGCTTATTAGGGATCCGATCAGGAATGCACCAACAATCCCCATAATGGAGCCCACGGCGGCGCCGATCAGCGTCTTCAGCGTCGCTCGCCGAATCCGCATTTCAAAGAGGATGATACAAATGGCTATGAGAGCGCCGACACCCGCTGAGATCCAGCGGTCTTTCGCGACGGGCCTTAGAACATAACCTGCGGCTACCAAAATGGAGGTGAATATTAGCCGGATGATGATTACATCGGCGTGCATGACGGCGGCAATCTTAACATTAGACTGGCCGTCCGTCACCAAAAAGCTTTTAAAATTAAAGATTTGGCTGGAATACCTGCGGTACCGTCTAAACTGTTTACCAACTTGGGATGAGATTGGTTGCAAATGGTCCTGTTCGGTAAGCCAGTTATTCCGGTGGACTCTTTAGACAGTTGCGCAATAAAGTAGCAGCGGTCCGGAGGGCAAATTCCCAATGACAGCTACCCCCCAGCTTAAAATCCCCACTTTCTTGTTGGTCCTATTTCTTCTTTGGCCATCTACCGGTACGGCCCAAACACCGACGTCGAGCATTTACAGCGACCTCAGACCCGCCAGGTGTCGGACCATCGAAGTAGATCGGGAAACCGGCAGTTCAGTGCAACAGTGTCGGGGTGTTGGTGGTTATAAGTTGTTAGTTCTGGATGACGATTCGCGACAGTCGATCGACGTCATTGACGCAAAGGGCAAAAAACACGAACTGCGATTCTGGGAGGTCGTAACCCTGGGTTTTTCAACCCTCGGGGACAGAGCGGAGTGGCGGGTAAACAGACGACGCGGTCAAATTGTTCCCTTGGCTCTCATTGTTCGCGTTAACGCACAGGAAGATGCTGAACATCCCGAAAGAAAAACATCATATTTGGCAGTAGCGCGTTTACAGGGCGACACCGTCTGTGTGACGCACAAGATTCCTGCCGCACGCGATGCGAATCAGAAAGCTCGCGAGGCAGCAGACGCTTCCAGCACAGCACCGTGCCTCCCAAATCTTTAGCAGCTCAGCTCAAAGTGATGGGAAGAGGGAAACATTTTCCATTTGTCATCTTCCATTTCTCTCCGTGTCTTCTTAGGTGAATCTCGCGAAGCAGAACACGGGACCACAGAGACGCAGAGAAGAACGGAGACACGGAGAGAAATGAGAAATAATGGCAAATTTAGAATGACAAAATGGAAAATATTTGGTGCCTGATGTCACTGCCTACTTAAAACAGTTCTTGCAATGCTTCATCAACCGATTTTACTCCTACAACCTTTACGCCCAGCAACCGTTCCAAGCCCGGAGTATTTGAGGCTGGCATTACTATCCTCTTAAAGCCTAAGGCCTGTGCTTCCCGCGCTCTCACTGCTGATTGCATGGTTCCTCGAACTTCGCCAGTCAGCCCAATCTCGCCAAACACCGCCGTATGTGGATCAATCGGCAGGTTCCTGAAGCTGGAGGTAATCGCAGCAACAACGCCCAAATCGACTGCCGGTTCATCGACGTCCAATCCTCCTGCGATGTTCACGAACACGTCGTCGCCAAGCATCTGGAAGCCGGCACGCTTCTCCAACATCGCAACCAACAGTGACACCCGATTTTGATCCACACCCTGCGTCATACGACGACCTGTTCCATACTTAGCGCCCGACACTAATGCCTGTATCTCCACCAACAGCGGACGGGTTCCTTCCATACAGGCGGTGACAACTGAGCCAGCCACATCTCGAGGCCTTTCTTCAAGGAACATCTGAGATGGGTTTGCCACAGGAACAAGCCCCGTACCGGTCATTTCAAATACTCCGACCTCATTGGCGGCACCGAACCGGTTCTTGGTGGCGCGAACAATTCGATGGTTGTGGTGGCGCTCACCTTCAAAATAGAGAACTGTATCGACGATGTGCTCCAGCGCTCGAGGCCCGGCGATCGAGCCGTCCTTAGTCACATGGCCGATCAGAAAAACAGGCACACCGTGATTCTTGGCCAACAGCAAGAACTGATGGGCCACTTCACGAACCTGGGAAACTGATCCTGGAGCAGACTCCATTGATGCCGAGAAAACTGTCTGAATGGAATCTACAATGACTGCCGCAGGGTTTAACCGCTCTACCTCGCGAAAGATATTCTCCAAATTGGTTTCGGGCAGTAGGTAGACGTATTCGGCCGCAAGTCCCAATCGTTCCCCGCGTAGCTTTATTTGTCGGTCAGACTCCTCGCCGGATACGTAAAGTACTAACGACCCGCGGGCGCTCAGACTATCTGCTACCTGCAAGAGCAAGGTGCTCTTACCAATACCCGGATCTCCGCCGATTAGAACCAGTGTTCCGGGAACGATTCCTCCCCCCAGGACGCGATCGAACTCGCTGAGCCCCGTGGTAATTCGAGCGTCATCCTGTGATTCGATCTGTGAATAAGGAACGGCTTCGACCTCGCGCACGCGGAAGGAGTGACTCCTCTTGAAAGCAGGTCGAGCGCGCTCCTCTACCAGTGAATTCCATTCACCACAGTCAGGACATTTGCCCAGCCACTTTCGTGCCTGATGACCACAGCTCTGACACACGAACACTGTTTCTGTTTTTTTCACGAAACTCCTTAAGCAATAATCGCCAGCAGCTACAACAACTCTTTGACGTTTTCCGTCGGCCTACCGAGAACTGCGCGATTGCCACGCTCCACGATTGGTCTCTGAATCAGGTCTGGGTGTCTTACCATCAGACTCAACAGCTCATCGTCGCTCAGGTCACTCGTGCTAAGACTGAGTTCCCGAAAAATGGGTTCGCTTTTGCGTAGTAAGTCACGCGGGCGTAGCTTCATTTTTTTCAGCAGCTCGCCGAGTTTCTTCTTGCTGAGTGGTTCAGTGTAATAGTTAACCTTTTCAAACGGTACGCCACTCTCACGGAGCAGCCGATCCGTCTCGCGACACTTTGTTCACGTCGGCTTTTCGTAAACAATGATCTTGTCTGGCATAAGAGGTTCCTAGCCTTTAATTGGTCTTCTAAGGGAATATTCCACGGACCTTCGTCGCTTCGGCCACACGATCGACAGCCAGGATGTACGCCCCAGTCCTCATGTCTGTTTCGTAACGCTGCGCAGTCTCGTAAACAGACTTGAACGCTGTCTGCATGGTTTGCTCGAGCGTGTCATTGATCTGCTTCTCAGACCAGAAAAATGAATACTGATCCTGCACCCATTCGTAGTAGCTAACAGTAACGCCTCCTGCATTCGCAAGAATGTCAGGAATAATGAAAACGCCGGTCCGCTCGAAAACTCTGTCAGCTCCTGGCGTCGTTGGACCATTGGCCAACTCACCAATAATGCGGGCTTTAACGCGACTCACATTCTCCATTGTGATTGCATTCTCGAGAGCGGACGGGAGGAGGATTTCACAATCAACCGTCAATACCTCATCACAGGGAATCTCTTTCACACCTGAAAGGCCGGAGAGTGAATTTGTGAGTTTCTTGTGCCGCAGAGCCTCTTGAATGTCTATGCCATTTTCAGAGTAGACTCCAACTTTCGAGTCACAAATCGCAACCACGCGTGCCCCGTCATCCGCTACCATGTGCGCGATATTTGCTCCCGCATTTCCGAAGCCATGAATGGCCACGCGCGCACCCTTCAAAGGCAGGTTGTTTACGCGGCATGCTTCACGTAATGCGTAAAGGCAACCACGCGCCGTCGCTTCAGCTCGTCCTTGCGATCCTCCCAGTGAAATCGGCTTCCCTGTCACAACACCCAGTTCTGTATGTCCGCGAACCATGGAAATGGTATCCATGATCCACGCCATCGTTTGCTCGTCGGTATAGACATCTGGGGCCGGAATATCCCGGTCGGGCCCAATGATTGGAGCAATCTCGAACGCGTAACGTCGAGTTAACCTTTCCAGCTCGTTCATGGACAAGCTCTTTGGATCGCAAATCACTCCCCCCTTACCACCACCATATGGAATTCCCACCGTTGCGCACTTCCAAGTCATCCAAGCTGCCAGCGCTTTTACTTCGTCCAGTGTCACATTCGGGTGATAACGGATGCCGCCTTTCGCGGGACCGCGGGCGATGTTGTGCTGTACGCGATAGCCCTCGAATACTTGTACATCGCCGCCGTCCATCTTTACCGGAATCGAGACGATTAGTTGGCGTTTGGCATTGCTTAAGACCTGACGCATCGACGGATCGAGATCAAGATAGTCAGCGGCACGACTGAATTGCTGTTTGGCGATTTCAAATGGGTTGAGCTCTTCCTTAAAGGCTTCTTTGGTAGCCATGGACTAACGTCTCCTGAGGGGGTTGCGAGAGCTTCGTAATCCTAGGGCCTCGAGTTTGAAGATTCAAGGTCTGTGATTGCCAACTGCCTTAGTGCTTACCACCATTCGTCACTTCGACAAGTCAATCGTCACTCGACAATCGTCAATCGTTAATCTGCGGGGGAACATCTGTCCCAGGGCGGTGTCTAAGCCTGCGACGCTCCCGCGACCCGAACGGCACCGGCAAAGGGAGGATGTGATGTTCAGCAATTTGGTGGAGTCGAATTCACACCGGAACGAACTTAAACGTCGGGGCTCGTTCGTACTATATACCACCGCCACCTACGCTGTACTGTTGATAGCGGCTGGAGTGGCAAGCATCTACGCATACGACGCCAGGCTCGAAGAACAGAACCTTGAAATGGTCACCTTGATGAGAGTAGTGGATATGCCTGTGGCTACCCCCCCATCTACTGAACGTGTTTCGGGTGGTGGCACGAGTGGAAACAACCGGAACCCAATTGTGGCAGAGCAAAAAACGCCGACGGCGGGCACTAATGAGCCACAACTTGTGCCGAGGGACATTTCATTGAATCCCAACCCGAACCCTCAGCTACCAAATGGGCTCTACCGAGGTAGGCAGAGGGACTGGGACGGGGGTTACGGCGGTCCGGGAATTGGCACACCTTCAGGCGATTCACCATCAGCCACCAACGTTCCGTCTGTCAAGATTGACGAATTGCCACCCCCACCAGCGGATAAGCCTAGACCTAGAATTCTGTACAAACCGGTTATCAATAGCGAAGCTATCTCACTTCCTAAGCCTGCGTATCCCAAACTCGCAGTTGAAGCGAGAATACAGGGCAGCGTTGCCGTGCAAGTATTGATTGATGAGGCAGGTAGGGTGGTTTCGGCCCAGGTGATATCAGGTCACCCCGTTTTGACGGGGGCAGCCAGGAACGCTGCATATCAGGCCCGCTTCTCGCCCACAAAGATTGGGGATCAGCCGGTAAAGGTGTCGGGCATCATCACCTACAACTTTGTGTTGCGGTAATTTTTGTCCGACAAACTTTAGTTTGTCGTTTCCACAACTCCGGTAAGTCCCCTAAAACTCAATTCGTCTCGAATTCTGAATTCTCTAGTCACTGCACCATATGCCCTAATCACAGTCAGCCCACGACTCGGGCAAACGACAAACTAAGTTTATCGAACATACGCCATCGTGTAGAATGGGCCAAACGCTTTCAAATACCACGTCAGCGAGGACTATTCAGTGACACAGGTTCTGCGGCACTTTGCCTATTATTGCTTAGCGACTGCCATCACATTCTTGACAATTTCTTCTGTATGCGGTCAAACGAGTGGCCCCGAGTTGCTGACATACGCAGAACTGGTTCAACTATACGAACAACCTTCCCCAGCTCCGGCTTTGCAGGAAAAGTTGAACGCTCTACTTAACACTCCTTTTGTTAATAACAACGCCACCAACCGCGGTGTCAAACCGAACAACCCACAGAGCCGCAAGCTTGGTTCATTTCTGCGCGTTGCTTTCTGGAATATTGAACGTGGGCTTGAGTACGAAGCGATTGAGCGCGCGCTTGGTGTGCCACCAAGTTTCGCGACCATACTGGCGGCACACAAGCAAAACCACCCCAGAGCCGAACAGCAGGCCATCCTTGAAGAGGCCGCCATGCTGAAGCAGGCCGATGTAGTGATATTGAATGAAGTCGACTGGGGCGTGAAGCGAACTGATTACCGAAATATCGTCGCAGATCTAGCATCGGCCTTGCGCATGAACTACGCCTATGGTGTCGAGTTTGTGGAAGTCGATCCAATCGCACTCGGCACCGAATCTTTTGAGGGAGTTGAGACACCTGACAAATCGGAACTGCTCAAAAGCATTCAGGTGGAGAAAGCTAAGTATCGCGGTCTCCACGGTACCGCGATTCTCAGCCGCTATCCCCTGACGAATGTCCGACTCATTCCGTTGAAGTTCCAGGCACATGACTGGTATGAAGACGAAAAGAAGTCAGTGGCGCCAGTTGAGAAAGGAAAGCGTCGAGTGGCAGAACAGATTTTTCTCGAAAGGGTCTATCGTCAAGTTCGCCGTGGTGGCCGGATGGTGCTGCTCGCTGAAATTGCGGACGATAAGTTCCCGGATGGACGCGTCACCCTTGTCGCAACACACCTGGAAGATAGAACCAAACCAGAGAACCGGGAGAAACAACTCGACGAAATTCTTGAATACATTAAGCCAATCACGCATCCGGTAATTCTGGCCGGTGATATGAACACCTCAGGAGAAGATGCCACGCCGACCTCGTTCCAGAGGGAGATAAAGAAACGTCTAGGTAGCAAGAGCTTTTGGATCAATCGGGGGATCAGTTACGCCACTGGGGTGGGCATCGTTAAGGATGTTGTGATTGGCGGTATAAAGTACACGCGCAACCAGGCAGATCCGACCGTTCGGCACGTACCCATCGTGGCGCCGAATCCTGCTGCGGGATTCTTTGAAACGCTGAAGGATTTTCGTTTCGCTGACGGCGGCGCTTTCGATTTTCGAGGCGAACCAGAGCGGTCGACTGGTCAAAGTAACGAAACGTTAGGCAACTCGAACGAACGTGGTAAGAAAGGGTTCGTTACGACCTTCGAGGTCCAACGCAAAATCGGTTTTGTTGGAAAGCTTAAATTGGACTGGATCTTCGTTAAGCCACCGCAGCTTTCCGATGCAAACGGGAAAGACCAGCCGTACCGGTTCGCACCGCATTTCGGTCGCACGCTGAAGACTCTTAACTACAGTTTGCCAGATCGAATTTCGGATCACAGTCCAATGATCGTGGATCTGCCTTTTAAGGAACCACCAATTGGTGAGGTGCAGCGAGCCGGCGGCAGATAAAGGAGTGAGTGCTTCTGGTGATTGGACCGTCACGTTGAAAACAAATAGAAAATGAGGTTTCAGAAACGAGCCCTGGAAGTGAGCGCTTAATAGTGTGATCTTTGAGTCATCCAAACTCACCCATTGCGGATGATCCCTCTACCTGAGCCGGTCATAACTTCCTTGCCATCCTGGTTCACACAGACCCAGTCTGATGTCAGGCGTGCGTACTGTTCACCAGGTTCAAAATGTGTGACCGTGACGTCGCAACGAATCGTGTCGCCCGCAAACACTGGGCGGTGAAAGTTGAAGATCATCTCGCTAGCAATGAAATTGATGTCTCCGCCAATTTTAGTTGGCAGCGTAGCCGTGAGTAAGCCATGGGCCATGAACCTTCCCTGTGCGTCCGGTACGAGATGATGTTCGCCAGCGTCGCCAGACAATCTAGCGAACGACCGAATATCGTCTTCGGTAAATGATCGTTCCCAGGAGATCTTGTCGCCAACCTGCATTACCGATTTCGAACAGACTACAGGATCGGCTAAGGGATGGTGGTACTGACCGGCAGTTCCGGATTCTTGCTCCATTCCTCAAACGATCCGTCGTAGAGCCTGGGGTTCAAGCCAAGATATCGCGCTGCAAAATAAAGCAGTGTGGCTTGCTGTCCCGTATGACAGTAAGTTGCTATCTGGTCGCCGCTCTCGACTCCCGCATCTTTGAAAAGGTCAATCCAGGCCTCTGCGTTCTTGAACCGATTAGTTTCGTCGGTCATCAGAATGGAGAACGGAATGTTCTTCGCTCCGGGGATGTGCCCTCCACGAGGCATTCGGCCGACCTCAGCACCGGTATAAAACTGCGGCAATCTTGCATCAAGCAGCTTCACATGTTTTTCCCGCAGATTGTTCTTCACCCAGCTTCCGTCGACCACAAGCTCAGGGTTTGGTCGCGTATTAAGTCGGCCTGGTTTCGGCGTCGTTACCGCCGTGGTAACTGGCCTTCTTTCAGCTTGCCAGACCGGAAATCCGCCATCCATTATCGAAGTGCGATCTCCGAGACCGAGGTAATCAAGGGTAAAGAACACCCTTGCCGTCGGAGTAATCCAGTCTTTGCTGAAGTAGAGGACGATGCGAGAGTTGTCGGAGACTCCGAGTTTTTCAAACACCGCCTTAAGCTGCACTGCAGGCGAGAGTTGAAGCGTCAAGCCTTCTCCGCGGGGCGTCGAAATGTCCGCCACAGCAATGTGTTGAGCTCCCGGAATATGAGCAGCGACGTACTCATCCTTTTCTCCAACTTGTAACAGCACAAGCGACCTGTCATTTAGGTGCTTCGCGACCCATTCCGTTGACACGATCATTGAGTCGCGGACCTTCCCACTGTTCTGTTGTTGCGCCCTTACCGAGGACCACAGCGCACAAGCTACGACGACTATTGCGATGAATAATATTCTTTTCATGATCAATTCTCCTGAACTTCGGCCCTACAATACCGCAGTCTCAGTCAGAAGTCGTCCCGTCTTAAACCGTTCCACCGATAGCTGCTGGATGTCCGTGACGTTCGTTTCCCCGTTCACAATCAGGTCGGCAATAATTCGACCGGAAGCAGGTGAGTGCATTACGCCGTGACCACTAAAGCCATTGACGAAATATAGCCCCTGAACTTCGCTCGTGGTGCCGATAATCGCGTGGTGATCTGGCGTCATCTCGTAGAGTCCTGCCCAGGCACGTCTTGGGTTTACGGACGCATCAGCCAGACAAGGGACACGATTGGCCGCATGTATCAGAATCTTCTCCACAAAAGTCTGGTCAAACTCAGTTTTGAACCCCGGCGTCTCGTCCGGATCGTTCCACGCGAGGAGTATTCCCTTTCCCTCGCGACGAAAGTGAAAACCAGTTGACATATCGATCACCATAGGAAACCTAGGTGGTAACTGATCAAAAGGTTCCGTAGGCACTAGTTGTCGCCGTAGAGGTTCGAGGGGCAACTCCGCGCCCGCCATCCTTGCGACACTTCTGGCCCAAGCCCCGGCTGCGTTCACCAGAAGGCGCGTAGAAACGTGTCCGCGCGAAGTGTTCACGCCCGCGATTCTCAGCTTGGGAGCATCCTCTGTCACAATCCCCGTTACCTCGGTGTCTAACCACAACCGTGCGCCGCGCTTACGAGCATTCAGCATGAAGCCCATCATCACACTGTGTGGGTCGACAAAGCCATCTGTGGGACAGAACGTGCCACCAATGATGTCATCGCCTCGCAACTGCGGAACAAATTTCATAACCTCATCGGAAGTCACGAGATCTACATTGGTTACACCCAACTCATGCTGACGTTCACGGTTTCTCTTCAAATAAGCCAAGTGTTCATCGGTAGTCGCACAGAAGAGATAACCATGAGGACGATAGTCTGCTGGATGCCCGACCGCCTCTTCAAAGTGGGAGAAGAAATCAATCGAATAACGGGACATCTCGATGTTCACGCGCGTGGAGAATTGTGCGCGGACGCCGCCCATGCTCTTTCCCGTCGAACCTTTGCCCTGGTGCGCTTCGCGTTCAATCACCAGAACATTTGCGCAGCCTTGATCCGCAAGGTGGTACGCGACACTGGAGCCCACAATACCGCTGCCGATGATTACTACGTCTGCTGTTTCTGGCATTTGTCCTCAGCCTGCAATGATTCGTAGAATACCGAGCGAGAATAAGCGTTCGGGCTTTCCAGATTCAACCTCCGTAAGAATCGGTAAGACATAAGGAGCAAAACGTCATGGATCTCCGTTACCCCATTGGACCATTTGATTCAGAAGCAGTTATAAAACCTGAAGACCGCTTCGAACTCATCGCGCAGATAGCCGAGACCCCAGCCAAATTGCGCGCAGCAGTTGCCGGATTGAATGAAGAGCAGCTGGAAACGCCGTACCGTCCGGGCGGATGGACTGTGAGACAGGTGGTTCATCATGTCCCAGACAGCCACATCAATAGTTATATGAGATTTAAATTAGCTGCGACTGAAGACCAGCCTCAGATCCGGACTTATCATGAAGAGCGTTGGGCCGAGTTGCCGGATGCCCGCACTGGGCCGCTTGAGATTTCGTTGAACCTACTGGATTGGTTGCACCAGCGCTGGGTTCTGTTTCTTCGCTCATTGAATGAGGAGGATTTCAGGAAGAGCTTTCAACATCCAGAGTGGGGACTGGTGAATCTGGACCAGGCGATTGCGATGTACGCGTGGCATGGCAGGCATCATGTGGCGCACATAACTTCGTTGCGCGAAAGAAACGGGTGGAATTGAATGACGATTGACGATTAACCCTCGGCAAGAAGAAAGACCAATTGGTAATCGTCAATCAGTCTGCAATCCCTCAATCGCCAATTGTCGTTAGCCAAGTCCGGATTTTATCCAGGACAAATTCAAATACCTCATTCTGTGGAGCCACGCTCTTCGGGACTTTGAATGAATGGTCGCCGCCCTCAATCAAATGAATAGTGCCGGGCAAACGGTGTTTCTTGATAACCGCGCGAATCTCTTCGGGTGACCCGAACGGATCACGGGTTCCTTGCACGAACAGCATCGGCGCCTCGACGTCTTTCAGGTGGGCGTCGCGCAGCTGTTCAGGTTTCCCCGGAGGATGAAGTGGATACCCGAGGAACACCAATGCATTGATCGATCGATTATCGATTGGAAGTCCCGCATCTTGATAGGCGCCGCTCGAGAGAGCCGCTGCCACTTGCGACGCTATCCGTCCCCCCATCGATTTGCCCCCAATTGCCAGTTGGTTCTTTTTGAGTTTCTTATGCGTCCGGACTTGCGAAATTACCGCTGCGAAACATGCCTCAAGTTTCGTCTTTTGGTCTGGAACGCTTCGTCCTCTCTCTTTATAGAGAAAGTTAAACGTCACTGCGTCAAGGCCACGCTCGGCAAAACCACTTGCAAACAGCCGCATGAATGGACTCAATTGATTAGCACCTGCGCCGTGGCCCAATATGATCGTCCACCCAGCCCGATCCTTGCGAGATGCTGGGTATAAGAGTGCAGTTACAGTCTCATCCTTTCTGATATCAATCTTTAAAGGTTCCGGTTCCATTTTCAACAGGACAGGTTACAAGATCATACAAGAGAACGCTTAGAAGCTGAGTCGATAAAACTAAGGTCGATCAAACGAGATGCGACAGGTTACCGTGAGTTCCTATTAGTCATGTAGATCCCGTAGACCTTCTTAGTTTTCAACGCGTGATGAAGACTCGCGGCACGCGTTCACCAACACCGCAAGTAACTTCATACGAGAGCGTGCCGACAATTCGAGCCAACTCTTCGACAGGAATTTTTAGATCTCCCGAGACACCAAACAATGTTATCTCGTCATCCAGCGAAACACCTGGAACATTTGTCACATCCACCAGAGTAAGGTCCATCGAGATGCGCCCAACAACTGGGGCGAACACTCCACGAATCAGGACATGTCCGCGGTTCGAGAGGCCCCTCATGTATCCATCGTCGTAGCCAACCGGTAAAGTAGCGATCAGGGACCGGCGGGACGCTTCAAATGTACAGCCGTAGCCAATAGTCTCTCCCGGAGGGACCCATTTCAGCAGTGTAATCCTCGTCTTTAGCGTCATTACTGCCCGAATTTCCTTACCGTCTGCGTTCAGTGGCAAAACATCACGCCATAGTCCATAAAGCACACCACCGGGGCGCACAATGTTTCCGAAGGCTCGAGGCTGTGAATAAATCGCGGCCGAATTGGCCAGATGCCGGTATGTGGGATGGAAGCCGTGTTCGTTGAACATTCTCAGGGCAGCGTCGAAGCGTTCGAGTTGCTGTTCAGTAAGAGGAGCACAGCTCGCTTCGTCGGCAGCCGCAAAGTGCGTCATGAGACCATCAACACTGACGTGCTCAAACCGCTGAAGTTGACCTAAGAAGCTGTTGAGTTCATCAAAACGGACTCCCAGACGCCCCATACCTGTGTCCACTTTTACGTGCACGTTGAGCCGTGTTCCAGCATCTCGAGCAGCGCGATCCAGTGCTTCAGCGATGTCGAGTCGGTAGACGACCGGAACAAGCTGATGTTGAATGCAGGCGGAGGTTTGGCCAGGCCACACTCCACCGAGACAAAGGACTGAACCGCCGATGCCACTGTTACGCAGTGCGATTCCTTCTTCGGGAAGTGCAACCCCAAACCATGCGGCCCCTTCACGCTCCAGACGTTTAGCACAATCAAAGGCTCCGTGCCCGTAAGCGTTTGCCTTTACCACTGCCATCACAGCCACATCCGGGCCGACTAGTCTCTTTATCGTATTGAAGTTTGAGGCAAGAGAATCTAAATCGATCTCTGCCCAAGTGGGACGACCGGTGATTGGTTGTGATGCAACAATCATCAGCTGACGGGGTTATTCGCGGTAAAGATTATCAAAGCGCATGCTTGATGGGGTAAAGCGGAGGTCCACCGAGCCAGTTGGGCCATTTCTCTGCTTTGCGACAATCAGCTCGGCGATGTTCTTTTGGTCTTCAGGAAGGCTGTCACGCTCTTCAGGTGTCTTGTACTGTTCTGCGCGATAAATGAAAGCAACGAGGTCGGCGTCCTGCTCCAGGGCGCCGGATTCACGGAGATCTGCTAGTTGCGGCCGATGATCTGATCGCGATTCGGGCGCACGAGATAATTGAGACAGTGCCACCAGCGGCACATTCAACTCCTTAGCCAGGCCCTTAAGCTCCCGAGAGATTTGGGAGACCTCCTGTTGCCGCGACTCGAATCTTTTTCCAGAACCAGTCATCAGCTGAAGGTAGTCGACAATTATGAGATCGAGTTTCTTCTGTTCGGCGGCAAGGCGGCGCGCCTTAGCCCTCATCTCAAGTACCGTAATACCCGGTGTATCGTCCAAAAAGATCTTGGCATCGGCGAGTGTTCCCAGCGATTTGGCAATCTGCGCCCACTCAGGTCTCGAAAGAAATCCGTTGCGAAACCGTTGCGCATCGATATTGCCCTGCGAACATAGCATCCTCATGACCAGGGCCTCTTTGGACATCTCCAGGGAGAAGATACCCACCACAGCGCCGGCGTTTATGCCAGCGTTTTCGGCAAGCATCAAGGCAAGGCTTGTTTTACCCATCGAGGGTCGGGCGGCGAGAATGACAAGCTCAGAGCGTTGCAGTCCGGAAGTCATCTTATCCAGGTCTGCGAAACCGGTGGTCAAACCGGTCAACAACGCTGCGCGACCCTCCATCTCCTGGATCTTCTCCAGCAGTTGCTCAGCTACTGGTTTTACGTGGACAAACCCCTGACGGATACGCTCGTCCGCCAACTCGAATATTGCGTGCTCAGCGTGATCGAGAATGATTTCTGGTTCGTCTTCCTGTTCGAGTGCTTCCTGAGTGATCTTGTTAGCTGCTCGAATGAGTTGACGCAGCATCGACTTACCACGCACGACTCTTGCGTAGTTGGCTATATTGGTTGAATGCGGTAGACCGTAAGTCAGGTTGGTGATGAAGCTGATACCGCCTACCGACTCCAACGCATTGTCCTTCTTTAATTCTTCGCCAATCAGAATCGGGTTGATTTCAGCACCGCGTTCGAAGAGCGCAATCATCGCTGCAAATACGCGTCGATGCGACGGCACGTAGAAATCCTCGTTTCGCAAGAGTTCAACCGCCTGACTAATCAACGCATTGTCGAGCAGGACGCCGCCGAGGATTGCACGTTCAGCTTCGCTACTATTGGGTAAAGATCGTTCGAACTCTCGAATAGGATCGGGACTAGCCATAATGGATGAATATTGACTGTCAGTTTAGATGAATTTTGGATAAAAAAAGGCGCCGCAAATATTAGGTTTGCAGCGCTGGCACTATACTACAGCGCTTATCCGGTCGGACATGTTGGGATCGGACAAGCGCTGTTTTATCTCGAGGAGATCATTGCGCATCCTCAGTGGAATCCGGAGCCGCTTCGGCTTCTGCCTTGTTCAGCTCCGCCTCTTGGTCTGGGGTCAGGTGGCCGACAATTACGTCGCCCTCCGGTGAGACCTTAACGTGCAGATCAATTGTCACCTCGCGGTGCAATCGGAGGGGCACGGTGAAATCGCCTAAGCGCTTTAAGGGTTCACGCAGATGAATTCGATGACGGTCAACTTCGTAGCCGCGCTCTTGCAAGGCTTCAGCAATATCCATCGAGGTAACGGATCCATAGAGGGCGCCTTGCTCACCAGCCTTTCGTTCGAAGTTCAGCACGACCGATCTCATCTGTTCGGCTCTCGCTTCGGCGGACGCCTTCTCACTTGCCTCTTTCTTCAATAGGGCAGCTCGCTCTTGTTCAATTTGCTTAACATTGCTCGCTGTAGCTTCCACAGCAAGACGCCGTGGTAGAAGGTAGTTGCGCGCGTACCCTGCTCTTACCCTCACGATCTCACCGCGAGCGCCGAGGTCATCCACGTCCTCCCGTAACAGTATCTTTGTATGTGCCATTCTACGCTCCTTAATCCGTGGTGTATGGCAGCAACGCTATGTTGCGAGCTCGTTTGATAGCTTCGGCGAGCATGCGTTGGTGCGTGGCGCAGTTCCCTGAGATTCGGCGCGGCAGAATTTTGCCTCGCTCGGGAATGTAGTTACCCAGCAGTCTTACATCCTTAAAATCGATGATATCGACTTTCTCAATGCAAAATCTGCAAATGCGACGCCGGTGCATCCGTCGTCCACCCCCACGCCCTTGCATAGGGCGACCTCGATCCAGATCGTCCTCACCGTTGTAGCCGCGCCCGCGCTCTTCGTAATTTGTTGACATAGATTCTCCTGATCTCGTGAAAATTAATGGTGAGCGGTTGCGGGGTATTTGTTCCCCACACTATTGCCGACCATTAGCTTTCGTAATTCTCCTCTGCGACAAGTTCAGGCGTAGGTTGAGATTGCCGCTGAGTATTTGACGGATGTTTATCGGCCTTACGCGCACGTTTTGACTTGAACTTCTCTGCGCGTCGTCGATCTTCATCGACACGAACGGTGATGTAACGCAGGATGCGGTCATTGACCCGCATGCGCCGTTCAAGCTCGGCGATTTCCCAACCTGAGCCCTCGATCTCCAGCAAAACAAAGCTACCCTCGGTCTTGTGGAGAATCTCATAGGCCAGTTGCCGGCGCCCCATATTCTCGGCTTTGGTTACTACACCTCCCTGATCCGTCGCTATTTGTTTCAGGCTATCAGTAAGGCGCGTTACTTCATCGTCATCCGCACTAGGGTCAACGATAAAGACCACTTCATATTGTCTTTGATTATTCAAATGCACCTCCGTTAAGGGATTGACGACTGCAAATTGGTCGTTAATCACTGGGAATAGTCAACTCTCACTTGTCGGCAATTGGAAATCGTCAATTTGCAATTGTCAATTAAACAGGTTCATCGCTTTCAAGACGCCTTCACGAACGATAGCGCGAACTGCGTCTGCACTCCGGTTGATGATCGCTTCCACCTGATTGCGCTGAGCCCGCGGGATGGAATCCAATACAAACCGTCTCGTATCGGAAATAGGGTGTTCTGGCTGAATCCCAATTCTTAGTCTGACAAACTCTGTTGTGCCCAGGCTGGCTATGATTGATTTAAGACCGTTATGTCCCCCCGCGGATCCCCTGACCCGAATTCGGATCATTCCAAACGGCAGAGCGAGATCATCTGTAATGACGATCAGTTTCTCACCCGGTTCTTCGAGGTGATGTTTGCGCGTCAGGCAGGTCACAGCATCGCCGCTCAGGTTCATGAAGGTCTGCGGTTTTGCGAGCTTCACCTCAACGTCCTCAAGAACACCTTTACCAACGAGCGCGTGGCATTCCTTGCGCGTGACGTTGATGCCCACCCCGCGCGCCAAATTGTCAATCAGCAGAAAACCCAAATTATGTCGCGACCACTCGTACTCTACGCCAGGATTGCCGAGTCCTACGATAAGACGCATGGGTAAAAACCAACCGCCGTCATTTTTCTTCGCTGCCCTCTTCCTCTTCCTTCTTACCCTTGCCAATTACCTCGGGCTCGGCGGGCGCCTCACCTTCAACTGGTGCCGCCGGTGCCACCTCTTCTTCGCGAATGATTCCAACAGTTGCAATCACTGTCTCCGGATCATCGAGAATCTCAATATTGGCTGCCACCGGTATGTCAGAAACATGGAGCACGTCGTGAACCGCCAAGTGCGAAACATCGACGTTGATGACGTCAGGAATCTCACGGGGTTCGCAACGAATCTCGAGCTCGCGCTGGACCTGCTCTAATACGCCCTGTTGCTCACGCACGCCCATCGGCTCACCAACGAGATGCAAAGGAACGGTGACCTCAATCTTTTGTCCCTTTACCAGCCGCTTAAAATCCGCATGAATCAGTCGACCGCGAACGGGATCAATCTGCCGTTCGTGGAACATAACCTCGCTGCTGCCCGCTCCCTCAATATCAATTGTGAAGATGCTGTTGCGGCCGGCTTCCGATCGCAGCAGGGCTGCAAGCTCGCGGAGCGGCGCCAGCGCAGACAGGGTGCCCCCTTCGCCTCCGTAAACCGTGACTGGGATCATCCCCTCACGGCGTGCCCGCCGAGCATCATTCTTGCCGCGTCCTTCGCGCATCAACGCCTTGACATGAATATCTTTGTTTTCTGCCATGACTGCTCCTCTTACATAGATACAGCGACCCAAATATGACCGTCGAGTAGCTTGATTTAGCTGAACAACCGTCTGGTTATCAAGCTAGAAGCAATTCTCAACCGTCATGCTCAGCCCGCTGATGGTCTTCCTTTAAGCCATCAGTGTTTGCCCTTCACACGAAGAGCGAAGAGACGCTCGTCTCCTCATGGATCGACTTGATCGCTTTCGCCAGAAGCGGCGCGATACTAAGTACCTTGATCTTTTTCAATTCGCACGCGTGATCATGCAGCGGAATCGTGTCTGTGACGATGATCTGCTCTATCTCAGAGTCATCCAGCTGTTCTACTGCGCGTCCAGACAAGACCGGATGCGTAAAGCATGCATGAATGCGTTCTGCACCCGCCTCCCTTAACGCTTTTGCAACCTTCGTCAGAGAGCCGCCCGTATCACACATATCATCAACTATCAAACAACTGCGACCGCGCACGTCGCCGACAACATTCATTACTTCGGCGACGTTGGCTTTCTCGCGTCGCTTATCGCACAAGGCCAGCTCTGCGTCTAATCTCTTCGCGTATGCTCTTGCGCGCTCCGCTCCCCCGGTATCTGGAGCCACCACAGTCAGGTTAGGCAACAGAATGTCTTGGTAATAACCAATGATCACCGGGGCAGCGTAAAGGTGATCTACGGGAATATCAAAGAACCCCTGGATCTGCGCCGCATGCAGGTCAATGGTTAGCAACCGATCCGCGCCTGCTACTGTTATTAGATTCGCGACCAGCTTGGCGGAGATAGGTACGCGCGGCCGGTCCTTCTTGTCTGATCTCGCGTACCCGTAATATGGAACCACCGCCGTGATGCGTTCTGCCGACGAGCGCCGAAAGGCATCCAGCATTACCAACAACTCCATCAGATGCGCATCTGTCGGAGGGCCGGTCGGTTGAACTATGAAAACGTCTCCGCCTCGGACGTTCTCATCGATCTGAAAGTTAAACTCACCATCGGAAAACCGTTCGGTAAACGCTTTTCCCATGTCACAACCGAGGTTGCGACAAATGTCTTCCGCTAATTTTGCGTTAGCGTTACCCGAGAAGATCTTTATTCCGCCAGTCGTGCCCATAGCCTGACTCGAATGACTCCTGTATTAGGGTTAAGTGGGTAGTAAGACAAAGAAGAACCTGCATTTGTCTTGAGGGCTAACACAATACGGGTTATGGCTGGGGCGGGAGGATTCGAACCTACGAATGCCGGTTCCAAAGACCGGTGCCTTACCACTTGGCTACGCCCCAGTATCGCAGATTAGACAGAGCGCAAATCTCCTACAGAATTCACATCGCGAGAGTATTTACGTCGCGATATGGTAACACAGGGGTAGATACGCCATCCGGCTTCCGCCTCAATCTCACTTAAAGCACATGTTCGCGCTGTCGGGTCTTCAAAGATACCAAATACACTTGAGCCGCTTCCAGCTAGCAACGCGGCCTGGGCGCCGCATCGCAGCAGAGCATCTCGAGCGCGCTTAATCTCCGGCTCTCTATCAAAGATCACTGGCTCAAAATCATTGGTCAGCTCTAATTGATGCGAATCATCAGTCTGAGCCTGCTCATGGAAACCAGCAAGAATAGATTCGCGTGTACGTGATGTCAAGGCAGTGGCGCTAAGCAAACCGTAAGCTTCGGAAGTCGCAACGAACACAGTCGGACTCACGATCAACAAGTATTTTGGAGGCAGATCCTCTAACTCAGTGACGTTGGTTCCAGTGCCTGTGGCGAGTGCTCGCCCTCCTCGAAGAAAGAACGGCACATCGGATCCGATCGTTGAAGCAATCCGAAACAAGTTAGCGGGCGTTATTTGCAGACTCCACAAACGCGAGAGTCCTAACAAAGCCACTGCGGCGTTGGACGAACCACCTCCCAGTCCAGCCTGAACAGGAATCCTCTTCGTCAGCACAATGCGGGCGCCTTGCTTGATGGCGTAAGCCGTCCGTAGCGCCTCTGCCGCCTTAACTACCAGATTCTCGCGGTCATCCGGTATTTGCGGGTCAGCGCATGACAGAACGATTTCCTGATCATCTCCTGGAGAGATCGAAAGGTCATCGTGTAAAGAGATAGTCTGTAACTCGGTGCGTACCTCGTGATAACCGTCTGGGCGCTTTCCGAGGATGCGGAGGTTCCAGTTAATTTTGGCGAAGGATGGGAGGGTGAATACGCTGTTCACTTGGCTGCTACCGGCTCGAGTGCGCCAGCAGCTGCACAGCTACTAACGCGCTATGAACGCTTGTGTCAAGTACACTGCACCGTTGTCTGCTACGAAGACTCCGACCGCGGCCGCCTGAAATTCATTATGAAGAATGTTTGCACGATGCTTTGAGGAGATCAGCCACCGCTCGACAGCAAAGGCGCCCGGATCTTTGAAGCCTTGATTATACGCAATGTTCTCTGCCAACACCTTAAAGCGGCCGATCCCGCTTGAGCGGGCACGATCGCGCAAGCGGTGCCCCTCTGGAGTTTCATGGGCGAAGAAACCACCACGTGCCATTTTTTCGGAGTGTACTCGCGCCATGCGGCAGAGCTCCGGGTCCCACTGGAGAGGAGTCAAACCGTTTCGGTGCCGAACCTCATTGGTGAGGTCAAAAGCGCGGCGCTCGATTGATGTTGCGTTGTCAATTGATGATGAGCGCGAGATTACAGAAGGATCGGCAGGACGGTCGACAACACGCGGGCGCGGAACTGTAGTATCGGCGGAAGTGGAAACAAGGCGAGCTAATTCCCTGCTGGGTTCCTGCCCTGACACAGTCGTGAAGCTAGAAAGAAGTAAGACCGCGAACAAGGCGCTGATGGAGCAGGTTTGTAAATCTGAGCGAAGCATAAGAACTCGACATTAACCGTTGCAAATTCTGAGCTTGAAAGAACCAGGCCTGGCAACAGTAGCAAAGGTTTAAACTCAGATCAACAACTATTAACAATTTGAGAGGCTTTTTGAGGGCTCCCGAACCCAAATCCGCCGACTTCATCGGTGGTACTTTGGTCTTGGCCTAGCCCCTTTTCACAAGATCCGGCTCTAGTCTTGGGCAGCCACGAGGAGGGCGAAGAAATGCCAACCTTTCCTACTTGAACCAAATCGACTGGAACACACTCAACCAAATTCTGCACACGGCAGAGACTCTGTCAAAAACCTGTTACACGGACCAACAACATAATCCTACACACGGCAGTGTGTAGTGCTTTTTAGATCCAACCTACGAGACGGACGCCACCCCCTCTCTTTTATCTCAACGTTGCGACTCAGAAGCTTCATCGAAATTGAGGACGGGTGTAGTTGAGGGTTCTAAATGTCACCCGTCTTCTGAGTTGGTATTGTTGAAAAAGAGAAGGGGGCTGGGGCGCGTCTTGTAGGCTGGATCTAAAAAGCACTACATACTGCCGTGTGTAGGATTTGGTTGAGTGTGTTCCAGTCGAGGTGGTCCAAGTAAGAAAACGATCCTACACACGGGTGAAGTGGGTGGTACTGAGCACACCAAGCTTAGGTTCCCGATTCAGGTGCTGAGGCAAACTGACGCACGGCCCGCTGCCATGAACTCTTTGTGGGGTAGGCGTACAGCAGTACGGCAATGGCTACAAGTCCGCCGCCATAGGTATAAAAATCATTTCCGGTAGCTATCGTTGCTATAAACCCAATTGCGGCAATTACAGCCGCAATCACCGCCAGTTGTAAGGTAGTCTTTTGCAGTGTATCCAGTAATCCCGCCGCCCCCGACAAAGCGCCGATATCTTGAAGCCTCATTGTGGTGAATCGGGTTCGGCGGAGGGCCACGGCTCCCAACCCGAAGATAAAGATAGTAATTCGAACCACGCCATCTATCGAACTACTAGACCGCTGGCGAAAATAGCCCTTGCCTAAATACGCTATCAGCGCCAGGAAAGCCGTGACGCACAGAAGAACCAGAATTGTTCTTGAGGCTCTTCTATGTCGCTGATCGAGATCTGGCTGCGTCATTTGAGACAAATCCACTCCCCGACAGATTTTTTGGTGTCACAATACCAGCGGTTGGGTGATGAGCAAAGCCTAAGCTTTGTAAAAAAAGGTAGCCCGTCCCAATCGAGCTTGGGACGGGCCAGAAAGTGTGTACTAAAGAAGGGCTACGGCTTAGTTCCAGACGGAGTCAAGGTTGCACCTTGGGACGCGTTTTGGGCGGGCGGGGCAGAATTATTACCTCCTCCAGGTCGTGAACTGCCGCGCTGAATCGCGGGTGCAGGAGTGGTGTTCTCTGGCAGTTGACCGTTGTTTCTCAGAGCTTCGTCAATCAGATCACTGCCTTCCTTGCCGTCTTTGCTAATCAAGATGCCGTCTTTGCGCACGTTTACATCTGCGCGGCCGGTGACCTGCTGCACCACGTTGGCCATGAAACCAGGGCGAGCGGCCGAACCGACGTTCATCCTGTCCGGATCGGGTTCTGGGATAGGAGCCCCGATGATGTTCAACTGCTCTCGAGCCTTCTCAGCGAAATCACTGTTCGGGTAATTACGTAGGATTTGCGCGTAGTACTTTGCTGCTTCATCCGGTTCTTCCTCTTCCCGATATGTATTTGCCAGCTTGAATAGCACCTCATCCATATAAGAGAAGTGCGGGTACTTGTCGACGATCTCTTTGTAGCGCGACTGTGCTCCCTTCAATCCCCCCTTGTTACTCTGGTACCGAGCTTCCAGATAAAAATTTCCTACCTGCAAATTGTGCATTGCAAGATTCTCCTGAACCTCGCGCAATCTGGCCTCAACCTCAGGCCGGAGCAGGCTCTGCGGAAACTGCTGCATTAGCGCCTTGAGTCGCTGTTCCGCCTTGCGCGCGTGACTGATGTCACGATCAGACAGACCCATCTGACGCATCTCGGCTTCCGCAACCTTGAGCATCGCATCGTCAGCAAGGGGATCGGTTGGGAAAAATGTGAGCCAGTCTTGATATGCCTGTGCTGCTTGAATCAAGGCACTGGTGGAACCCTCTAGATAAAACGAGTCCGCGATCGCAAGTTTCGCAAGTGGCAGGAACGGAGAATCCGGATAAGTATTGATAATCGTAGTAAAGAGGAGCCGACCCGTGTCATGGCGCCCTTTTCGCACTTCTTTCGCCGCCTCCTCAAAAAGCACACGGTCACGCCCGGCAGCCACCGTACCCGTGAGTTCTTCGTACTTGTCGTCTCCGCCGCCACCAAACAGTCCCAAGAACTTGCCTTTCTTCTTTTTCTTGTTAGGCGACGCTGTAGCTACGGCCGTACGAGCACTTGCCGTCGATTGAAGTCCGGCTTCAACGCGTGTAGAAACCTCGGCCACTGATGTTTCAAGGCGATCCAGGGCTGTCGCATCAAACTTCTCCGCTCGGTCGTACCTTCCGCGAATGTCATTCACCTCGGACAAAATTGAACCCACCTCTTTGTCCAGACCACGTAAAATCTCTCTCGGACTGTCGGCGCTAGCCTTCTCTTTTTTATCTGCTGGGGCGGGTATGGAAGAGATGGCGCTATTCAATGACCGCCGAAGCGATTCGAGCTTCGAGCGCATCACATCCAGCCTCTGTGTTGTAGAAATATCACTTGGAGGTTTCGAACTACCCTGCCCCAATGCCACACTTGTGAACGCGCACAGGAGCACCGCACAGAGGACCGACAGAGTCACAAATGGATAACGCATAAACAAAACCTCCAATTTAACTCTAAAGAATACGCTTGCTTTGTAGCCTAAACCCATTGAACGGTGGCCTCGCGCAATTCTCGAACCGCCATTTCAGGGTTGTTGGAACGAAAAACAGCGGAGCCAGCTACAATTATCTCAGCTCCTGCGGCCACTACTTGGGCGATATTTTCTCGATCTACACCACCATCAATCTCGATCCGTACTGCCACACCGCGTTCCTGAATCATTCGGCGGATTCGCCGGACCTTATCCAGTGCTTCTGGAATGAACTGTTGCCCGCCAAAACCAGGATTCACTGACATTACCAGCACATAGTCGACGAAGCCAAGCGCCTCTTCCAGGGTTGCTGTCGACGTTCCCGGATTGATCACCACGCCGGCCTGAGCTCCGGCTGTTTTTATCGCCGTTAGCGTGCGATGAAGGTTAGCATCTGCCTCGATATGAACTGACACCATTGAGGCCCCGGCCCTAACAAACTGCTCTGCATAGCGGCCCGGCTCTGAGATCATGAGATGCGCGTCGATCGGTAAATCTGTCACTTTGGAGAGCGACTTCACTACAGGAAACCCCACGGTGATGTTCGGCACAAAGTGACCATCCATTACATCAACGTGGAGGATGGTCGCGCCCCCGCGCTCCACAGCGGAAATCTCCTCACTCAAACGAGAGAAATCTGCCGAGAGAATGGAGGGCGCTATATCGATTGTCTTCGTCGTCACTTCAAGCCTTCAGTTGTTAGGCACTGGCCGCGTAGGTGAAGGGCCGGGAACTACAGCTCGCGGTGTCGGGCTTGCACTTCGATTCGAGTTGGCCTCTCGGGTGTTTGCGTTCCTGGTGCGATTTGCGTTTTCGCCGACGTTGGCGTTTTGAGGGCTACTATTCGCGTTCCGATTTTTGTTTGCCGCATTCACATTGCTATTCGCGTTAGCGTTGTCATTGGCGTTTCTGTTTGCGGGCCTGCGTCTGGGCTTAACCTCGGTGGCTTCCGATGCGGTTCGGGTGGCGCTTTCGGCTTGCTCTTCTGCGACTTTCTTGTCAGTTGCGTCGCTTTCTGATGCTTCACCTTCTTTTGCCACCCGGCTAATGTCCATCGCAACAGTCTGGCCAACCTTGACCATCTCGCCCGCTCGAGGCAGTTGAAATAGTACAGTGTCGGGTTTTGATTGATTGCTGGGCCGCGTTGCCCGCACCCGAAAGTTGAGTCCAGCATCGCCTAGAATCTGCTCAGCCTCGAATCTGTCCTTACCAATAACTTCTGGCACTCTAACCTCAGGACTGCGAAGCGAAAGATAAACGGTCGTCGCTAACCCAAAAAGAAAGGTAGCCGCGATGGCTATAATTATGCCAAGTCGACGCAGGGTTGTCAGCGCTCGCATTGCCGGATTCAATCTCTTATTTACCTCGCCAGCAACAAGATCGCGCGGTTCTAAAAGCAAGCTGGGCAGTCTAACATAACCCCAGCAAGCAAAACGACTCGGCAGTTAGGGTCGCCAAGTTTTTGGCTTCGGCCGTTGACCTTTGGTCGTTGGCCTCAGCAGGCCGAAAACCCTAAAGACCTAGGATGTCCTTCTTCTCATCTGCGCCACAAAGAACCCATCCGTAACATCACGATGCGGCCAGGTTCTGATCACATGTGATTCCACGTTGAGTTTTGGGTTCAGCGTGATCTCTGCTGCCTCGAAGTCTTTGCGCGCTGCCATGAAAGGCTGAATAACCTGTTCGTTCTCCTCGGGCTCAACTGAGCAGGTCGAATAAATCAGTCTACCACCAGGCTTTATGACGTCCGCCGAGCAATCCAGGATCTGCCTTTGTCGGGATGATAGTTCCTCAATGTCTGCCGCTGTGATGCGCCAGCGGATCTCCGGGTTGCGCCTAAGCGTACCTGTCCCCGAGCAGGGCGCATCAACCAACACTACGTCAAATGAGTTCTCCGGAAACGGAAGAGGTTCGAGCGCATCAAGAACCAGGCAGTGGATTCGCCCGAGCTTATGTAAGTTCGCCGTTTGCATAACGGTTCGCAATCGCGGCTCGCTAAAGTCAGAGGCAATAACGGTCGTTTTCGAAGATAAATCCGCGATGTGTGTTGCCTTGCTCCCAGGTGCCGCGCAAAGATCCAGAACCACTTGGCTTTCTCTCGCATTCACAATTTCGCTTACCAGTTGCGAAGCTTCATCTTGGATATACACCTTCCCTGCGCTCGCGAGCGCCATCAGTGCAGAGGTGGACCCTTCCAGGACCCAGGCACTCCCTGCTATCGCGGAAGGTCTGACCGTGCATCCCGCCGCGCGAAGCTCATCTTGCACCGAAGAAAGCGACGCAACATTGTTCACTATGCGAAATGCCGGCGACGGCGGAAGGTTGTTCGCTTCAGCGAACTGGGAGGCCAACTCAAACCCAAAGCTACGGACCCATCGCTCCAGGAGCCAGGCGGGGTGCGATGTTTGTAGCGAGAGTCGTTCAAGCGGATCTGAAACGGCCGATGTTGGGTCGTAGTCTGCTTCGCGTGTAGCTCGCCGGAGGACTGCGTTCACCAAGGGTTCGGCCGACCGCAAACGTGCGCGTCGGACGAGTTTTACCGATTCGTTTACGGCAGCTGATTGCGGGACGCGCGTGAGGAAGCGGAGTTGATACAGTCCTAATCGTAATGCAAGCAAGACCGGCCGATCGAGACTTGCAACATCTCGCCGAGCATAGTGTGAAATGAGCGCATCCAGAAACAGTTGCCAACGCAGAACCCCTAACACTAACCCCTGTGTCAACCGGCGGTCTGACAGTTGCAGTTCTTCGATCCCTCGCGCGAGCAGAATTGAAGCAAACGCACCCTCCTCAACACGCTCCAAAATATCGAAGGCCGCGGAACGGGCGGCAGATACAGCTCTAGATTGCACCAAACTTATCGCCGATCTTCAGATGGGTTCCATTCAGAAAGTCGCGCACACTCATGCGACGCTTGGCCTCAGGCTGTACCTCAAACAACCTCAATGCACTTCTGCGACCGCACTGAATGAGTAGATCATCTCCGGCCGCTCTCAAAACCCTGCCTGTCTCTTGAGATCCATCCATGTGCTCGACCGCATCAGCCCGCCACACTATCAAACGCTGTCCTCGAAACGATGTGTATGCGTTGGGCCAGGGCTGCAATCCGCGCACTCGCCGTTCAAGCGACAGCGCATCACTGGCCCAATCAATTACACCGTCCTCTTTTCTAAGCATCGGGGCGAATGTGGCCTCTGAATTGTTCTGCGGCCGTGGCGTGATCTCAGGTAAGCGAGCTAGAGTTTCGCTCAGCAGCTCGGCGCCCGCCACTGACAGACGATCCATCAATTCAGGAGCGGTCTCTTTAGCGCCCACCGTGGTCTCGTGCTGCAATAAGATTGGTCCAGAGTCTAATTCGGGTTCTATGAACATCGTTGTTACGCCGGTTTTGGGATCACCATTCATTACCGCCCAATTAACAGGAGCGGCCCCCCGGTACATCGGAAGAAGCGAAAAATGCACGTTTATGCAGCCATGTTTTGGGGCCTGTAGGAATTCGGCAGGCAGTATTTTTCCGTACGCCACTACCACCGCAACCTCTGCCTTGTAAGATCGAAACAGTTCCTTCGCCTCTTCATTCTTGATCCGCGCTGGTTGTTCAATCTGCAACCCATGTGACTGCGCAATCTGCTTCACCTCGGAGGAGGCTACTTTGTGGCCTCTACCAGCGGGACGGTCAGGTTGCGTCCAGACGGACATGATCTGGTGTCCATCCGCCACGCACCGCTCAAGCGATGGCACCGCTGATTGTGGTGTGCCCATGAAAATGATGCGCATCGTTCAAAACAAAAGTGGGCAAGGACCGCCCCTTGCCCCGTCTAACCGCTGCGACTGGAATTGACCGCTAGTTTGGCGTCCCCATCTCAGCCTTCTTGCTTTTGGTTGCGCCGAGTTTCTCCGCAGACACCTTCGCCTGCAGGAAGAGTAGCAAGTAGTCGCGGCCACCTGCTTTGGAGTCCGTCCCAGACATATTGAAGCCGCCGAAAGGATGAACGCCTACTAACGCTCCGGTGCATTTTCTATTTAAGTACAGGTTTCCAACATGAAACTCGCGGCGTGCCCGTTCAAGCTTAGCTTCGTCGGTGCTGTAGACGGCTCCCGTGAGACCGTATTGTGTGTCGTTCGCGATCTTTAAAGCCTCGTCGTAATCACTGGCCTTGATCACGGCTAATACAGGTCCAAAAATCTCTTCTTGTTCAATTGTATCCCCAGCCTTCACATCGGCAATTACTGTGGGCTCAATAAAGAACCCCTGTTCGCCGTCAGAACCGCCTCCGGTCAACACGCGCCCTCCCTCTGCTTTGCCTTTTTCTATGTAGTCGTTGATTGTGCGAAATGCCTTTTCGTTGATGACCGCACTCATGTTCGAAGAGTTGTCAGTCGGATCGCCAACTTTGATCTTCTCGGTACGTTCAATAATCTTTTCAAGCAGTGGTTCGTACACGCGGGCGTCTACTATCGCACGTGAACAGGCTGAGCATTTTTGCCCCTGAAAGCCGAATGCGGATTGCACAACGCCTGATGCCGCTTCATCGAGATCCGCGTCGTCGGCTACGATGATCGCATCCTTTCCGCCCATTTCAGCGACAACACGTTTAATCCATATTTGCTTCTCACTGACTTTGGCAGCGCGCTCGTTGATGCGCAACCCTACCTCTTTCGAGCCGGTGAATGCTATGTATCGCGTCCTCGGATGGTCCACCACAACGTCGCCGACCTCAGCCCCGGACCCCGTCATAAAATTGACGACTCCGGGTGGCATCCCTGCCTCTTGGAGTATTTCGAAAAACTTGTAGGCGATGGTCGGAGCGTCAGAGGAAGGTTTCAGGACGACGGTGTTTCCGGTAACGAACGAGGCGACGGTCATGCCTGCCATGATCGCCAGCGGAAAGTTCCACGGGGGTATCACAGCACCCACGCCCAGTGGAATGTAGTCAAGCCGATTCTCTTCGCCTGAAATGCTCACCAGTGGCTGGCGCGACGCGTACCGCAACATCTCGCGCGCATAGAATTCACAAAAGTCGATTGCTTCAGCGGTATCGCCATCAGCCTCTGGCCAAGTTTTGCCCACTTCGTGAATCATCCAGGCGGACATCTCGTGTTTGCGCTCTCGAAGAATTGCTGCCCCACGAACAACTATGTCCGCACGTTCCTGTGCGGAAGTTTCATTCCAGCGCTGAAAAGTGTCGTACGCAGTTTCAACCGCGCGACTGGCAAGTTCTTTCGTGGCTTTTTGAAAGCGGCCAACGACCTGTGTGCGATTGGCAGGATTGATGCTATCGAATTTGCTCTCGGTAGTTAGTCGCTCGCCGCCGATGACCAGTGGGTACTCGCGACCGAGTTCGGCCTGTACTTTGGCGATGGCGGCACGCATCGCGTTGGCGTTCTCTTCTTTGCTGAAGTCAGTAAATGGTTCATTCCGAAATTCTGTCGGCATACGGTCCGCTCCAGGTTGTTAGGGTGGGGCGAATATAACATGTTGAAAGAAATTCAGAGTAGGGCAACGGCCGAGACTAGTGAGTATATCCCCTCATGTCGGTGGTATTGAGGACTAGTTTCCGGAGTGTTGCGGTAGGCTGAAACTAAAAACCACCGACAATGAAGTCGGTGGTCTTTGACGCTTACGCTAACGTTAAGCTACCACTTCCCTGCTTTCTGTAGCTTCCTGATCTTGCGCTTTACCAGTTCTCGCTTGATCGGACTCATCTTATCAATGAAGACAATGCCATCGCAGTGATCTGTTTCGTGAAGCATACAACGCGCCGTGAGGTCCATGCCGTCCAGCTCAAATTCGTTTCCGTTGATGTCATGAGCCCGGACGATTGCCCGCAACCCACGCTCAACGGGAAAGAAGATGCCCGGGAATGAAAGACATCCCTCGTCACCGTTCTGCGTGCCTTCCACCCGCAACACTTCTGGGTTGATCATCACCACGCGCTGATCCGGATCCTTGCCTCCGGAACAATCCATAACAAATAGCCGTTTAGGAACCCCAACCTGCACGGCGGCCAGACCAACCCCAGGCGCGGCGTACATAGTCTCGAACATATCAGCAACCAGCGTCTTAAGCTTATTATCGAATTCCGTGACTGGGTCACCCGGCGTGTCAAGCACCGGATGAGGCCACGTCAATATTTCCATTAGTGCCATTTTCTTCTCTGCGTTGACCTCGTCTGCCAATTTACGATGAAGATTCTACGACGATCGATGCTTATTGGAAACGCGTAGTCGAGGGCGCCGGCGTGTATCCTAGAAAAAGATTTGCTCAATGAACAGAACCATCAGAACGCGGGCGGGGACGCCCGCGTTCCCGTCAATATCCGCGGAGTTGTTCTCTGTAGCCTTCAAAGTTTCGTTTCATCTCTCCCAAACTGTCACCGCCAAACTTTTCGCGCATCGCGGCGGCAATTACCAGAGCCAACATTGCCTCTCCAATGACTCCCGCGGCCGGCACCGCGGTGATATCCGAACGTTCAAAACCTGCCGGGATCTCTTCCTTCGAATCAATGTCGACAGATCGCAACGGCTTTCGCAGTGTTGATAGAGGCTTCAAGTGTCCCCGAACCCGTACTTCCTCACCGTTCGTTATGCCCCCCTCTAAGCCTCCGGCACGATTGGTTCTGCGAATGAACTCGGCTGTCTCCGAATCGTAAGCAATCTCGTCGTGAACTTCAGATCCAGGCAAGCTGCTGGCGGTGATTCCGGCACCAATTGCGACGGCTTTAACAGCCGGTATCGACATTATTGCCTGGGCGATACGGCCATCCAGCTTCAGATCCCACGATGTATGCGAACCGAGGCCGGGAATGACGCCGCGTGCAACCACTTCGAAGATCCCACCCAACGTATCACCTGCATCACGCTTCTCGTCGATAAGCTTGATCATTCGTTCTTGCGCGCCCTGATCGGCGCAGCGAAGTGGAGCGTCTTCTTGAATTGAAGAGATCTCCGCCCACGTCAACTCAAGCGGCAGATCCGGAATTCCACCAAGCTGAATGACGTGACTCAGAATCTCAACCTTGAACTGCTGCAACAACTGTTTGGCGATTCCTCCGCACGCAACCCGGGCCGCAGTTTCTCTTGCCGAAGCACGCTCAAGTACGTTACGCAGATCACGAGCTGCATACTTCTGCCCACCAGCTAGATCCGCATGGCCCGGCCGCGGCCGTTTCAATTCGCGGGGTCTCTCTATCGGCGCCGTTGGCGAATCCACGGACATGACTTCCGACCAATTGGGCCAATCCTTATTCTGAATCACAATGGCAATGGGCGAACCTAACGTCAGACCATGTCGCACTCCGCTCAGTATTTCGACCCTGTCCTGCTCGATCTTCATCCGACCGCCGCGACCATAGCCCAATTGCCGCCGCTGCAGCTCGCTATCGATGGCATCTATACCAAGAGGTAAACCGGCAGGCACACCTTCTACTATGGCGAATAACGCGCGTCCGTGTGATTCTCCTGCTGTGGTGAAGCGAAACATAAGGGTTAGTGGTCAGTTGTAATTCGCGTCAGTGTGATCACTGTTCAACGTCATCGTGGATCATGATTGGTCAGGTGTGCAAAGGCCAAATGCCTAAGATCTAAAGATTTAAGAGCTGCGAGCTTGTAGATACTCTTCGCTGAACATGTTTCCTCTACAGAGAATCCCAGCCGGGTCAAAAGCCATCTTTAGCGCCGCCATCTCCCGCAAGTGGTTCTCACCGTACATCAACTTCAAATACTCCCGTTTTAGTTTGCCGATACCGTGTTCGGCGGATACCGTTCCACCCATCCGCAAAGCCCTCTCAATGAAGGTTTGGTAAATCGCTCTGGCCTTAGCCGCCTCATCGTCGTCCCGCGGCAGAATGTTTACATGAACATGATTATCGCCAATGTGTCCGAAGATCGTATAGCGAAGACCGCTTGGTTCAAGCGAGTCCTCGTAGAACCGCAGCAAACCTGCAAACTCTTCATCTGGAACAGCCATATCTGTTGACACCTTGCGCTGACGATACCGCGCAAACCACTCGTTCATGAGCACTGGCAACTGATGGCGAAACTCACGCAAACGGCCGTGATCTGTCGGATTCGATGCAAACCACGAATTTTCGACGAACGCGTTGTGGCTCTCCAGTAGCGTCAGCCATTCATCCAACAACTGTTGCTCCAGGTCTTCCGAAATCTCCTGTTCGAAAAATACAGCTCCTTCCGCGCCTTCGGGGATTGCCGCGTATTTCTGGCGCAAGAACACTAACGACTCTCGATCAAAGTACTCGAGAGCACGCGCGTCCAAGCAATCAGTCTTCCCCATCCTTCGGTGTTCAAGAGATGTGATTCGTACCGCCCGGACAAATGCCAGCAGGTGGGAACTCGCGCCAAAAAAAACCACTCCACTCAACAGGCCTTCTGGTCTCCTCAAAAGTTTTAGTTCGGCCTCCAGAATCACACCGAGTGTTCCTTCGCTGCCGATGAAGAGATCCAGCACATCCATCTCCGGCGCGCAGTAGTAACCGGAGGCATGCTTCCTAACCTTCGGCATTGAATAGGTCGGTATACGGGCTTCGATTACGCGCCCGTCCTTTAATCCTAATGAGAAGCGTCCCGTGGCATCGGTTCGCAGCTGTCCACGAACCAACTCAGTCACGTCGCCGGTGGCCAGGGCGATTCTTAACCGCAGTACATAATCGCGCGTTGGTCCATATTTGAAGGTGCGCGCGCCCGACGCGTTTGTTGCAATCGTACCGCCTAGAAAACAGCCCCGCTCCGTCGGATCAGGCGGGTAGAAGAGTCCTTTAGAATCAACGAACTGCTGCAGCTCTATCAACCGAACCCCGCATTGCGCCACTACGCGACCACCACTGTCTTCTCGTCTCACCTCTCTAATCCGATTCAGTCTATCAGTGGCGAGAATTACCCCATCAAAGGGAACGCGACCGGCAACTGTGCCTGTACCAGCGCCAGAGATCGTGACTGGCGTTTTGTCGCGCGTTGCACGAGAGAGTACCTCGAGCACCTCGTTCTCTGTTTCGGGCAAGAATAACTTGAAAGCGGAGCCGCTAGCGAGATAACTCGCGTCGGCTAAATATGACTGAATCTCGTCCGGTTCAGACTTGATCAGCATGGCTTCAGCTCAGTACCGTCACGCCAGTTGGAGTTCGCGTTCGCGCAACACCTTGATTCGGTCGCGCAGTTCCGCCGCCTTCTCGAATTCAAACCGCTTCGCCGCTGCGCGCATCTCGTAATCGAGACGTTCGATGGTGGCCTCTATGTTGGCAGCCGAATACTCTTCGAATTCATTCAGGTCGACAGGAATCTTAAAGTAGTCGGCCTCTGACGCAGTAATCAGCGTGGACTCGATCGGCTTGACGATCGTCTGCGGCGTAATTCCCTGCTCGCGGTTGTACACCTCCTGAATTGCACGTCGACGCCGCGTCTCGTCGATGGCGCGCTTCATCGAATCCGTCAAATTGTCGGCATATAGAATTGCCTTGCCTTTAGAATTTCTCGCGGCGCGGCCAATTGTCTGAATCAGTGAAGACTCCGATCGAAGAAATCCTTCTTTATCAGCGTCCAGTATGGCTACCAATGAAACCTCCGGTAGATCCAGTCCTTCCCGAAGCAAATTGATGCCAACCAAAACATCAAATTCTCCCCGGCGCAGGTCGCGAAGAATCTTGATCCGCTCCAATGTTTCGATGTCTGAGTGCAGATACCGAACGCGCACGTTAACTTCCGTAAAGTACTCGGTCAGATCCTCGGCCATCCGTTTCGTTAGAGTGGTGACCAGCACGCGTTCATTGCGTTCAGCTCGCTGCCGACATTCCTCGAGTAAGTGGTCTATCTGGCCTTTGACCGGGTGCACTTCCACCTCTGGATCCATTAACCCAGTTGGCCGGATGATCTGCTCCACTACTTCACCGCTAGTTTTAGTCAATTCGTATGGACCCGGCGTGGCCGAAACGTAGATCGTCTGACCGATTCGTGCTTCGAACTCCTGAAAATTGAGCGGACGGTTGTCTAATGCTGAAGGCAGCCGGAAGCCATACTCAACCAACGTGCGTTTCCGCGACTGATCACCCTCAAACATTCCGCGCACTTGAGGAATGCTCTGATGCGACTCGTCGATGATCATCATCGTATCGCGTGGTAAGTAATCAAGCAGCGTTGGGGGCGGTTCGCCTGGCTTCTTCCCCGTGAGATGTCGCGAGTAATTCTCAATCCCACGGCAGAACCCCATTTCTTTGATCAGCTCCAAATCAAACATCGTCCGCTGATGCAGTCGCTGGGCTTCAAGCAACTTTCCTTCAGCAATGAGCTTTGGTTCCCACCACTCCAACTCTTCGCGAATGGACTTGATCGCCTGCTTTATCGTCTGACGGGACATTACGTAATGGCTCTTCGGATAAAGTGGAACCCGTGACCCATGTCTACTAATGACTTCACCCAACAGTGGGTCGATTGTTGAAATGGAATCAATCTCTTCGCCCCATAACTCTATGCGATACGCCTGGTCCTGATAACTGGGAAAGACCTCGACCACATCACCACGCACTCGAAAGGTTCCGCGTTGAAAGTTGATGTCCGACCTCTCGTACTGCAGCTCAACCAGTCTCTGCAGCAAAGTCTCACGCTTCATCCGAGCGCCCGGCTCAAGAAACAGCAGCATGCCGTAATAGGCGTCCGGGTCTCCCAAGCCATAAATACAGGAAACGCTGGCAACAACAATTACGTCCCGGCGCTCAAAAAGTGCGCGTGTGGCTGACATGCGAAGCCGATCAATGTCCTCATTGATGATGGCTTCCTTTTCGATGTACACGTCCGCCGCTGGAACGTACGCTTCGGGTTGATAGTAGTCGTAGTAGGAGACGAAGTATTCGACCGCGTTCTCTGGAAAAAGAGACTTGAACTCCTGATATAGTTGTGCCGCAAGCGTTTTGTTGTGGGCCAGGACGAGGGTTGGTCGCTGTGTCCGGTCTATTACGCTGGCGATTGTAAACGTCTTACCGCTACCTGTGATGCCCAGCAATACTTGATCTTTTAAGCCGTCGCGCAAGCCACGCACGAGCGCATCGATTGCCTGCGGCTGATCGCCCTTTGGCTGATACTCGGATTGCAATTTGAATTTCATTCGCAGGGGAATGGTAAATCGTAATTCGGGATTAGACAAAAACGGTGGGTATGTTGATGCAACTGCCCGGCTGCGGCGCAGCGCACTTGGAGAGTAGGTTAGACAACGCGCACGTCTTTTTTGCAGACCGTTCTTTAAAAACGGACTTCGCCGAAGACTTCGAAGAATGAGCCCCGGAATAGCTAGGGCACCGTGGGAATGACTGAGTACAGGGCTTTTCGCAGCGCGACGTCCCTAGGGTCCCCCGTAAGTGCCGTACCCATTTTGCTGGTGACGTACGAATAGCCAATGCCCGCTTTCGGATCGGCGAAGCCAAAAGAACCACCCGCTCCAGGTGATCCAAATGAACCCTCACTCCCGAAAGGCCACGCAGGGCTGGGCTTCATGAAGCCCAACGAGAACTGGACCTCGGCCAGCATGCATTCATCGTAGAAGCCGCGAGTCGGAGGGATCGCGGGCGCAGCCAAAGTGTCCTCTTCCCAGGTCTCGCCGGTTGCCTTGTTACGCAAGCCACCCCACAGGTCGACTACCTTCTCGCCCCGGTGATACACGCAGCAGCCGGCGCCCAGCTAGTGACGCCGTGAAAAATTCTCAGCGAACGCTTCGCGCATGGGCTCGAAACCAGCGCTCACAAACCCATGAATCACGACTGGATTCTGAGCTTCGTCAAAATTACGCATCATTTGCGGCTGAATGATCCTGTAGAGGAAGTGCCCAACTTCGGTGAGAGTCTCCCAAACCTGTCGAATCCTTTTCTTGACGTTTAGCGTGATTTCGTCGATCGCTCGTTTCGTGGTCGACCAACTGCACCAGGAGCTCCATTACGATTGATCGAATTTCCTTGGGCTGGGATGGATCCAGCAGGAGTTGTTGAAAAGCAGTAGTCACTTCGGGGCCTTCACTTTGTCCAAGCGTTTTTATAAGTGCCAGCCGGAGTTCGAGGTCCGGATGGCGTTGCAGGATGTCCTGCAATGGTTCCACCTCGCCGATCTTCGCGAGCAGAAAAAGCAACGAACGAGCTGAATAGAAGACTCGTGCATCTTCACTTGCCGTCGGGATGTCATTAAGCAATCCCGAACCGACGAGAGCGGCTCCCATGCGACGACGTTGCGCCGGAGTGCTTTCGCTAATGACCTTGTTCAAAAAGGTTGCCGCAATCTCAGGATTCAACCGATAAAGGGTACGCACCGCGGCGGAGCGCAGAGTGGTTGCTGGATCTGAGAGTGAGTTGCTGATTTGGTCCAACGAATCACTTTCTGCAGCGCCATCGGGTTGAAGCACGGAAAGAAGGCGCGACCCCGACTTTCGTCCGGCCAGTTCAGTAGCCGCTCGCCGAAGTACCGCCTCCTCATCAGTAGCTGAGGTCGACAGATCCCCCGGTGCTGGCTGCGAAGTCGTGTCGCTCGAAACGTTTTGAAAACCGGATGCGTCGCCGTCTACGAATGAACCGTTCCTATCAGTCGTGTCTGCTGGTTCGACACCTCTAGTGCTAACCCTTTGGTCCATCGGTGCTATCAGTAAGAGTCTGGTGCCTTTCGTTTAAATCTATGTAGGGTCCGGATGCGAGATGAATCCGTTCTCAGGGAACGCTTCGTGAGGGCTGTGGTCGTTATTCTGATGCTCATAATCATCGCGTGGCTGATCTTCACTGAACTCAGTAATCACATCGGAATGTGCCACGCCAGCATGCGCTGCAAGACTTAGTGGCTTCCGCAGGTGCCCTGAATCCTCTGTCTCCCTTGTCCGGAGGTCGAGTTCCGCGGCCGCCTGCAATTTGAACTTCGTGACGACCATCCGACTCACACTCAACCCGACCGCACCATCCAGATCGCACAACTGTTCGTCAAGAACACGTTGAGCCACACGCTCAAAAGCGTGACGAAGCTCATCCGTTGCGGTCAAGGCATCGTCAGCCAACACCAACTCGAAATCCTGTCCGGCTCGCACGCGATGGCGGGCATGGTTCTGTAACAAGGCTCCCGCATGATTGTGGACCCTGCCGGTCGCCACCACAACGAGATGAGACGCTTCAGTCTCAATTTCGAGATCGATTGCCCAACGTGCAAATGCTGGAGTCAAGTCACCATCTCGCGCGAGAATCAGGAACGACTCGCCACATACGTTGGCCATCATTTGACCATAGCCATCACCTTCCGATGGACCAACTGCTACCTCGCTTTCGGGAATTCCCAATTCACTCAATACTTGATGCAGACGACTAATCAACCACGAGCCGTCCTCTAAGAGCGACGCGGCGAGCCGCGTAGGAGCGATGACTTCCTCAACCTTCTCATCGGCAACTGCGGCACCGCACTCACTGCAGGTGGCATCGCTGACAGTCACGACAGCCAACGCATGCGGGTTCGGCAACCGAAACAGAGCATGTCCAGTCTTGCGACAACTCACCTGAACTTCTCGTTCAACGAGACCAGCTTCGGTAAGACGTTCGATCGAGGACTCGAACCGACCAATTGTGTCACCCGTCAACAACTTTGCTGCATAACCTTCAATGTGGGCCTCTTTCGCGCGACGCAAAAACACTCTCACGCTCGTGTCCTCGAGAATGCCTGCCGCACGAACGCGATCGCTCATCTTCTTGTGCCGTAAACTATTGAACATAGAGTCGGAATCCTGCCTCGCAACGAACGCCTTGAAACCGCCGGGCATGCTTGCAGTGCCGTGTTGCCATTCCGGAAGTTGAGGGGAACGTTCATGGTCTAGCTGCTGATTTATTCTGAAAGTTGTCAGGAGGTCTCGCACTTCGCGGCAAAAGCTGTCTAACTTCCGAAAAGGCTCGGGAGTCTCGCTTTTGTAGACAATGCCGGCGCGGATAAGTTCTGACTCGTCTTCAGAGAAAACGAGGAAGAACAGATGATCACTCTGTGGGAATATATCGCCGCGCACATAATTCGCTTCGTTCTTTCGTTGGCCGAGGCCCGCTAACTCAGTTTCCATTTCGGCATAGTCGAACGAATCGCCAGACAGCACCTCGAATGCCTTGGCCCGGGCTGATCGGATCATGGGTGCAAAGTCTCGCGCGTGCAGTTCCTTCAAAAGCTGAATTCGATCACGCGTGCCTATCGAGTGAGCCAAGACTTTATTTTCAACAAATAGCATTTGATAGCCTCACCTTCCTGCTAACTGGCTTCTTTCTAGTCAACCCTAATCATTACCGTTTGTTGGCCCGAAGCCGCGGCCGGATAACGCCGCTGCCGGGCAATTCGCAATGCGAGGGCCTCATAAGCCTCCATTCCAGGCTTGTGATTCCCGATAGAGGCTTGGGTAACTCTGCCGTTCTCGACCTGCAAAATCACCCGAACAGTACCACCTTGTGCAGGGGGCTCTGGATTGACTGCCGTTACTTGCGTCTGCGCAGCGTTCTCAGCGGGAATCGCGTCAGGTGAGGCTTCAGTTTGCGGTACCGTTTCAGACTTACTTGGAGTGACCGGCGCCCTCTTCTCCCCGAGTCTCGTGAAAGCCTCGCGCTCCGTTCGGTTCCTGGTTAGGGTTTCGGGAACTTCCTCCGTTGCGGTGTGACTGGGCGCAGTGCCCTCGATTGGCGCGGAAACAATTTGATTCGCAGCCGCCGAAGGGGTTGCAGGAATAAACCCGCGACTGACACCGATGAAGGCCGAGGCTCCCAGCATCAACAGTCCTGCCGCCCCCATGGCCATCACTGACGGACTTAATCGCCGCGTAGGAGCTGGAGGCAGTGAGAGAATTGGCTTGGTTGAACCCATTAATGCTGGAACACTCTCGAAAACAGTAACGGGAAGTCGCTGTTCTGACATAGAACCTGACGAAAGTGTCTTAGTTTCTCGCCCAATGCTATCAACGTCGATTGCACTCTCATCCCAGCACCCGAGCAACTCTGAAACAGCCTTCTGAAGTGAAGAGTCGATTGTGCGACGTTGAGGCCGAACCAGCGGATTAAAGTTGAAACTGGCTGTTGGTTGCGCAAAGACGACGCACAATGCTTGTAACCCACTCAATTGGTCAAACTGGGCGTCTATCAACTCACCATCTTTAAAAAAGAGCATCGCGGGGCTCTTTTCGTACTCGAGCAGCAACCGCCCCGTTTTTTGTTGATGGCGAAGAATGCCCACGAGATCCGCCAATGGGTAATCATTCAGATGTCCTGTCAAAACGCTGAAACGACTTTGTTGCATTTCCGACTCCTACTTCCGGTCCAATCGCTTGTTTCCCCTCTTCCCTCTTTCCCTCTTCGCCTCTTCGCCCTCTTCGCCTCTTCCCTTTGGACATTATTGGCAGAAAGGTTTCCCGCCGCATGGCAGAACAGATTTCGCAAAACTCTGTTCGAGTCTCTTGGCTAGTCCGGCGTCAAGTCTTTGGAGAATCCGATAATGCTCAGTTCGACCGCTGTCATCCCCCAACTCTTGATAGGCGAGGGCAAGACCAAAGTGCGCCTTTGCCATAGAGGGATCCAGATGAGCTGCTTTTTTGAAAGAGTTGGCCGCGTCTCTAAAGCGGCCCAGCTCGTGGTACTTGAGGCCCAATCCATAGTGAGCCTCCGCCAGATCTGGATCGAGCTCTATTGCGCGTTTGAAAGCCTTGATTGCCTCATGCGGCTTTTTCAAGGCGATGTAGGCATTGCCCAAACTTAAGTTCACTTCAGCCGATTTGGGTTCGATCTTTAGAGAGTCCAGGAATGCTCTAACGGCACTTTTTGGATCTCCCGAGTCGAAACTCGCGCGTCCAATTTTATAAAAGCTCAGAGCAGCATTTGAACTTGTCCCGTTTCTTTCGGAACTAGCAGGTGGCGGGACAGCTGCTCGTGTCTCAGTTACTGCGACCTTGTTATTTGAGAGCTTTGCAGTGGGCCGAACTTCGGAAGGCCGTTCCTCGTCTACATCCTCAGTAAGCCCGCGTTTACCGCGCCTGGGTGCGGAATTCTCAAGATCCATCTCAGTCTTTTCGACCACAGTTGAAGTTAGAGACGGGCGAGGCATTGGCGGGGCAGAGTTCGACTCGGCGTGTGAATCAACGGCAGCAACCTGCTCTGAGGCTGCCCTAAAGACTGTTCCACCAATTGGGATGTCGGTACCTAAGGAGCGGGAGGAACCTAACAGAGGGGCCTTAGGCAATGCCGCTGGAACGTTGGAATCGATGACACTCGCGACCGCATCATCAAAGTAGTAGGTGAACGTTCGGTAAGTAATTTCGACGGGCTCTCTCTTTAGCTCGCCGCCTTCAAACACCACCAGGCTGGTCACCATTTTTCGCCAGTTGCCGAACCGGTCGAACTCATATTCGTAGGCTTCACGACTCAGGATCGAACCGTCCGCTCCGCGAAGGGTCATCTCGATGATGTTGCCTTTGTCATCATAGCGATACTCTTCTTTTCGGGATGGCCCACTGCGTAAGGGGTAGCTGACGTTGTCTATGCGCTTGCCATTAAGAGCATAAGTTGTGACTTCGAGGAGCTGCCGTGGGCCCTCCTCTAACTTGCCGGCTGCGAACTGCAAGGACGCATTTTCAATCTTTACTCGACGGACAGACCCAGCGAGCCCATCCTGTTCTCGGGTGCTGTCCAGAAAGGTTACGGGTTGCACGCTGCTAACGCTTTTCTGCGCTGAGAGCGATGAAGACAGTAAGAAAAGAATGCTCAGAGCGAGAGCAAACTCCTTATGCAAAGAACGACAGTGCATGCGCCTCCCTCCACTTATCGAACGATTCGAAGTTTTACTGATGCCGTCCAGGAAAGGACAGGTAGAAGCAGGCGCGAGCAACGATGCTTCGCGTCGACGGATGGGGGGCAGCTCCGAGGGCGCTCGCCGCACTAACCTGCGACCATCAGAACCATATGTTGTACAAACCGGGCCAGAGAATACAATAAGTTGGAGGCAATTACTATAGAAATTTGATGAGCGGTTGGGCGGAGGTCAGCGGGCGAATACCAATGAGCAATGAGCAAGGGTCATAGGGGAAAAGGGGAAGAGGGAAAAAGCGTAAGAGGAGAAGAATGGTTCCCCTTTTCCCCTCTTCCCCTTTCCCCTCTGGCCTCCGACCTCTGTCCTAATGCTCGTCGCTGAATTTGTAGCCAATGCCCCAGACTGTGAGCACCATCTGTGGATTCTCAGGGTTTTCTTCAATCTTCGCTCGCAGACGATTTATGTGTGAATCAATCGTGCGGTCGTAGCCTTCGTAGGAATAATCCCAAATTTTCTCAAGCAGGTACTTGCGTGGGAAGACCCTGCCGGGGTTCGATGCAAACAGGCGCAAGAGATCGAATTCTTTTGGAGTCAGCTCTACCTGCCGGTCGCCAATCGTAACTTCACGTTTCGCCGGGTCTATCCGCAGCCTTCCTCTAGATATTGGCGCCTCGTCTCGTGCGCCATCCGGTCCAGCCACATTACGCGAGCGCCGCAAGACCGACTTGATTCTTGCCTCAAGCTCGCGGAGACTGAATGGCTTGGTGATGTAGTCGTCGGCGCCCATCTCCAGCCCGAGCACTTTGTCCACGACATCATCCTTCGCGGTGAGCATGAGAATCGGAAGGTAGCTCACTTTTTCACGCAACTCCTTGCAAACAGCCAAGCCGTCCATCTTGGGTAACATCAGATCCAGGACTACTGCGTCTGGTGGATCATCAAGAGCCGACTTGATACCCGTCAATCCATCTTCAACAGTTCTCACGTTATAGCCAGCGCGCGAAAAATACTCACTAATCGCGGTGGAAATGTTCTCGTCGTCTTCGACGACCAGTAACGATACCTTGCGGTCGCCGGGCTCATATTGGTTCTCTTTTGCTGTCTTCTGTCTATCTGCGGATGTTGCAGTACTCATCATTTGACCGACCTCTAGGGAACTTGAGAAGTAGGAGGCTTAGAGGGTAATGGGACGTCCTGGGATTATATCGGGCCGCGGCATACTACAAGAAACAAGCACTAAAACTCAAGTGAAATCATGAAGGGAGGAAGATCAGAGGACAGAGGTCATCAGAGGTCAGAGGTTATAAATCGTTATTGGTCATTGGTCATTGG
>DATETN010000081.1:0-10878 GCA_035283645.1 Pyrinomonadaceae bacterium
TGGTGAGCCGTGGAGGGCTCGAACCTCCGACCCGCTGATTAAGAGTCAGCTGCTCTACCAACTGAGCTAACGGCCCATATCAAACTTGATACTGCGATCTTCAGCGAACTCACAAGCATATCGATTGCGGAAGTGCTCGATTGTTGATTGTTAGTTCGAGAAATCTCAGCTTGATGCGAAAAATTATACGTGCACCCACTAGTGTGTCAAGGCAATGGGGTTTCCTTGTTCGATAAACTTCAGTTTGTCGTTTTCCCACAGCTTGTGATTTCCCAGAAAACTCGAATGTTGAAAAATTCGAATGTTGAGAATGGCGCTGCGACGTCTCGAGTTTCATTCGGAGCACGGGTAAGCCCACACAATAAGCTAAAGCTTATCGGACATGACGGCGGTGGTACACTCTTTTTCCGCGAGGAGATTGTGCACGGCCTGTATGAGCGCGTCGATGTCAGGTTTTGCTACAAAGGCTTCAGCGCCAGCCTCGAACGCTTGTTCGCGATGAATCTGATAAGCGTCGCCGGTGTAGAAAAGGCAAGGTACGCCGGGCGTCAGCTCGTGAAGTCTCCGGCACAGCTCGAGCCCACTCCCATCGGGCAGCCGCTTATCAAGTACATAAAGATCAAAATCACTGCTGCCGGCTAATTCAATCGCCTCCCCCACGCTAGCCGCAGTCACAACCTCATAGTCCTCCTGTGAAAGCAGGAGTTGCAACATCTCTGAAGTATCGTGATGACCGTCTACACACAACACCCTGCACTTAATACGCGACATTTTGGGGGAACCTCCGAAACTTGCTCTAAACGTACCCGAAGGGGATTGGGGAGGCTGCATTTTAGCTATTCCGCAGCTTACTGGCTAGCGTTCGTGGAATTCGAGGGTGATTAGGGTTATGGATTAATCACCACGTTATGCGGATCGATTCACCTTTCTTGCGATCCCATACGAGCAGGTGGGCAGCGGCACACTGCCCACCGCGACCCCCTTAAGATTGAAGATTGGCAAACGATCAATCTCGACTCGTCATTTGGCAATCGGCAGTCTTCTCACTCCGCTCTTCCCATTGCCTTCAATAACTGATTAATCGCCTCGATCTCTTCGTCGTTTGGTTCAAGCTTCTTGTACTTTTCTAACGCAGCATAAGCCAGGCTAATCTCGTTCAACCGGTGATACACCAGCGCCAAATTGAAATAAACCAGCGAGAATCCCGGTTCAATCTGTGTCGCCGCTTCGTAGTGCAATCGCGCCAACTTCAGATCCCCAGCGTCATAATAGAGATTTGCCAGATTGTAATGTGCCTCGACGTGACGTGGGTCACACTTTAAAGAGAGCGTAAAGGCATCGAGTGCCTTCGCGAAGTTGCTCTGCTCCAGATTCAGGATTCCCAGATTGCAATGGGCTTCTGCTACGTTGTCACCTTCCGCAATTGCTTCAAGGTAATACTCAGCAGCTTTTGGGTCCCCCTTCTCATGAAGCAGCAACGCTTCCTCGAAGGAAGTCAGCAGCCTCGCGACGTGACCGGAGTCCGCCCGAAACAGATTTAGTTGACCTTGCAGCTCGGCCTCAATCTGGCGGATGCTGTGTCCCTGAGCCCGCAGATCCCGGACGCGTCGAAACTGTGTTAGAGCACGAAAGTCGTAGGTGTAATTGTCGCCCGCGTGTGCGGCGGCTTCAATCACACCCTGCTCAGTCCAACGACGAATCGTACGCTCGCTCAAACCAAACAGCTGTTTGATCTCGCGCACCGAGTAGTTGGATTTGACACGTTGATAATCTGCCTTGGCCGGGACAGGTGAGGGAAAGGATAGAACCTTATTGTTGGTGTCGTTCATCTACTGCCGAACGGTCACGAAGCTTTTCGCTTCTTTGCTGTCTTTGGTTTGACCAGCGTGATCTGCGGTTTCTTCTTGGCCGTGCTGGCCTTAACCATCGGCTTGCGATTCGACTGCTGCAAACTCTTCTTCAGCGCGCTCATAATATCAAGTCTGGGTATTTCTTCAACCTCTCCAACTTCCGCCACCTGCTTGCCTTTGATCTTGGAGTCAATAAGAGTTCTAAGCGCCTGATGATACTGATCGACGGTGTCTATCTCTTCGAGTTTTGTAACCATCTGCTCAACGAGCGTGGTGGCGAGCTTTAGTTCATTCTTATTCAGATTTTGTGCCCGATCGATTTCCGGAACATCTTCCATTTTTCGGAGCTCATGCGGGTAGTGCAGCTTTTGTAAGACCAACCCGTTTTCGTATGGGAACACGGCGACGAGATCCTCGCGATCGCGCAGGACAACCTTACCGACACCAACCTTTCCGGTCTGTTTCATCACCTCACGCAGCAGAGCGTAAGGCTTTTCAGAAACCGGTCCGTCAGGCCCGGCGTAGTACGGCGCATCGTAGAAGGTAGTCGGAATTTCATCCGCATCGACGAATCCCACGATGTCGACGGCCTTTGTTGTCTTAATCTTTATTTTGGCAATGTCTTCGGGTTCGACGATCGCGTACCGGTCCGGTTCGTACTGATAACCTTTGGTGATTTGGTCGTTCGTCACGGTCTGCCCACATTTCTTACATCTCTTGTCGTAGCCAATCGGGCCAAAATCCTCACGATGCAACTGGTTGAACTGGATCTTCTCTGAGGTTTCGATCGCGTTATAGATGCGTACGGGAATAGCGACAAGCAGGAACCGAATATGGCCTTTCCAAATCGATCGCATTAGCTTCTCCTCTTCGTCTGGTCGACGACAATAACTTGGCTGGCCGCAAAGCCAGTGATTGGGGGACGTATTATGCGGTCCAATCGCGAGAGAAGTAAAGCCCTTTATTTTCTGGGGGTTTCCAGTCGTGGGTGAAGCTATAACCTGAACTAATTCACGCTCAAAAGCGCATTTCGCATTGCTGCAGCGGACTGCCAACGGTGCGCCGGGTCCTTCACGAGCGAGCGATCAATGATTTCGCAGACCTGTGCCGGTACGTCTGGAGCCCTTTCACGCAATGGAATTGCAGGCTCGTCAAAAATAGCTTTGATGGTGTCCGCAACACTGGTCTTTGAGGTAAGGTTCAAGGCTAGAACCCCGGTGAGAAGGCTGTATGCTGTCATCCCCAGCGCATAAATATCAGATTGAGGCCGAACGTCCCGGAAGTTACGCAGTTGCTCCGGGGGCATGTAGGCGAGAGTGCCAGCCATTTCTCCGGCCACAGTTACTCCACTCATGCCGGACTGCGTAAAGCTCTTTGCTAAACCAAAGTCTGTAAGTTTCGCGACGATCGCATGACCGGAACCCGAAACCAGAATATTTTGGTCCTTAATGTCGCGATGAATGTAGCCCTTCGAATGAGCGTAAGAGAGAGCGTCAAGCGCCTGGGTGATGATCAGACGTGTTTCAGGATAGGGAAGTCGACCACCACGTATATCTGCCAGTTTGGCGGCATCCGCCCCATCTATGAACTCTGTGATCAGATAGACCACACCATTGTGAGTTCCGCGGTCCAAGAACTCGACGATGTGCGGATGTTTCAGCGCCGCTCCTACGTCGATCTCCCGCAAGAACCGTCGCATGGCTTTATCGCTTACTGCAACATCAGGCAGGAGGGTTTTGATGGCCACGGTGCGCCCACTCTTTTGTTCGCGACTCAACATCACGCAACCCATACCGCCGCGACCAAGCACCTTTACCATGTCGTAGCCTGGAACAGGTTGTGGCGTTCGCTTGAGTTCTTCACGGCAGTCCTCACAGAGAAACGAGAGGTGTTCATCCGGGGCCGTTGCCTGAGCTTGTTCCCGGCGACCGCAGTTCAGGCAAGAAACTGGGACGATTGTTGGGCGGCTCGGCAGGTCGGCCGATTGGGTGGGACCTTCAGTTCTTACTTCCACCAGCAAGACGGTCTCGCCACCTTGAATCTGATCACCATTCTTCAAGTAGGCTTCCGTAACGCGTTGCCGATTTACGAAAGTACCGTTAGTGGAGCCCAGGTCTCGCAGAAAGCAGTGGGGCGGATTAATCTCAAGCAGGCAATGGTGGCGGGAAAAGAACCGATCGTCAGGCAGGCATAGATGTGAATCCTGCGTGCGGCCGATCAGAAACGTGTCGGGCTGATTGAATTGAAACACGCGGCCACGGTATGGGCCGGCAAGGATCTTCAGATTAACTAACATCACACTGCGAAGTTTTCCAAGGCGTGAGCACTTATCGTTTGATTTCGAGGTCATCAAACGCGACTTCCGTGGTCTCGCTTGTGTAGAAGCCAACGACCCCGCGTCTGAAATTCTGCGTATCAGTGATACGGTTTACGTATTGTCCGTTGATGTAAAAAGAGATCTCGGCCCCGCTGATGCGCGCTTCAAGTTGATTAGGACTGGTGCCGCCGCGAAGTATCGAAGATTTGGTCCAGGGAACCAATGTGGACTGGTTCCCATTCTTGTGCATGATGATCTCGTACTGGGCCTCGTCGCCCGTGTAGATCAGCAGGCCGTAATCCTCTAATTGGTTACCCTTCTGTTTCTCACCGTGGATAACCAGGCCGTATCCAGATACGCTGGCGCTGCCGTCCACACTTCGGACCGTCACACGTACCGTGGCGTTTTCGGTGTTGTAATCGTTATTCGGAGCATACATCACGAGATAGGTCTTCTCGCGCGAGCGCATGTGGTATTCGTCATCTGCGTACCAGATATCCCCGAATTGAGAGCTTCCGGAACCCCAGGTTGGCTCTGAAAAATCGTCGGTAAAGGCAGCAGGCGATCCGGTATTTGTGTTGCTGTTGCTGCCACTGCGATTGTCGTTGCGATTCACCTCGCGAGTGCTGACATTGGAATTCGTGACGGTGTTTGAATTGTCATTTGAATCGGCAACCGTGGCGGCGATTGCCAGCAGCATGACTATCAAGCCAATGCCGATTATTCCGACGACCGCCACACCTCCAAGCACCCACCACACCGCATTCGATTTTTTCTTTGGCGGAACTGCCGCTGGCGCCCATTGCCGCGGGGGCGGCATCATCTCCGGTACTTGATTCAGAACTGGTGCGGGTTGCCGATAGATCTCAGTTGGTGGTGGATCGCCTGTGTCACGAGGAGTGGGAATGCGCACGGTGGCGTTTGGGTCCACTGCGGCCGCATCGCTGATCAGGGGAGTGCCATCCTCCAGGCAAAAGTTCAATGAAGCGTCTGGGTAGGTTCTTTGGCAGGTGGGGCAGCGTTTCATCCGTTCTGGAACTCCACTGTTAGCTTGAACACGAATCGTTCTTCAAGAAGATTGCCGGAAAAATTGATGGGCGCCAATCGCGCGGACATTATAAGGGAAGCTGGGTGATGCTCAAGACCTAATCGACTTACCGCAACGTCCGCAAAACTTAGTTCCGGCCGGGTAAGCTGTGTTGCATAACCTGCAGAAGACCTCAACAGGACGCGGATTGTCCCAGGCAAGTCCGGCGCCCAGTGAAATTCCACATCGGCCACAAAATCGATTATCGCCTCGGTATAGCTGTCCGCATTGTGGGCATCTGATGTCATTGAGTGCACCCTTATCTGCTACTCCAGAAACAATTTGAAAGGTCGTGTTGCCGCACCTTCCGCAGAACTTTGCGGCGGCGGCGAAGCGCGAATGGCAGCGGGTGCACATCACCACCGCAGGCGCCATGTGGGCCGGTCCAGTGTGACTGTCAAGACTGCCGCCTCGCGAGGGAGTTAGGTGATCGCTGGACATTGCGCCTTTGAACTGTGCTTGAATGATCTGTTCCGCGCCATCAGGCCGAATCTCGATGATGCGTTCGTCATCAGCTTCACCTGCGCGCGCCACTCTTAAGACATGTTGGCCCGGTGGTATTGAAGTTAGAATCACTCTGCCTGAACGTCCGACGCTACCCTGTCGTTCGTCGTCGACGTAGACCTCTGAACCGGTTGGGGCCATGATTACCACACGTGCCTCAACCCGCCGATCAGATTCGGCGACCTTACCAGCAGCGGCTTCAAATTCCTCAAACCAATCGACGGCGGTAGCTGGTCGCTCGTTGGCATCTCTCGCTAGTGCCCGCATGACCGTGCGGTCGATCTCGACGGAGATATCTGTGCGTAGGGTTACGAGGGCTGGCGGCGATTGTAATAGCTTCTGGGCTATTAACTGTGTCATGTCTCCGGCGAAAGGCGGCCGACCACCGAGCATGTGATAGGCAATTGTGCCCAGCGCATAGATATCGGCCCGTGCATCCAGCTGCACTCCTGCCTGCATCTGCTCAGGGGCCATATACTCAGGAGTGCCGATGATCCCACGCGACGCTGGGCCGCTGGCAGTAGCAGCCTCGCGATCCACATGCACGATTTTGGCCAGCCCAAAGTCACCGACCTTCACAAACCTGTCAGATTCGTTCGTGGTCTTCTTGCGCGATTGCATGATGAAAATATTGGCAGGCTTTAGATCGCGATGAAGAATCCCAGCATCGTGGGCGGCGTCTACACCAGCCACTACCTGTCGGAGCAAGGCAACTGTTCTGGCGACGCTCAAAGTGCCTTCGCGTCGGAGTAGGTGATACAGGGTTTCACCTTGAACATATTCCATGACGAGGAAAAATACGCCCTCAGCGCTCTTCCCGAAATCGGTGACGTCGACCACATTTGGATGCCGGATTGAGGCTGCGGCGCGCGCTTCGCGTTCGAAGCGAGCTATGGCTTCGCCTTCTTGCAGATCTTCGTCATTAAGTATGTCAGGCCGAACGGTTTTTACAGCAACCTGGCGGGTGACGAGGTTTTCGTCTCGAGCGAGGTAAACCTGGCCCATTGCGCCGCGTCCGAGCCGTCGCTCAAGTAGATAGCGATTGGCAAGTAATCGAGAGCCCGGCAATGTGGCTTTGGTGTTGGCATTATCAGCCGCACACACGAGCACGTCGTCTTCAAAGCATGATTCACATCGAGGGCACTCGCGCATTCTTATAGTTGTTGGTAGTTAGTGGTTTGTTGTTGGTTGGCAGTTTTTGGTAGGTCAGTTGCCAGTCGATAGTGGTTCTGAGATCCATTTCGTGTGATTTCGTGTGATTTCGTGGATCGTCTACACTCATCGTTGACTATTACGCTACCAGAAATGGCACGATCCACGAAATTACACGAAACAACACGAACTGAGACCATAAACCACAGCTCACAAATCACCAACCACTAGCTACCGACCACTAGCCACGTACTGTTTGAATCTCAGCGCAGCAGGCGGCGCATCGTGAAGCTGCAACTGGAATAGCGGTCAGGCAGTGAGGGCAATCCCTGGTGGCCGGCTCGTCTTTTCGGCGTCGCTTATTGATCGCGCGCACAATCAGAAACACTACAAAAGCAATGATCAGAAAACTGATCACGTCGTTTATAAATGTGCCATAGGCAATCACAGGCAGGCCTCTTGTCTTTGCGTCTGCAAGCGAGGCCGGATTCTGGCCGGAAAGGTCGACGAAGAGACTCGCAAAATCGACTCCGCCAAGTATCAGCCCAATGGGTGGCATGATGATCCCATCAACCAGCGAAGTTACGATTTTGCCAAACGCAACCCCCATGATCACCGCTACGGCCAGATCGATCACGCTTCCTCTTTCGATGAACTCGCGAAACTCCTTTAGCATTTGATTAAGCTCCTTTGAGTTTGACGTTTACGGATGAGTTTTCATCGGGACATTCCCTGGCTTTCTTGTATCCGGCCTCCTCGGCCTCGGTAACGCTGGGAAAAAAAGTGCGGTCCTGTTCCGACAGCGTATCCGGAGGTGCACAGCCAACTGGGTAGTATGTTTTGGAGCGTGCGTCGCCAACAATCTGACGCTGCTGTTCAGCTTCCTCTGCGGCAGTTCTTTCGTCCTCATGAGCGGCTCTTCGGTCTGCGATCAAGTCTTCGGCCGACCGATCCTGGATACGAAAGCTGACTCCCTCACCAAGCACTGTGATGCTGATTAAGAAATCCGCACACTTGAGCTGTTGCCCTCGAGTTCGCCACGTTTGCCAAGCGTCTGGAAGTCTTAAGGCTTCCGAAATACCCTCTACAAACTGATCCAGTGACCTCCACTTGAACGAGTTGTCATACCCGAACCAAAGTGAAGTGAGTCGCCCGTCAAAGAAGTCGAGAGAAACGCTTCTTACTCCGCCGAATGCTGATTTATCAATCTTCGGATCAAAGTGAGGATTGATTGTAGTTTTTGATACTCCCACCTTATCAGTCTTGCCAAACGCAACTTGAGGCACGCGGGCCTGCACCTCGTCTTTAGTCATACCGAGACGAAAGCCACGCAGCTCAGCACTTTCAGGTAGTTCACCAAGCTTCAGTAAGCATGCTGACTGCGCACGTAGATCATTCGCTGAGAGGAGTCCAACAGTTAGAGCAAGGAAGAATAGTATCGCGCGCGCAAACATCCGTGTCAGGGGCTCCGAGTTCGATTGGGAATTTAGGCAGGCCGAAATTAGTGTGAAAGCAGTGCAAAGTCAACGTGTTGGTTCGGAACAGTGGGATGAAGGTCCCAGGTTTTAGAGAGCTTAGGGTTCGCAGGTGAAGAATGGCGAGTCAGGGTGTTGCGTCGGGCAGTAGTGATCGGATGAGAAGTTCCAGTTCGTTTGGCTCGAATGGCGTCGAGACATACTCATTACAACCAGCGGCCAAAGCTTCCGAGCGAAATTGATCCGCACCATAGGCTGAAACAGCGACGACTGGAACTCCCTGCAGTGTCTCTACCTGGCGGATTCGCCTGGTTGCAGCAAGCCCGTCCATGCCTGGCATCTCCAGATCCATGATTATGAGATCCGGGGCCGAAGTAGTTGCGGCGGTCACAGCCTGTAGCCCGTCTTGGGCTTCGATCACACTGAACCCTTTGCGTTCAAGCCAGGTGCGAAGAAGAAACCGTGTGTCATCAAAGTCATCGACGATGAGGATAGTTCTTTTGTTATCAGCCTCGCGGGCTGCGCTGGTCGCCGTTTGGCCAGTGGGAGTGGGGTCCATTAGAGAAGTATCTCCGGTTTGTTTTGTGAGTGCGGGAACAATGGTACCCGCGGCAGGGATTGAACCTGCGACCTTTCGCTCCGGAGGCGAACGCTCTAATCCACTGAGCTACGCGGGCTCTGTGCTATGTCGGGGGAGCAAAGATTAACACACGCGGGCCACGCATCGCTATGGTAAGAGGCGGGATGGGAAAGGGGAAAAGGGGAGGAGGGAAGGTCACTTCATGTGAGATTCAACTCGATAGGAATTTTCCATTTGTTCATTATTTGTCATTTCTCAATTTCTCATTTCTCATTTGCTCAGCGACTCGGGCCTGCCTCAGCATCTCTCTGGTTGACGGATTTCACCAATGGGAAAGTGGGAAATGGTAAATGAGAAATGAGAAATGGTAAATGGAAAATTGTTCTTTGGTCATTTTCTGACCTCTGACCCTGACCTCTGACCTCTGACTTCTGACTTCTGGCTGCTTGCCAAAACTGACGCTTGTCGTATATCAAGGTGCCACCGATGAGTGCTGACCAACAGTTTGCTGAGATACTCAACCTCCTCCAGCTAGAATCTGAAGCAATCGCACGCACAGCAACGCGGCTGAAGCAAGACCAGGTTGTACGAGTCATGGAGTTACTCGCCGCTTGTAAGGGGAAAATCGTTGTGCTGGGCGTTGGGAAATCCGGGATCATCGCCCAAAAAGTTGCGGCGACCATGACCAGTACCGGTACTGTCGCCTTGCCATTGCATCCATCCGACGCCCTTCATGGCGGGTTGGGCATTATTGGATCTGAAGACGTCGTTATCGTCCTCAGCAACAGCGGTGAAACTGACGAAATCGTGGCGACGCTGCCATATCTAAAACAGCGGCAGGTTCCGATCGTCGCAATCGTAGGCAATCTCAACTCCACCCTGGCAGAACGTGCTGACGCCGTCCTTGATGCTTCGGTGGATCAAGAGGCGTGTCCCCTGAACATGGCTCCGACCACCAGCACCACCGTTGCGCTGGCAATCGGCGACGCGTTGGCAATGGCGCTTATGAAGTCAAAGGGTTTAACGCTCGATGACTTTGCCCTAAACCATCCTGGCGGTCGGCTGGGTAAGAGGTTGATCTTGCGAGTTTCCGATCTGATGCACGGCGGAGCAAAAAACCCGACGATACCCACCGGTTCAAGTTGGGTGGATGTAGTGCGTGCGATAAGCAATCGCGGCTTGGGTGCCGTTAACGTAATTGATCGATCGGGACACTTAACAGGAGTAATCACCGACGGCGATCTGAGACGCGCGATTCAGAGGCTGAGCCACGCCGAACTGGAAAACCTGACTGGCGACGAGATCATGACCCGGAATCCGGTTGTAGCGAATCCGGATCTGCTTGCCTACGACGCGCTTCGTTTAATGGAAAACAGGCCATCGCAGATTTCAGTTCTCCCAGTTGTTGATAACGGGGGCTTGTGCGTGGGATTGATCCGCCTGCATGACATTGTGAGAAGCGGATTGTGAAAATGGGCCACAGATTGGACGGATAAGACGGATGCATCAGGGGATCAAGGTCAGATACCAATGACCAATGACCAATGACCAATGGATTGCTTCTGTTTTCCATTTCTCATTTCTCATTTTCCATTTGTTCCAACCACTCCTGACACCATACGCTTTAGAGACTGTGTCAAAACAATAGATCCTACACACGGCAGTGTGTAGTGCTTTTTAGATCCAGCCTACAAAGACGCGCCCCCCTTCTTTTGTTTTCAACAATAACCAACTCAGAAGTGTGTGACACTCAGAAAGCCCCAATTTCGATGAAGCTTCTGAGTCGGTAACGTTGAGATAAAAAGCGGGGGCGGCGTTCCTCCAGTAGGCTGGATCTGAAAAACACTACACACTGCCGTGTGTAGGATCTGTTGAGTGTCTTCCAGTCGAGAGTGGTCCAAGTGAAAGAAAAG
>DATETN010000082.1:0-5804 GCA_035283645.1 Pyrinomonadaceae bacterium
GGCCCACTTGCGCCAGCCTTGAATATCGATGACCCAGTAGCAGAGCGCCAGGAACTGAAGTGCTAGACCGCCTGTGAACAAGACGTAGGAACTGGTCCAAAGCGCCTTGTTAATGGGAAAGAAGAAATTCCAGGCCCAACCGAACGCAACACAAGCGGCGCCCGCAACGAACAATCCCGCAACCTTCTCGTACGCGCTGTTCTTCGTCCGGAAGAGGTGTCCCGTCAACACTCCGAGCAGCGTGGTTGCCAAAGCCGGAATTGTGCTCAGGAGACCCTCTGGGTCGTAGACTTTTGCCTGGGCCCAAACGTGTTTGCCAAAGACAACGCGATCGATATAAGAAGGCAGACTTCCTTCTTTAGAGAGATCGCCCGCAGCAAAACCTGGCGCTGCAATGAATTTCACGATCATCCAATAACCTATGAGCAGCACAACTGTGATCACCACCTGAGTTCTTATTTTGGTGTTGAGAAAAATAAGTGAGGCGAACAGATAGCAAACCGCTATGCGCTGTAGCACCCCGGGAATCCGAACCTCAGCAAAATTGAAATAAGGGAATGCGTTGAGGAATAAGCCAATCCCGAAGATTATTAAGCTGCGTTTAATGACTTTCAAATAAAGGTCGCGCTTACTGCGCCCACTCTCCACGCGACTGCCGAACGCGAGGGCGATAGCTACTCCAACTATGAAAAGAAAAAAGGGAAATACCAGGTCCGTCGGCGTCCAACCATGCCATTGGGCGTGTTGGAGAGGACCATAAACATATGACCAGGTGCCGGGGTTATTTACAAGGATCATTCCGGCGATCGTGATTCCGCGAAATACATCGAGAGATACCAGGCGCTCTTTAGCGGTTCGAGTAGGATTTGCCATTTGATTCTGGACCAGAGTGGTCAAAAGCGGTGGATTGGGAAATTTCGGATGACATTTAACCGAAATCCTTTTCTAATACAACAATCAACACGCGTGCGAGATGTGAAATCGCGATTTTCTTCTCTGCCTTTATGGCTCTAAGCGAACACGAGCATTGAAGGAGCACGACCCTGAGTACTGCTGAAAATCCAAACATCGTAAGCGCGGAGTTTAAGGCCAACCCGTTCTCGTTTTTGGCAAAACTTCGCGCGGTAGACCCCGTCTATCGTACCGCTCTGCCCGACAAAACCACGGTTTTTCTCTTAACCCGTTACGAGGACGTGGCGGCGCTCCTTCGCGAAGAGCGCTTCACGAAAAACCGGCGAAGCGCCCTTACTCCGGAACAGGCGCGCAACCTGCCCTGGATCCCGTCAATGTTTCGACCGCTGGAACGAAACATGCTCGACCTTGATCCCCCGGATCACACCAGATTGCGCACGCTGGTGCATAAAGCCTTCACACCGCGTCTCGTGGAGGACTTGCGAGCCAGGGTTCAGACAGTTGCAGACGAACTGCTCGAAGCAGTTTCTTTGCGCGGCCAAATGGATGTAGTTAATGATTACGCGCTGCCCCTGCCGATCACGATCATCACGGAAATTCTAGGAGTGCCGACCCGTGATCGGCATAAGTTTCACAAGTGGACACAAGCAGTTGTTTCCCTGACCTCCCCAAGCCCCACGTTGCGCGTCCTTCCCGTAGTCTGGCGATTCATTCGTTACTTACGCCATTTTCTCCAAGGTGCGGCAACGCGATCCCCACAACGACTTATAGGCTCTGCGAACCGCGATGAGAATGTGTTCGCTTGTCCGGACGAATTGGATCTTGGACGCGAACCCAACAGGCATCTTTCATTCGGACATGGAATACACTTCTGTCTGGGTGCGCCGCTGGCACGACTCGAAGCTCAGATTGCATTCAAGACGTTGTTGAGGCACATGCCTCACTTGCGCTTGAATGCTTCACCAGACTCTTTGCGCTGGCAACCCAGTATAATGTTGAGAGGGTTAAAAGCCTTGCCCGTGAGATTCCCTTAGCACATTGAGTGATGCTCGACGAAATCTAAAGCGACGGCGCGGGCTGGGCCCTTGGCGCCACACTCCAAATTACGCCGCACTCCAAATAATTCGGTTTTCAAAGCTGTTCAGCGAGGAGTACTATGCGCGCGCCAAAACCATAAGGAGGATTAAGCGATGACCAAGAAAATCATCCTGGGGGGAATTGTGGCAGGAGTGCTGATCTTTATCTGGAGCTCTCTCGCCCACACGGTTCTACCAATTGGCGCGATGGGTATCTCAACAACTGCAAACGAGGACGCCGTGTTGGCCACGCTGAGAGCGAATTTGTCCGGGCCAGGCTTTTACTTCATCCCAGGCCACCAAATCATGCAAATGGAGCAAGCCTCCGGGTCTGATCGACAGAGGCTAATGGACGATTGGCAGACCAAGTATGGAGGCGGGCCGTGGGCCACGATGGTGTATCACCCGAGCGGCGCCAGCCTGATGGAACCGAGACAACTTGTCGGTGAATTCCTCTCCGATTTGGTTGCTGGTTTAATCCTCGCTTTCGCGCTGCTAATGGCGGCGACACGGGTACGATCATTCATTGGACGTGTAGTTTTCGTCTTACTGCTGGGGTTGCTACCCTGGATCATCGTAGATTTTTCAAACTGGAACTGGTATGGCCTCCCCTTCAAGTACGAGATAGGCCAACTACTAGATCAGGGCATCGGCGCCGCGCTGGCCGGTGTCGCTCTAGCCTGGATATACCGAAAAGACTGATTTTTTGGAGTGCGGCGGGCAAGGGCTCTGCCCGCGCCGCCGCTCTTCCGCTAACGCCGACTTCCTCTTCGGGCGTGGCAGAGAAGTTCTGTCCGCCCCCTTGAAGTAATGCCTTTCAAGCTACCGCAGCTGTTGATCAAACAAGTAATTCGTTTGGTGGATAAGACAGATGACAGTGTTTGCCGCGGTCTCGGCATAAGTATTTACTACTGACAGGATGCGATTTTTACTCGTCCGCCATTATTGGTTTGCAGTTCTGTCCGCGGTCATGGTGTGTTCAACTTCAGCCGTGGGCCAGTTCAACACCTTTATCCGAATTAATCAGGTTGGCTATTTGGTAGCAGACACCAAAGTCGCAATCGCATTTTCCAAGACCCCATTGAAAGGCGATTTTGTCCTGCTCAACGAATCTCAGCAGGTCGTTTTTCGAGGACCGCTGCGATCAACTAAAGCGCCCGGTTGGGGTGGGACCTTTCCTAATTACTATGAACTGGACTTCTCGTCTTATAGAAGATCTGGAATGCACAACCTCCGATTAGAAGAGGGCGGAGTAACCTCAAATCAGTTCACAGTCGGCGCTTATCCGCCTCATCAGGAAGACCTGCTGTTGTTTATGCGTCAGCAGCGTTGCGGCTACAACCCGTTTTTGGACATGGTCTGCCACAAACGGGATGGCCGCACCGTCTATGCTCCCCTTCCCGATGGCAGCTTTATCGATGCTAGCGGCGGCTGGCATGATGCCGGCGACCAATTGAAGTATCTGATCACAGCCAGCAACGCAACCGCGCGAATGCTTCTCTCCTTTGAAATGGCCCGAGACAAGTTTATGGACACAGTGGATGACTTTGGCCGACCCCACCCTAACGGAATTCCAGACGTGCTTGACGAGGCGAAATGGGGACTTGACTGGATTCACAAACTTCACCCTTCGGCTGACCAGCTGTTTCACCAGGTGGCCGACGATCGTGACCACCGCGGTTTTAAGCTACCCGATCAAGACAATGCTGACTACGGATGGGGCCCGAATAGTTATCGCCCGGTCTATTTTGCTAACGGCCAACCGCAAGGACTGAAAGAATGGAAAAGCCAGGCCACCGGCATCGCAAATATTGCTGGCCGATCAGCCGCCGCGATGGCGATGGCCTATCGCATTTGGAAAAACGATTTGAAACAGACGCTCTTCGCTCAGAGATGTTTGGAAGCTGCTATTGAACTCTACAAAATGGGAAAGCGACAGGAAGGTTACCAGCAGGGCAATTCCTACGGCGCCCCTTATCGTTACAACGAGAACACCTGGGCCGACGACATGGAGTGGGCGGCAGCCGAGTTGTACAAAGCCACGCGCAAGCCTTCATATCTTGCGGATGCAAAGCGATACGCAAAGATCATTGGTCCAACCTCCTGGATGCTACGCGAGACGGCCGAACATTACGAGTTTTATCCCTTCACAAATGCTGGCCACTTCGCGTTGTACCCCCTCGTTGATTCGAAAACTAAAGCTCAGCTCGCGGGCTACTACCGTGAGGGGATCGAGAGGGTCGTTGCACGTGGTCAAGAAAACCCTTATCGAGTAGGCGTACCTTTTCTTTGGTGCTCGAACAACCTCGTTGTTGCATTCATCACGCAAGTGTTGCTCTACGAAAGAATGACAGGCAACATGCGTTTCCACGCTGCGATGCTGGCCCATCGTGATTGGTTATTTGGGCGAAATCCGTGGGGGACATCCATGTTTACCGGTATTCCGGAATGGGGCGAGTTTCCCGAGGATGTGCACTTACCGACCGTGCAGCTCATAAAAAAGCCAGTCCGAGGTGGTTTGGTAGACGGTCCAATCGCGACGAAGACGTACAAGAGCCTACGCGGATTGCACTTAAATCAGCCGGACGAATTCGCCGAATTCCAAACGGAAGAGGTCGTCTATCACGATGACGTAGGTGACTATGCGACAAACGAACCGACCATGGATGGGACTGCCGACGCAATCCTGATGATGGCCTTGTGGAGTAGGTCGGCAGAAGAATTACCCAAGCCTTCTGCCAAGACCAGGAATGATGCTCGCTTCATCTATGAGCAGGGTGGGATCACGCGCGGTGATAGAGCAATTAAGAAGTTAGCCTTAATCTTTACTGGCGATGAATTTGCAGATGGAGGTGAAACAATTGCGGCCACCCTCAAGGCAAAACGGATCAGAGCATCGTTCTTTTTCACCGGCCGCTTTTATCGAAGCCCGGTCTTTGGGCCGACCATACAACGAATAAAGGGTGGTGGACACTATCTTGGCGCACATTCCGACGACCATCTCCTCTATTGTGACTGGACGGATCGCAGCAAGCTACTAATCACACGAGAACAGTTCGAACAGGATTTGCGCCGGAATTATGAAGCTCTGCAAAGCTTCGGGATCGATAAGCGTGATGCACATTACTTCCTACCGCCGTTTGAGTGGTATAACCAACAGATAAGCGAATGGATCGCGGCGCTTAACCTGCAGCTAATTAACTTTACCCCAGGCACGCGATCACACGGTGACTACACAACTCCTGACATGAAGAATTACGTCGATAGCAAGGCAATAATCGAGAGCATCAAACAGCATGAGGCTAGAGACGTCGCGGGCCTGAATGGTTTCATACTCCTATCGCACATTGGCGTTGCGCCTACCCGCATAGACAAGTTCTATAAACATCTGGGAGAGCTAATTGATTGGCTAAAATCTAACCATTACGAACTTGTTCGGATAGACGAATTACTTGTTCGCATTGTTCGATAACCTTCACCGGCTTGCCCGGTGGTCCCTGATGTTCGTTGCTATTGAGTACGCCACAAAACAAAATAACATACCACCGGCTTGCCCGGTGGTCCCTGATGTTCGTGGCTACCGACGAAGCAGCCAGGCTCCGACGCCATACCACCGGCTTGCCCGGTGGTCCCTGATGTTCGTTGCTACCGACGAAGCCCGGAGTTCCAGAGGGGATACCACCGGCTTGCCCGGTGGAGGCTCATGTTCATGGTTACAGAACGCGCATGGGTTTCGGAGGATAGCTACAACCAGGCAAATCGGCAGTCATAGCGGCCAACGTGAAACTCCACGGGGCCAGCCCGTGGCATCTGGTC
>DATETN010000083.1:0-6311 GCA_035283645.1 Pyrinomonadaceae bacterium
ATATTTGTAACGATGAGGTGCAGAGTTCGATCAAAGTGAGAGACTCGCCGGTTCAAGAAATCATTTTTTTCCAAAGCTGATGAAGCTCGATGAATGGGTGTTAGAAAATTACTACTTGACACGAAAATTATAGGATGTCCCGTGTCATCGCCCAACGTCCCGTATCACTCGCCACGCTCGCGAAGGAAAACAAAGAGGCGAGGCAAAGCAGAACTAGAATCGGTTGTTTCTTATCTCCCACGAGCAACTCCGTCCTGACATACGTTCCCAAAAAAGATCGGCAGCCGAAGCGACTGCCGATCTCGAGATTGCCAGCGTATGAAAAAATTACTGCGGAGCCTACCGTCGCCAGTCGGGCTCATAAAGGTGGAAGCCATTGCGCTCCACGATGACCGTCTCCACCTGCGTCGTGAGGTCGCGCACAACGATCTTCCGCTTACCCGCGCCGGAACGCCCATTACGGTTCATGAAGGCCAACCGATTCTCGTCGGGCGTCCAGGTAGGTGACTGGGCCCATGTGGTATCCGGCAAAGTTTCCATGTCGCCGTTAGTCGCGTTAACGATCCGCATAGCGCCGACACCAGGGAAGGCGATGTATGTGCCAGAGGGGCTCCAGTCCAGTGCGCTCGCTCCGATGTCAGAAACGAGCGGAAAATCATCGCCATATACTAAGTCTCTTATCCTGACTTCTTGCACGCCCTGATTTTCGTCATACCACGTGTAGGCCAATTGAGTTCCATTTGGTTTCCAGGCAGGCCACCCCGCGTCCTGTGTGTCTAGCGCTGGGATCAACAGTGTGTCAGTCCCCGTTGTTAGGTCAAAGATGTGGATGCCCTTTTCGCCCTCCTGGTGGCTCACATAGGCGATCTTGTCGCCCTGCCGAGACCACGCGGGCGCAGATGCGTTCCGCACCAGCTCCTGCAGAGTACCGATTTCTAACCCGGATGAAGTGACAGTAACGTCGATGATCTTGAGTACGATGAATGGTGCCGCGACCGACCCACTCCATTGCTCGAACACAACGCTGCCCTGAAAGCCTGGCTCGCTAAGGTTGAAGTCAGGCGACCAGGCGGGGAAGAAATAACCGACCTGATCGCTGCTTAACAGCGCCGTCTGGTTGCTGCCGTCCGCGTTCGCCACCGCGAGTTCGTTGTAGGGCCCCGAGGAGGACACTGCAACGTACACAATCACCGGGTTTACATTCGTTGTGCCCCCGCCTGGTTTGCCCTTGCCCGCAGCTTCGCCGAGGTCCGTCAATGCAAGGACGAAGGCCAGCGCTAACGCACTGACAACCGAAAACAAAAATGCTTTTTTCATCTGACGCCCCTTTCTGATATCCAATCGTAATTTACCCTGAATGAGCTTCGCCGCCTTGTTTCTTTCCCGCGACACTGCCAAAGCTTCACTCAAGCAATATGGATCACGGTTATACGCCCACGATCTGCTCGCAGAGCAACCGCGGTGCCAACGGATCGCTAAGCGTTAAGTCCCCGAGTTCGTGAGAGTCCTCTAACACGCGAGCCATCAATCGATTTAGTGACGGTGGCTTTTTCGCCACCGTGGGGTGTCTAAAAAGCCACCGTCGGTTCGATGCCTAACCTCTCATCGAGACCGTCAAACAACGAATTCTCTGGCAAATCGTGTGGACTGGTAGGTCTGAAACTTGGATTCGGAGTTGGCATTTCCCTTGCGGCGAGTTTGGTATGTCTCGGCTTAGAATATCCGGGACGGACCGTGCCGAGTTCGACGGTTAATTGGGAGGATGCTCCGAAAGCCGTTTAGTGGTATATGAGGGTCGGCTGGTTCTATCGATCGATATGAAAGCGCTGTTTGCCAAAGTTCTCGTCTTGCTTCTCGTCGCGGTTTCCGCAGTGGGGGTCCACGCTGCGAACATCGCCGTCGTAATGAGCTCTGAGGCAAACGTTTATCAAGAGGCCCTGGAGGGGTTCAGGGAGGTCGTGCCACATCGTATCGTTAGTGTTTATGAACCGAGGCGCATGTTTGGAGCGGTGATGACGCTGGTGATTGTGAGTGTGCGACTACCCTGTTCCGTGCTATACGGGTGCCGATGAAACATTTCATCTCCACGATAGTTCTATTTGTTTTGCTCCTATTGGGGCAGGCATTCGCTGCCGTCTCGCAGGGTCTGCCTGTGAATTCGGCCCCTCGGATCGGTGTCTTACATCCCGGAACGGCAACCGCCGAAGCCAATCGGAGCAACCTCGAATTGTTTAGAAACAGTCTAAGAGTCCTGGGCTACCACGACGGGCGGAATATCGTTATCGAGGTCCGCTCAGGGCGCGGCAAAGTCGACGCTCTCCAAGGCCTGGCGGCGGAATTCATTCGTCTGAAGGTGGCGCTCATCGTGGTGGTTGGTCCGACGGCCATCGAACAGGCGATGAAAGTTAGCAAAGCAATTCCAATAGTCATGGTTTCCGCTGGTAATCCGGTTACTCGCGGCTTTGTAAAAAACTTGGCTGTACCCGGCGGTAATGTCACCGGTTTGTCGAGTTTCGTAACCGGCACGGATACAAAACGCTTGGAGCTGCTCAAAGAGGCGTTTCCATCGCTCTCCCATGTGGCTCTGATCCACCCTCGACGGCGAACCGATGCCAGCAATGTATACCAGCGCGCCGCACAATTGATGGGAATGAAACTTGATGTGGTCGAGATCAGAACCGCGACGGATTTGGAACCCGCGTTCTCCAGAATTTCCGCGTTGGGTGTCGACGGACTTCTTACCATGCGCGAACTGTTGACGCTCGGCCATGTGGAGCAGATCGCCAAATTCGCGCTTAACCGGCGCTTAACATCCATGTTTGAGTCCGAAGAGTTTGTCCGCGCGGGCGGGCTCATGTCTTATGGGGTCAACCACCGGATACAATGGTCCCGTGCTGCCGTGTTTGTCGATAAGATACTGAAAGGCGCCAAGCCGGGACTCATCCCCATCGAGCCGCCGCAGATCAAGTTCCTGGTCAATCTCGGGACGGCGAAAAAGCTCGGCCTAACCATTCCACCCGAGATTCTGTTGGAAGCCAACGAAGTCATCAAAGAACCCTAATGATTTTTGATTTTCGCTTGAAAAAGGAAAAGCTGGTCGAAGTACTCCGGCTTCATCGTGGCCGTAAACGGGGACGCTTGGTACGTCACTATTTTCTCGCCTCGGCGCTGTTGATCAGCGCCGGACTGATCACCAGCGGACTTTTGGAGATCTACTTCGGTTATCAAGAGAGTTGGGACCTTTTTGGCAAAATCCAAAAAGAGATTGCTACTGGGACGGCATTTAAGATTGAACAATTCGTTCAAGAAATTGAACGAGATATGAAGGCGGCAACCCGCAGCCGGGAGCTTGTCCGCGACGGCCTATCGCCGGACTATAAATGGGAGTTGCGCCGGCTGCTGGTTAATGTGCCCTCGATTACGGGTGCGGTCGCATTTGACACGCATGGAGCCACGATTGCCGACGCCCGGCGCGCGCGGCCTCCAATTACAAAAGACGATTGGAACTCGGCCCCACCAGCACTATTGGATCATGCTAAGCAGGGTAAATCCTATTTTGGTCCGGTTTATTTCAAGGAAGGCACCGGACCCTACATGGTCCTTGCGGTTCCAATCGAACGAATTGCCGGGGACATCATCGGAGTGCTACGCGCCGAAATAGATTTGAAATATGTCGGACAGGTTATGTCCGCCATCCGCGTTGGGAAAGCCGGCTATGCGTATCTAGTCACAAAAGGTGCACAACTCATTGCCCATTCGGATCTTAGTTTCGTTCTGCAGAATCGTAATCTGACTCAACTCGATCAAGTGCAAGCGGCTTTCCGATCGAGCTCGGACGTGGCACCCCCGAAAGCTGTAGTGACGCGCAACACCCAGGGCGCAAAGGTGTTTAGTTCTTACGCCCTCATTGCCAACCTGGATTGGGCGGTTTTCGCCGAGCAACCGATTGAAGAAATCTACGCGCCATTATATGCGTCCGTGGTCCGAACTTCAGGTGCCTTTCTGGTCGCACTCGGTGTTGCCTTGTTAGCCACGCTCCTGGTTAGACGCAGAGTTGTTCGACCGCTTGAAGCGCTGAGGCATGGCGTGGCCCGCGTTCGCGAAGGTGACTTAGCCGCGCGCCTGGACGTTAGAACCGGAGACGAAATCGAAGCTCTCGCGAACGAGTTCAACGAGATGGCCGCACATCTGACCCAGGCCTATTCAGACTTGGAGAACAAAGTCGTTGAACGGACCAGCGCCCTGACGATCACCAATGAAAAACTTGCCGAAGTTAGCGAACACAAGTCGCGCTTCCTCGCCAACGTGAATCATGAGTTGCGCACGCCGCTCAGTTCGATTATCGGATACGCCCGCTTGCTGCGCCGGGAGACCGAAGGGCAGATCTCGTCCCTGCAGCGGGAAAATCTTGAAGATCTGCTGCGCAACGCCGAGCGCCTATTGGGACTTATCGATAGCCTCCTGGATTTTGCCAAGATCGAGTCTGGTAAGCTAGAGATTCAACTTGAACCAGTGCAGATCGATGAACTGGTTCAAGGCGCGATGGCGACCATCGAACCGATTTTGAACAAGGACTCGGTGCGTCTCGTCCGCGATGTTCCAGCGACTATCGCGCCGCTTTATACGGATCGTGAAAAACTGCGCCAGATTATTCTCAATTTATTAGGCAACGCGGTGAAGTTCACTGATCGTGGGGAAATCAAAATTTCAGCCTCCCAGGAAAACGGCGACTTCAAGCTCGCTGTCGCCGACACCGGCATCGGCATCGATGAGGCGGATATTGACAGAATCTTCGAAGAGTTCGACCGGGGCCGATTGAGCAGCGACAGAGCTTATCGCGGCACCGGCTTGGGGCTCGCTATCGTGAAAAAGCTGGTCGATGTCTTAGGCGGTTCGATTGCCGTCGAAAGCGAAGTGGGAAAAGGTTCGGCGTTTACAGTGAGGCTCCCGCTCAAAAGGAATGAAGCCACCACGGTCTAGATCATGAGTGAGAAAATTTTAATCGCCGATGACGAACCCTCCAATCGAAAGATCCTAGCCCAAGAGCTGGTACATCGCGGGTTTGCCGTTGATACGGCCCGCGGCGGCAGAGAAGCTCTGGCTATGATCGAATCGACATCGCCGGATCTGCTGATCCTCGACTACATGATGCCGGATTTGAGCGGGCTCGAAGTTCTTAAAGAATTGCGCCACAAAGACAACGATACGCCGGTGATCATGATCACGGCCTACGGCTCGGTTGACCGTGCGGTGGAGGCGATGAAAGCCGGAGCGTATGACTTTATTACCAGGCCTTTCGATCCGGACCATATCGATCTCGTCCTGCGCAAAGCGCTCGAACGCCAGACGCTCAAGCGCGAAGTCGAAGTTCTGTCGGAGCAAATTCGTAACCGCTACCATCTGATCGTCGGCGAAAGCCCCAAAATGAAACTGGCGGTGGAAATGGCAAGGAAAGCGGCCGCCAGCGACGCGACCGTACTGCTTCTCGGTGAAAGCGGTACTGGCAAAGAATTGTTCGCCAGATTTATCCATAATCACAGCGGGCGGGCCAATCGGCCGTTCATCGCGATCAACTCCGTGGGTCTTTCGAAGGAACTGCTAGAGAGCGACCTGTTCGGCCACGAACAAGGCGCGTTTACCGGCGCGCACAAGATGAAAAAAGGAAAGATCGAGGTAGCTAATGGCGGGACAATTTTTTTTGACGAGATCGGCGATATCTCGCGGGAGATGCAAGCGAAGCTTTTACGATTTCTTCAAGAACGCGAGTTTGAGCGGGTCGGCGGCATCACGTCGATTTCGGTCGACGTGAGAGTGATCACCGCGACCAACAGGGATCTTTGGGCGGCGGTCAAAAGCGGCGCTTTCCGCGACGATCTTTACCACCGGCTCAATGTCGTGGCGATTACCCCGCTGCCACTCAGAGAGCGTAAGGAGGACATACCGACCCTGGCGGAGTTTTTTCTGCGGAAGTCTGCCAGCGCAACGCGCCGCAATGTCACTGCGATCAGCGACGGCGCTCAGGCAAGAATGATCGCCTATGATTGGCCGGGCAACGTCCGCGAATTGGCGAATGCCATCGAACGAGCAGTAGTGCTGGGTTCAAGCCCCGAGATCAGTGCAGCGGACTTACCGCTTGGACTGGAAAGCGACCCGCCAACGACAACTCAAGAGAATATTTCTTACCACGACGGGGTTAACGCCGCACGCAAACAATTGGTCATCACGGCGTTGTGGAAGACCAACGGCAACCGCGCCGCCGCGGCCCGGCTACTCGGCCTTGAAGCCAAGTATCTTTTGAGGCTTATGAAGTC
>DATETN010000084.1:0-29976 GCA_035283645.1 Pyrinomonadaceae bacterium
GGATTCATCACCATGCGTCATATGCACAATATGGCAAAGGTGATGCTGGCAACCGGTTTGATTGTTGGCTACGGCTACGTTATCGAGGCGTTTTTTGGTTGGTACAGCGGCAATAAGTACGAGCGATACATGATCTGGAACCGCATGACTGGCCCATATGCTGGCTACTACTGGGCCTTGATCCTTTGCAATATCATCGCGCCTCAATTTCTCTGGAGTAAAAAGGTACGTGGGAATCTCTTGGTGCTGTGGTTGATCTCTATAGTGGTGAGTATTGGGATGTGGCTTGAGCGTTTTGTGATTGTGGTCACGAGCCTGCATCGCGATTACCTGCCCTCGTCCTGGGGCATGTACCAGCCGACCGGTTGGGACTGGGGCATGTTCATCGGCACGATCGGATTCTTCTTCACGCTGCTGTTTCTATTCATTCGTTTCTTACCGATGATTTCGATTTTTGAGATGCGCACAATCCTGCCGGCGGCGGAGGTTGAGGAGTAGCGTAAGCGAGTTGCGGTGGAGTAATTGGTAATGGCGGAAGAGAACGACGACAGGAACGAACCGAAAAGGGAGGGAGTCGATAGCAGCGACGCTGGCTCTCTCGGTCGCCGCTTGCCTCCGTCCCCGCCGCTCTACGGAGTGATGGCCGAGTTCGACAGTCCCACAGATCTGGTCGCTGCAGCGAGGAGAACGTACGAAGTCGGGTATCGCCGGATCAACGGCTACTCCCCATTTCCCATTGAAGAGCTTTCCGAAGCAATCGGATTCACGCGCACAAGTCTGCCCCTGATTGTGTTGATTGGCGGGATTCTCGGCGGCCTGGCAGGCTTTTTCATGCAGTACTGGACGGAAGTCATCGACTACCCGTTGAACGTGGGAGGCAAGCCGCCAAATAGTTGGCCGGCATTTATTCCGATCACCTTCGAAATGACGGTGTTGTGCGCTGCCCTTGCCGCGGTCTTCGGTATGCTCGCACTAAATAAATTGCCGCAGCCCTACCATCCGGTATTCAACGCACCGAACTTTGCCCTCGCCACTCGTGACCGCTTCTTCCTCGTAATCGAAGCTAATGATCCAAAGTTCAAGCATGGGGAAGTAACCGACTTTATGAAGGGTTTGAATGCCAGGAGCGTTAGCAATGTCGAGGTTTGATGGCCGAAGAAGGGGCGACTCTCGAGCGCAACGGGGTCAAGCCACGACCCGTTGGAGGAGGGTTTTATGTCTCGTTCTTTTTGGCTTCGTTTCAGTTCTGCTGACGGGTTGTCGCAGCGACATGCAGGACCAGCCGAAAATGAAGCCTTATCGCGCCTCTACTTTCTTTGGAGACGGACTATCAGCCCGACCACCAGTTCCAGGAACCGTGCCGCGCGGTTACCTGAAGTCTGATACTGAATTCTATACAGGAAAGAAACGCACTTCGGGAGCTACGGCCACGGCCTCACAAACACTCGGGGGACCGCAGTCAACTCAGCAGTCGGTGACAGGTGCGGATGCACAAAATGCTGCATCTTACCCCGACGCCGTCGAAACCTTTCCTTTTGCGATCGATGACCGTGTCTTGGCTCGAGGCAGAGAGCGCTACGAAATCTTTTGTTCTGTCTGCCACGGAATGACTGGTTATGGGGATGGCATGATCGTACGGCGCGGTTTCCGTCGCGCCATGTCTTTCCACGATGATCGCTTGCGCCAGGCTCCCGTGGGCCACTTTTTTGACGCGATAACTAATGGCTGGGGAGCGATGCCGAGTTATGCGGTCCAGATACCTGCTCAGGATCGCTGGGCGATCATTGCTTACATTCGTGCATTGCAGCTGAGTCAGCAGGAGAAGACCAATGTACCCGCAGCTGAACCTGCTGCATCACCAAGCCACACCGGAGGACATCAGCCATGACGATGTCCGATGTGGGAACACCGCTCTTCTTAAACCGTTACCAGAAACTGGCTTTGATTGTAGGAGCAGTAGGTTTGGTAGTTTTAGGAATTGGCTGGTTCACCGATCGACACCAGTTTCTGCACTCTTATCTCTACGCCTATGTTTTCTGGGTCGGGATTCCGGCAGGCTCGCTGGCACTGTTGATGTTGCAACATTTGACGGGTGGTGGCTGGGGATTAGTTATCCGCAGACCACTGGAAGCTGCAACACGGACGTTACCGCTAATGCTCATTTTGTTGCTTCCAATTGTCTTAGGTATTCATGAGTTATACCCCTGGAGTCATGAGGCTGAGATTGCAAAACTTCAAGACAAGACCAGATATTTGAATACGCCGGGTTTTATCATTCGCTCAATCATTTGCTTTTCGATTTGGATGGTGCTTGCTTACTTCCTGAATAGCTGGTCTCGCGAGCAGGACAAGACCGCCAACCGTGCCTACGCGAAGAGGATGCGCATTCTGAGTGGGCCTGGAATGGTGCTCTTCGTATTTACCGTCACAGTCGTCGCTGTCGATTGGGTCATGTCGCTCGATCCAGAGTGGATGTCAACCATGTTCGGACTCCTCTTTGTCGCGGCGTGGGGTGTCAGTGCACTGGCATTTGTGATTGCGGCGTTGGCAGTGTTGGCGGAACATGAACCGTTGAACCACCTGGTTGGACCACGGCACTTTCATGATCTAGGCAAACTGCTATTGGCTTTGGTCATGCTCTGGACTTACTTTGCGTTTTCCCAGTATCTGATTATCTGGTCAGGCGATTTACCTGAAGAGATTCGGTATTACTTACCGAGAACACGCAGTGGGTGGGGTGTTGTTGTGTTGATAGTGGCAATCCTCCACTTTGCCGCCCCTTTCCTATTCCTTCTTTCCCGATCTGTGAAGCGGGACGCTCGCAAGCTCGTCGTCGTTGCAGTCCTTATTCTCGTGATGCGACTGGTGGACTTTCTTTGGATGGTCGCCCCGCACCACACGGGACCACAGTTTCACGTTAGTTGGATGGATTTGGTCGCTCCTGTTGCAATCGGTGGGTTATGGCTTGCGGCCTATTTTTGGCAGCTTAAAACGCGGGTTCTGGTGGCGCTCAACGATCCGCAATACGAGAGCGTTTTAGAGCAAGCACGCGCTGGAGGGCACTGAAGTTCAGATGTCGGATCATCGTCACAACGGCAGTCGCCATAAGGACCGTCAGCATGTTACGGAAACTCCTGATGTGTCGCACATTGCAAATCCTGACGTGACTCATGAGTTGAGTGATGTCAACGTCGTCGGGATCCTCAAATTCCTTGGGGCGCTGACAATCATGACCGTAGCAGTAATGGGGTTAATGCTCTTTCTCTTTAACATGTTGAATTCACAACGCGCTAAAAGTGACCAGCAGGCGCCCCCTGGTCCAATGGCTATGACTGAGGCTGAACGGCTGCCGCCCGAACCACGTTTACAGGCAGCCAAGGGATTTGGTGTAAAACTCGAAAACGGGGAATGGGTGGACCTGGAAAGTGACAGGGTTCCGAGTCAACCCCAGGCCGAGTACGAGGTGCTTCGTCAGCAGTGGGAAAGAGCGCTTAGCAAGGGCAAACTCAGTGAACGCGATACCACCGCAGCATTGCCGATTGAAGAAGCGATGAAGCGAGTGCTTCAGAATGGATCGTTGCGTACGAGAGATCAAGCAGCAGGTTCAAAATGGCAAGATCAGGCGATAAGCATGCCCACCGCAGCTAGTTCTGGGCGTGTAAACGAAATACGAAAGCAATGAAGTTCTTACTTTACAAAAAACGGTTCGTGGGGCTGCTGCTAGTTTTTGTGGTCGCCACCTTTGCTTCTATGGCTCAGGCGCAAATGGGAGGGCCTCGCAGCGGTTCCCCTATGTACAGCTCTCGTCCTTATTCACCCTCGGCCCCCAAGGGTCTACCGGCTGCTCTGAAGGACGTAGGCATTGATCAGAAGCTCAATGAACAGCTTCCGCTGGATCTCGTGCTCCACGATGAGACGGGAAGACAGGTAATGCTCGGTGATTACTTTGGTAAGAAGCCGGTAGTGTTGTCTCTCGTTTACTACGACTGTCCAATGCTCTGCAATCAGGTGCTCAACGGCATGATTACATCTTTTAGAGTTTTGGCTTTCAAACCCGGGGAAGAATTCGAGGTCGTAACGGTGAGTTTCGACAGCAAAGAGAACGCAGCACAGGCTGCGGCCAAGAAGAAGACTTATATTGGTTACCTGCCGGAAGCGAAGCGGGCGAGCGCAACAGTTGGTTGGCATTTTCTGACGGGCGACGAAGAAAACATTCGGAAACTCACCGAAGCTATCGGCTTTCGCTTTAGCTTTGACGAGGCAACAAACCAGTTTGCCCATGGAAGCGCAATCTACGTTGCCACCCCACAAGGAAAACTGGCGCGATACTTTTACGGTATTGAATACGCACCGCGCGACTTACGTCTCGGCTTAATTGAGGCTGCCGAAAACAAGATCGGAACGCCGATGGACCAGTTACTGCTCTATTGCTATCACTATGATCCCACCACCGGAAAGTACGGAGCGGCGGTGATCAATTTGATTCGCGCTGGCGGGGTGCTGACGTTGTTGGGAATTGCAGGTTTGTTTATTTTCATGCGCAGGCGCAACGCCAGTCGTATGCAGCTTCGGGTAGGAGGTGCCCATTAGCTCCATGCAGTCGTGGCTACCTTTCATGCCGGAAAGTGCATCGACGATCGCACCAAAAGTCGACGCCCTCTATTTCTACCTTTCGGGTGTAACCCTGTTCTTTACTTTTCTTATTGCCGGCGTACTCACATTTTTCGTCATCAAATATCGACGCCGCACTCCCTTTGAAATCCCCAGACCGGTTGCCGGCTCGCACAAGCTCGAAACGATCTGGTCCGTCATACCCTTCCTAATTGCCATGAGCATCTTTGCTTGGGGCGCGCAGGTTTATTTCGAACAGGTACGGCCTGCTGCAAATACGAACGAGATTTATGTCGTAGGCAAACAATGGATGTGGAAACTCCAGCACAGCACCGGCCAACGTGAGATCAACGAATTGCACGTCCCAGTTGGGCGCAAGATAAAGCTGATCATGACCTCTGAGGACGTGATACACAGCTTTTACGTGCCAGCCTTTCGTATCAAAAGCGATGTGCTCCCGGGTCGCTATCTGAGCATTTGGTTCGAAGCAACAAAACCGGGTACCTATCACCTGTTCTGTGCCGAGTATTGCGGTATGAATCACTCGGGAATGATCGGGTCGGTGATCGTGATGGAGCCAACCGAATTCGACAATTGGCTTAGCGGGAATGCGAATCAGCAGGCGCCGGCCGTGGCCGGGCAACAGCTGTATGAGTCGCTGGGATGCGTCTCTTGTCACGGTGCAAAAGGCGAAGGGGGCCGAGGACCGGCGCTGGCAGGTCTGTTTGGACGGACGGTATTTCTGAATAATGGACAGACGTTAGTTGCCGACGAGTCTTACGTACGTGAGTCTATAGAGAATCCACAGGCCAAGCTTGTCAACGGGTTCGGCCCTATCATGCCAACTTTCCAGGGGCAGGTCACACCGGATCAGTTGATTCAGATCATGGCATTCATCAAATCGTTGCAAACACCTAACGCTCAGCCAACAGCCCCGGCGGCACCCGGCGCCACCGGCTCGGCAGTTCCTGGGACCAACTCGGCACCATCGCCCACACAGAACATCAGATAGTGTGGCAAGAGATATGAGAGCTATAGAAACATTCCAAGCACCTGCTCCGGCGAAGCTCAACTACCTGAATGCTGAGTACGGCATCAAGTCATGGTTGCTGACGAAGGACCATAAACGTATCGGACTGTTGTATCTGGGCTCTGTCACGTTTTTCTTCTTCCTCGGCGGCGTCTACGCAATGCTCATCCGACTTGAGTTACTGACACCGCAGGGAGATCTGCTTTCATCTACAACCTACAACAAGGTTTTCACTCAGCACGGTATCATGATGATCTTCTTCTTTCTGATACCGGCCATACCAGCAAGCTTAGGGAACTTTCTGGTGCCGATGATGATAGGTGCGAAGGACCTGGCCTTCCCACGAATCAATCTGCTCAGTTGGTACATCTTCATCGTGGGTGGCTTGATAACGATCTATGCCTTGCTTGCAGGAGGCGTGGATACTGGTTGGACCTTCTATCCCCCTTACAGCACTACGTCTTCAAACAGTTATGTAGTGGCAACGGGCGTCGGCATCTTTATAAGCGGATTTTCATCGATCCTGACTGGTCTGAATTTCATCGTTACTGTTCATACGATGCGGGCCCCGGGAATGACCTGGTTTAGGCTGCCACTTTTTATTTGGTCACATTACGCTACGGCGTTAATCATGATCCTGGGTACGCCGGTGGTGGCAATCACGATTCTGTTGCTTGCTTTCGAGCGATTGACGAACGTAGGCATCTTTAACCCGGCGACGGGTGGCGATCCGGTCCTATTTCAGCACCTATTCTGGTTCTACTCACACCCGGCCGTTTACATCATGATTTTGCCCGGCATGGGAATCATAAGTGAACTGATTGCAAACTTCTCCCGCAAAAATATTTTCGGCTACTCCTTTGTGGCTTTCTCCAGCCTCGCGATCGCGGTCTTTGGGTTCCTGGTATGGGGACACCACATGTTCGTTTCAGGCCAGTCGGTCTACGCGGGCATGGTCTTCTCATTTTTGAGCTTTGCGGTCGCGATTCCTTCAGCGGTAAAGGTGTTTAACTGGACGGCGACTCTGTACAAGGGTTCGATCTCATACGACACGCCGATGCTGTACGCGCTGGGGTTCATCGGGCTTTTCACAATTGGCGGAATGACTGGACTCTTCCTCGCCACCCTGGCCGTAGATGTTCACGTGCACGACACATACTTTATCGTCGCTCACTTTCACTACATTATGGTGGGCGGCACTTTGCTGGCTTACCTCGGGGGGCTTCACTACTGGTGGCCAAAGATTAGTGGTCGGATGTATCCGGAAGGATGGGGGCGCTTTTCAGCATTAGTTGTTTTTGTCGGCTTTAACTTAACTTTCCTACCGCAATTCGTTGCCGGCTACCTCGGAATGCCGCGCCGCTATCATGCCTATCCTCCGGAGTTCCAAGTCTTCAATGTCCTGTCATCGGCAGGTGCATCGATTCTCGGATTTGGTCTCCTGATCCCACTTATCTACCTGGTATGGTCGATGCGCTACGGCCGTCGCGCAGAACCCAACCCTTGGCACCTTCCAGGACTGGAATGGCGCACACCATCACCCCCTCCAACTGAGAACTTCCTGGCTACTCCGATAGTCACCTGGGAGGCTTACGAGTTTGCTCCCCCTGAAGAGACGGAGGTGGTAGGTGTCTTACGTAGCGATAAGAATCTCGAAGACGCCGATAGGCCGATAGACGGTGAACCGTAAAAAATTCGAAGAGACGAAACCAGAGGCAGAAGAAGGAAACACTTTGGCTGAATCGATAGCAATGGACCAGCACGACTCGACGCACGGCCACCCCGCGCTGCAACACCACTTCGAGAACATGGAGCAGCAGAGGGAGGCCGGGACGATCGGTATCTGGGTGTTTCTAGTCACTGAAATAATGTTCTTCGGTGGGATGTTCTTTGCGTATACGCTGTACCGTTCGCAGTACCCGATGGAGTTTGCTTCTGCTAGCAACCATCTCGACCTGACGATGGGTACGATTAACACGGCCGTACTAATTCTCAGTAGTTTTACGATGGCTTTGGGTGTGTACAGCGCGCAGGTTGGTAAACAACGTAACCTGGTAATCTCTTTAGCTCTGACGATCTTCCTGGGCCTCGTCTTTTTGGGAATCAAGGCAGTTGAATATCATGAGAAGTATGTGGACCATCTGATCCCAGGACGCTTGTTCCCTGGGAACCCCTTTGACCCTTCCGGGATACACCCGTTGCCCGGGGCAAATCCGCAAAAGATGGAGATGTTCTACTGGATCTATTTTGCGATGACGGGCATGCACGCTATCCACATGATCATCGGGGTGGGTTTACTTTCGGTGATTATGTATTTCGCGGCGCGAGGACGATATGGACCAGAGTATCACAGCCCCGTCGAGGTCTCGGGGTTGTATTGGCACTTTGTCGATATTATCTGGATCTTCCTGTTCCCGTTGCTGTACCTACTAGGTAGGCACTTTCAGCATTAATCGGCTGACATGAGCGAGCACATTGTCTCACTGAAAGTTTACGTCATCATCGCCGCGGCGTTGATGATAGGCACTTCGCTAACGGTGGTGGCTGGTAAGATGGACTTTCCAGGACCGCTGAACGTCATCATTGCACTCACGATCGCGTGCGTGAAGGCCACCTTAGTGGTGTTGTACTTCATGCACGTTCGGTATAGCTCAAAGTTAGTTTGGTTGATCTTTGCGTCCGCAGTATTCTGGCTGGCCATATTGTTTTCGTTGACGTTCGCAGACTATTGGACCAGATCATGGCTGGTTCCCTAGCGACCTTACTCTTCTATTGCTTTCAACCTGCCGTTGCGCACCGCGCTGACCCTTCCGCATGCCGGACATTCCAGCCTGAACGTTGTTTCAGCTGTTTTGATAGGTACCGAGCAGTACGGGCAGACATCGCTCAACTCGTTCTTGGTGAAGAGATCGCGCATCATTATCAATGGTAGTACCAGACCAGCGATCAGCAGTGGAATGCCGAATATCAAACCAATAGTATTTTCATTCCCGAATGTAAGGCTAATGATCAAGCCGGCGATGAAAAGCACCAGCCCGACAGCAATGCTAAAAGAAAAGCTATAGGCGCTATCAAAAGTGCGACTGGCTTTAGTTGTGTGATGTTTTTCGGCTGCCATGAGATTTGCCTCCAACTGCGCGGACTGAGCAAAGCGCAATTCTAACTGGTTATACAACGAAGAAACCTGGTCGGGTTTAGTGAAGGATTTTTACCCCCACGGTGGAAAGGTTGTCAATGTTCGGTGTACAGTATCCAGCTTCCATAAGTAAGGGCTTAAACCATGAAACCAAAAGCGGCAGTCGAGCAACAGTTTGCAATTGAGCGGTACCTCGAGCAACACGGGGAGGAAGCCTGGGCCGCGGCATTAACTACACTGCTTCGTTCAGTGCACGAAGTCGATAAAGCAGCAGTACAGATTTGGTTTGCTTTTTACCCACTCGGATTGTTTAAGGCGCTGCGCGATGCGGAAGATCCTGAGGAGTTGGCTAAGCAACTGCTGCTGCAGGGCCAATATCGGTTGAACGAACAAATCGACTCTTCACATAGGTTCCTTTATGGCCACCGGTTTTGGCCGGACGTAAAGAAGGCAGTCGAAGGTTTCGCAGAGTCTTTCGCCGGCGATGTGCGATTAGCAGATTCGATCATCCAGATAGCCGAACAGGTCGCGAGTAATCTGAGGGTCGAGTCTACACTTTTGGTAGGTATAACCGCGGTTGCTTTCATGACGGTGCAACAGGTTGGCCTCGCAGCCTTCCGAGATGCTCCAGGTCAGATGTTGTTGGACTCCAGACATCGACGTAAGTCGGCAGCCCAAGTGTTGAGGGAACGCGCCAAAGATGACAGTCAGGGTCTGCTTGGATTCCTGCGCACAGTCAATAAGAAGTGGACTGTCACCTTTGATGAAAACGACAACTCTGCTCGGTACAAAATGAGTCATATGCAGGATCTCGCTTGGGGCGCGGCAGACGACCGCTCGCGCAACTGGCGTGAAATCGATCCGCGTCGAATTGAAGGTCCAATACCAGTGGAGTGTCGCTCAGCGTCCTGTGGGACCTGCTGGGTCGGCGTACTTGGTGGCGCCGAGAAACTGTCAGACGTAGCGGCGCGTGAGGGAAAACAGATCAAGAAGTTTGGTTACATTGATACAAACGAACCCAAACCGATAATTCGGCTCGCTTGCCAAGCGCAAGCCCATGGCGCGATTTCTATCGTGATTCCTCCGTGGAATGGTGTCTTTGGTAAGTATCTTAAGTCTCGGGGCGCCGAGAACACTTAGCCGACAACGCTTTCGAGAATTGAATCGCCTACAGCAATCATCCGGCGCCTCACCTGTCCTGTTAGTTCTGGCCGCCGCCGTGATCTGGAGCACCGGGGGCCTCTTTATCAAGTGGACTTCACTCTCAGGTTTGGAACTGTCCTTCGGCCGATCGTTGCTTGCCGCAATCACGGTCGCAATCTTTACCCGCAGTGAAGGATTTGGCTTGAACGCAGGCACAGCGGTGGCCTCTGTTCTGTACGCAGCGCTCTTGCTACTGTTCGTGCTTGCTACAAAAGCAACTACCGCCGCGAACGCAATCTTCCTGCAGTACACTGCGCCACTTTACGTGCTAATTCTCGAACCGCTGCTCTACAAGGAACGGTTCAGGCAGCGCGATCTGGTTACGGTGATTGCATGTGTGGCGGGCATGTCGCTTTTCTTTGTGGGACAACTGCGGCCGCAGGACGTTACCGGCAACATTCTAGCGCTCGGATCAGGTCTTTGCTTTGCCTTCTACTTTCTTCTGTTGCGGCATTCCAGCGCCCGGAAAGTCAACCGTGCCTCGTCCGTCATCTATGGAAATCTGCTCGTGGTCCTAATTGCGGCACCGGCTGGAATCTCAGCATTATCAACTATCACCCCATCGGATGCGTTGAGTGTGCTGTATCTGGGAGTGGTCCAGATTGGTGTGGCGTACACTCTTTTCACGCTTGGCATGGCAAGGGGTATACGTTCGCTGGATGCGGGAATTGTGGGCTACGTAGAGCCAGTGTTGAATCCGGTGTGGGTATTTCTCTTTCTTGGTGAGCGCCCGTCCAGGTGGGCGCTTATCGGCGGCATAATAATCATCTCGGCGGTAGCCACGCACACTGTCGTTAAAGCAAGGGAGAATAGGGCGTTACTGAAGACCGTCTGACGGTTTTCAGTTGAATACGTCATGCACGTCAAAGACGATTGCCGGTAGTACTTATACCATTGAGGTTACCTCACTAAAATCGGTGCTGCGCAGACGGGATTTGCGCTCGTTTGCTTGAACTTTTGCATCCGGTCAGAGCATCCATTGCTTTCGGTTAGCGAAGTACTTTGGCGACCTGTCAGGATACCTCTGTTTGAATTTCTTGTAGCGCTCAAACCAATGTTGATAGCGTTGATCAGAAGATCTCAACTCTTGATGCGGCATAGTTCGTAGGTAATCCTCAATCTTATGCATGTTGTTTCTGGAGAACCGCCAATCGTAATTACCCAGGTCCCGCATATCTGCAGCGCCATAGCCGACGATGCGTCCAGAGAAATCAATGTATGGATCAAAGTAGCTCCATACCAGGTCCCTTATCGTACGAAACACCGGTCGTCGTCCATGCAACCCCCAATCGCGTGAACGACCGACTGCCCCCCATCGTCCTCGTTCCTGAAACAAGTACACCACATGGTCCAAAAGATCCCAGGATTCCAGATCCAGTAGCAGCGGTGGGTAGCTCTGTTGTTCCAGTATGACCGCGGCAGCGACTGCCGCTTCGAGACAATGCGCTTCGTTCCGCTTCACGATCTCGCGGAAGGAGCGCAAGGTGCCGCCCTGTGCTTCCCAATTGTAAGGCATCGCAGTGAAATACTTTTGAACCGTAAAGGGAGTTCGGAGTTGCTGGATGAGCCGCCACTCTTCTCTCGTGAACTCAGAGCGTGCTGGTCTGTGTGAGTTCCACTGAAGCTGTGAATATTGTGCTGAGTCCGAGTTGTGTTTGGGCATCTTTAGTCGTGCCGAGGGTTTCTTAGCGAATCACAAACCCACAAAGCTTTTACCTTATCAAAATGCATTTTCGGGTGGGGTTCGCGATGTTACGCTGCTGACAAGGCCCCGCGCCTTGCTTCCGACCCACCTAGATGTAAGAATTTGGCTGCAAATCCTAACAAGTACAAAAGGCGTATGATTCGTCTAGCTCTGGCCGCAAACCATATGTCCCAAGGTTGACTCAAGGAGTAGGGTTGGATCAAATGAAACCAGATCTGTACATTCCGCAAATGACTCGCGCTGAAAAGGAAGCCGAAACGGAAGCCAACCGGCTAATAGAGCAGATAGAAGGAGCGCTCGCAGCAGTAGCTGTACGTTCGGGTCAGGACGCGGACGAACTTGTCGGCTTCGCTGATCGTATCGAACGGGCTGCCCGCGATTTCGCCTTCGCCGTGCGCGAACTAGCTCACGCCCGCCGTAGTGCTGGATCCGAAAGCGCTTGAGCCCCGAAGTACCACACCTAACACTATCTGACCAATCGAATTTGGAGCTAAATAATGACTTCGTTACGCACTGAAAAACTGACTGAACACCTGGGCCATAAGAATACTGACTACGAGCTTGATAATCATGGAATACGAGGAGCGACCCGCGTTTTCTGGAACCTGACAACTCCCGCGCTGTACGAAGAGATTGCGCGCAGAAATGAAGGTGTGCTGTCGGAAAAGGGAGCATTACTTGTAGACACCGGTGAGCACACTGGTCGCGCTGCGAAAGACAAAGCCATTGTTAAGGAGCAATCCAGCGAAAACAAGGTATTTTGGGGAGAAGTGAACAAAGAGTTTTCCCAGCAGAAGTTCAACGCTCTGAAAGAGAGAATGTTGGCATACGCCTCTGGTAAAGACTTGTTCGTTCAGGACACGTTTGCCGGAGCCGACCCGCGCTATCGCTTGCCAGTTCGGATAATTACGGAATTGGCCTGGCACGCAATGTTCGCTCGCACAATGTTCATCAGTGGCGACAGACAGGAAACCAGCCATACACCTGAATTCACAATCATCAATTTCCCTGGATTCCAGGCAGACCCCCAACGCGATGGCACGCGCTCCCCAACATTCATCTTGATGGATTTTAGTCAGCGACTGGTATTGATTGGTGGTACCTCTTACGCTGGCGAAACCAAGAAGAGCGTCTTCACGATCCTCAATTACTTATTGCCGCAGCGTGGCGTCATGAGTATGCATTGCTCGGCCAACGTCGGCGAAGGTGGAGATGTTGCAATCTTTTTCGGCTTGTCTGGTACGGGGAAGACCACGCTTTCCGCTGATCCCGAACGACAGTTGATCGGCGACGACGAGCACGGGTGGTCTGACGACGGAGTATTTAATTTCGAAGGTGGCTGCTATGCGAAAGTGATTCGACTCTCGCCTGAAGCCGAACCCGACATATATCGCACCACAGGCATGTTTGGGACGATTCTCGAGAATGTGGTCTTTGATAGCGACACGCGGGCGATCGATCTCGATGACGCCAGCAAGACTGAAAACACGCGCGCATCTTATCCACTAACCAGCATTCCCAACATCGTGCCGTCCGGTTATGCGGGACATCCGCAGAACATCATCATGTTGACTGCAGACGCGTTTGGTGTATTGCCACCAGTCGCGCGGCTGACGCCGGAGCAGGCGATGTACCACTTCCTGTCGGGCTATACAGCCAAGGTTGCGGGAACGGAAAGAGGGGTAAAGGAACCTGAGGCCACATTTTCCACCTGTTTTGGTGCGCCATTTATGGTTCTTCACCCGGGTGTCTACGCCGATCTGCTTGGTAAGAAGATGGCGCAAACTAGAGCTGCATGCTGGTTAATTAATACGGGTTGGAGTGGCGGGCCTTATGGCTTAGGCAAACGAATGAAGATTGGATATACACGTGCGATGATTCGTGCGATTCTGGGCGGTTCGTTGTCTGAAGTGGAAACGACGCCCGATCCCATCTTTGGCGTGAATGTTCCTGTTTCGTGCCCCGAGGTTCCTCCAGCAGTGTTGCAACCACGAAACACTTGGGAAGACAAAGACGCTTACGATCGTCAAGCCAAGGATCTGGCGCGGCGGTTTAACGAGAACTTTAGAAAGTACGAAAGCGGGGTTTCGGAGGCGGTAAAGGCTGCCGCACCAAAATCCTAATTCAGGCCACAGACATCACGGACGACACGGATCTAAAAAGGGGAAATTATTGGTCCCTTTAATTCTTCAGATCGGTGTCTCTGCGAACTATCGGTGGCTTCTTATTTTGCTGATGGCCACCCGCCTAGCCGGGGGGCCAGTTCATGGGACGTCCGCCGAGTACGTGGACGTGCAGGTGAAATACTGACTGGCCAGCACCAGCGCCGGTATTGATTACTGTCCGGTAGCCGCTTTCCGAGAGACCTTGATCGTTCGCGATCCGTGCTCCGACGCGTAAGAGATGCCCCAGTGTTAGTTCATCGCGTTGCGACGCTTCGTCTAAAGACTCCATATGCTCGCGCGGAATTACGAGCACGTGTATTGGCGCCTGTGGGTTAATGTCGCTTATAACGACGCAACGCTCATCTTGATGAACGATCCCCGCCGGAATCTCTCCGTTAACGATGCGGCAAAAAAGGCAGTTATCACCTACCATCAATCAAACCCTTTCTCCTAAGCAACAACACTGGTGTCAGACTGAAGCGACAGCGGGGCCGTTACGGAACTGCGGATGCGCTGAATATCTGCCCCGATTTCTCGCAGCTTAACCTCAATCTTCTCGTAACCTCGGTCGATGTGGTATACACGATCGATCACAGTCTCGCCTTCAGCGACAAGCCCGGCAAGGACCAGGGAGGCCGAGGCTCGCAGGTCTGAGGCCTGAATCGGCGCTCCTGTTAACTTGTTTGCTCCAACCACGATCGCATTGTGACCTTCAATGTGAATGCGTCCTCCCATCCGCTGCAGCTCCGACCCGTGCATGAAGCGATTCTCAAAGACGGTCTCCGCAATCACCGAGCGACCGTCGGCTTGCGTCATTAGAGCCATGTATTGCGCCTGCATGTCGGTGGGGAACTTGGGATAAGGCTCTGTGGTCACATCACGAGCAGAAAGCCTACCACTGCGGGCGACAAGCGTACTCGGGTTTATTTCATCAATCTTTACACCAACATCGCGCAGTTTCGCGATTACGGTTTCTAAGTGCTTAGGCTGACAGTCCGTTATCTCTAACTCACCACCTGTAATGGCTGCAGCAACAATGAACGTTCCAGTCTCGATGCGATCCGGAATGATTGTGTGTTCGGCGCTACCGAGCTCGTGCACTCCTTCGATCTCAATCGTGGATGTACCGGCGCCGCGCACGCGTGCGCCCATCTTGTTCAACAACGCAGCCAAGTCCTCTATTTCAGGTTCGCATGCTGCGTTTCTAAGGACCGTGATGCCCTCGGCCAGTGTTGCCGCCATCATCAGATTTTCGGTTCCAGTAACGGTTACTTTCTCAAAGTCAATCTTGGCGCCATGCAAACGTCCTGGTTCTGGAGCTCGCGCCACCACGTTGCCGGACTCCAGCCTCACTTCCGCCCCGAGTTTCTCAAATCCGGCCAAGTGAAGATCGATCGGCCGTGTGCCAATCGCGCAGCCGCCAGGCAAGGATACTCTTGCCTTTCCAAAACGAGCCAGTAGTGGGCCTAGAGCAAGCACTGAAGCTCGCATGGTTTTCACCAATTCATACGGGGCCTCAAACAGCTCAATGTGTTCGGCGGAAATTTTGTGTGTGCGGAGCTCAGGGGTCAGAACTGTCGCGCCAAGATCCTCGAGCAAACGCCGCTGGGTGATAATGTCGCGAACGTAAGGGATATTGTGGAGGGTAATGGTCCCAGGTGTTAGCAGGCCGGCGGCCATGCAAGGCAGCGCAGAATTCTTCGCGCCGCTTATGGAGACGCGGCCTTTCAGTCGCCGACCGCCCACAATGCGAAACTTGTCCATTGGTGTTGGACAGATTAGAGCAAAATGGGGGTAGTGGGAAAGCGTGGAGTGCGATGGGGTGCGGCGGCGGGAGGGCCAGCCACGCGCCCCCGCACTCCAGAGTGCTAATTACTAAAGCTGGTGCGCTTAATCTTTACACCACCATTCGTGGTTCTGGCGCGGACAGTAGCACCACCGGCACCGAGGTTCATCGCCAGTTCCTTTGTGATCTTGCCCTGGACGGTAACTGGAAAGTCAACGCTAAGATTGCCGTTCACCGTCCCCGTTTCGAGATGGGCTGAATAATTATCCGGCACCGACATGACTACACCACCATTGGTAGTCTTTACATCCAAACCGTCTCCGTCCCAGCGATCACCGCTTAGTTCGACAACCAGCCCGCCGTTCGTAGTTGACCCCTTCACACTGCCAGCAACGTGCTTCAAAACCACACCGCCGTTTAACGCACTGAACTCGAGTCGCCCGCTAACATCCGAGATGACGATGCCTCCGTTATGCGTCTCAAGCGATACATCTGACCGCCGCGGAACGTTTAGCTGATAGCTCACGCTCCAGTTAGCGTTATTGGTCATTTCTGGTCCGTCGGCGAAGATTTTTAGCCCTGCGGTTTGAATCCTAATCTGTTTGGCTAAAGCTTCCGCTTCACTCTGTGTCAGGGCTGCAGCCTGGACCTTCGCGCGCATGCCGATCTCGTTCCTGTCCCAGCCCCTTACCGCGATGCCACCGTTTTTTCGAGCATCTACGGAAATCACGCCGCCGGGCGCCAATATTTGTTCCTGGATTTCACAATGGCCGACCAAGCGGTCGCTCTGCCAATTGTCGTTACACGTCATTTCGCGATCACGTTTTTGCGCGAATGTGGTGATGCCGCCGAGGATTAATGTCGCTACAAGCACACTTCGGCCTAACCATCTATTCATATTGGTCTCTCCTGCTGATGTCTTGGTTTTTCGCAGTCCTGTTGCAGTAAACACCACGCGCGCCGGAGTTGTGACAGAAAAGATTGGCGATTTGGAGTGCGGTGGCGCGTCTTGGCGCTCCTTGCCACCGCACTCCAAATAGTCAATTGCCAATCGACAAGCGGCAATCCTCAACGCTATCCTGTGGGTCCCCACTAGCGGGTAAAGGTTCAGGGAGAGAAAGCCGCATGTTAAGCCGGTTCAAGCGACCTCGTCGTGTCGTAATTACAGGAATGGGCTGCGTCACCCCATTAGGGATAGGTCGTGAAGCTTTCTGGACTGCTTTAATCAATGGCGATAGTGGAGTACGCCGCATTGAAGCCTTCGATGTTTCAAACTCTCCTGTAAAGATCGCTGCCGATGTGCGCGGATTTGAATGGGAAGCGCAACTGAATCCCAAAGATCGCAAGCACGTACCTCGCACCGTCCCGTTGGCCCTTGCTGCCGCTCGCGAAGCCCTGGAGGATGCGGGTATCTTTCCAACAGACCTCCCCTTATTCGAGCGGCAGAGCTTTGGTGTCGTGTTAGGAACTGGCGGTGGCGGCCTTGCATTTACCGAACGGCAGTATGAGTACTGGTACATTGGACCAGCTCATAAGGCGAGTGTCTACACGATTCCCTCTTCCACTCACGGTGGGCTGTCCAGTGAACTCTCCATGGCTTTTGGACTTCGAGGTTTGTCCCACATCATTTCTACAGGCTGCACGAGTTCCACAGACGCGATTGCCTATTCCGCAGAACACATCGCGCTCGGTCGGCAAGAGTTGATGTTAACCGGTGGAGTTGACGCGCCTCTTGCGCCCGGAATCCTCGCAGCTTTCAACTTGATGACGGTCCTGACAAATCAATGGAACGATGAGCCACACCGCGCCTCGAGACCTTTCTCGCGCGACCGCTCGGGAATTGTGTTGGGAGAAGGAGCTTGGATCTACGTGTTGGAGGAGTTGGAACACGCCCGCCGCAGAGGTGCTGAAATCTACGCCGAAGTCACGGGTTACGGTGCGACGTGTGACGCATATCACCGCGTGCGGCTCGAGGAGAGCGGTGATGAACCTGCGAGAGCCATGCGATTGGCTCTAGCGGATGCCGGACGGGTTGCCGACGATGTCGATTACGTAAACCTGCACGGTACGTCCACCCTGCTGAACGATCGGATCGAAACCTCTGCGTTGAAGCTGGCGCTTAATCACAATGTTCATGGGATACCGATGTCAGCCACTAAGTCACAGATCGGACATCCGCAAGGCGCCAGCGGTGCCGCGGGGTTAGCGGCAGCGCTTTGTGCGATTCAGAGAAGTGTCATTCCTCCAACAATCAATCTTGACGAACCAGACCCGACGTGCGACCTCGACTACGTCCCAAATGCTGCCCGGGAGGCAGACGTACGCGTAGCGCTTTGCAATTGCATTGGATTTGGTTCCAAAAATAGTGCTCTCGTTGTCGAAAGACTGAAGCTCTAACTCAGGGAAGGTGATAAGCAATCTGTTGCAGCGTTTTCAGAGCCGTAGCGAAAAGCTAGAACACCTCGACGTGGGTGATTACACGGTTGAGGAATACGAAGGCTGCATTACTGAACTGCAGTGGATCAATCGCTGGTTGGGTGATCAGCGCGCCTTGCGACGTTCACTGCTTAGGGAATTGATAGAGAATCCAACTAATAGCTTCTCATTGCTCGATGTGGGTGCAGGTTCTGGGGCTCTTTTACGAGTAACAGCGCAATGGGGCGCGAGGAATCGTAAGAAGGGTTTTTACGTGGGCGTGGAGCTGAACCCACGAGCAGCGCGTGAGATTCGTAGCGCTTGCAATGTCGAGTCAGTTCAGGCAGATGCACATCAGTTGCCGTTCCTTGATGGAGCTTTCGACTATGTCATCTGTTCACTGTTTACACACCATTTTCCGGATGATGAAGTCGTGCATGTCCTAATGGAGCTCCGGCGCGTGGCAGCCCGAAAGCTATTTGTCATCGATCTGCACCGGCATCCGGTTGCATATCTCTTTTATACAACTGTAGGCAAACTGTTTCTCCACAATCGCTTAATTCGGGAGGATGGTGCGCTATCTATCTTGCGAAGTTTCAAGCCCTCTGAAATGAAAGAGCTCGCTTCGCGAGCCGGACTACAATTCATTACGATCAAGCGCAGTTTCCCATACCGGTTGATAATGAGTGCTGAGGCGCCAGCAAGCAGATAATCGCTGGGCCCATTTATTTGCGTACGTTGAATGAGTTTCTCCAACAATGGCTACGACGTAATTATTGCGGGCGCTGGTCCTGCCGGTAGCAGTTTGGGCATTCGCCTCGCGAGGGTGGGCCTTTCCGTGTTGCTCGTGGAACAGAAGCGGTTCCCAAGGCCAAAACTTTGTGGCGAATTCATATCACCAGAGTGCTGGCGTCATTTTAAGGAGCTGGGAGTCGCAATCGAATTAGATGTTGCGGGAGGAACTAGGCTTCGTCAGTCGGTTTTCTATTCGAAGCATGGGCGATCGGTTTTCGTGCCGAGCCACTGGCTCGAACAGAACAACTGTGCGCTCGGGTTAAGTCGCGCTGAGATGGACAACATTCTGCTGGTTCGAGCAAGAGAATGTGGAGTACACGTGCTTGAAGGAGCAAGCGCCAGCGGCTTGGTTCTGGATGGGAACCAGGTTCGCGGCATTTCAGTGAAGACAGCCGGCCCGCAGAAGCAGTACTTGGCGCGCATTACTGTGGATGCCACTGGACGCAGTCGGGTTCTGACGCGTTGGCTGGAGAGGCGTCGCCACTTGCATGAGCCCGCAAGGTCCGCACACGTCGCATTTAAAGCACATCTGCGGAACACCCGCGTTGCTGCCGAGACATGCGAGATCTATTTCTATCCAGGAGGTTATGGTGGTCTAAATGATATCGAAGCGGGCCTGAGTAATCTCTGTTTTATTGTTTCCCCCAGGGACGCGCGTGTCCACGGGTCTGAGCCCGAGAAGTTGATCACCGGGATTCGGGCAGGCAACAGGCGAGCGTCGTATACGCTCGAGGGTGCGGAAGTAGTAAGCGCGTGGTTAGCGGTTTCACTGGAGGGATTCGGTGTGCAGAATCCGATTCCAGCGTCAGGAATGCTTACAGTTGGTGATGCCGCTGCTTTCATCGACCCATTCACGGGTAGCGGCATGTTAATGGCGCTGGAGTGTGCCGAACTCGCGGCGGCCGCGATTCTCAATCAACGCGATCTTCTGCACGACCCGTCAAACTTTTGGTCCATAGCGAAGGCTTACCATGATTCTTACATGAGGAAGTTTAAGTCTCGTCTGCGAGTTTCAGCTCTCTTGCGGCGGGCTGCTTTCTTTCCCGGGCTCGCGGACGCTGCGATCCTGGCGACAAAGAACCAGCAGTTACGCCAATTTCTGGCCAAAGCCACTCGAAGTAACAACACTTGGCGGATGGGAATTGCTGCCACCTAAGTGCCTGATACTTCGAGATTTCGTAGGTCCTAAAGCTGCTTGCCAGAGCGTTGTTTTTGGAGTAAAAAGGCTGAGAAGTACCGATTCAAGGTCTTCGGATTACTACCTAACAGGTGTCGCAGTTGTTCTAGTAGCGGCAAATCACTCCCCGCACCAAGCCGTGGGCAATTGCGGAGTTTCAGCGGTTCTGTTCCATAGCGAGACAGAAAGCAGTCACGTTCAAAAAGAACAGTTTCAGTTTCACAGAATGTGGGTCGACGGTAAGATCCCATTTACGTCAAGGAGAAGAATATGATGTCGGCGTTTAATGCGCATGTGGCGAAGTATTTTGTGCAGCTAATGTTGGCGACGTTTCTGGTGGTCCTTAGCGTCGGTTCTGCTGCGGCGCAAGCCCAGTCGAATGCGGCCGATCTTAATGGCTACATCCGCGATCCCCAGGGAGCTGTAATCGTTAACGCCAAAATAACCGCCAGAAACCCGGCGACAAATTTCTCACGTGACGTCGTTACCAACGAAGGTGGGTATTATCAAATAACGAATCTCCCTCCCGGTGAGTATGAGATCACAGTCGAGGCGCCGAATTACAAGAAGGCTGTTGTTCCGGCTTACAGACTAACCGTTGGTGCTCGCGCGGATCTGGACGTCACTTTAGAGCTTGGCCAAATCACCGAGATTGTGAACATTTCCACTGCGGACCAGCCAATCGTAGAGACGACGCGCACCACGGTATCCAACACCATCGAGCAGCAACGAATCGAGAACCTTCCCATAAACCAACGTGATTATCTGGGCTTCTCGACCACGATATCGATGGTGAACCGCGGTAATGACCGGCCCATCGGCCCGGCCCCATCCTCGGGACTGAACATTGGCGGCCAACGCGGACGTTCAACTCTTGTGCAAGTTGACGGCGCTGACAACACTGACAACTCAGTCAACGCCTCTCGCAGTACCGTTTCACAAGAAGCTGTTCAGGAATTCCAAGTAGCCACAAACTCGTATGCGGCTGAATTCGGGCGCGCGACCGGCGGCATCATCAATGTTGTCACAAAGGGGGGGACCAACGAGTTTCGGGGAAACGTCTTTGGATTCCTGCGCCACCGCAGTTTCCAAGCGCGCAATGCTTTCGCGCCCATTGAAGACCCACCGTTCACACGGGCCCAGTACGGTGCAACGTTGGGTGGACCCATCAAACGCGACAAGACGTTCTTCTTCGCTGCATTTGAACAGCGTCGTCGGCAGGAGTCGGGTTTCTTCACGAGCAATGTCGGTGCTGGACTAACCTCAAGCGTAACGATCCCCGCGGGAATCCTTCCGGTTGCACAGACTTTTACCAACTTAACCTCAGCTCAGGCGGCTTTTATCGGAGGCGAACTGGCAAGTGGAGACGTCGGGCGAATTCAGCGGGCAGTGGCGTATGCCCACTTCGCGTCGGTCGGGGGGCAAATAGGTTTGAATGGTGTGAGTACGTTGGTGAACTTTCTCCCGGGCATCGGCATTCCGCAGGGCGCAATAGTTGGCCCACGTTTTCTGCTCGCCGGTACGCCTGTGCCAAGCGCCGCAAATAACAACATCCTGCCAGGTTTCACTACCGTGAATGAAGCTGGTCAGCCCGTCGGATTTCGCCCACTGAATCAGCTGCTTCGAATCTTCCCTATCTCAGAAGGCACGACGTTCTTTTCCATCCGAGGAGATCACGCATTCAACTCGAGTCATCATCTGACAATGCGCTTTGGTTACAACCCCAGTGATTTAACCGGTATTCAGGACGAGTCCCAGAATCAGACGCTGGGGCAAAATGATTTTTCTCGAACAGGCATTCAAACGCTGCGCGACACTTCATTCGTAACCTCGTTGAACTCCACGATTTCGAACACGATGGTAAATGAAGCGCGCTTCAGCTTCAGCAGGCGACACGCTACGTTTGATTCACAGATCCCCGGTGGACCGGCTCTGCAGATTTCAGGCGCCGCCTTCATTGGACCAAATCCATTTTCGCCTGTCGATCGTACGGAGAATCGCTTTCAATTGGCTGACAACATCAACTGGCTGCACCGGAGCCACTCTTTCAAATTTGGCGCCGACATCAACGTCATCAATGTTGATGCGCGGTTCGAACTGAACTTTCCGGGTCTATTCAATTTTGGTGAACTGTCTGCCGGTACATTGGGGGCAGGTTTTATTACTGGTTTGTCGCCGCTGGCCCCATCACTTACACCGGTGCAGTCTTACGGAATGGGTATCCCAGGTGTTTTCATTCAGGGCTTTGGCAATCCAATTAGCTCAATCAAGAATCGCCCGCTGGCTTTTTTCGCCCAGGACTCTTGGAAAATTCGGCCAAACTTCACCTTCAACTACGGCGTTCGTTACGACGTTGAACTAACCGATACGATTCAGCCCATTGGATTTCGTGATCCACTAACTGGTATCAACCTGGCAGCCTCGGATCTGCTTGCGGCGCAGGATTCGCTTGGTGTGCAGCAGGGCTTCCCACGCGATACCAACAATTTTGCCCCACGTGTTGGGGTCGCCTGGGACATCCATAGCGACGGCAAGACTGTGCTGAGAGCTGCTTATGGATTGTTTTATGATCATCCCCTGCTGGCGATTGCTTTCAATTCGGACATCGCGGACGCGGCGCAACAGCAACAATACACAAACGTGCTGCCCGGCAGCCCTCTGCCAACGGCCTCATTCAATCTTGTACAAATTTTCCAGGGCACGGTGTGCTCGACAGCCACAATGTCGCCATTCTGTCCTCCCGGACTAACGACGCCCGGTGTAGCCGCGTCGGCGCAGTACCTACCGGGTCGTTTGCGATTTAACGATCAAACGTTCGTCGGCTTTGGACCAATCCTGCCATTCACGCTTAACGTCGCAAAGGACTTTCAGTATGCCTACGCAAACCAGGCGAACCTCACAATCGAACGCCAAATTGGCAACGATATGTCATTCTCTGCGAGTTATGTATTTGTCGGGACGCATCACCTGCCACACCCGCAGGACATCAACGCGCCAGTTACCAGCTCGTTGGTTGAGAACTTCCGTCGGTTCACTGTCAATAACCCGTTGGTTCCGAATTGTCCGGGCGGCTGTCCCAATGGGCGCAACCCGTTCAGCAACGCCGAGGCGCTGTTCTTTTCACTACCCACCACCAACAGCGCACTCTATACCGTGCGTATCCCGGGACTTGTAGTTGTCAACAACAGTACCGGTGCGGTCATCGTCAGCCCGCCTGCCGCGAATTTCTTCCGGCCCAGTGGTCCAAACTACTTTTTCATAAACAGTGTGACAGGCGGCCTCGTTAGTAAGGCAGCCTTTGATGCAGCAATCACTGGATCGCTGCGTTCACCGGGATTGCTTTCTCCTTTTGCTGATGTCAGCGCGCAGTTGTCGGACGGAAACTCAAATTACAACGCGATGAACCTGGAACTGAAGAAGAGGTTCTCAAACAATTTTCAATTTCTGGCCGGGTACACTTGGGCCCACTCGATCGATGATTCCAGCGACTTGCAGACGCTGCTAAAGCCACAAAACAATCGCGACTTTCGTGCTGAACGTGCCGACTCGTTGTTCGACCAACGTCACCGGTTCGTATTCAGTGCGGTGATAGCCTCCCCGAGTTCGTGGCGTACTTCTGACAGTACTGCCCAACGCTTCTTTTCAGATTTCACAGTTGCGCCAATTGTGGAACTATCTTCCGGTCGCCCTTTTAACATCATCACCGGAACCGACACGAACGGCGACCTGCAAAGTTCGAACGACCGCCCCAGCGTGGATGCGAATGGAGCGCTCTTCGCGCCCACTTCTACCCCATTTACGAGTGGGACCTTGGGAAGGAACATGGGCATCACTCATGGCTATGCGTCGGTTGACCTCCGAGTGACCCGGGCAGTCCGGTTTGGGGAGCGGTATCGGCTCGACATCATTGCCGAAGGCTTTAACCTCTTCAACCGGTTCAACGAGGCGGCCGCTTCGCCGTTCTTCACGGATGTAAATGCGTTTGGAGAGAGGGCGTCGAATGGTCGGTATTATAGTCGCCCGACCGCCGCTTTCGACTCGAGACAATTTCAGTTTGGCCTGAAATTTAACTTCTAGTGGTGCAAACAACGCCTTGCGTTGTGGTTTTCTAAACCACAGTATCCGAGACGCCTTTAAGGAACGGGGAGTGAACTTCCTGCAGTTCGCTGACAACCGTCTCGCGGCCGCGAGTCCAGCCCCCCAATGGATTAATGTGACTCCAGTCATCAGATGTGAACTCCAAGACACAACTGAAATCGTGCGAGTTGAAGGCGTCGTAGAATGCCTGCACAGTCTGACGGACTGACATTTCTTCCTGGTTCATAGCGACCATTGTGTTCGTCCTCCGGGTTCCGGGACCAAGCTAAAAACGAGTTCCGAACACTGAGTCGATACCCTCCCGGGATGGTAGGGCAATCAGCGTGATTTTTCTGTGATTCGCATTACCCGAATTGTGCGGGATTATAGCACCTCACAATCTTGCTCACCGGGCTTGGCACACAGACCCCGACCTGCGATACAGTTAGGCGAAGCGAACCAATGTAGGGCAATCAGCATCGGAAAGCTGGCTGTTCCGCAAACTAGTTTAAATCGCCCAAGATTCTCTCTCCCAGGAAGATACACCCTTATGCTCGATGTTCGTTTTAGAGATACGGTCATTTGCCTGGCAGCTTTGTTGCTTCTGGTTGGTAGTGTAGCTGCCCAAACCAGCCGTCCCCGGCGTGTCCGTCAGCAGCCGCAACCAACGAAACCTGCTGAAGAACCGCTCTTGCGTCCAGAACGACAACCAAGCGCAGCGGCGAGAACCAATCCAAACGCACCTCTACTGGACGTACAGCCAGTTAGGCCTGTAGCCAATTCAGCGGCGGGAGGGGACACTTCTCAGGCTTATCAGTTGCTGCAACAAAAACAGTTTGCCGCTGCTGCCAAGGCCGCAAAGGACGTCATTGCGCAGTTTCCTAACGATCATGAGGCTTGGAAAATCGCTGGTTTTGCGGAGCTGAATCTCAAGCAGTACACAGAGGCGGCACGGGATCTGGAGAGGGCTATCGAACTGCAAAAGGCTGCGAAGCAGGAGGATCCGAATACCGCAGATGCGCTCGCGCAAGCTTACGTACTCTCGGAAAAGTTTGATCTGGCTCTGCCACTGCTGGTCACGGCTACTTCTCGGGCGGGAGCCAAGCCGGACGCGGTAATGCTCTATTACCGGGCATTGGCTGAATACAAGACGGGGAAAGTGGCGGATGCTGAACGTAGCTTCAATGCAGTGGTCAAACTGAATCCAAAGGATTCCTCATCGCTCTTCTATCTCGGACAGCTCACCCTGGCACGTAACGACCTGGATAGTGCAATCGCTGCTCTCAATCGTGCGACCGTCAACGACCCTCGTTTGGCGTCCGGCTGGATGCTATTGACATCAACCTATCTGCGTCGTGCTGCCACCAGCAATGATCCGGCCACGTCCGACGCCGACTATCTGAATGCTGTCCGGGCTGGTGAGGGGTTGATCAAAGTCAGAACGGATAGCGATGCGGTTACACTCTTCGGGCAGGCTTTGATTGGAGCCCAGCAGTACACGCGAGCAGCCGCCGCTCTTGAGCGCGCTACACAAAGCGGTGAGGCAAAAGGCGTTACCTATTATCTTCTTGGTGTAGCGCATTCACGGACGAAGAGTTTCCCGAGAGCTGTTGCAGCACTGCAGACAGCAGCGACAAAAACACCTGATGATGTAAACATTTACCGGGAGCTTGGGTATGCTTATGAAGTGACGAAGCAATACGCCAAGGCTCTCTCGGTGTACGAGAAGGGACTGAGCCTTGCCCCCGGCGACGCAGATTTTAAGGAAGGCGCCGACCGCGTGCGCCCATTCGCAAAGTAGTTCAAAGGCATAATCTAATGGTCCAACTGTTTTTGTGGTGGCTCCTCTATAACGCGCCCGAGTTGGCGAGAGGAAAAATAATCAAGGAATAACGGCAGCATAATCGCCGAAGGAGTCTCGCAATGAAGTTCGTTGTGGCAATTTCTTTAGTTGTCCTGTTGGGCGCTAGTGCCATTGGCCAGCGACCGAGAGAAGTTGAAACGGGAACGGCTAGTTCGCAAACAACTACGACTACAAGTTCTGCGCCAGTTAGCGTTAAAGCCAAATATGAAGGCGGAGTTTTCGGTTATAACAAGAAACAGGATGGGGTTTTGGAGTTTGACGACATCAATAATCGTCTGGTGTTTCGCAACAAGCAGCGAAAAGAGCTTATATCAATCCCTTACCACTCTGTAAACCAGGCCTTTGCAGATACGCAAGCCAGAAGACCAACGGCCGCGACAGTAGTCAGCGCAATACCAGTTCCATACGGATTGAACATTCCGGCTGCATTCATCAAGAAGAAATACCAATACCTTACGATGCAGTTTTTCGACGACGATTCACGAGTCGGTGGGGTAACTAGCTTTAAGCTTGCGAATAAGGCTACGGTGGCTTCTGTTCTCAACGCATTGGCGCAAAAGGCCGGTCTCAGTCCAAAAGGAGAAATCTTCGTCAGGCAAAGGAGCTCGGAATCCACGGCATCCTCGAGAAACTGGCCTATTGATTCGGCACCTGACCCAACTAGTAGACCAGCGGTCTTTGTGGAGAATGAGTCGCTGAGCAATCGAGTCGTCAGCTTGCCGCGTCCCGTCTATTCAGATGAAAGTCGAGTGTCAGGAACAGTGCGCATACTTGTTACTGTTGATGAACGAGGTAGAGTGGAGGAGACGGAGGTTGTTTCAGGCCCTTCTGCATTGCAAGCTGCAGCTGTCGAAGCAGCAAAGCAAGCAGTCTTTGAGCCTTTGATTAAGGACGGGCACGCCGTGAAGGCAAAGACCGTTATTGCCTACACCTTTTCTTCGAAAAGTTAGTTAGGACCAGCTTGCGCTCGGTGACACCCCTGGTTGCCGCTTATTTAGTTCCAAGCTTCGCCAGAATTCTTCGGACAGTATTGATGTTTCGAATTGTCACTGGCATGCCGAGTGTTTTTTCCACCAACGCTCCGGAAATGCCAGATTCGCTGAACGATTTTCGGCAGAGCCAATAGATTTCACGGCCGTTTACACTCAGTTCGTCAACAGCACCTGAGAGTGCTCCAACTCTTTCTACCAAATTCCTCGTGGGCACAGTGGTCGTGAATCCCACATAGAGCGTGTGTCCGTCCACGTTCTCATCGGGCAATGGTCGGTGTCTAACGATGGCTGTTAATTCCTCAGGCTTTCTGATGAAGGTCGTCACTTCGTAGCCGAGTTCGGTTTTAAGACTCAACTCGATTTTCTTTTCCAGGGCCAGGGCTTTCCCCGCGCCAGCTTCAAAGAGCACATTACCGCTTGCAATGAACGTCTGTACGTTCGCGTAACCAAGTGTCTCGAAGATCTCGCGCAGCCGGTCCATCTTGACGGTATGACCGCCAACATTGATGGCGCGTAGGAAGGCGATGTATTGGCTCACCTTGTTACTCCGGTCTTTTCCAGAATTTATCGTTTATAGAGCTCGGCCCCGGAAGCCACAAACTCGTCTGCTTTTTCCTTCAAACCGAGCTCTAGAGCCCTTGCCTCATCGATCTCTTTTTGGGCCGCATAATCGCGGACGTCCTGAGTGATTTTCATGGAACAGAAATGCGGGCCACACATTGAACAAAAATGTGCGAGCTTGGCCCCTTCTTGCGGTAGCGTCTCATCGTGATATTCACGAGCAACTTCCGGATCGAGCGAAAGGTTAAATTGGTCCTCCCACCTGAACTCAAAGCGGGCTTTCGATAGGGCATTGTCACGATACTGCGCGCCGGGATGACCCTTTGCCAGGTCGGCCGCGTGCGCCGCAAGCTTATACGCGATTACTCCATCCTTGACGTCTTTTTTGTTGGGCAGACCCAGGTGCTCCTTGGGTGTCACGTAGCAAAGCATCGCCGTCCCGTACCATCCAATCATCGCCGCGCCGATAGCTGATGTGATGTGATCATAACCGGGCGCAATGTCGGTAGTTAGTGGGCCAAGGGTATAAAAGGGTGCTTCCCCACAAGTCTTAAGCTCACGGTCCATATTCTCTTTGATTAAATGCATCGGCACGTGGCCGGGCCCCTCAATCATCACCTGACAGTCATACTCCCAGGCGAGCTTCGTCAATTCGCCGAGCGTCTCAAGCTCCGCGAACTGGGCCTCATCATTCGCGTCTGCGATCGATCCTGGTCGCAACCCATCACCCAGCGAGAAAGAGACGTCATAGGCGGCCATGATCTCGCAGATCTCCCGAAAGCGAGTATAGAGAAAACTTTCTTCGTGATGAGCAAGACACCACTTGGCCATAATTGATCCGCCGCGGCTGACGATTCCCGTGGTCCGTCTCGCTGTTAACGGGATGTAAGGAAGCCTGACACCCGCGTGAATCGTAAAGTAATCTACGCCCTGCTCCGCCTGTTCGATAAGAGTGTCGCGAAAGATCTCCCAGGTGAGCTCCTCTGCTTTACCTCCTACTTTTTCCAGCGCCTGGTAGATCGGTACAGTGCCGATCGGTACTGGAGAGTTTCTAAGGATCCATTCCCTGGTAGCGTGAATGTTCTTGCCGGTCGACAAGTCCATAACGGTGTCTGACCCGCATCGTATGGCCCAACGCATCTTCTCAACCTCATCATCTATTGAGGACAAGACTGCCGAGTTACCGATGTTTGCATTTATCTTCACCAGGAAATTGCGGCCGATTATCATCGGTTCGGATTCAGGGTGATTGATATTTGCTGGAATGATCCCGCGCCCTCGGGCCACTTCGTCGCGGACAAACTCAGGGGTTACATACTTCGGAATTGCGGCACCAAACGATTCGCCTTGGTGCTGGTGGAAGAGTGAATCACGTTCAGCCGCCGTAATGAGCGCCTGGTCTCGGCCGAGATTTTCTCGAATCGCAACGAACTCCATCTCTGGAGTAATGATTCCACGACGCGCATAGTGCATCTGGGTTACGCAGCGGTCGGGCTTAGCGCGGACTGGCTTGCGCCCGAGTACCGGAAACTCTTCCAATCGGTTTTTTGTCTTGTACCGAGCCTCTGTAGCGGCCTCAAAGGTGAGATAGCCATCGTCTATCGGCGCTGGCGCGCGCCCAGAGTACTCTTCTGTATCATTGCGGTCGTTGATCCATTTACGGCGCAAGGCTGGCAAGCCGGTGCGGACATCACATTGAATTGCAGGATCACCCCAGGTGCCGCTCGTGTCGTAAACGCGGACCGGCGGATTCTCTTCAAGCTCGTGTTTGGCATTGCGACTTGGTGCTTGAGATATTTCACGAAACGGCACGCGCACGCCTGCCATGGTCCCTTCAATATAAATCCGACGAGAGTTCGGCAGCTCTTGCTGTCTGCTCGAGGGAGTGGGTTCGGTGGGTTTGATTGCGGCACTCATAAGATTCTCCTTTGTACCTACAGAAAGAATAAACCGCTCACCTTTCGCCGAAAGATGAGCGGTCGATATCTCTTACTGCGCAAACGGCAGCTCAGAGGATCGCTGTTTCTCCCTTCGACGGTGCTAACCGTATCAGGTTCAAGGGGTCACTGGCCTGTGTACCGAAATTTCCTTTACCTAAGGCTCGGCATTCAACAGAGATACCAGACTCTCAGCCTACGTCGGCGGCTCCCCCGAAACACTGTTCTGTATTCAATTGTGAAGTTGAATTGTAGGCCCGTTGGAGCGCAGGTGCAAACCTGTGGTGAGTTTCAGCGATGACGAGTGTGAGGAGAGAAAGAGTTGATGGCAAGCTTCTCAGTCAGACGCTCAAATCAAGCGCTACTGGCAGGATTCACCCGCCTATAAAGCTCATAGTGCGTGATGGAGCTACAAAGGTCGGATCGTTGATGTAGTGCCGAGGTTCTTTCTTGAGCACGACGCTCTCAATAAACTCAATAACCTCCCTACGAGTCGCTCCGCTTCGAATCACATCCCGCAAT
>DATETN010000085.1:0-12763 GCA_035283645.1 Pyrinomonadaceae bacterium
GCGTCGCTGGCGCTCCTTGCCGCCGCACTCCAAATCACGGGTTCTTGGGTGAAAGAACGACCTCTCTTGCCAGCCGATCGCCCATTACTTCGCGAATCTCGAGACGATCCCTGTAACCCTGCCTCTGCTTCTCATCATCACCGACAACCTGTTGTACAAGTGCATCTGCTTTACCTTCATTGGCCTCCATGGTGGTTAAGTCCTTAAACTCGGTCATCAGCATCAGGTTCCAATCACCGGGGGTGTGACCTTCAGTGGTCAGCACCTTGTAAGAGAGAATCAGTCCTTCCTTCTTCATCGCCTCCTGGTTGGCCTTCCAGGGCCCGGCTAGATAGTTTAGATAAGCCGTCTCCATTCCCGGCTTCATCCGAATAAACGCCACGCTCCAAACTGATCCGTTGTGAAAGGGACGCTTCACCTGGGCAAATACCGAAATACCAGCAATCAGGACTGCCAGCACGACAGAACTAATTAACATGTGTCTGAGTTTCATCTGGGCTCCTTCCCGTACTAGGGGTTTGGCGCGGACAGCGAGGTACGGGGAGAGCACGCTGTCCTGCACTAAACTTGCGGCAAACGAGGATTGCTGCGTGAATTAGTAAGCAGGGTTTAAGGCGAGGCGGACTCTATGGGAAAACTGGATAGCTGTCAATTGTGGGAATTGAGCCCGTGTGAGAATTGATCCGGGAACGCGGGCGTCCCCGCCCGCACTGCGCCCAATTCATCTCTGTCCGCAATCAATCTTTGGCCCAACCTTTCTTTTGTCTTGCTTTCCAGAGGCTAGGCTATTAGAGTACCCACCCCCATCCAGACAAAGCTCAATAAAGGAGCTCTTTTCAATACTACCAGCCACGTTTCCGGGTTCGATGGACCGTGGCTAAAACAGACCTCAATGGGTGCAGCAACATGCACCCCAAGACCCAGAAGGAGAAATCAATATGAAACGCTTAGGTTTAATCCTTGGCGCAATCGCAGTCCTTGCCGGTGGCTTCACGACTTATTGGGCGTTTGCGGAGAGTAGTCATGAACCCACTGCTCACTCCACTCATACCAAAGCTTCGACGCCGCTAGATGGACCTCTGAGTAATGCGACCGTCAGTTTTGGAGCATGGATGATGCCGTTGGACCGCTTTCCCAACGTACCGCCACCTCCTCCGGCAAATCATCACGAGCTGATACCACAGGTTGCGAAGATCAAAGCCGGCGGGACGGTAAACTTCATCATCGCAGGCTTGCACCAAGTCGTCGTCTATGACGATGGGACACAACCTGGGGATATCAACACGACGTTGCTGAACCCTCCACCGATGGGCACGCCGTTTCCGCCGCTGATCGACGACCCCAATGGAAGGCTCTATCGTGGACCAGACCCAAGAGTGCTATTTCCTCTCCTCGACCGGGTTGAGGTTGTCCATTTTGCGAATCCGGGAACCTATCTGGTGATTTGCTCGGTACTCCCGCATTTCAATGAGGGGATGTACGGCTTCGTCAAGGTGCTGCCGTAATCGTTCGCCTGGATATTAAGCTCGCGAGAACTCCCAACTCTAGCGAGCTTGTTTCATCGCAGATTGATTAGCCGCGCTGACGGGCGGTTCTGAGCACAACTGGAGCTGAGCGTTAACACTCGCGGTACAATGAAAATGATCCGCGAGACCACCCTAGAGACCAAGATGGGCCACAGATGAGACGGATGTGACAGATCTGAAGGAAAAACGTTCGAACCATTGTCTATCGATACCACCGGCTTGCCCGGTGGTGATTCATGCTCGTTGATAAAAACGTGCCGATCGCACAGATGGATACCGCCGGCTTGCCCGGTGGTCCGTCATGTTCGTTGCTAAGAAGGAAGCTGCGGCCAGACCAGGGATACCACCGAGCTTGCCCCGTGGAGCCTCACGTTGGCCGCTTTAAGGGAGAAGATGCGCGATAAGATTAATTGTTATCATGAGATTCGCAACAGTCCGAGCTTCAAGGTGCCTTTCCAGTTGATGATCCTGCGATATGAAACGTGAAACTCCACCGGGCAAGCCGGGTGGCATCTCTGTCTTGAATCACCGGCGCTTCTGTAGCAGCCAACATGACGTACCACCGGTCAAGCCGGTGGTATCTATCCCTTGCCGCCGCCCCGCTCCCACTCGCATCATCAGCAACTCGAGAAGCACAATTCAACCTTGTACAATTCGCAGTAAGGAAGGGGGCAAGCGCTCTGACTCTCTTCAAAACTACTCAACGTAATTGCGCGCCGCCCCCGCTCCCACTCGCATCATCAGCCAACTCGAGAAGCGCAACCCCAACTTTAAATAATTTGTTCACATGCACAATCTCCGGCTAATCTATAGGACGATGAAATCTCTTATCACCACCTATCTACTTCTGGTCTCACTAAGTTCTTTTGCATACGCGCAACAGAGCACCAGCGTAGTCACGAAGGTTTTGACTCGCGCCCACATCAAGGAAGCCGAGCTGAGACTGTCCGACCGGGGCTACTGGACCGGTCCGGTGGATGGCCGATTTGATCCGGCCACACGTTCGGCATTGATCGCTTTCCAGAAATGGGAAGGCCGACTTGTTACTGAAAGGCTTACTCTCGACGAACTCGAGGCAATCCGCACCAGCACCTCTCCCAAAGCCAGGGAGCTGGGCTACTCACATGTTGAAGTGGATCTTGATCGTCAGGTGCTAATAATCGTAAACCCCGACGGTCGCGTCAGAATTCTTCCTGTGTCAACTGGCAATGGCAAGCCGTTCATTGAAGACGGCCAGGAGAGCTTAGCCTACACACCCCGCGGCAGGTTCCTGGTTTACGACAGAAGTGTTGGCTGGGAGCAGGGTGCGCTCGGGTCGGTCTATTACGCCAACTACATCAGCGGCGGCGTGGCGATCCATGGTCACCCAAACGTCCCAACCAAGCCGGCGAGTCATGGATGCATCCGGATACCAATGTTCGCGGCTCGTGAAGTGAGCAAGCTGATGAAGTTGGGAACGATCGTGTTGGTGTACGATCAAGTCTCGTTCGTCTCGGCGAAGGTGTGGGTGGAGAACCCGGAACTGAAAGAAGCTGCCATGTCGAATGGGGCAACCAGGGATTACAGATATCAGAGATTAAAAAAAGGCTCCAGCTCTATTGTGATCAAAAAACCCCGCCCCAAATCATCCGAGCGTACTCATGGCCCAATCTTCCTATCCGCAGATTACACCGATTCCACAGAACCAATAAAGGGAGTCTGTGGAAGCAGATGACACCAATTAACTGATTCTGTGGAATCAAGTGAAATCTGCGGATAAAAAGTTTGGGGCAATTATGAAGAGTTGTGCAATTACACTGAGTTTGATCGCTTCTAATGAACATCCACAGATTGCGCCGATTTTTCAGAAGATCAACTGAGTCAGCGCAATTTGTGTAATCTCTGGATTCGTATGAGAGCGCGCAGCGGCAAACCCTCGGTTCATGATGAGTGCCACTTGCCTCCTTCCTAACGCAGCCATGCTGATCTGTCGCAGCCGGTGTCCCCGCTAAGGCTTCTTCGTCATCGTCTTACCTTTTAGCTCGACAAGAATAACCTCGAACGGTTGGTCACTCATGTTTTCTGGTAGGTGAGTTGTTGCCGGGGTCCACCGTACTTCGCCGGCTTTGGACATTACGGCCTGTGGCTCGCCCGTCGGAAAGGAGAACTTTCCATTGACGTCCGTGACAAAAATCGCCACTGCGTCTGGGTGCCGATGCATCACCGATTTTTCATTTGGGCCGTATTTGACCCGCAGAACGCGCACGTGCTCATTTTCAAACTCGACTTTGTAATGATCTGAATCAACCTTTGTTGGCTCCTGGGCCTGAGCAACACAGGAAATGGACAAGACGAATAGAACCAACGCGAAGAATTTGCACATGAGAGACTCCTTTGAGCGAAATTTGGGTTATCAGCGAGCGCTTTTATCTCAGACGCAAAATGCGGTCAAGCTTTTCTGGCGATGGCATCAAAGAGTTTGTTCCTTCTGTGGGGAATCAGCGTATTACCGCAGATCACGAGGCTGAATCGTTTCAGCCACGAAAGACGCTTACGGCCAACTTATAATTGGTGTGCGTTGAAAGAGAACCTGTTACCTCAGCGATGGCGAAACCATTCAAACTTGAACAATTCGCAGTCAGGAAGGGGGCAAGCGCTGGGACTCTTGTCGGACCCTTCAACCTGATTGCGCGCCGCCCCCATTCGCCAGTCGCCTTCATGTCAACTAGAAAGGAATTCAGCGGCTATATTTTAGCTCGCTTTACGGTGGTCCATCAGCCCCGCATCAACGTGAAACTCCACCGGGCAAGCCGGGTGGCATCTTCGTCTGGATCGTGCGCCTTCTGTAGCAACCAACATGACGCACCACCGGACAAGCCGGTGGTATCTTCCGCGCATCTTCGGATGTTTAATTGAATCTGTTAAATCTGTGTAATCTGTGGATATTCTGCTAGCCGCGCCATTTTTCTAAAACTGCTTCAACGCGATCCCTCACCTGCGCTCGTGCCTCACCTCTGAACCATCCTCTAGCCAGCAATGAGTCGTAATCAGTCTCACGATGCCGCACATGCGCCATCACAGCGAGCATGACCATTTCTTCCGCAAAACTGTCGGGCGGCTTTGTCGAGTTGGGCACTCGCCGCTGTTAAGGCGCAGATACTACCAGCACGGTTTTGATCCGTAAGTTGAAACTAAACGACCACCAACAATGAAGAGACGGTGTCAAGAACTGTTACACACGTCGGCTCGAACAAAACACGCTCTTCATGGACCAACAGAATCCTACCCACGGCAGTGGGTAGTGTCGTTCAGATCCTGCCTACCAGAGATGCAACCCCCACCCGTTTTGTTTTCAATGTCACCTACTCAGAACCACAGCAGGAATATGGTGATTATTGAAACGCTGAGAAGTCCCGAGCACCACTCTCATGATGAGCTGTCACATTGAAAACAAAAAGGGGAGGGCGCTTTCCGTTGTAGGCAGGATCTGAAAGGCACTACCCACTGCCGTGGGTAGGATTCTGTTGGTCCATGAAGAGCGTGTTTAGTTCGCATCGACAAGGCCTGGAAATCGAACTAACAAATCGTTTCAATTCCAAACCGGCCACAGGTCAACAGATAACACCGATCACACAGAGACTTAGAAATGAATCTGTGCGATCAGTGTAATCTGCGGATCGGCCACCTAGGCAAGATGTAGCCGCTCTCTCATAGCACCGAGTGGCGACTAATCTGGGCTTGATCTCAAGCGGTCTTGATCGACTTCCAATGCCGCAGCCGCTCTGCGATCAGCTCCGCGCGTTTCCGATCGTCACGTCCATCCAGAATGCTCAGGTCCTCTGGATCGGCGCGCCAGTAGACACCGGCCGTCCGCGCGTTCACTCTCGGGTGCGTGTCCGTACGAGTCGTCCAGTACCCGGACGCGCGCTCGGCCGACTCCATCCGGATCTCTCCCGTCCCGTACAACTGCGGTGCGTTCGGATCCAGCGGCCGTTCTCCCTTCCAATAGTAGAAGACGCCCGAAGGCTCCTTCTTCTCCTTCACCGCTTCGCTCCAGTATCTCGCTGACAGGCTGCCATCCTCTCGCCATGCACGGCCGGTCAGATCCAGTGCGCCGTCGCGGTCTCGCGAGATCCGCAGGAGGCTCACGGCGGAAGGCTCTCGCAGGCTGCGCTCGGTCAGGGAAAACTGCCACCACAGGCCCTCGATGCGGGCGACGCGGCCCTCGTTCTCGATCGCCTTCCTGAGCTTCTGGTTGATGACTCTGACCGCGGTCGGAGTGGTCGCTTCGTAACGTACGCAGGTGAGTCCCAGGAGATCGCTGGGGAGCTTCGAGCCGGCCGCATGGAGGATGAAAGTTCGGCGCATTCCGAGCACTCCGCCGAAAAGGCCGGCTTCGAAGACGACATTGTCTCGCGGAGAAGCCTGACCGGACCCGGGCGACGGCAATACCTGCGGGCTCTGAGTTGTCCAGTCGTCCTGAGCGAACACGAATGCCGCGAAGTCGACTTTATGGGTAAGCTCGAGGAGGCGTTCCAGCGTGGTGGTGCCGGGATTGAAGGATGTCGTCCAGGGTTCTACGTGCGCGACGCCTTCGAGGCCGCGGGTCAGTGCCTGGAGCAGCTTCTCCTGCTTTCCTGACGAGCCTAAGAAGATGCGAGGCTTGTCCATTCTTTCCTCCAGATAGCAGTTGGGCCGCGCTCGCTGCTGGTCATTTTTATAGGAGTGGCCTTGAAGGCGGGCCTAACTTCCGCGCGATCGTATTCGCGGGCATGACGCTCGTATACGTCGACAACGGAACCCTTAGAAACGGTCAGCAGATTCTCCGGCGTTATACAATCGCGGTCTATCGCCGCGCTTCAGCGGCCGGGCGACAACTACATCACACGCAAGTTGTCGATGGAGAGGCACGCATGATTCCGGTTCGCTGCAAGCACGTTATGCGGCGCGCACCTCGACATATTCAACGCTTGAAGAAGGTTCCGGAATCCGCTGGCCATTCTCGCGAAGCCCTTCAATATGAAACTCGATGGCTTCCTGGATCAATTCCAACACCTCTTCCCGGGTTTCCGCCGCAGCGATACAACCTGGCAAATCTGGCACATGTGCACCAAAGCTATTTTCACCTTCTTCGACGATCACGGCATATTTCATCTCTCTGATCCTCTCTCCTGCGTTAAGCCAGCTTGCTTCAGGATACTATTGAGTGTTCCTGGCGGAACATCGATACTTGCCTTGCCGGCTACGGTAACGGTACCAGGCTTGCCGGAATGCTTGAATTGACGGTGACTACCTTTGGTCCTCGCCAAAAACCAGCCGTTTTCTTCAAGAAGTCTAATAACGTCCTTAACTTTCGCTGGGGGATAATAAGGTCTTTGCGGTACTTGAGGAAACCGCATGAACGGTGGAGTTGACCGGGCGGCGCGATTTCATTCAACTTCGCCGCCCGATCAGTGTCAGTACCGCCTGCGGTAGCGGGCGGGTGTATTCACGCTCCCACCACTCCGGTCCAGCGAGTTGTTATCCCGCGTCCGCAGTTTCAGAGTCGCGAGCATACGGTTCACGTCAGGTAGTTCGACCGCACGGTCGACGGCGTCGCAGTTATAGGTCGCATAAACAAGCATTGGCCCCTTGTGCAACCATCATTTCAACCAGAAAGTTCCGTTGGCCACGTTTCGATGGCGCCAGATTAAGGATTTGTTGCAACCCGTGCGGAGATCGTTCGCGCCTTACGGCTGCAGAAACTTAATTGTGCGAAATATCCTTCTGGCAACTTCCAAGTCTTTAAGACGCCAACTGTCAGCCCTCATCCATAATTCCACCTCGCCATTAGGGAAATCTCCAACATACAAATCTGTGTGGTACCTTTTGCGCCCCCTCTGATTTTGGACGTAATTGAAAGGGTACGCTTTCTTACCGCCAACCCCGATTACACTCTCCTCAAAGCCCTTACCGAACTTTCGTTCTCTCATTTTATAAGACGTCACACTCATAGGCTCATGGACACACGTAAATCGCATTCTGCCGATTCGGTACTCCTTATAGAACTCATCGATTCCGAATAACTTTGTATCCCAAGCGCTAGGCGGCAGGTAGAAAGTAAAGAAGCCTTCCGCATTTGCCTTGCTCCAGTCTCCGGGAATGGTCACAGTAGGGGAGTGCTGGCTGCTGGATGTTACACTGCAGATGAGAATTGGGAGAAATGACAAGAGTAATCTGGATATTGAAGGTTTCATCTACCTACCCTTGGAGAAAACGCCTAACGCTCGAATTAACCGGCGCGGCGAATCGCATCCAACTTTGTTAGAATTTAGAATGATGAAAGGCATTCAATCCGCACTGCGGTTGAATGAGTTGTTTGACCCTCCTGCCACTTGCCTCCTCTCACCGCCCCACACTAATTCTTAATACGTTAGGTGCGGCTTTGTCGGCCATTACTTTGCCGTCGTAACTCCCAAATGCGTCCTCATGAAAGTAAGCGTGTCCCGAATAATCTCACGCGACCTTTCATCATCTGTCAGGATGTCAAAGCTGTGTACACCATCGGGGTGGTTGGCAACAATGATTGCGGCATTCTTGGAAATTGCCTCACGGATGAAACGGTCGGTCGAATCATTCAGCCCGGGTGTTTCATCCAAGCCCGCGCGCGCGATAAACATCGGCGCAATTTTTCCGGCCTCGCTTGTTAAGTAGGTGATAGGAGAGAAATTCTTTACCGCCTCCGGCGTCTCATAGGTTCTGTGCAATTCTGATTGCTGAATGTCGAGGAATGCGTAAAACGCGACTAAGCAGCGCACGTATTCGGGCTTGTCACGTATCGCCATGCTTAACATAGGGCCGCCGCCAGAATATGCCGCCAGACAAATTCGGTTTTTATCAACGTTGAGATTATCCGCATTGTCGCGGATGTAGTTGATGGCCGCACTGACATCACTGGCCGCTTCAACCAGATCAGGTTTCGGGTAGCCAAGCCGATGCGTGAAGGTCACGCCGACCATGCCGGAGGCTGCCACTAAGCGCCCCCATGACTTAAAAACGCCCATGTTCTTAGCCGGGCTCCCCGCGGGTACGCTGCCATGAATGAATAAGACCGCTGGACGCCGCTCGTCCTTCCCGAGACGTGGCGGAATATAAACGTCCATTAGGAGATGCGGGTCGTTGAACTGCGTATACTTCAGATCAGATTTAACTATGGCCTTTTCCATTCCAGGAAGACGGTACACCACCGGCAGCGTTACTAATTCGCGCATACTCCGACGGGGATTTCGTGTCGCCGAGGGCTCAGTTTGTTCGGATCGTTGTACCATCGCATAGACCGGAATCACGAGAATGCCGAACATCAGAGTTGACCGGCGGCGCGATTCGATTCAACCTCCGCCGTACCAATCAATGTCAGTACCGCCTGCGGTAGCGGGCGGGTGTATTCGCCAGCCGCCGCTGCGGTCCAGCGAGTTGTTCGGCATCACTGTTTAATATCAAAGCCTTCCACAATGAGTTCCAGTTCCGCGTCAGTGGGCAAATGATAGAAATCGCGCAAGACTTTAAGCCCAAGATCTTCCACACCTATCCCTTCAACTCGTAAGTAACAAACGCTATTCATTTCTCGTTTCGACAGAGTGAAGCCGAGCCGTTTGATAAAATCCGCGACCGCGCTTTCGTCCTTGATGTTTTGTGGCGCTATTAAAACCCAATCAAAGCCCACCCGACCATTTTCAATTGAGTATTGCAGGTTGGGAAGAGTCTCGTCATGGTTGCCAGGGACTGAGAACATGAATACTACGAAAGACCCGTGGTGACCCGTCCGCTGCAGTCTGGAAACAATCGACGGTATCTGGTCTCTCGTGGCGTAAGTCGATTCTTGGCCCGTGCCTTTGGATCGCAAGAGAATGACGATCAACCCAATGGCCGCCACGACAACGATTAGCGGAACAAGAATCTCCATGATGCCTAACGTCAGAGTTGACCGGGCGGCGCGATTTCATTCAACTTCGCCGCACCAATCAATGTCAGTACCGCCTGCGGTAGCGGGCGGGTGCATTCACGCTCCCGCCGCTACGGTCCAGCGACTTGTTCGATGGCGCCTAGGCAGGACGCGCAATCCGAGACCGGTAACGTTTGAATAGCACGACCGCCACGATAATAGCGAGCGCAAAGTAATAGACAAATAGTTGTGCCTCACGCAGCAACGGTCGAAAAGCACGTTCGTTCCAACCGCCGGTATCGTCATGCCGCGCCATAGCCGAAATGATTTCGCGCTCGAGATGAGACGGTTGCGCTTCAGCCAATCTCGCTCCATCCCAAGCGAACGCTGCCCGAAGAGATGGTTTATGCGATGCACCATCGTAAATCAGTAATCGAGATTTGGCTGAGGGATCTGTGATGGCGAAATGCGTTCGCAAAGTGTTGTCCGAATGGTCATACGGCAGCCGAAGCATCTCGCGAGCGCCGTCCGTTACCACAAAGTCTCTGTCCGCTACCACAATGCGATCGGAAATGCCGTCGCCGTCGAAGTCGCCGACACATTTAGTCGGAGGCTCGCATTCGTAGCGCGCAACCAATTCGTCGTCTCGTTGTTCTTGGCGCTCTTGAGCCCGGTAATAAAAGTAATCAAGCAACAGGGGGGCAAGAATTAGCAAAGCTAGAACAATCAACAAAGTGGAGAGCTTCCATTTGGTGGGTGGCAAAGCCATGGAGTGCTGACCTTCAGCTGCGGCGCGCAATCAGCATTCAAGCTGAGGGAATAAGGTTACTTGAGAAGCATGCTATCACGCCGTCAACTGCAAGGCTTTGTTATCTGTCGCCCTACATTCTAGACTAACTTTTATTGAGAAAGCTTTATGTCCACCGGTGCAATGTCTTGATACACCTTGAATACAAGTGGAGAAGAGTTCACCCTTCTCATTACTTCCTCTCGCTCCGCTTTGCATATATCGTCTTGGAACGTGAGTGCAATCGCCTCGTGCTTCTCGATGGCCGGCACACGCAGGTACTGACTCACCCCAGATAAGTATTTCCTCTCTGCTTCATTCGACGATGTGATTTGAAGCACGTCACGCCGAAAGGCCTCAACTTCCTCGTCCGTCAGCCCTGATTTCAAAACAATTACCAGACTGGCTTTTACTTGGGGCCCGAACTTGACGACCTTCTCCCTTTGAGATGTCTGGATGATTTCCTCCGCGTTGGTTGCCACACTTCGCCATCCCTCGCCTTTGATCCATACATCCATGAAACGAAACGTACTGGAGAACCACCCATTCGGAGAGGATTGTCCATTGATGTTGGCTCGACCGAGGACTAATGCCGTGCTGCCATAGAGACGCACCGAATAGATCTCACGGTCGAAGGATGTGTACTTGATCACAGATGACTTTATCAACTGTAAATACTGCGCTTTCGCCATCGTGGAAATCACATAGTCGTCGGACAAAATGCCATCCAGAAACTGAACGTCGCGCTTCACCATCGCCTGATCCCATTGGCGGGTTAGCTTGCGTATCTCACGCTCGGCTTCGCTTTGATTCTGCGTATTGGAAGGTTTCGTCTGAACATTGCCAGGCGCAGCGCACAGAAGGAGGATTGCTAAGTTGAGAATTGTTTTCATCTGACCTCACAAGATAGACAGCTAAGCTCCTGTTCACCAGCGGCGAGCGAAGCCCATCCAAGCAGCGATGTAACAAGATTGTTTGGAAGCCTGCTATCGGGCCGTCCGGTGCAACAGCGTTCGATCGCGCATTTATTTAGGACCATAACGTTGCCAAAGCGATGAGTTGGACAACCAAGATGCCCAACCATAAAAAGAGCGATGCTCGCATCTCGCGTTTAGCCTTCTGAAAATCACCTTCGGCGAATTTGAACCGTCCGAAACGAGAAAACCACAAGATGATAAAAAACAGTGGAACGGCGGACATGAGGGGTACGAGCAAGAAAAGCCAAGGCTCACTGAGCACGTAGATATAAATGGATGTGCCGAGAGCAAGAAACGCGATCAGATCGACATATTTTATCGAGTTAGCAAAACTGCAAGCCTGCGAGATTACCGTCACATGTAGAGCGCTGTAGAAGGCATAACCTTCATCAATCAATTCATGGCAATCAGGACACTTTTCAACCCGTAGGGAAAGAAAACACCTGCAGTTTGGACATTCTGTGAAAGGAGTAACATTCCACTCGTTGGGGGACACGCCATTAACCTTTTCATTTCTGGGAAGCGATTCGAAAGCCCGGAATCAGCGGCGCGCCCTCAACTCCGAAGATAATGTAAAACAAATGAGCGCGAGGTCGAACGAAAGAGACGTACTGCCTCTGCGACAGTCTTCTTAATTCTACTTCAACCTTCTGGGCCGCCACCCTTTTACCGGAATCCGAACCAACGGAAGTGCTGTGATGGTTCGCCTCACGATGGACACCTTGCCGTCCGGCTAACGATTCCGCGTGTCGTCTTCTAGTTTCACTCCGTAGTTTAGAGCACCTGCGAGGCGCATGACAAAAGCCCGCGAGAGCTTAATGCTCTCGCGGGCTTTCTTAATAATCCCGGCGACTTCCTACTCTCCCACACAGTTTCCCGTGCAGTACCATCGGCTCCAGCAGGCTTAACTTCCGTGTTCGGGATGGGAACGGGTGTGACCCTGCCGACAAAATCACCGGAAAACTTTCAAAAGGCCTTTGGCCTTTGATCTTAGGCCTTGGATCCCTGTTTGTTGTTAGTGGTTCGTGGTCTGTTGACTACTGACGACGAACCACTAACCACTAACAATGAACAAAGGTCGAAGACCTAAGATCTAAGGTCGAAGACCGAAGGTCGAATAGTGACCACACAAGCCAAGCTTTGTGCAAGGCTTTTGTTGCCTGAGTAAATTTTATGGTCAAGCCTTGGGACTGATTAGTACTGGTCAACTGAGCGCCTTCAAATATACGCGCTTACATTTCCAGCCTATTACCTCGTGGTCTACAAGGAGTCTCACTGGCAGGTCTAATCTTGGGTCTGGCTTCACGCTTAGATGCATTCAGCGTTTATCCATGCTCCACATAGCTACCGAGCGCTACGGCTGGCGCCATAACTCGTACACTAGAGGTGGATCCATCCCGGTCCTCTCGTACTAAGGACAGATTCCCTCAAACCTGCTCCGCCCACACCAGATAGGGACCGAACTGTCTCGCGACGTTCTAAACCCAGCTCACGTACCGCTTTAATTGGCGAACAGCCAAACCCTTGGGACCTTCTTCAGCCCCAGGATGCGATGAGCCGACATCGAGGTGCC
>DATETN010000086.1:0-5437 GCA_035283645.1 Pyrinomonadaceae bacterium
CCCTTCCGGGCGAACCGTCAGCTACGCCTACGACAATGCCGGTCGTGCGAATACCTTCACTGGCAATCTCGGAGATGGCACTCAGCGCACTTACTCAACGGGCATCATCTATTCGCCTTTGGGTGGCATGACCAAAGAGCAGTTTGGGACCGATACGCCCCTCTATAATAAGCACTGGTATAACAGTCGCGGGCAGTTGGCAGAGATCCGGGTGAGCACCAGCTACGCTGGGCCAACAGATACAAGTTGGAACCGGGGAGCGATCATCAACCACTACAGTCTGCAGTGCTGGGGGATGTGCTATGGCCACAACAGCACCCAACCAATGACGGACAACAATGGCAATGTCTATAAGCAGGAGCATCAGATTCCGAATGACGAGCAGATCAGCACGCACGCGGTTTACACCACCTGGCATAACTACGACTCGCTGAATCGCTTGTCGTCAGTTAATGGTGATCGCTACAACTCCGTCACCAGCCAATTCACGAATCCCTGGAAACAGACCTTTATTTATGATCGTTACGGCAACCGGCGCATTGATCCCACCCCCGCAAACACTTACGGTGGCGTGAACAACAAGGACTTCACCGTGAGTACGACCAATAATCGGTTGGGTGTGCCTGGGGGACAATCAGGGGTGATGTCCTATGACGCTGCCGGCAATCTGATCACCGACACCTACACGGGTGCTGGTTCACGCACCTATGATGCGGAGAACCGCATGACCCAGGCGGTTGGCGGCGCGCAGGGGGCGACGCAATACTACACTTACAACGCTGATGGCCAACGTACGCGCCGCAAGATTGAGGGCGTCGAGACGTGGCAGATCTACGGATTTGAAGGAGAATTACTGGCTGAGTACTCACAGAATGCCGCTGTTGCCAGTCCGCAAAAGGAGTACGGCTATCGCAATGGGCAGTTGCTGGTTACCGCGGAGCCAGGTTCAGCTCCGTCCGGCCCGCAGAATGTCACCTGGACCAGTGTGGCGCCGACGATCCAGGTCACGGGCAACAGTCTGCAAAAGGTCAGTGGCACCAGTTCCTGGTACGACGCCGGTGCTGTCTCAACACAGGCCATCCCGTCAGGTGATGGCTATGTCGAGTTCACGCCCGGCAACACTATCACCAATCGAATGATTGGATTAGGTAACGGTAATTCCAGTGACTACTACGGTGACATCGAATTTGCGTTCTACGTAAGCAGCAACGGTTTGCAAATCTATGAGGCAGGTGTTTATCGCGGGAACTTCGGCGCGTATGCCTCAAATGACTTGTTGCGCGTGGCAGTTGAATCCGGAGTCGTGAAATACCGGAAGAATGGGGCGCTCGTTTATACCAGCACTGTCTCTCCCGCCTACCCGCTTCTGGTGGACAGCTCGCTCAATACCGTCAACTCACAGCTTCTCAATGTGGTGATCTCGGGAGCGCCGGGTGGCGGGCAATCTCAGGCATTTGTTACCAGCCAAACTGTAGGAGCGCTGCGATCAGACTCCCCGGGCTGGACGGGATTCAAGATGACGGTTGGCAGCCAGCCCATAACTGTGACTTCATTGGGAAGGTTCTGCGTCGCTGCCGGCAACAGTGGTACTCACGAAGTAAGAGTAATTCGCGTCAGTGACAACGCAGTAATTGCCACGACCAACGTCTCGATGAGCGGCTGCACCGTCGGGCAATTCAAGTATGCTGCCCTGGGAAGTGCGGTAACGCTCTCGACCAGCACTGCTTATCTGGTAGTGAGCTATGAAGTTGGTTCCGACAAATTCCACGACTGGGTGAATACGGTACTGACTACCACGTCGGTAGCCACAGTCAACCATGGCATCTACACGACCAATGGCGGACAGACCTGGGGGCCAGCGGGTTCAACCGGCAATAGTTATGTGCCGGTGAGTTTGCTGTACACTTCGAGCAGTGTCGCTATCATCAAATGGCTGGTAGCTGATCAGCTCGGCACTCCGCGCATGGTCTTTGACAAGACGGGTTCGTTGGCTGGCACCCGGCGGCACGATTACCTCGCTTTCGGCGAAGAGTGGTTTGCCGGTATGGGCGGCCGCGCCACGAACGAAGGGTACGTGGCTGATGGCGTACGACAGCAGTTCACCTCAAAAGAACGGGACAATGAAACCGGGCTCGACTATTTCGGGGCCAGATATTACTCAAGCACACAGGGACGATTCACTTCCACCGATCCGTCTCGCAAGAGTGTCTTGCCGAGGAACCCGCAGACGTGGAATCGGTACTCGTATACTTACAACAACCCTCTTGTGTTGGTTGATGACAACGGCAAGTGGCCGAAAACTACACACGACTACCTCATCAAGAAAGCCTTCCCGGGCTTAACCGTTGAACAAAGGAAACAGATTCAAAAAGGGAGTCATAGCGTTGATGTAAAGAAGGGCGTTCCCATCACGTTGATTGAAAGCCAGGCGCATAAACACGCAATGACGCCCGGGTCTTATGTTCGAGAGATGGGTTCCGTGCCTGCGGCGCAGGCAAAAGCGATAGGCGAGGCGGCGAACTTCGTAGCTACCAAGACAGCAGAAGCAAGCCAACTCCAATCGACCCATGTAGAGCAAGGCGGTACAGGACTTTCATCCAAGGCTCTGTTTGCCCTTGGTGAAGCCAGCCATCCACTCACCGATAACACTTCACCTGCGCATGCTGGCTTTCAGATCTATAGCATTCCACAAATAGTCATCATGGTTCCGGGGCTTGGCGTGCCTGCTGTTGTGCCAAATGCAGACCAGTTTGCAAAGGAGATGGCCGAGCATTCGGCCACAGAGTCAAGACCTCCGACCCCAGAAGAAGAAGCGGTCGCCGTCAAAGAACTCCGAAGCGCCTTCGGAAATGTTTTTGGTCAGGAAGCACTTAATCAGGCAATAACTGAACCGCCACCGCCTCCGCAACCTGTTCCGCGTCCGACGCCGGAGAGGAGGTAGTTCTTTGAAGCGCAGGAAACCTTTTATCTGGATCAGCGCAGTCGTATTGGGAGCCGCAACCCTCCTTCTATTACCTTGGGAGAGCCCAGTCGCGCCTCAAGTGCGTGTACAAGTACTAGACGAAACTGGAAGACCAGCATCCAACGTTGTGGTAACCCAGAGATGGGGCCACTTCAATTTTGGCTCAGAGAAAGAAACCCATGCTCGAACTAATGAAAGCGGATATGTAGAGTTTCCTCCCCGCAGCGTACGGGCTAACCTTGCATCGAGGATAATCAAACCAGTAGTCGATGTCTTAACGCACGAAGGCCTAGGCCCCTACGCGCAAATACATGCCTACGGCTCAGACCCATATGTATGGACTTCTGTCGCTAGCTCAGTGAAAGACCCGCTACCAACCGAAGTAAGATTGAAGCGACGCGATGTTGCGCTTTACCCGTAAACCTAAAGTTTGCCTCAACGTGGATATGCTGGTTGATGGCGTATCGACGACGATCGTGAACTTTATTCATCGGCCTACTTTCAGCATGGAAATAAGGCTGCAAGTGATGCGGCAGCGGGGGTTGATGGAGATCCTTGGCAACATTATTAAATAAGGCAAAGAAACTTTATTCCATAGTAGTTGATTGGCAAGGAGTTAGGGCGACGATCGGAGTGGCCTGGGGCTTGCTATCTTGTCTGCCCACTTTATGAGGGTGCTTTATTGAGTTCGGAACCAACTTTAGGAGTGGTTAGCTCTGCTGGTTTGCTCGTACTGAGAGACGTAGGCGGAGACCCAATTGACGATGTGCTCCTGCTGGCGACGTGGGAGCTTTGAGACACGATCGAAGACCTCACGGACCTTGCCGGCTGATCTGCCGTTACTCTTAGTTGCTTTCCTTGCGGCCGTCTTTCCGACATCCACATTCAAGAGATCCTCGACGCTGACGCCTAGGGCTTCGGCCAACTTGGGCGGCTTCTCGCTGCGTTCCCAGAAAGCAATGTTGGCTTGGGGCACACCAACGTAGCGGGCGAGCTCGTACTGGCTCAAGCCCGCGTCTTTCCTTAACTCAGCCAGTCTCATTCCCTGAAGTGGTCTGGTCTTCGTGCTCTTTCGCGGCATAACGCCGGTGGAGTATACGATCTCTTTTCCAACAGAGCAGGCGATGTCTAGAGAATCGCCTGGCCGCCGTGCGAAAGTGACTGAAAAACTCTGGTGCTCAGGGCCTCCCACGTTTCCATGCTCCCTGGCTGTAACTACAATGCAGCTTATAATCCTTCTTCACTGAGCAGCTTTTGTCGTTGCTTTAGTCGTTGCGTTTGCGTTGCACTAATCGCCGTCTTTCTCTTTAGCTGCTGCTCTTAAACTGCTGCTGTTCTTTGACAAAACTGCTCTCGTGCGGGTGGGTGCGCGGGTTCAAATTACCCGTTCTTAACCCAAAAAGAACGGGACAATGAAACCGGGCTCGATTACTTCCTGGCCCGATACCACTCGTCAATGCAAGGACGTTTCACATCTCCAGACCCACTATTGACGAGCGGCAAACCTCACCACCCGCAAAGCTGGAATCGCTACGTGTATTGCCTCAACAATCCGCTGGCTTACATTGATCCGACCGGATTGGAATGGAGACGGCATGACGAAACTGGAGCGCTCAAGTGGTACAAAGATGATGATGACAGAACCGGCACTACCGAGTGGACAGAGATGCAATATGGGATCGGCAATAACCGGTTTGTTCAACTAAACGCCAACGGTCCTGATGCCAACGGTTCGTCGCAAGAAGCAAGACAAGGTTGGAGCATTTACAATATGCCTTCCATGCAGGCAGGGCAGCCCGACAATACAGGATCGCTTCAGTTGCTCTTTGAGTACCTGACTGGCACGGGGCCGACAGATCGACAGTTCGGTCCAAGCGACTATATGACTCAAGGCATGATGACTTCACCTGACGTAGCGACCCATAGACAGGACTTCATTGACCAGGGTGGAGGAACGTATGGTCCCACTGGAGTGTGGTTCGGAGCGGGATGGGGCGTCCCCTTTGGTGCGGAGGACGGGTTCATTCGAGCCGGTACAAACATGCCACGCCAGTTCGTCGGTTCCTTCGAGATCACGATAACCGAGCAGCGTAACGGTGATGCTATGTTTGTGATAGACAATGCCACGACTCTAAAGTCGTTGCTCTACCAGATACCCGGTGTGCAGCCTGTGGAGCGATCAACAATGGCTCCTCTTTCAAACAAAACGCAAACTTACTTTTGGACGGAACGTGGAGTGATAAGACCATGACGCGCCGACAGTTTATTGTCCGGTTGCGCGAGCACGTGCCGCCAGAACGATGGGAGAGAACATGGGTCCTAGCGCCTGCTGTGCCACTGCTCTTGATTCCAATAGGAGTGACAGCAATAGTAATCGCTGGATGGCTGCTAAATTGGTACGGGATGGCCCGTGCGGCGCAAGGGGTGATCTTGCTGGCAATAGTCAGTGGTCCTATCGTTGGTTCCATTGTCTTA
>DATETN010000087.1:0-12024 GCA_035283645.1 Pyrinomonadaceae bacterium
TCCGTCGAAATTGCAGTGGGTGAAGTTGAGCGTTCTGAGTGTCACCCGTCTTCTGAGTTGGTATTGTTGAAAAAGAGAAGGGGGGTGGGGCGTCTTTGTAGGTTGGATCTAAAAAGCACTACACACTGCCGTGTGTAGGATTTTGTTGTTGGTCCGTGTAACAGGTTTTTGACACAGTCTCTGCCGTGTGTAGGATCCTTTTTTCCACTTGGGTCTTCGCGTGATTTCGTGGTCTCTGTCACTGGAATAAGAGACGATCCACGAAAGGACACGAAGCAACACGAAGCAACACGAAAGTCGCGGTCGGCGTCTCTTACGGTAACAGCTCTTTGAACGGTGAACCTCTACCACCGCTCGCAACCAGGAACAAAGTAGAGCCTGGTCCCATCTCGCAAATGAGACCAGGCCCGTATGATGATCCGAGACTTCTAGAACGTAAAGCGAATTGCCAACTGCGCCTGCCTTGGATCCCCGACACCCTGACGCAGGAAGCCATCAAAGTTGAAGAGAGCCGCGGTCGAAAGCGGGTTGATGTTGTTGGCGGTATTGAAGGTGTTGAAAAGTTCAAAAATCGGCGTGATCTCAAACCGCTCACCAAGCCTGAACGGTCGCTGCAATCTCCAGTCAAACGAGAAGTACTCGTTATTCTTCCGAAGAGTGTTGCGATTTGTCGCTGTGCGCACAGCCGGAGTGATCGGTTGCGCAGTCCGCGCTTGAATCCGGAAACTTCCTTCAAGACCCCATGGCATCTCAACGTTCGAAAAGAAGTTAAACTTGTGTCGAATGTCTCGATCCGACAGCGAGTAATCGAGACTCAGGTTGTTGATGTCAAAGGAGCGATCTGTAAACGGATCGCGCTCGTTCGAATCATCGTCCATGTCTTTCGCTAGCACGTAATTCCACTCAAACTGATATCGCCTGCTCAAGCGCTTGCGCATTCCCACTGTAAACCCGCGGTAAAGTGATTTTCCCACGGCGCTGGTGACGAAGACATCACCAAGCGTGGGGAAGAGTCCGGTGCGGGCATAGTTCAGAAAACGCGTTAAATGAACTCCTTTTGCATGAGTGAAATCAAAATAGAGTGAAAGGTCGGTTGCCAACTCTTGTTCGAACTGGACGTTGGAGGTGTAGATGCGCGGGTTGGCATAGTCCTTACTGAAGACGCGCACTGAAGCTCCAAACGGAATGCCACCACCGGGCGCAACGGGAACTATGTTGGGCCAGGTCGGTGGTGCGCTTGCCGCTCCGAAACAAGTAAAAGCAAAGGTTGTGGCACAGACAATCCCAAACTGCTGAGCACCGTTGTCTGTGATCGAGCCGACCTGAGTCAGCATGTTCTGCCGACCATAAAAGATGCCAAAGCTCCCCCTCAGCACCGACGTACCTTTCTCTGAAATGTCCCAGGCGAACCCAACGCGCGGCTGAAACTGTTTTTTCGGACTGTGCAGCGTACCGTCCGAGGGGAAGGCCGGGTTACTCAGTAAAGGACCGTAAGCGGTCTCTGACGGCGGAATAACCGGATCGGGAAAGATCTGAGCCTCCCAACGGAGACCCAGGCTAAACGTCAGGTTAGATCGTACTTGCCACTTATCCTGAATGAACAGCCCGTAATCATTGTTTGTGATTGTGGATGCACCGGGGGCTGGAACTCCGGAGATTCCGGTAGAAATTCCATTCTGCAAATACAGGAGTAATGGCCCAGCTACACTTGTATCGACCGGGCAAGTCTCACCCAGACCCTCAGTTCGCCAGGTGATGACTCCAGTATCACTGACGCACTCCAGAACGGTCGGACCAAAGCCACCAGGCGCCTGCGGTGATGCGTAGCGCAGGAAACCGGCAACAGAATCGAATAGGTATCGTCCGGTGAAGAACCCGCGAAAGACCTGATCGTTCAGGGAGTGCATCCACTCGCCGCCAAACTTGATTGTGTGATTGCCGGACACAATCGAGAAATTGTCCTTTAGGTGAGTACGCCACAACAGTTCATCGATTGCCGGTTGCAGGAAGAAGGGGTTTCCGAACCGGAAACTGGGTACGAACCCTACTCCCGTGTCAGCGGGCACATTCGAAGGGATGGCGTTACGAGGTCGGTTTTCACGCGAGTACGAAAAGTGTGCCTCATTCACCTTTGTGGGCGAGACGGTACTAAACAAGTTCATGTTGAGGACGTTGATTTTGGATGGTCCCTCGATGCCATTCGCCGAGTTGCCATACGTCTCAACGTCAAAGGTCTGGTTTGTGTTCTTTGAATAGTCGAAGTTATACGAGAGGGCAAAATGGTTTGCCGTGTTCAAGTGCCAATCCGCTTTGCCGAGGAAGGCGTAGTTCCGAATCGGACGTGGCACCGGCAGCCCCTCTTCCTGATTTCGCGTTGTGCGAATGAAGTTGATCAGGGCCAGCCGTTGGCAATCTGAGTTGCTGTTAATCAGGGATTCGTTAGCAATTATGGTCGGCGCCTGGATCGGGCACGCTGTATCACCAATTTGTTGGCTTAAATTTGGGCGCGTCAATCGTTCACGAATCCCCTCAAACGCGAAAAAGTAGAACGCCTTGTCTCTGCTGATTGGACCTCCTATAGTGCCGCCAAACTGTTCCCGGCGAAAATCCTCGAGTGGTTTCCCGTCTGAAGTGTCGGCGGTGAGCGCTTCAAGCCGCTGAAAATGAAAGAGGCTGCCATGAACATCGTTGGTTCCAGACTTGGTAATTACATTAATTACGCCGCCGGCGGTACGTCCGAATTCAGCTGTGGCGCCAGTGGCTACGACTTGGAACTCTTTGACGGCCTCGAGTGTGATGTCGATAGCGGCTCGCTGCCCACCCAACTGCTCGCCAAAGAAGCCGTTGTTGTAATCACCGCCGTCGAGACTGACGTTGTTGAAGACTCCTCGCTGTCCAGCAAAAGTGATCTCGTCACCGTCAGGGCCCTGCACCACGCTCACTCCGGGAGTAAGGGTGAGCAGGTCTTCAAACTTGCGACCCAAAATGGGGGTTGATGAAACGGCAGTCGAATTTAGAGTTGTGCTGGATTCTGTTTTCAGAGTGTCAACAGTGGGGGTGGTTTGAATGGTGACCCGTTCTTCAACCTCAGAAACCCTCACCGAGATTGGCAGATTCAACGCTTGTCCGACGGTCAGTGCCGCTCGTTCGACGACTGTTGTCGCAAACCCTGACTTCGTTACCGTAATGCTGTACGCACCTGACGGAAGTTGTAGCGCTACGAAACGCCCGTCCTCGTCAGTCGACACATTTCGGCTCACATTCGTTTCGAGGTTCTTGATTTCGACGGAGGCACCGGGTACCGCCGCACCATTTGCGTCTAGCACCGTCCCTTGGATCGTTCCGGTAGTGATTTGTGTTTGGCCTATCGCACCTACAGAACATATAAGTAGTGTGATCAGACAAATCGCAAGTCCTTTGACGCGCACGGCAAAGGCACAAAGCAGAGCGTTACGCATGGTTTCTCCTATCGCTGATTTGGGGTGCAAGAGCTGCAAAGAGTCCGCTTAACCACAGCTTTTCTTGAGTTGCGTTTTAGGTACTTATGACAAATGTCTGAAATGCGCAGATGAGCCCTTTTTTAACGGATGAATGGAGCTAAGTGTTCGCCCGCGAGGCGGCCTCATCTTATGTAGGAGGCGGTTACCTGTCAACGGTTGAATTACACCCCCTCAGTCCGTTCGGGGTTACGAATTTTCGTCCCCGAAATTTTCGTGTAAATTGCAGCCATCACGGCTTCTAAATCGATGAAACTAGTATTTCTCTATGGCATGCCGGCCGTCGGCAAACTTACAGTGGCCCGTGAATTATCTTCTCTGACCGGGCTCCCACTGTTTCACAACCACCTCGCCGTGGATGCCGCCCTGGCGTTATTCGACTTTGGTACTAAACCCTTTGTTGAATTGCGAGAATCAATCTGGCTGTCCAGTTTTCAACACGCAGTTGAAGAACAACTGCCCGGGTTGATCTTTACTTTCGCGTTTGACCGAACCGTTGGGCCCAACTTCATCGACCGCACTCTCAAGATCGTGGGGGACGGCCGAGGAGAGGTCATCTTCGTTGAACTGAAGTGTTCTGAAGCAGAATTGGAAAGACGACTCACCGATCCCTCTAGAAACGCATTTGGAAAGCTCAGTTCCCTGAGTCTGTTTCACGAACTTCGGTCCTCGGGAGCTTTTGCCGGACCGGCGATGCCGCCGCCGAGCTTAAGCGTCGAAATCTCGGAACGCTCAGCAGTCGAAACAGCCAGACTCATCGCACAAGAGCTAGGACTTGAAGTTAAAAAAGAGCAGGTCAGCTCGGACATGCCCGCGCAGACTGCATATGATGAATGGGCGGCCAGCTACGACGCGGATCTCAATCGAACTCGTGATCTCGACGCATTAGTTATGAAGCAGCTGCTCAGTGAACGGAGATTCTCAACAGTTGTTGAGCTTGGCTGTGGTACGGGAAAGAACACGGCGTTGCTGGCGCCACTGACCCAAAACCTCATCGGACTGGATTTCTCTGAGGCAATGCTGGCTCAAGCTCGAAAGAAGCTGGAAGCGTGGGCAGTCAGAAACGTCACGCTTCACGTAACGGATATCACCAAAACCTGGCCCGTGGCAGATCGCATCGCCGACTTGATCGTTTGCAATCTGGTGTTAGAGCACGTGCGCGATATTTCAGTCGTGTTCCGTGAAGTGTCTCGGTGCTTGGCTTTTGAAGGACAGTTCTTGATGTGTGAACTGCACCCATCGCGTCAACACCAGGGCATTCAGGCAAGGTTTAACCGTTTGGGTCAGCAGTTCAAGATCGAAGCATTCAAGCACGACATTTCTGAATTCTTACTTGCTGGGGAAGAGAATGGTCTGACGATGGAACGTCTTCAGGAGTGGTGGCACGATGACGACAAAGACAAGTCACCGCGTCTCTTGTCGTTGTTATTTAGTAGGAAGGAATGACCGTAGCGCATGAGTTTCACCTTCTAGCTTATCCCGGGCAATGGTTAGTGGTTAGTGGTTCGTTGTTTGTGGTTTGTGTGTGTAGGATTTGGTTGAGTGTGTTCCAGTTGAGAGTGGTCCAAGTAAGAACATTTGGTTGAGTGTGTTCCAGTTGAGAGTGGTCCAAGTAAGAACATTTGGTTGAGTGTGTTCCAGTTGAGAGTGGTCCAAGTAAGAAAAAGGATCCTACACACGGCAGTGTGTAGTGCTTTTCAGATCCTACCTACTAGACGAACGCCGCCCCCCCTTTTTATCTCAACGTTACCGACTCAGAAGCTCTTTCGAAATTGCGGAGCTTCTGATTGTCACCCGTCTTCTGAGTTGGTTGAAAAAAAAGCAGGGGGGTGGCGCGTCTTTGTAGGTTGGATCTAAAAAGCACTACACACTGCCGTGTTGTAGGATTTTGTTGGTCCACGAAGATGAGAAACTCCCACGAGCTATTAACCACGAACCACGAACCACGAACCACGAACCACTGCCTCGCAGATCAGTTTCGCTGACGCGCGTACTGCAATCGTGAATCCGAAGAATGGACCAAAATCCTGAGTGGCCGGCATGCTGGTAATAAATAGACCCGGTATGGAAGTTTGAAAGTGATACTACAAACATCAGAAACAGCGTACCCATCAGCTGGGTTGTTCGGCAAGAGGCAGCCTCAGTTGCGCTTCGCATCCACTTGCACATCCAGATCCAGGCAGGCGGCCAAACCTAATTCTTTGCCGGTACGACTTAAAAGCCGAGCGGAAGGCTGGGCCAAGAGTTTCTCGCCTGCTCGATTCACCAGACGCAGACGTTGCTCTCCATCGAATGCAAAGACAGCGACATCGATTTCTGACATGACGGCACGGAGCAAGGCCGTCGCTTTGCAGCGCTCGGGCAATTACCTCTTTCCCGGTTCCGTTCTCACCCGTGATGAGGACGTTGGCATCAGCGGACCGATGCGCGAGACGACCGACATAATTGCCTTCATTGAAGCTGATTCGGCGATGAGCGGGAGCTGGAATGCGGCGGGTCAATTCAGGCACCAGGGTTCCCATGCCTCGCACCTGTCGTAGCATCTGACCGCGTCGAACTGTGTCGATTACGGTTGTGCTGCGCTCAACAGATGGGGCCGTGGGTTCTAGCTTTGCCAGGGCCAACGTGATGCCGCCGATGGCCGCGACGCCAAGGAGCACGAACGTGCCCGTACGAATACGCTTTTTTAGTTTGGAGGCTTGGGGTCGCTTTATGTCCATTACTTCTCTGAAAAAGGGGTGGCTCTTTTGCTTTTCTCATGGGGAAGGGGATCAAAGAGCATGCCATCACGGGCCTAGTGCTAACCCACAGCGCAAGAGCAGTTTTTGGGAGATATTTGGGAATTGTGAGGCTTGACTGCAAACATGTTGTTTCACATTCGAAACGACAAATCCCATTTTCGACAAGGCCTTCAAACTTTCGCAGCACGATCCGAGCTTCTGTTCGATAAACTTCAGGTTTGTCGCGTTGGCTGACTCGTGCTTTGTGTGAAAATGCGCGGCTGGGTTAACTGAAAGGAGGGGCAACGACTTGACGTAGCGTCGAGGCGATGAATAAATCTCAAGCTTCCGAAGCCACGAGCCTGACAAAAGTGAAGTTCGTCGAGACAGCAGGAGTGAACTGCGATGAGTAAACAGAAGAGAGTGGGACTATTTACGCTGGGACTGGTAGTTCTTGTGTTTGGTGCGTGCAGAAGAGACCGAACGCTCAACATTCCAGCTCCGTCAAACCAGCCGACAGCGACAGCCGTGGGCGTTCGCAACTCTTACGCGGACGTGGTCAATCGTGTTTCGCCTGCCGTGGTGACAATTAGGACCCAAACGAGAGTGCGGTCGCCTCAACAGTTTCCTTTCATGGACGACCCATTCTTCCGTCGTTTCTTTGGGGACAGAGCACCGCAACAACCAGAGCAACGTACAAGCGGTCTGGGGTCAGGGGTGATTGTTACCTCCGATGGATACATACTGACGAACCATCACGTTATTGATGGCGCGGACCAGATTAGGATTGACTTCAAAGACCAACGCGGTATCGAGGCGAAGTTGGTCGGTTCCGATCCTCCCAGCGATCTCGCCTTGCTGAAGATCGATCAGAATGAACTGTCAGCATTAGCACTTGCTGATTCAGACAAAGTGCAGGTAGGCGACGTTGTGCTGGCAGTCGGTAACCCACTGGGAGTAGGGCAGACCGTCACGATGGGAATCATCAGCGCAAAGGGACGCCGCACCGGCTTAAGCAATGGAAGCTTTGAGGACTTTCTGCAGACGGACGCACCAATAAATCGAGGAAACTCCGGCGGTGCACTCGTAGATACAAATGGCGATCTGGTGGGAATCAACTCGCAGATTATGTCGCCGACCGGCCTAAGTATCGGGATCGGGTTTGCCATCCCGTCCAACATGGCTCGCGACGTTCTCGACCAGCTTGTTAAAGACGGCAAAGTGCGGCGCGGTCACCTTGGCATTGTAGTGCAGCCGGTGACTGATGACATTGCGGCGACCCTTGGGTTGAGTTCGACAAAAGGGGTAATTGTCAGTCAGGTGCAGCCGGGTAGTGCTGCGGAGCGCGCGGGGTTAAGACAAGCCGACGTCATCACAGCACTCAACGGCAATGACGTGCTCGACCCAAACAGCTTTCGCAACGACATCGCCCGTACACAGCCAGGCAGTACGGTGACACTGAAGATCATTCGCGGCGGGAGCGAACAGGAACTGAAGGCCCCTCTGGGCGAATTCGTACCGGAGAGGAGTACCGCACGAAACCAAGACAACGATTCACCGAATCCTCAGTCAGGCGATGGTGGGAGGCTGGGCTTAGCCGTTCAACCATTAACGCCGGAACTGGCCAGACAATTGGGATTAGCCAGCGACACGCAGGGAGTGGTTGTGACGCAAGTGGATCCTTCGGGCCCGGCGGCGGCGGCTGGAATCGAACGAGGCGACGTTATCGAACAGGTGAATCAGCAACCGGTCCGATCGGCGGACGAGATCAGGGCCGCACTTGAGCGTTCGGGAGATCGTCCGGTGCTGTTGTTGGTGAATAATCGCGGTACAAGACTATTTGTCACCGTACGCCCGCGTTAATAGACCAGCCACAGATCTGACAGATAGGACAGACTTTTTTTCGTTGAGCAATGACCAATGACCAACTCGCTTAGTTAAGCAGGAAATCTCATGAGTGGTGTGACAAACCCCGGCATTGTTTCGCTCCCAAATGCTGTCTTTAGTTCGCCGTGATGAAAATGCAACCCCTTTTACACCTCTAAAGTACTTGCTGCGCCTAGAATACTCAGGTCCCCCGCAGTCATTGTAATACCCCCGTTTTAACCCCCAGTTTTGGTTCCCTTACGAACAAGGAGTGCACTATGCCAAGGGGAAGAGATAGTCACGAGAAAAAACAGCAAACCACAAAACAAACACAAGGTCGCTCCTCGCAATCGATGCAGACAACCGAGAAACAAGGCGGTGAGCGACAAACCGGAATGACCCGACGCGAACAATACGCACCGCAACCCTTCGGGGGCAGCCCCTTTGCTTTCATGCGTCGCTTCACCGAAGAGATGGACAGATTGTTCGCGGACTTCGGTATGGGGCGAGGGTTCCTAACCCCATCGCTTGGCCGAACTTTCGGTGATCTCGGGAATGCAATGTGGTCACCGCAAGTCGAGCTATTTGAACGCAACAACCAACTCATTGTGCGTGCCGATTTGCCGGGGATGACCAAAGATGACATCGATGTCGACATCAGCGGTGACACCCTCGTAATTCGGGGTGAGCGACGCAGTGAGCGCGAGGAAAATGATGAGGGGTACTACCGTACGGAGCGTTCATACGGGAGCTTCTATCGCAGTATTCCACTGCCGGAAGGCGTGAACGCTGAGAATGCAAACGCGACGTTCCGAAATGGCGTGTTGGAGATCACCTTGGATGCTCCACAACGCGCTGAGCAGGGTAGCGGTCGCCGGATCGAAATCCGTGAAAGTGAAGAAAGAGAGGAGCAATCCCGAGCGCGTGCTCGGGCGGCGGGGCGTTAGTAACTTTGGAGTGCGGCGGTAAGGAGCTCTGCGAGGCGCCGCCGCTCTGTATTTCGTTGAGTGGTAGTTAAGATCGCCGACACTACCCAACGCCAGCAGCACTCAACACAACAAAAGCGGCGGTGCGGGCTGGCGCCCTTACCGCCGCACTCCAAACACGACAGGGAGGTTAAGTACAGAAGATGGCACAAGACTTAAAGGGATTAAGAGTAGCAATTCTCGTGGCGGATGGGTTTGAACAAGTCGAGCTCACCGAGCCGCGTAAAGCCCTCAAACAGGCAGGCGCTGAAACTCAAATCGTTTCGCCTGTAAAAGGAGAGGTTAAGGGTTGGAATCACTTTGACAAAGGCGATTCGTTTCCGGTGGATGTACAGCTCAAGGCTGCTGATCCTCAGAATTATGACGCACTGTTGTTGCCGGGAGGCGTGGCCAACCCGGATCAGCTGCGCATGATTCCCGAAGCAGTGTCCTTTATCAAACAGTTCTTTGAAGCCCGGAAGCCAGTGGCAGCAATCTGTCATGGTCCATGGCCACTCATCGATGCCGGAGTAGTGAAGGGTCGCAAGATCACATCATGGCCTTCGTTGAAAGCTGATCTGCGTAATGCAGGGGCCGAATGGGTTGATGAGGAGGTCGTAACCGATAACGGTTTAGTTACTAGTCGCAAGCCCGAGGACATACCCGCCTTCAATCGCAAGATGATCGAGGAGTTTGCAGAGGGCCGGCATCAACAGAAACGAACTGCGACAGGTGGATGATTGGAGCAGGAGAGAGAGGCGAAACATGGCACGATGTGAAGTGTGTGGTAATGACTACGAGCTCTCATTTGAAGTAATAATGGCAGGCGAGACTCACACATTCGATAGCTTTGAATGCGCGATTCACAAGCTGGCGCCTGTGTGCGCGCATTGCGGGTGCAAGATCGTGGGCCACGGGATTGATCCAAACAACACGATTTACTGTTGTGCGAGTTGCGCCCGCCAGGCAGGAGTAACGAATCTGTGAGACGGCCTGCTGCAAGTTCGAGAATTGGAGGTGTCAATGGATGTAACCAGAGTTACTGTTGATGAGGTTAAGGCCCGCTTGGATCGTGGAGAACAGTTTGTCTTCCTGGATTCGCGAAACCCTCAAGCGTGGTCTGCAGCCGAAACTAAGTTGCCGGGTGCGATACGCGTGCCGTCAAACGAGGTCGAAGCTCACCTCGCCGAGATCCCGCACGGGCAAGTGGTCATAACGTATTGCACTTGAGCGCACGAAGCCTCCAGCGCCCGTGTGGCGCAGATTCTGTTGGAGAAGGGTTTTAAGAATGTGCACCCTCTCTACGGAGGGTTCGACGCCTGGCAACAGGCAGATATGCCAGTTGACAAAAAGGAAGTGGATGCCCAGTAACAACCAGACGAAGGGAGTGTTGGATGGATCGAAGAGGGTTCCTGCTGCAAGCAGGATTAGCTGCCACGGCCGCAACTGTAATTCGGGCGTGCCGCGACGACGGTCCATCGCACAATGCGATTGCCAGTGGTGACGATTGGGATAAGGTTCGCAATCAATTCAATCTTTCTCGGGGCGTGATCGACCTGAGCGCGATGTTCATTGCATCCCACCCAAAACCGGTGCGTGATGCGATTGAGCAACACCGTCAGGCTTTGGACGATAGCCCCACCGTATACTTGCGCTCATCCATCAGCCGTTACGAGGACGAACTATTACAATCGGCTGCTGAATACCTCGGCGCCAGCCCCAGGGACATAGCGGTCACGGACAGCACGACGATGGGACTGGGGTTGGTTTATACGGGGCTGAAGATATCCGCCGAGCAGGAGGTTCTTACCACCGCACATGGTTACTACGCGACCCGTGAGTCGTTGCGACTGGCTTCAGAACGAACGGGCGCTAGGATTCGTGAAATAGAACTCTACCAGCAACTCGAGTCGGTCACAGAAGACGAGATTGTTTACAACCTCACACAGGCCATTGCCCCAGCCACCAGAATCGTCGCTCTAACCTGGGTGCACTCAAGCACTGGCCTGAAGCTGCCGCTAGGTCGTATCAGCCAAGCTCTTACGGAAGTAAACAAAGAACGTGAGGAAGGACAGCAAGTTCTCCTTTGTGTAGATGGAGTTCACGGATTTGGTGTGGAAGATGTTGAGATGAAAGATACGGGTTGTGATTTTTTCATGGCCGGTTGTCACAAGTGGCTCTTTGGACCACGTGGTACTGGGATTATCTGGGGAAATGCGCGTGCCTGGAGCGCAGTCGTCCCGATCATTCCGACATTCATGGATGATGGTGTACGGGACGCCTGGCTGCGGGGCGAAGAGCCGGAAGGCAGGACAACGGGACCCCGCATGACGCCGGGCGGTTTTAAGCCCTTCGAGCACCAATGGGCAACAGCTGAGGCATTCAGATTTCATTTGAGTATCGGCAAAACAAAGATCGCTCGGCGGACGCATGAGCTTAGCAGCCAGTTGAAGGAGGGGCTTGCGGGTATGTCGCAGGTGAAGCTCTACACACCGCGTGCGCAGAACCTCTCTTCTGGCATAGTCTGTTTTGATGTCGACGGATTGTCGCCCCGTGGTGTGGTGGACAGACTACGTCAGCGAAACATAATTGCGACCACAACTCCTTATATACCTTCCTACGCTCGGTTGAGTCCGAGCATACGGAATTCGCCACAGGAAGTTGATGCAGCACTCACGGAGATCCGCGCTCTTGCGTGACGGGCAAGCAGTTGTGTGTTCTCCTTCTTCTTTAGATTTTTAGTGTCTTGGCTTTCAAAAAAATCCGAAGATGCCACCGGCTTGCCCGGTGGTCGTTGACGTTCGTTGCTACAAAGGAGCTGGCGCATCCGACAAGACATGCCACCGGCTTGCCCGGTGGTCGTTGACGCTTGTTGCTACAGAGGAGCTGGCGCATCCGACAAGACATGCCACCGGCTTGCCCGGTGGTCGTTGACGTTCGTTGCTACAGAGCGGACGGAATCTCTCGTCTCGTCGC
>DATETN010000088.1:0-4008 GCA_035283645.1 Pyrinomonadaceae bacterium
GCACCTTCGGGTTGTTCTTCCCCAGCACCCGCGTGATCGCCGCCGTCAACGTCGTCTTCCCGTGGTCCACGTGCCCTATCGTCCCGATGTTTACGTGCGGCTTCGAACGGTCGAATTTCTCTTTTGACATCTTTGCCTCGCTCCTCCTAAACGACTGAAGGATGAAAGCGCTTCATCCTTCGCCTACCTCGCTACTCCCTGGACCTTTGCGATTATCTCTTCTGACACGCTCTTTGGCGCCTGCTCGTAGCGCTCAAAGTGCATTGTGGAGGTCGCCCGTCCCTGCGTTGCAGAACGCAGGTCAGTCGTATAACCGAACATTTCCGAAAGAGGAACAAATGAAGTGATAACCTGTGCACCACCAGGTCGCGGCTCCGTCCTCTCAATCTGTCCGCGTCTACGTCTCAGGTCACCATTTACCGCTCCCATGTACTCGTCAGGGGTCACTACTTCGACGCGCATGATTGGCTCGAGCAGTACAGGCTTGGCTTTTCGGACAGCATCTTGAAACGCCAGCGATCCGGCAATGTGAAAAGAGCGCTCGTCGGAATCGACTTCGTGGTAAGAACCAAATACCAGACGCACTTTGATGTCGACTAGTTCGTAGCCGGCAAGGAAACCGCGCTCCATTGCATCCTTAATGCCCTGCTCAACTGGCTTGATGTATTCCTTTGGAATCGCGCCCCCGGTAATCTTGTTCTCGAATACGAAGCCCTCCCCGGGGGCTGGCTCAATCTCGATCTCCACGTGTCCAAACTGGCCCCGGCCGCCGGTTTGCTTCTTATAGACTTCCTTACCTTGCGCCGGCTGGGTGATGGTTTCCCGGTACGCAACCTGCGGCTTACCTACATTTGCTTCAACACTGAACTCACGCTTCATCCGATCGACGATGATTTCCAGGTGTAACTCACCCATTCCGGCGATGATCGTCTGACCGGTTTCCTGATCCGTGGACACATTGAAGGAAGGATCTTCCTGAGCGAGTCGGTTTAACGCTATGCCAAGTTTATCCTGGTCCTGTCGAGTCTTTGGCTCAACGGCGACGCGGATCACCGGAGCTGGAAACTCCATTCGCTCAAGGACGATTGGTTTATTGTCGTCACACACGGTGTCGCCGGTGGTCACTTGTTTCATTCCACCAATGGCAACGATTTCTCCTGCACTAGCCTCATCGATATCTTCGCGTTTGTTGGCGTGCATTCGCATCAGCCGGCCGACACGTTCCTTAGCGCCCTTAGTTGGGTTATAGGCGTACGAACCTGCTTTAATGGTGCCGCTGTAGATACGCACAAAAGACAGTTGGCCCAGATGCTTGTCGGCCATAATCTTGAATACCAGCCCAGCAAACGGCGCGCTGGCATCAGCAGTGCGAGTTTCAAGCTCGTCGGTTTTCGGATTGATCCCCTCGACAGGCGGCACATCCAATGGCGACGGCAAATAGTCAACTACTGCGTCAAGGAGCGTCTGCACTCCTTTGTTCTTGAACGCCGAACCCGTTACCACCGGCACCAGTTTCAGCTCAATAGTCCCTTTGCGCAGGGCGCTCCGGATTTCCTCTTCGCTGATAGGTTCGCCCTCGATATATTTGTGCATCAGATCGTCATCGACACTGGCAACTGCCTCGATGAGCTTCTCGTGCGCAGCTGTAGCCGCTTCTTTTAGATCCTCAGGGATGTCCAGGCTTTCGTACTCAGAACCCTTGCTCTCGTCGTTCCAGACCAATGCCTTCATTCCAATAAGGTCGACGACTCCTTTGAAATCGCTCTCGAGACCTATAGGAATCTGAACGGCAACTGGATTAGCACCCAGGCGGGTGATGATCGACTCGAACGATCGCTCAAAAGAGGCGCCGGCACGGTCCAACTTGTTGATGAAACAGATTCGAGGCACGCGATACTTATCCGCCTGACGCCAGACGGTTTCAGACTGGGGTTCAACTCCGGCGACACCGTCAAAAACGGCCACCGCTCCGTCGAGCACCCGCAGCGAGCGCTCAACCTCCATGGTGAAGTCAACGTGGCCCGGCGTATCGATGATATTGATGCGGTGGTCTATGCCGTTGCGCTCCCAAAAACAGGTCGTCGCGGCGCTGGTAATCGTTATCCCGCGCTCCTGTTCCTGTTCCATCCAATCCATGGTCGCCGTGCCCTCGTGCACCTCGCCGATCTTATGCGTGATGCCCGTGTAATAGAGGACACGTTCCGTGGTGGTGGTCTTACCGGCATCGATGTGCGCCATGATGCCGATGTTCCTGAACCTTCTTAGGTCGTGCTTAGCCATCTTGCTCGTTCGTGGTCCGTTGTCAGTGGTCAATTGTTTGTTCCCACAACTGACTACGGACTACTGACAACTGACTAATTAGCTAGAACTTGTAGTGCGCAAACGCCTTGTTCGCGTCTGCCATGCGATGTGTATCTTCCTTTTTCTTGACCGAATTGCCGCGATTGTTGGCAGCGTCCAGAATCTCCCCCGCCAATCGGTCGGTCATCGTCTTCTCACCACGTCCGCGTGCATACGAAACAATCCAACGAATTGCCAGGGCACCGCGCCGCTCTTGATGCACTTCGATCGGAACCTGGTAAGTCGAGCCGCCAACGCGTCTGGACTTGACCTCTACCGTTGGCTTTACGTTGTCGATAGCGCGCTTGAATACCTTGAGAGGCTCCTCGCCAGTCTTCTCACCAATCTGCTGCATCGCCCCGTAAAAAATGTTTTCTGCCAGCGACTTCTTACCTTGCCACATGACGCCGTTGATAAACTTAGTCACGAGGGGACTGTTGTAGATTGGATCGGGAAGAACGTCTCGTCTTTCAGCAACTCTTCTTCTTGGCATATCAATAAGGCCTCAGCTCAGGTCTCCTACCTATCGACTACTTGCGTATCGACTACTTGCCGGCAGCTTTCGGGCGCTTGGCGCCGTACTTCGAACGTCCCTGTTTCCGATCCGCCACACCGACCGAATCCAGGGTCCCGCGAATTACGTGATAACGCACACCCGGCAGATCCTTAACGCGACCCCCTCGGATCAGCACAATTGAGTGCTCTTGCAGATTGTGACCAACCCCCGGAATGTAGGTGGTGACCTCAATTCCATTCGTCAGGCGAACCCGGGCTACCTTGCGCAACGCCGAGTTAGGTTTCTTCGGTGTTTGGGTATAGACACGAGTGCAGACGCCTCGCTTCTGCGGCGAACTCTGAAGTGCCGGGCTGGCGGTCTTGTACTTAACCTTTTGGCGTCCTTTGCGAACGAGCTGATTGATAGTCGGCACTGCGTTCTTCCTTTGTGTGTTTCCGTTATTACAGCGCGCAAAAGGGCTTTACCTGCCTCTTTCCGGAACCTGTCCGGCAGTCAGCACAGGCGGCTGCCCTGTTCGTAAACTGTTGTTATAGGGATGTTCTGAGTTCGCTATTCCGGCGGGTGTGGATGTTGGCTTCCCTTCAGCCGAAACTTTTCTGTGGCGTCGCTTCTAGATAAAGGACGGAAAGGCCAGGCCATTCACGCGGACACGCGCTGGAGCGGCAAAATACATGCCGCGACGCGTGCCACTACGCCACAATAATTGTCAACGGTCGACGATAACAACCGGGCAACGCCTCCACACCGACAGAACCAACCGGACGTTGCCTATTAGGTTCAGACTGTCAGTCCGAAACGGGAGACTATATGGATCATGAGCTTCTCTGTCAAGGCGGCAAAGCTATTAAAATGAAGGGAGTTGGAGTCGCTAGCCTGTCGACCTCAGCAAATACCAAACCGCCACTCCAGCGCCTCCTAGGATAACGGCAGCCGCGACGATGACGGCAGTAATTATCAACTTAAACTTCCGGTAGCGCTTTGGGTCAGGTGGTGATAGCGAGCCTTGCGGGAAATAAGGTGGTGGTGTGTAGGTTGCCATGCTTGTCCTCTTCTCTCCGCTGTTCGCTGCTTAAGCGGTCGCTTTTGTTCCCGATGGTCTCGGAGCAGTAGTTGGTTTGTTGGTGCCATCGGTTGGCTGGCCCTCTTCCTGC
>DATETN010000089.1:0-18445 GCA_035283645.1 Pyrinomonadaceae bacterium
TAAAATCAAATGCGAAACGCTGTCAAATACATCCTGTCGAGTTCTGTTCTTTTCCTCTCCTGTTCCGTCTTGTCGGTTGCCCAAAACCGTCCGCCTGCACAACAGATCCCGACTCCTGTCGAAGTCCTGGGCTTTACTCCCGGAGACGATCGCAAGCTTGCCAGCTGGAACCAGGTGCTGAACTATTTTGAGAGGCTGGACCAGGCTAGTGACCGCGTACGGTTTGAAGCACTCGGCAAAACCACGATGGACGTTCCGTTCGTGATGGCAACGATTAGTGCCCCCGAAAACCTCGCTCGCCTTGAAGAATACAAACGGATTCAGGATCAACTCGCGGATCCAAGAAAGCTTGGGCCATTGGCTCGACGCGATCGCAAAGCCGCGTCGCTGATCATGCGCGGTAAAACGATTGTTCTGATCACCTGCGGGATTCACTCAACCGAAGTCGGGTCATATCTCTCGAGTATGCTCATTGCGCACCGACTTGCCTCTTCCGATGAGCCTCTAATCCGCAACATTCTGCAGAACACGATCGTGTTGCTGGTTCCCTCACTGAATCCTGACGGCGTCGATATTGTGAAGAACTGGTACGACAAAACATTGGGGACTCCTTACGAAGGCTCCAGTCCGCCGGAGCTCTATCACAAGTACACGGGTCACGATAACAACCGTGACTGGTACGCGTTCACTCAGATTGAGACACAGATCACTGTCAGCAAGATCCATAACGTCTGGCATCCACAGATTGTGCACGACATACATCAGCAAGGAGAGTTTGGGTCTCGTCTCTTCCTGCCACCGTACATGCAGCCAGTTGAGCCGAACGTACCGAAGCAGATAGTCGAAGGTTACACAGAACTCGGCAATTGGATGGCCCGGGAATTACGTGCCGATGGATTCCAGGGCATAACGACCAACTCGACGTACGACGCGTGGACTCCGGCGCGGGCCTATTCGCATTACCACGGTGGCGTTCGGATACTCTCAGAAACCGCCTCAGCAAAGATCGCCTCTCCGATAACGGTGAAATTCGAACAACTGCGGTCGCGGGAGGGCTTCAATCCACAAAAGGAGTCAGACAACTTTGGGCCAGTCTGGAAAGGCGGCGAATGGCGTCTGCGGGATATCACAAACTATATGAATGCGGCAGCGTTCAAGTTATTGGAGCACGCTGCGACAAATCGTGAGCAATGGTTGCGAAGGTTTTATGAGATTGGTAAGGATGCGGTGCGACCGAGACGGGACGGGGAAATCACTGCGTTTAGAATCGAGCGCGACGTCGGCTGGTTTGATAATTGGTTCCATGTCGTTTCCATTTTGCAGAAAGCAGGCGTTACCGTGGAATACACGCGTCGGGGAGTTATCGTTCCATTGGATCAACCTTACGAAAGCTTCGCACGCGCGTTACTGGAGACACAGAAATACCCAAACTTGCGCGATGAGGCTGGTATGCCTTTACCACCCTATGACGTCACCGCTCACACCTTGCCCTTATTGATGGGCGTTCGCGTGACGCCGCTGAAAGCGCCATTCAGAGCCCGTCGGCTACCACAGGTTGAGATCGGCCGAAGCGACTGGGAGATACTCGAGCGAAAAGTAGCACTATACAAGTCGCGTTTACCAACGATGGATGAAGGATGGACCAGATGGATTTTTTCACGATGGAAACCGGGCAGAACTTCAACCTCAATAACAGATGACGAGATCCGAACAGGAAAGTTATCTACAGAATTTGACACAATCATCATTCCCGATCAGCCCGCCCGCACCATCCTCAATGGCTACGCAAGAGGGGCCATGCCGGAAGAACTAACAGGTGGTTTGGGTGAGGAAGGCGTAAAAGCGCTGCGCGAGTTTGTGGAACAAGGCGGGACGTTAGTTTTCCTCAATAGGGCGTCTGAATTCGCAATTGAGCAGTTCAAGTTGCCGATCAGAAATGTCGTTGCTGGTGTGCCGCGGCGCGAGTTTTATGTTCCCGGATCGATCCTGCGGCTTGAGCTCGACACCTCTCACCCGATGACGCAGGGAATGCCAAAAGAATCTATTGCCTGGGCTGAGAATTCACCTGTCTTTGGATTAATTGAAGCGGGCGAGACGCCCGCGCTCGCAGCAAATGATTTTTCTGTCCCAGCCGGCAACGTTCGGGTTATCGGCTGGTACCCGAAAAATAAAGATCCACTGCTCTCAGGTTGGTTGCTCGGAGGAGATCGCATCAAGGGCAAAGCAGCGCTGGTGGAAGTGAAAATGGGCCAGGGCCGCATCGTGCTCTTTGGTTTTCGTCCCCAATATCGCGGTCAGAGCCTTGCGACTTTTCCGTTGCTGTTTAACTCGCTGAAATAGAGCCACAGATCAGAAGGATTCCACGGATCTGAAGATTAGAATGAGTAAGGAACGGAAATTGAGCCAGTCTGTGAATGATTCACGGGCTGGGAAGGTGGACTTGCCCACCGCTCAGCCCGCATCCAAACTTCTCTTGAATGCACCCTGAGCCGGCCGCGTCCAACACCCAAACCTGCTGAATTGCTTAACCTTGAGAGATCCTCCGAAACTCATAATTGCGGCAGTAGCAAACCTCTATTTCTTCTGGTGCGCCTACGATCCGTACCAATGGCATCTGATCGATGGTGTCAACCTTCTGATCCACGAAGCAGGTCACATCGTCTTCAGTGCTTTTGGAGAGTTCTTGATGATCGCTGGCGGATCTCTATTTCAGATCATCATGCCGGCACTTTTTGTAGGCTATTTCTGGTATCAGGGAAGCTACTATTCCGCGGCGCTGGTTCTTTTCTGGGTAGGCGAAAGCATTCTCAATGTCTCAGTCTACGCCGGAGACTCACTGGCGCTTCAAATCCCTCTGCTCGGTGGCCCAGACACAATTCATGATTGGAATTATCTACTGAGCAGCCTCGGAGTAATACAGCACACCCTTAAGATCGCGGGCACGATTCGACTCCTGGGAACGCTGGTCATCCTCACCGCAGGTGCCGCCTCCTTCTACTTCGCAAAAACCCGTCAGATCAATACTGAAGAACGAAGGAAATCAGAAATGAGGAATGACAATTGACCAATGACCATTAGTCTTTGCTCCGGGAAGGGACCAATTCCGTGTCCTAAGGGCGCAGGTACATCTCCGCAGCCATCTTCGTTAGCTTCCACACTTTGCTCCACTGGATTCGACCATTCTCGCGCCCGCTCAACTTATCAAACACCAGTTGCCGAAACGCTCGGCCCTCGCGTCTGAGCATGAATTCTTTCGCGTAGGGTTTGGCAGCTTCAAAGAAGCTGAACTCTGGATCAGTCACGATCCCGATCCCTTCCAGCGTCATCAACGCCCGCATGATGTATGTAAACCTGGCCGGCAGTCGGAACGGGTATTCATACATCACCTCGGCGAGATCGTAAGTTAATTCCTTGAAATTGACCTCACCCAGTCGCAGATTGAGATAGTGTTCGAACAACCCTTCAACCACGGGACGGATCGTTTCGGGATTCACGCCTGGCTTTAAGAAATCGAGGTTGATTATGTCCTGGCCCAATCCGTGCACATCACGGCTAACGACATGGAAGAACGCGTCAATCATTTGGGACTGCAGCTTCGGGGTGATCCGTCCGACCATGCCGAAGTCAAAGAATGCCAGGTGCCCTGAATCCATCACCAGTAGATTGCCCGGATGTGGATCCGCATGGAAGAACCCATCCTCCAACAGCTGTTTGAGGTATGTCCGAATCAACATCCGGTTTACCTTGACAGGCGAGATGCGCCGCGCCCGCAGTCCTTCCAGGTCGACTACCTTTGTGCCGCGGATAAACTCAAGTGTCAGAACCTTTGAACTGGTATGCGACCAATGAATTTTCGGCACCTTAATGGCACGCCAATCGCGAAAGCTTCGCCTGAATTGGTCGGCGTTGCGACCCTCGCGCGCGTAATCAATCTCGTGGTTAACCGTGGAATAAAACTCATGCAGCATCCCTTCCCAATCGGCATTTTCATTTGCTTTTGGGAACAGACGGTTTGTGAGTTTCACGAGCCGGTAGAGAATAGCCACATCAAAGCTGATGATGTCACTGAGGTTCGGGCGCTGAACTTTGACAGCTACTTCTTCCCCGCTGAACAGTCGCGCACGGTACACCTGGCCCAGCGACGCCGCGGCAATTGGTTGAGTATCGATCTCGGCATAGAGCTCTGTAACGGGTTTATGAAGTTCGGATTCAATCCGGGCGAAGGCTTCGCCGGTGGGAAACGCAGGTACCTTGTCCTGAAGTGTTTCGAGCTGTTTTATGTAGGCCAGTGGCAGCAGATCTCCACGAGTGCCTAGTGCCTGCCCGATCTTGATGAAGGTGGGTCCCAATCCAATGAGGCTTTCTCGCAACCACACTGCTTGCTTAACAAGCCGCGCTTCTTTCTTTTCTGAGCCCTGAGCACCGCGGAAAATTCCCAGCCGCAACAATCGAATAAACTTGTCAATTAGATAGGACCGAATCGCGCGAAGATCGTGTTTAAGCCACGATGTCCAGCCCTCAATACCTTCTTCATCACGCCGACGAGCGGACGTTCTTTGATTGAAACCGGCGCGAATGTCATAGGTGTCAAGAAACAGGTAAAGAGATAGCAGGCCCAGTACACGCGCAATGGCAAAAGCCCGCAACCAACCTCGAACACCGCGTCCAGACAATGTTGCGGCCACAAACTCGTCGTTCAGAGCTGGCGGCGGTGGCAGAACTGCCGGCTTCGCAACCGGGCTTGTCGTCATTAAGGCACGCCGGTGGGGTTCGGCCACGCCATGCCCATTCGACTGGTGCCGTTGGCTGCTGTAAACAACAATTGCGTTCTCGTGCTTCATCACGTAGTTGCTATGCTTTACTCCTCAAAGACTACCTAACATAACAAACGATCCACAAATCACGACGAGTGTGATTCGTGGATCGCCGATCTTGATCTGTCCGCTCAAAGAATAGATAACGTGTGTCGAGTCCCGGAACGGGCAAAATACTGTTCGGCCTTTTCAACATCCTTCCCAATCTGCTTCTTCAACTCATCCAGTGAGTCGAACTTCCTCTCATCCCGCAGCCGATGCAAAAACCGAACACGCACGACGTCTCCGTAAAGATCCCCTGACCAATTGATTACGAACGTTTCAACCGAAGGTTCCGTCTCCAATTCGAACGTCGGCCGAACGCCTATATTTGTAACACTCCGACGCCATTGGCCGTCAATTAGGGTTCCGGTCACATAGACGCCCCTGGCTGGTATGACGCGATTCTCTGGATGCAGGTTGGCTGTGGGAAAGCCTACAAGGTGTCCCCGCTGCTTCCCCCGTATTACTCTCCCCTCAACACCATACGGGCGACCTAACATTCTCCGCGCCAGATTCACCTTCCCTGAAAGCAGCAATTCGCGAATGCAACTCGAACTTACTCTCCTCCCTCGCAATCGAACCTCAGGTACTTCATCAGCAAAAAAGCCTCGCTCCTTACTGATCCGACGAAGCAGTTCAATTGTGCCTTCGCGATTATGCCCGAAGGCAAATCCTTTGCCTAAATAGACTTCCCTGGCGTGCAATCGTTCCTGAACCACGTCCTTCAGGAAGTCTTCAGCTCGGACCAGGGAGAATTCCCGCGTGAAGCGAATAACAATCGTCTGCTCGATTCCCAGCACGCCAAAACCTTCGACTTTCTGATCGAGTGTTTGCAAGAGTGGCGGGGACGAAGCTGGGTGTAAAACCGAACGTGGATGTGGATCAAAAGTGATTACGGTAGGTACAGCACCGACTGATTGTGCCCGATCAACGACGGTTTTCATGATCAACTGATGGCCCAGGTGCAATCCATCAAAGACACCGAGGGTCAAAACGGTGGGTCGTTGTATGTCGGCATTGTCAGTTCCGTGAAAGAGACGCATGGGGATTGAAGATTGCAAATTGACGATTGACGGATGACGATTGCCAGTTGCCAAATGCCGATTGCCAATTTCTGGGATCAGTAATCAACATGAAGATTTACGATTGACGATTGACAATTGCCAAATGCAAAGGACCGATGAGCATTGACTTCACATTCAGCGCTCATCCGTAACTGTGAGCCCATCGTAAGCCCATTCAACTCCCGCGGGCAGCTTGGTAGAGTCGCGCCGGTATTTCACGTCATGTGCAATGTGCGTGAAATATGTACGGCGCGGCCGAATTCGCTCTACGTAAGCAAGCGCTTTTTCCAGCCACAAGTGAGTTGGGTGCTCGGCGAATCGGAGACAGTCGAGCACCAACACGTCCAACCCCTGCATCGCATCCAGCGTTTCCGGTGGAATCTCACTCAGGTCAGTTGCATATACAAAATCATTGAACCGGTACGCCATCACAGGAAGGCGCCCGTGAATTACTTCCAAAGGCGTAATTCTGAGGGCTCCACCGAGACAAAATGATGCCAGTGGGTACACAGTGTGCGGGATAATCTGCGGCAACCCGCCACCGAAGTGCGAGGGCTCGAAGACATATTTGAAAATGCGCCGGATGTCCGGCCAGGCTCGTTCGTTTGCGTAAAGTCCGAGAGCTCCGTAGCGGAAATTCAGTGGTCTAATATCATCGAGACCAAAGATGTGATCGGCATGGCAATGAGTAATCAAAACCGCGTCGAGCCGCTTAAGTCCATATCGAAGGGCTTGTTGTCGGAAATCCGAAGAAGTGTCGACAAGAACCGTTTGGCCACCATGCTCTATGATGACCGAAACCCTGAGTCGTTTATCGCGGGGATCGTCAGAAATGCACGTTTCGCACTCGCACCCGATCGAGGGAACACCAGTGGACGTCCCAGTACCTAGAAAAGTGAGCTTCATCTAGTACGTCCGATTCCATTGTCGAAGGTCCAACGTAGGTGAAAAGGGGCTTGGACCTGAAATCTGATCCATTTGATCATCCGCCGACGATATCTCGACCGGTGTATGGTCCTGCAGCTTTAGCTGCAGATGAACTGGTCAACGAAACGTATTGCATGCGCAGATCGCGAAGTAGACTCTCAAGCACCTGACGTTCCTGTTTGTTCAGGTTTCCCTTTGTCTTCTTCTCCAGCATCCCGAGCACGTCGATCCAGTGTTTCCCCAACTCCAGGTCCACCTCTCGCTCATGCGTGACCGGGTGCTCCATCATTCCCAGGGAAGAGGCTGCATTTGAAGCAATTGACATCAGAAAATTCATAAAGCTCGCTGGGTCTTCTGCATCCGGCAGAGCTTCCTCTTCCGCGTCGGATAGGTCTTCGGCGCGCGTCGCAGATTCTTGCGTCGCATCAGCGAGTGGCTGTGATGTTTCAGATTGTGTTGCCGCCGCTGGTGTGGCTGGTAGAGGCTCGCTTTTATCCTCTTCCGGCACTTCGCGTGGCGTGCCGTCGGGATTAAATAATCTGCGATCCGTAACCTTAAAACTGATTTGCTCGTCGTTCATACGCTTACTCAAGGGACGAGGTCTCCTTGGAACCACGCCCGTTTATGCTTTCGTAAAATGTTGATTTACAGAATGGTAGCACAATGTCCGACAAACTTCAGTTGGGGCGCCCTTTCATAAGAGTGAAACTCGTTCGGCGAAGATTACAGCAGGTGCAGGTTGGCGTTGAGCGTTTGATCAGTGAGGTCGCGGACGGTGACGAGTTCCCCGGGAAACTTCAGAGCCGGGGAAACGACAAACTAAAGTTCGTCGAACATACGCGCTAAGCTTGAAAGTTTCCTCGCCACAACCGAAACTTTACCACATGCCAGCTACATTTGATGACCTGGTCGCTTTGATGGACCGACTACGCTCGCCCGAAGGGTGTCCCTGGGATCGCGAACAAACTTACGCCACCCTGGCCCCGATGTTACTTGAAGAAGCCTATGAAGCATTTGAAGCCGTCGAGGCGGCGCGCGAGGGGCAACCCGGCGAACTCTGTGGCGAACTGGGCGATCTCCTCTTTCAGGTAGTCTTCTATTCGCAGGTGGCCAAAGAAAGAGGCGACTTTTCGATTGCAGACGTCACCAGTACGGTTCACGACAAGATGGTGCGCCGGCATCCGCACGTCTTCGCTGATGCACAGGCTAGTAATACTGCCGAAGTGCTGCGAAGCTGGGAAGCCATCAAGGCAGAAGAGAAGAAGGCCAGAGGAGCCCCGCTAAGAGAGCCCTCTGTTCTTGACGGAGTTTCGATTAAGGTGCCGGCCCTAATGGAGGCTCACCAACTCTCAACCAAGGCCGCACGCGTTGGGTTCGACTGGGAAAAAGTCGAGGATGTCTTTGAGAAACTAGCCGAGGAAATAGATGAACTCCGAAGGGCCATTGCCGATCACCGCACTTCTCAAGCAGAGGCCGACCATGCCAAGGTCCGAGAGGAAATCGGCGACGTACTGTTCGCCGTTACAAACATCGCCAGACATCTACAGGTTGAACCTGAAGCGGCGCTTAAGCTGACGAATAGGAAGTTCCGCCAACGCTTTTCCCATATTGAACAGCGTCTCGCGGGAAAGGGAGAAACTTTCGAAGCAACATCCCTTTCGAACCTGGAGTCACTCTGGCAAGAGGCCAAGGCACTGGACTCAAAATAACAAAGGCCCGCATTTGCAGGCCTTTGGATTGAGCTTGGGCCGCTGATTAGTAGTTGATGTTGACCGAATTCACGATATCGCGAAAAGCACGCTGGTAGTATCGATAGTCATTCTCGGGTGCGACTCCCACAATATAGGCCAGATTACCATCCCGCAGCATCACGGTATAGACATTCACTACTTCAGTGCTGCCGAATACGGGCGACCGTCCTGCCAAAGTCGTAGCTAGTCCCTGCCGTCCGTCAAGCGTGACCCTCTGAAATCCTGTCTGGCGGCGTAAGTGCTGGTTACCTTGCAGCAGAGTATTAACGAATGATTCGGTCGATTGCCTGAGGTTACCTACGCCATTCGTCACACCTACCATGGCGCCATGCGAGAAAACAAACTGACCCTGTACGGTGCCATATGCTCCTTGCGGCGCGAAGGTCATCGAATTTCCTCCGCTCGACACTTCGCCCCAATTATCCGGAACCCTTAAGCTAAACAGATTCCCAGCTGACACAGTGCGGTACCGAGACGAGGGGTAGACAACCCGCTCACCGCGTGGATAGTTATCGCCACTCGTCCCGGTAGTTGGGTATCTCTGCCCGGTCCGAGCAATCTCTGCCATTGTCGGTGCAGCACCCATCCCGCGAAGCCGCGCCTGCACGTTCTGGAAGTTTCGCGAATCATGAACTGCGGTGTTTGAGTTGACCCGTAGTAACGCGGCCTCTTGATTTATCCGCTCATAACGATTGCCGGGATTCGGGTGGCTGCTGAGCCACTCCGGACCGCCTCGACCGCCACCCTGCCGTTCAATAGTTTGAAACATAGCGGCGAGATCGCGGGGGTCGTAACCGGCACGTGCCATGATTTGTGCACCCAGAATGTCCGCTTGTGTCTCATACTTGCGACTGTACTTCAGGGCACCAGCACCAAAACCGATTTGACTTCCTGCGCCGATGACTGCACCTGGTAGCCCGCCAATGACCGCACCTGCAATTTGGCCGAGTACCGACCCGATCTGAAACTTTTGTGTTTCAGTGGCTTGGGCCGTCGCGTGGCGCAATGCTACGTGGCTGATCTCGTGGGCCATTACCCCGGCCATCTCGCCCTCAGTACGCGCGGCCTCCATCATGCCCCGGTTCACAAACATTGGACCACCTGGCAGCGCAAAAGCGTTGATGTCGCGCGCGTTGACGACGTCAAACGTGTAATTGAACTCAGGCTGCCGAAACTCTGCTGGAATTGCCCCAACCAAACGCCGGCCCACTGATTCAACGTAATCGTCAACGTAGCCATCGTTCAGAATGGGCATCTGCTGTTGCACCTGCTGGGACGCTTGCTGGCCCAGCTGTATGTCGTCGCGGACGCTGTATTTGTTGCTCGGCGCCGAAATCCGAGTCTGAGAAATTGCCGCCAGCGGCATCACCAGAATCGCGCCTGCAGCAACCCATGCTACGAATCTTCTACTAACACGCTTATTTCTTTGAATCATGGACTCCTCCGTATGTATCTCTACTCGGGCCGACCTGGCAGAGTGCACCAAATCGCAACATTAGTACACGCCTTGAAGTATATTTTCCTCTGCTAACTCGACCGTTGCTCGCCTTTGGCGCAGCACCATACGAGTTAGCAAGCTCAGTGCCAGAAAGCCTTAACTCGGTTTGCGCGGTTCGATATGCTCGTTAAACCACTGCGCCGGATCGTCAAGTGGCGCAATTCGGTGAGGCTCGCCCTTCCAGACGCGAATCATTGACATTACTAAAAACACCGTGGTAGCGACCTTAAACAGCGTCCCTCCGATTGAACTGTCCGTAAGAGCGCCAACGACGCCGAATAGCGTATGAATAGCTAGAATTGCAATATGCAGCGCCAACGCTTGTGCGGCATGAAACCGAACCTTCACTTCGCTGCGCGGCACCAGAAAGAGCTCAAGTAACGCGGGAACGACGCCTATGTAGAATGGCACATAGGGCAAAATCAGAGTCCAGTTCTCAGGAAATCCGATTCCCGGAACTGGGCGCGAAGTGGGTCGTTCAGTCGGCCTTTGATAGTAAGGTTGCGGCGGCGGCTGATAGGGCGTAGGTGGTGGCGTATAAGTTTGCGGCGGCGCAAAAACAGATTGATAAGGGGCATCCAACGTTGGAGCGTCATAGCGCCGGGTCGGGGCTTCCGAGTAAATGTTGGATCTGGCGTTATCGTTCGCATTGCGCCCCACCTGTCGAGTGGCGCCTTTCATCTCCTGCGTCTCAGATCCCGCCTCTCCCTCGCCCCATGATTCTTCCGTCTGCTTAACATAGTCTGGGTCGAGCGGATTCGTGTCGTATTTTTTCTTTTTCGATTCCATCAACTATTGGATTTACGAGTTGCGCGTTACGGTAGTTTCAATCTTACTCGTCAACAACTTTGTACTCAACCTGTTGCCAACATTGCTGATGTTCAGAGATTAAAAATGCCCGCAAACTTGGTGTGATTCCTGCCAAGCCTACTATCAGGTATGTCGCCGCAGGGTAGTAAGCAAGGCGCACATCTGTCTCGGACGGAAAGGGTTCTTCTGAGCGGGGGTGAGAATGATAGATGGCGAGCAGTTGTTCCCCGCGATTTCGCATCAGCCGCTGTGCAGCGAACAGCTCATCAGGCGCCGCCTCGTAAGCTATCTCTGGCGTCGCAGACACGTTGGTTAAGGGATAGATTGAGTTCGAAAAGCTCCCGGTCCCACCGACCAGCCCACAACACTCAGCTGGCGCGGTGGCACGAGCTTGAGAAAAGATCTGTTCACATTGTGAACGCCTGATGGTAATCATCTGGGAGCGCGGTCCCGCCCCGACTGTTGGTCTACGCCCGCACTTTGAAAGCGGTTCCGCCCGCAATTCACTCGTCTTTCACGATGCGCAAATGCAACTCTTCCAGCTGTTTGGGATCCACCTCACCGGGTGCGTCAATCATCAGATCCGCGGCGGAAGCTGTCTTGGGAAAGGCAATCACATCCCGCATGTTGTCTGTGCCGGCCAGGACCATCATCAGGCGGTCAATGCCGGGAGCGATGCCTCCGTGCGGCGGCGTTCCATAATCTAACGCGTCCAGGAAGAAGCCAAACCGCGAGCGAGCTTCCTCAGTGCTCATACCCAGAGCCTTGAATATAAGACGTTGAACGTCGCGGCGATGAATTCGAATTGAGCCTGAAGCCAATTCGACTCCATTTATCACCGGATCGTAGGCCTTGGTACGAATCTTTCCCAACAGTTCGCTCTCTCCCCGCTCAACTGCTCGTTCCAGCAGATGCAAGTCTTCATCCAAAGGAGATGTGAAAGGATGGTGCATCGAATAAAAGCGTCCATCCTCTTCGTGATACTCGAACATCGGAAATTCAGTGATCCAGAGAGGGGCGTATTCGCCTGGTGGGATCAGGCCGCCACGACGCGCAACTTCATTTCGAAGAGCACCCAAACTAGCGGCGACCGTCTTCGATTTACCGGCGACAAGTAGTACGGCATCACCCTTCTCGGCTCGGGCAGCCAGTGCTAGCCCCTGCACCTGGTCCACTCCCAGGGCCTTCAGCAGAGATGAACTGAGCTCCTCACCCAACTTGATCCAGGCGAGCCCGGCAGCACCGTAACGCTTTACAAACTCCTGAAGCTCGTCCAGCGTCTTGCGTGAAAGCGATGCGCCATTCGGGACGGTCAACGCCTTAACTACGCCGCCGGTAGCTAATACACTTGCGTAAGGGGCGAAGCTCGTTTCTTTTAGCGCACTAGACAAATCCTGCAATTCCATCCCCTTGATTCGTAGATCCGGTTTGTCTGATCCCCAACGCGATTGTGCTTCTGCATAGCTGAAGCGCGGAAATGGTAGTGGTAGGTTTACGCTAATTAATTTGAAAACTTGGGCAAACAGACCTTCAACCAGGGAATAGATCTGATCAAGCGTCGCAAAACTCATCTCCACATCTAACTGCGTAAACTCAGGCTGGCGGTCGGCGCGAAGGTCCTCGTCGCGAAAGCAGCGGGCGATCTGGAAGTACTTATCAAGGCCTGCGATCATGCACAATTGCTTGAACAACTGTGGGGACTGTGGCAGAGCGAAAAACTTTCCCGGCTGCACCCGCGCGGGCACGATGTAGTCCCTGGCGCCTTCTGGTGTCGATTTAATCAGGACCGGGGTTTCAATTTCAGTGAAGCCCTGATCCGTCATGTAACTGCGGATCTCTGTCAGCACCCTGTGACGCAGGCGTAGGTTCGCCTGAAGCCGAGGTCGTCGCAAATCCAGGTAACGGTATTTCAGGCGCAGGTCCTCACTTGCAAGCCCCTCTGCTCCAGCATCGAGCTGAAACGGCGGCGTGCGCGCATCGTTCAGGACCAATAATTCCCGGGCATGTACCTCAATGTCGCCAGTCGCGATTTTCGGGTTTCTGACGTTTGCACCCCTTAAGGTCACATCACCAATTACTGCCAACACGTACTCTCCGCGAACCTCCTTGGCCTTCGCATGCGCCTCGGGAAAATTTTCCGCATTGAGTACTACTTGAGTGATACCATCTCTATCGCGGAGATCAATAAACGTGAGCACACCGAAGTCACGTCTCTTGGCAACCCAGCCCATTAAGACCACACTTTGACCCACGTCCTCGCTTCGCAAGGCACCACAGGAATGGGTACGTTCAAGATTTCCTAAGTGATCAAGCATTTCGGTCTTGCGCGATCTCAATCAGATTTCCACCCGGATCGCGAACGTAAAATCTCTTAGTTCCGTAGATCGGCTGTTCGTCCGGGAGGATCTTGACTCCGGAGTCTTCACAACGCCTTTGCATCTGATCCAAATCCGAAACCGACAAGCAAAAGTGTCGCTTAGCGCCATCGTTATTCACAGTCTGCTCTCGTGACAGGTGCAGTTGGATGTTGCCAATCTGATACCATGCACCGCCACGTCCGCGTGACTCCTCGGGCTTGGGCACCTCGGTCAGACCCAACACGTTCCGGTAAAAATCCTTCGTGGCCTCTTCTAAAGCCGGGACCACGGTCACGTTAACGTGATGGAAAGTGACGCGTATCATGGCGTAACCTTCAAGCTCGCGCGCGAATTCTTCAGGCTCGTGCATTCTGTTTAAGGTGTGCCCTGCTTTCTGGTCCATGTGGGCATTGAATGCACTCCTAACTTATCACTGTGTCAGCGCCATGAGCAGAGCATCGGCTGCGCTGCCACGCTGCACACTACGCTGTTCACCCGAACGTAAGTCCTTTATCGACACCTCACCACGTTTCATTTCGTCTTCACCTACAATCACAACCAGAGGAATTGACTTTGCCGCAGCGTACTTCAGTTGTTTACCCAACTTGTCGTTCTCGGGATAGAGATCTACTCGTAACCCGGCACTGCGTAGGTCGTGGGCCAACTTTAGCGAAGTTCCAATTAGATCCTCCGATGAGATGGTAACCATGACGTCTGCTGGAGCAGCAATCACTTCAGGTGGGAACATTTCCCGTTCGCCCATGACCACAATGATTCGTTCCAAACCCAGAGAAAAACCACAGGCAGGTACGTCCTGGCCCAGAAACATTCCTACGAGGTTGTCGTATCGACCACCTCCCCCAAGACTCCCGGCGAGATCCTTGACCGCAATCTCCATAATAGCGGCGGTGTAATAGGACAACCCTCGGGCCAGGCTGGGATCGATTTTCAGGTGCTGCCCTACATCAAAACTACCGCAGAACTCGACAACGGACCGCAATTCCTCAACTCCTCTGGCCCCCAGTTCGTTCGCGCCCAGAAATTCAATCAATCGACCAAGCACTGCTGCATTTATTGCCTTCTGTTTGATTTTGGCGTCTTCTCCTGAGGCAATGTCGGCCGCATGCTCGAGAGACTGCAACTCCACAAAGAACTGGAGCAGGCGTTCTCCGGATTCGTCTGAAACACCGCGTTCAGTCAGCTCCTTTGCGACGCCTTGTCGACCGATCTTGTCGAGCTTATCAAGGGCCACCAAGGTGGCGTCGTGCTTTTCAAGCGGAACGCCTGCAGCCAGCAACATCCCAGTCAGGGCCTGACGGTGATTGAGGCGAATAGTGAAATCGGAAAACCCTAGTTCAACCAACGCCTCGCTTGCAGCCGCTATTAGTTCGGCTTCGACAACCATAGAGCGTGAACCCAATATGTCGACATCGCATTGATAGAACTCACGAAACCGGCCGCGACCGGGTCGATCTGCTCGCCACACTGGCTGGATTTGGTAGCGCTTAAAGAATTTTGGTAGCTGGTCGCGGTATTCAGCCACCACCCTGGCCAAGGGCACGGTCAAATCGTAGCGAAGTGCGAGGTCGGCTTCCCCTGAGGTTTCGTGAATGCCCCGCTTGAGGATTTTAAAGATTAGCTGGTTTCCTTCCTCTCCATACTTTCCCAGTAAGGTCTCTATGTTCTCTACGGCCGGTGTCTCAAGCGGCTCGAAGCCATAACGTTCGTAAACCTGCTTGATGACGCGAATCACATATTCGCGTCGCCGCACATCAGCGGGCAGAAAGTCCCGCATGCCGCGCGCTGGTTGGGTGTTAGGTTTAGACACAGCAGGATGAAAACGCAAACAGAACTACCGTGGAACAAGACCGAACATAACAAACGATGGCGGAATTAGACAAAGGCGCCAGGTCAGTACCACCCCGCGGCCGCGAGTGGGTGGCCTTGGGCGCGCAGATCATCCCGAATTCCGTTCTTCGCGATACATCCTGGTGTACTCCACATAGTTTTGCCAGAACACATCCAATTCGCGGACCTCTTCCTCACTCAGGGGCCGCTTGACTCGCGCTGGTATACCCATCACCAAAGAGTGCGGAGGGATAATTGTTCCTGGGGAGACAAGGGAGCCGGCGGCGACAATGGAATAAGCACCGATGCGAGCGTCATCCAGCACTATGGAACCGATTCCAACGAGAGCACTTCGTTCGACATAACAGCCGTGTAGCGTAACGCTGTGGCCCACGGTTACCTGGTCCTCGAGAATGGTTGGATGGGAATGGTGTCTAACGTGAATGACTGAATTGTCCTGGATATTGGTGCGGGCGCCAATGCGTATGAAGTGCACATCGCCCCGCACGACGGAGTTAAACCAGATGGATGATTCTTCACCCAAATGCACGTCCCCAATGACGGACGCGCTCTCTTCAACAAAAGCTGTGGGATGAATCTGCGGATGAACTCCGCGAAACGGCCTGATCATGGTGGTGGGAAATACTAACACAGGGGTGACTAGTTGGTGGATGGTGGTTGGTCTTGTAAGAGATCATTTGCTTTAGAGCAAGGGGTTCATATTCGGCTGAGGTGGCGAATTGGTCACAAGTGACAAATGACCAATTCGCTGGGTAAAGCGATTGTGAAGCTCCATTACGGTCCCGCGTTGACAGTTAGTGGACCAGCGTGAGAGATTGCGCGCGTGAGGCACCCCTCCGGAAAAACCCTGATACTTTTGGCCTTCGCGGTCTTTCTTGCAGGCTGTGGGGGATCCCTCTATAAGGTCAAGCCCGTTGTAGACCTACCCTCAATACCGGCAAATGCTCGCAGCGCGAGTGCTGGCGGAATCACAATTCGAACGGCCCCACTCCTCACCGACGAAGAGAGCCAGGAGTTGTTCGAGGCCAATCTGCCGTTAGCCGGAGTATTACCGTTGCGGGTTGCATTGGATTATGAAAGCGGAGTGCCGCTGGAACTGAAACGCGCTCGCTTTCACCTGCTGGATGGTCAGGGACGTGAATGGAAACTGCTGAGTACAAAGCAGGCAGTATCCAAGATCTTGAAGGCAAATGGCGTGTTCGCTTACAACCCAAACTCGCGTAAGCAATTTGAAAAGGAGTTTGGAGATTATGCACTGGACTTGAAGACCCCTTTGACTTCGAATGAACGCAGCCGCCACGGCTTTCTGTTCTTTGCTGCTCCCGGCAATGAGCCGGTTGAGTCTCCAACCGGTCTTAAGTTGAAGGTCGAGCGTCTGCCTGAACCAGTCGAGTTATCTTTGAATTGAAACCTGAATCCTCTCTGACAGTGGACCGAATTGAGTACAACCTCTCCTTACAAAAAAGAGGGACGACCGCGAGATCGCCCCTCCTGTTTTTGTCTATGCCCACGGTTATTAGCGCGGGCCGGTGGCTCTTACTACTACTTCCGTACCCGGAGCGAGTTCTAGATCATCCCTTCCTTGAACGTAAACTGAACCCGCGCCCGCGCCCGCACCAATAGCGGCGCCAATCGCGGCTCCCTGACCGCCACCTGCGATGGCGCCAATGATTGCACCCACTGCAGTGCCGATCGCTGTTCGCGTTATGGTCCGTCCGGTCTGATCGCTTTCCCTTACCGCACCTTCGTTATCAACACCAACGGTTTCGTTATCGGCTGTCCGCACCGACTCGACCATTCCGGCAAACGCGTAAGTTCGCCCATCCGGCATCCGAATGCGATCGAAGTTCATCGTGAATGATGAACGACCAGTAATGCGTCCGCTCCGTTCGACATTGGTCACATAACCTTCGATTCGCGCTCCGGAATATTGATTTGGCGAGCGCACTGTCATCGTAAACCGCTCATTCTCGCGCGTGCGTTCAGTGTCGAGACTGGTGTCCAGCACGGCTACCAACTGAGTGTTGTTGGGTATGACGAAATCCCCAGCAGCCACGTTGCCGTAGTCAGGCGACCCCCTGAAGATATCCAGCTGGGCCACTTCGGAAGTCTTATCGTAATAGCTTTGAACGGTCACAGGCTGGGTAAACTGGTCGCTGTACAAGCGCCGCGTTACTACCAACTGCCCGTTACCGATCGGGTCAAACGTAACGGAGAAGTCTTGTGATCGTTCGCCGGTACGGTCAATTACCAGCTGATCACCGCTCATCGTGGCGCGCACCCGAACAGTGCGGCCATTCGGATTCGTCTCCACATGTTCGCGACCGTCCGCAACAAAGTTAATCTGCGGTGCTCGCGATGAAACGATAGTTATGTTTGTCCCCTGCTGGTCAATAGCCAGGACATCGGGCGCGTCTAGCCGTCGCAGAAGCGAGTCGTAGACCCGCTGGCGCCGTGCTGCCGGCAGATTGCGGGTAGCTGCGTCGGCGGCTGCCTGTGGGTTGCCGCTGCGCGATACGTTCAGCCGGTAGGTCCCGGTCAACCTTCCGTCAGAATAGATTGGACCACCCGGGACGGGTGTACCGGTCCAGTTCCACGCAATGTTGTAAGCGGAAGCCAGCTGGTCCAGGTCGGTGCGCAAAAGGGTCCAATCACTCTCTGCACGGCCGGTTAGCTGATGACTAAGAACGAAATTGTTCAGGTAACTCGCGTGTTCAAGCAGCTCTCGCGCTTCAGCCACGCCGGAGTTTCGATTGTTGGCGACGTTTCGCAGGCGCGTTGCCGCAGTTTCAAACTGAACCAGGTGCCGTCTGGCCTCTTCCGCCTGCCATGCATCGGTTCTCGGCCTGTTCAGCGCTTGCCTGAAGCTACGGCTGAACTGGGTTGTCCGTGTGACAATTCGCCGCGCCAATGGCCGTGTGTCAACCCAACTGGAACCTGGGCCAGTCTGACCAACTGCCCAACGCCAGTCCGTGATGTAATAGGCGCGAGCCAAAGCATCCAGATCCGTTTGCAATAACCGCCAGTCCTGCTCTGAACGGCCAGTCAACCGGTTGTTGACCATGAAGGAGTTGATGAATGCAGCACGGTTCAGTACTTCGCGCACATCGGCCGCCGTAGACTGCCGGGCTTCAAAGCGACTTCTGAGATTATCTGTAGCTGTTTCAAAGTCCGCGACCAGCCCATTAACCTCATCCTCTCTCGCTGTGTTATTCAAAGAACTGCGATCAAGCGCGTTCTCAAGACTGCGAATAAACGTGTCGGTCCGATTTTCGATGCGACTGATCAGATTCCGCATGTTCGCATCGCTATC
>DATETN010000090.1:0-52398 GCA_035283645.1 Pyrinomonadaceae bacterium
GAGCGACTCAACCAAATCCTCCACACGGCAGGATTGTGTGAAAAACCCATGGAGCGACTCAACCAAATCCTCCACACGGCAGTGTGGAGTTCGTTAAGATCCTACCTACAACAGGCGCCGCCCCCCGCCCTAATTTTTCAATGTTACCGACTCAGAAGCTTCATCGAAATTGCGGAGGGGTAGTGTGAGCGTTCACACGCTTCTGAGTTGGTATTGTATTGTAAAAAAAAGGGGTGGTGCGTTTCGGTTTGTAGGTTGGATCTAAAAAGCACTACACTCTGCCGTGTGCAGGATCCTTTTCCACTTGGATCTTCTAAAAATGGGTTTGGGGGATAGGCCGAACGTGAAGCTCAATATGTCCCCAAGAACGTACCACTAACAACTAACCACACGCCCAATCAAAAAGGCCGCCCGACCAGACGGCCTTTTCGATTTTCATTCAACTCCTCTTTACTGCTTTGTTCCAGTCTTGGAAGTTTCGGTGGTAGTGACGGTCGACTTTTCCGACTGAATCCTTTCGTAGTAGTCCTTCACAAAATCCTTAAACTTCCCATGTCCCCAGGCGGTGTAGAAGTCAAAGTCTTTCATCTCCTTATAAACCTGGTCATAGTTCCAATCATAAAACTCATACCGGTATACGGCGCCCATCGCTCCGGTCCGATGCCTGCCACCAGCGCAATGAACGAAGAACTTGCCCGTCTCGGGATCTCCAGCCAATTTCAGGAAGGCCTTTGTTGCTTCTTCCGTGGGGTATTTCTTGGCCACCATAGGGATATGAACGTATTTCATACCGAGTGATTCAACCAGGGACTTCTCGTAGTCCTCAGGATCATCCCTTAAATCGATTACTGTCTTGATTCCGAGCGCTGCCAAGTCCTTGTAGTCGCGTTCCTTGGGCTGGCCGCCACGATAGAAACGCTCATCCATCTGGCCAAAATTCTTTATCTTGATGTCAATAGGGGCTTTTGTCGGTGCGAGCTCTTGTGCCTGGCAAATCAGCGCAAGACCAAAGATCGCTGCCAGCACGCTGGTCATATTTCGGAAGGGTTTTCGCAACTGCATCCTGGAATTTTCTCCTCTAAATCCTTAAACGCTGAACTGTGGTCAAAATCTTGAAAGCGCAGGTTACCATTATGCCCGCGCCCAGCTCAACTAGTTTCGTGAGAGTTTAACCTGGTTGTAATGGATGAACCCCGATGAACCCCTTAGCCAGGTTCTTACCGATAACTAGATGAAACTAGACATGACTTGGGTTTGCCGCGTTTTTTCACAAAGTATGAAGACAGGCGTATCCCCGGTTCAGCTTGTCGAGGCGATCTACGAATTCACACTAGGCAACACCAATAGGAAATTCTCAGGAGACATGTAGTCAGAAAGGGAATTGGCGGATTAGTCAGCAAGAAATGGGCCGCGGATTAACTCGGATTGAACAAATCTGAAAACGCTCGCCCAGGTAATTCTTACGCTCCTCCCAGGTAATTTCTTTTCGTTTTGTTAGTGTGATTTAGTGGATCAGCCCAACCCCTGTCTTACCCTCAGATCTTTTCATCCGCGTTCATCCGCGGCCCTTTTCGTCTCATTTGCCCCAATGCCGTCAGACTATCGATTTGAGAAAGGACTACAAGGCCAAGGCACGGTCATGGGTCACGGCTAAGAAGATGCAGTACTTCAACATTCCTCTTAAGGCGAGCCGCGCGGCAACCGAAGAAGAGACGAAGTATTTCCTTGATCTCGTCAACGATCCCAAAAACTGGCCGGTCTACGTTCATTGCAAGGGCGGTCGGCATCGGACTGGCGCGTTAACAGCTGCTTATCGAATCACGCATGATGGTTGGACTGCCGAGCGCGCTTTTGCCGAGATGAAGGAGTACGACTTCGATAGTGGGTTCTTTGGAGGCCCTTCGGCTCAGAAGCGTTTTGTATTCTCGTTTTACGAGCTGCAAAACCGGTAGGAAAGACGATCCACGAAATCACACCAAAGAGCACGAAGGCGAGGGGCACGTGCTAAGAATTGAAAGCTGAAGGTGAGAGTGTGAGGCGCTGCAAACTTCTCAATCGCAGATCAGAATTGGGATGTCCGGCATAAATGGTCAATGGAAAATTGCCTCGGTGTCCTATCACTACAAATCCTAACATCAACCGAGCGATCGCAGTCTGTCTGCGGCAGCCTCGGGCGTGATGTCACGTTGCGGCATTGCCAGCATTTCATAACCAACCATGAACTTGCGCACAGTGGCTGAGCGTAAGAGTGGCGGATAAAAGTGCAGATGCAAATGCGACTCTTCATGAGTCTGCCCATCAGTGGGTCGCTGGTGAAAGCCCATGGTGTAAGGGAATGGCACATTGAAGAGTTGGTCGTACCGGATTGTTAGTCGCTGCAGGATATCAGCCAGATTGGTGCTCTCAGATTCCGACATGTGATCAATGCCTGTCGTGTGCTTTTCGGATACGATCAAAATCTCAAACGGCCAGACCGCCCAAAACGGTACCAATGCAGTGAAGTCCTGATTTCTGTACACCAGGCGCTCATCCGTGCCCCTCTCCAATGACAGATAATCACAAAGCAAACAGGAATCGTGCGTGCTGATGTATTCACGTAACGAACGCAACTCTTTCACTGCTTCGTCAGGCAAACTGTAGTTTGCCCAAATCTGCCCATGCGGGTGGGGGTTGCTGGCGCCCATAATTGCCCCACGATTTTCAAATATCTGCACCCAATTGATATCCGACAAGGCGCCAAGCTCCCGGTACTGGCTAACCCATGTACTGACGACGCTCAGCAGGTCAGGAACCTGCATTTTAGAGATCGTTAGATCATGGCGTGGTGAAAAGCAGATGACACGGCAGCTTCCCGGTTCGCCAACTGCGACTATCAGCTGTTTATTATCTAAGGTAGCTTTTGGAGTATCGAGCTTTAGGGCGGCAAAATCATTCTCGAAGACGAAGGTGCGATCGTAGTTGGGATTACGGACACCACCTGCGCGCGCGTTGCCAGGACACAGGTAACACTGAGGATCGTAATGAGGTAAAGATTCAGGCGGTGTATCTTCGACTTGCCCTTGCCATGGACGCTCAGTGCGGTGCGGAGATACCAGCACCCACTCACGAGTCAGCGGGTTATACCGACGATGCGGATTCCTTGTTAGATCCAACATATTTGGAAGGTTAAAACTGAAACACCACCAACGTCGAGTTGGTGGTATTCAGAAAATCGCACCTGCTTAGAAGAACTCAACCGCCCTGTACACTATTTCTGGGCTGAGATGTACTCCGCCAGCAATCGTTCCGCACGTTCGCCGGGAGTGATCAGCGCAACTCTCCTGGTCCAGTCATACCCGCTAAACACTCCGACAATTTCGGCTTTCTGATTATAAACCGGACTGCCTGAGTAGCCGTCTCTGGCTTCCATCTTAGCCGAAAGGTACTCCAACCCGCGCAGTGGATACTTCCCCGAGAACACGCCAGGACTGACTATTTTGTCGCCGTGAGGACTGGCAATTAGAACAATTCGTTCGTCCTTTGCGACCCTCGTTTGAAACGAGATGGTCGGAGCGTTTTTCATTGAATCACAGACGTCAAGCAATGCCAGATCAGCTTCTTTATCAATACTGATGACGCTGGCTCTGCACCCGTTCACAAATACCTTAACCTCCAGCTCATCGCGAGGAGAAAATCCGAGTATTCGCTTTTTCGAGGTTCCCAACTCGCCTGACACTACGTGGTAGGCCGTCATTACCAACCCATCGCCAACAACGAATCCGGTAGCAAATCCGTTGGGACCCGCCTGGTTCAAAAAGGTCATCACCCGCTCAAAGGAATTCTGGTTCTTCTTTCTAAACTCGAGAGCCAGAGAAACGGTGTAACGTTCCTTCTGCTTTATCTGTTTTAGCGATTGACCTGCCGGCTCTTTCGCCGACGAGGGGGTGTGAAGGGTCCAAACAAAAACGGCTAGCACCGAAAGGATCAAACTCGCCTTTTTCATATAAGCCTCCAGCCAGAGCACGTTAGGAATTGCTTGACCTAATTGGCTAACAAAGAGAACAGGTGAGAATCTGCGTCCGACGCGTTCGTCCGAGATGATGAAGCGATGGTCGCCGCAGTGGCGCTGATGGTCACCCCGTTTTTAATGCGGGAAATTCGCAGCGCTTCTTCTATCACAAAGATCAATGTTTGGGGAAGAGGAATTCCGGAAAGACGACCCCGGTTAAAACAATCTCATTGAGCTTGACACAAAGTAGACAAAAGGAGGACGAGCCTAGCAGCTTGAGAGTAGTGCCGCTCTCTTTCCGTCCTGTAACCCCCCTATTTGCTCAGCACTCAAATGGCAAATTGACCGCCTTCACTCCCCCTGGAAATGCTTCCACAACTAATTTCGACCATGTGGACCATACGCCCGTCTAATGTGTTGACCCGGAGGTTGTAGAACGATATATTCCCAGGCAACCTGGACCGTAGGTCGGGTGGTGGCCCCTCCAATTAGCTCAACCTCATAATTTGGGAATACTACTGGCTGGATTACCGCTAACGGAGCCTATTTATGAACACCTGTGTGTCAGGCTGCTTCACGATCAACTCGAAGAATTCAGCACAACTTCAGCTTTCAGTGATTCGGTTTGCCAGGCTGCTCGTAGGCTTTGTCATTTTCTCAGTAACGCTGGGCGCCGGCAGTGTCTTCGGCGCCAGTAGTAGGCCTCCCGTGTTGCTCAGTGAGGCGGCCTCTACCAGGGCCCTCGCGCTCGAGTTAACCACCCTCAAGCCAGAGCCATTTCAGTTAACCGCCTCGGCCAAGTTCAGCGAAGATATGCGTACAAGGATCTGCGTCTTCGCAATGAACCTGGACTTATTACCGGGGGAAGGTGTGAACGCATTCTCGGCTGATGCGCAGGATGGGTCGGGAAGGCTATACAAACTGCGAATCGAGCATCTTGGACAGGTACCTGGCTTTCCCGGCATAACAATGTTCGTCGTCCGTCTCGCAGATGACATGTCTGACGTGGGCGACGTACTACTCAGGCTGAACCTCCATGGTATGGCCAGTAATCGAGTGCGCGTTGCAATCGGTCATAAACCTGCCAATTGTCCTGGAACAGACTGTCCGCCCGACGATGCCGGCGCCGTGGCCACACCGGCGCCCGATACTCCTCCTTCGGCCGATCCACCCTATGTGCCAGAAACATTCACCGGATCAGGCACCGACGCTGACACAGTTCGATTTCTCGAGCAGACAACCTGGGGGCCAACAATGGCCGAGGTTAACCGCGTCAAGGCCATGGGGTTCCGGGCGTTTCTTGATGAACAGTTCAATGCGCCTGTCCAAAATGCGGGTAAAGGTTCGAACTATCCTGACTTACCCTTTCCGTTCGACGATCAAAGCACGGCTTGCCCGAGCAGCAATCCGTCCGATCCTAATTACAACCAGGCAGTCTGTAATCGGGACAACTTCTCACTCTATCCGCTGCACCGGACGTTTTTCTCAAATGCTCTGTATGGACAGGACCAGTTGCGACAGCGCGTTGCGTTTGCACTCCACCAGATCCTTGTCGTTTCGGGATTATCACCACTGAACCGACCCAGCTGGATGACGATGTATCTGCAGGCACTCGATAGGGGAGCATTTGGCAACTATCGAACACTGCTACAGGAAGTAACGCTCAATCCATCGATGGGTGAGTATCTCGACATGCGGTTGAGCACCAGGACCAACCCCAATGAAAACTTCGCGCGTGAGATCCTTCAACTCTTCTCGATTGGAGTAAACGAGCTGAATCTGGATGGCACACCAAAACTAGATGACCAGGGCGCGACGATACCTACGTACTCCCAGACAACTGTCAATGAGTTCACCAAAGTATTTACCGGATGGACTCTCGCACCTCCTATCGCAGCCGGTATAAATAATTGGCGAGATCCAATGGTACCGCGTCCAACCGGAACGAATCACAATGTCTCGGAAAAGACTCTGTTGAATGGAGTGGTGATTCCAGCGTGTACTGCCACGAATCAAGCGTGCGCCCAGTCCGACCTGGTAGCGGGCCTGGATAATATATTCAACCACCCGAATGTTGGTCCCTTTGTTGGCAAGCAATTGATTCAACACCTGGTGACCAGCAATCCCAGCCCGGCTTACGTGGAAAGAGTCGCAAGGGTATTCAACAACGACTGTGATTCTCTCTATCCCTTGGCCGGCTGCGGTGGCACACGCGGAAACTTGAAAGCTGTTGTGCAGGCAATCCTGCTCGATCCAGAAGCCCGTGGCGATGTAAAGACTGATCCTAACTACGGGAAACTCCGTGAACCAGCACAATACATAGGGGGCGTACTACGTGCACTCAATCCTAAGTCATTTGATAAGAGCACGAACAGTGATGGAGTCCTTGGCATACGCTCTACCAACGTTGACTTTACCGGCAGTCTGGATCAGCCGATCTTCATGCCGGCAACCGTATTCAGTTATTACCAGCCGGAGTATGAGGTCCCGGGCACTAAGATACTGGGGCCAGCCTTTGGAATTCTTTCAACTTCGACCACACTCCGGCGGGCCAACAATATCGATCGTTTGATTTATGTTGGCGTATCCACTAATACGTCTCCGACGGCTGCCAGCCCGGATCGGCCCCGCGGCACCTCAGTAGACCTGTCAAACCTCGAAGCTCTGGCGTCCAATCCGGGGTCGTTACTCGATACCCTGAACGGGCTGATGCTTCATGGGACCATGTCAACTCAGTTCAGAAACTCCGTTATCACGGCCATGAACGCGATTCCTGGCTCAGATGCTAACTTCGCTCGAAAACGGGCACAGGTAGCGGCTTACCTGATTGCAACGTCGTCACAGTACGACATTCAGAGATAGACATCATGCCAACATCACGTCGAGACTTTCTCCGGACCAGCGCCTGCGCAGTGGGCAGCATGGCGCTAGTTTCCAGCATTGACAGCTTCGGTATCGTGCACGCTTTAACGCCTCAAGGAGCTGCGGACTACAAGGCACTCGTCTGTATCTTTTTGAATGGCGGGAACGACGGAAACAACATGCTGGTCTCGTTGGATCAGTACAATGGACCAGTTGGCAGTACTACTCAAGGGTACTTCAATGTTCGGAATGCATCTGGATTGGCGATTCCACAGGCCAGCCTTTTGACCGTTTCCCCAGCCAGTGGTGGGTCCTATGCATTTCATCCAAACATGTCCGAAGTCCGCGATTTATTCAACCAGGGAAGACTGGCTGTTGTGTGCAACAGCGGGCCACTGGTCGAGCCGATAACTCGCACAACTTATCAAAACGGGACCGGCAAAAAACCTCTACAACTTTTCTCCCACTCTGACCAGGTCGGATTGCATCAAACCGCAATCGCCAATGTCGTCAGCCAAACCGGGTGGGCCGGACGGATAGCCGACAAGGTGATCGGTTTGAATGGATTAGCCACCTTTCCTCAGAACATCTCCATTGCGGGTATCAATCTCCTCCTTACGGGAGTGGACACCAGGCAGTTAGCTGTGGCGGATTCAAATACTCAACTGGCGAACGTGCTGCAACTAATCATGACCGGTACCTCCAGCGAGGTGGCTTCGCGCGCGAGCACGTTCACAGAATTGCGTTCTCTCGATGGAAACTACAAGCTGATCAAAGCAGCTAGCGATACGCGTTCAAGTGCCATCCAAACAGATAACGCTCTGGGCTCGGTAAGCCCGCAATTATCGACTGTCTTTCCCAATACGTCTTTGGGCCGTCAGCTGCTGCAAATTGCCCGACTGGTCAAGGCTTGCACCGATCCGGTTGCCGGCATCAACATGAGAAGGCAGATCTTCTTCGCTCAAATTGGAGGGTTCGACACGCATTCCAATCAGCGTGGAGGCGGGCAGGATGCCTTGCTCACGCAAGTCAGCCAGGCAATGAAGGCATTTCATGATGCTACGATCGAGCTCGGCATGGCGAATAACATTACAACGTTCACACTCTCGGACTTTGGCCGGACATTGCAGCCTGCAGGTAGCGGCGCCGCGGTCGGATCAGATCACGCATGGGGTAATCATCACCTCGTTATGGGAGGCGCAGTTAACGGTAACCGCTTGTTCGGCACCTACCCCACCCTCGCATTGGGTGGACCAGATGATACAGATGGAGGTTCGAATCCCCGCGGTCGCTGGATCCCAACCTCTTCCGTCGAGCAGTATGCAGCAACTCTGGCTACTTGGTACGGCCTCTCCCCATCTGATTTGACCGCAGTATTTCCCTTGATTGATCGGTTCAGCACACCTAACCTTGGTTTCATGATCTGAGAGTCAAATGCGAGTAGTTCTTCAACTGATGAAACAGAAAGCCCGGCGAAAGCTCGTCGGGCTCTTCTTTATGACAGTTTAGCGCACATGATCCGCATCCCCGCGAAGCATCGTTTCGAGCAGGTTCGCCTCATCATGCTGGCAGCCATCGTCGCGTGCGGCATTGGCTGGTTGCTTTCCGCGGAGTCTGGCTACCCACCAGTTCACGCTTTCTCAAGTGGACCTCCGGCTGGTTACACGGGCGCGCCTTTGGAGGAGCCCGAGGCATGCGCGGAGTGCCATGTCCCGCCTGATGCTGGAACCGGTCAGATATCAATATCCGTACCGGCCACCTACATCCCAGGCCAGACCTATCAAATAAGTATCAATCACATCAATCCGGACCCGACGCGGCAGCGATGGGGATTCCAATTGACGGTGCTGGATGGTGGTGATGAGAAGGCTGGGAACCTCCAGAGCACTGACGTATTTACCCAGGTGCTCGACAATCAGGGCCCCAGTAGTTCTCGTCAATATATCGAGCACACATCAGTTGGGACCTTTCCCGGTCAACAGAATGGTGCCACATGGACCTTTTCCTGGACGGCTCCTGCTACTGACGCCGGTCCCGTGATCTTCTACGCGGCTGGGAATCATGCAAACAACGATAACAATACATCCGGGGATCATATCTACCGCACGTTTGTTGCCGTCGCCCCCGCCTCCACGACAGCGGACTTCGCAATCACTACCGCCAGCAGTGCGCAGACAGTGACGCCGGGCGGCGCCGCACAGTACGTAATCACCGTAGCACCACTTGCGGGATTCAGTGGAAACGTAGACTTGAGTGCTTCGGGTTTGCCAGCGGGTGTCACAGCGGGCTTTAGTCCTTCGGTGCTAACTTTTTCTGGGACGTCCGCGAAGACTTCAGCGTTGACACTTACTACGAGTGGTGCAACGCCGATCGGAACTCTTCCGGTCACAGTGACGGGAACATCTGGTGCAACTTCCCACTCTGTCGGCGTCATGCTTAAGGTTGTCAGTTCAACGAACGTAGACCTTGCGGTACAACAAACGGTCTCCCCAAATCCTGCGCAGGTTGGAGTCGGCATAAGCTACCGAATTGTGGTGGGCAATGATGGTCCGGCTGTTGCCACCGATGTGACAGTTATGGATACGCTCCCTCCTGGTGTCGCATTCGGCTCAGTGTCTGCTTCACAAGGTACTTGCTCGGGAAACGCCCCGGTGAACTGTGTTTTAGGTAATCTGAACCCGGGAGAAACCGCTTTAATTACTATAGTCGTGACACCGTCCGCTCCAGGCCAGCTAGCGAACTCCGTCTCGGTCAACTCGGGCCAAACTGACCACGACTCCACGAACAACACCTCCTCGCTCGACACGGTGGTTCAAGCCGCGGCGGCTTTGCCAGTCATGCTCGACCCGAATCTGACTGTGAGTACCGTCGTTAGCGGCCTCAACCAACCAACTAGCATGGCGTTTCTTAATGCAAATGAGTTTCTGGTGCTGGAGAGGGCAACCGGGAGAGTTCAACGCGTCGTGAACGGTGTGGTCCAAAACACGGTTCTCGATTTGGCGGTTAATAGCGCATCGGAACGTGGTCTTCTTGGTATAGCGCTGCACCCGAACTTCTTTCTGAATGGATTTGTCTACCTATTCTGGTCCGAGAGCAGTACTGGCTCTGACACAACGAACGTTGACCAGATTGCCTTGCTTGGCAACCGGGTGGATCGATTCCTCTGGAATGGCTCGGTACTCACGTTTGATCGCAACCTGATTAGATTGCGCGCCATCCAGCAAGATGGTGGCCAGGGGTCGCGAGGAAATCACAATGGTGGTGTGCTGCGCTTTGGACCGGACGGGAAGTTATACGTACTTTTCGGCGATGTGGGCCGCCGTGGATTCATGCAGAACGTAACAACTGGCGGTGTCATTCCGGATGATCAGTTTGGTGGCCCGGAACCTGATGATGCGCATTTGACCGGGGTCGTTCTTCGGTTGAATGACGACGGCAGTCCACCTACGGACAATCCCTTCTTCAGTGCGGCCACTAACCTGACTGGCGAGGCCGCCGTGAACATAAGGAAGATCTTTGCCTATGGTGTCCGAAATGGATTTGGAATGGCTTTCGATCCTCTTAGCGGTAGCCTTTGGACTCAAGAAAATGGGGACGACTCCTTTGACGAATTGAATCGTGTTACACCCGGCTTCAATGGCGGGTGGGTCCAAGCGATGGGTCCGATTGGCAGAATCGATGAGTTCAAATCCATCGAAACGAGCTACGGCTCGGGAAACCTCCAGCAATTGCGTTGGCCCGCAAGCAATATAGCAGCGACGCCACAGCTTGCGCTTTCCAGCATGTATATGCTGCCCGGTGCGAGTTACCGAGATCCTGAGTTCAGTTGGAAGTACGCTGTCGCGCCAGCCGCGTTGGGGTTTGTCGAGGGAAGAGGACTCGGACCACAATTCGATGGGAACATGTTTGTCGGGGCGTCGCGTACGACGCTTGCCAACGGTTATCTGTTCCGCTTCAAACTTGGCGCAGACCGGCAACATTTTTCATTTAATGATCCGAAGCTGGCTGATCTCGTAGCAGACAACGCGGACAAATTTGATTTGACTGAAAGCGAAGGGCTTTTAATCGGCCGAGACTTCGGAGTTACGACTGACATTCAATCCGCTCCAAACGGCAATGTGTTTGTCGTTTCGCTATCCAACGGCGCCGTTTACGAAATCGAATCCAAGCCCAGCGAACTTTTTGTAGCGACGCTAAATGGTGCACAGGAAGTCCCAGCAACAAACTCGCCCGCAATGGGTACCGCCACACTACTCCTGAGCCCCGATGAAACTACGGCCCGTGTGTCAGTGGACTTTTCAGGACTCACGAGCTCCCAGACGGATGCCCACATTCATGGACCCGCCCCGGTGGGTGTGAGTGCTTCGGCTTTGTTTCCACTTCCGTTGGGTCAAATCAGCGATTTTGAGATCAACCTAACGCCGAACCAGGTTCAGGACTTAAGGAACGGCCTGCTTTACGTGAATGTCCATACCAGTAACTTCATTGCCGGTGAGATTCGCGGTCAGTTTGATTCAAGCGCGACAGCCTCTAGCGTGCAGTTCGGTGCAACCAGCTTCTTCGTAAATGAAGGTGAAAAGAGTGCGACGATTAGTGTTTCTCGAATCGGCAACAACTCCGATCCAATTAGTGTCGGGTACCTTACAACCGATGTCACAGCAAACAACCGGACCGATTACATTACGACGGCCGGAACGTTGCATTTTCTGGCGGGAGAACTCTTCAAGACTTTTACGATACCTATAGTTGATGACCTTTATGTAGAAGGAAGTGAAACGATAGGACTAACGTTAAAAAATCCGGCTGGGAGCGCTTTTGCAGGAAGCCCCACCACAGCGTCGTTAACTATTATTGACAACGATACCGTGGCTGCAACAGTTAACCCTCTCGATGACCCAGAGTTCTTCGTGAATCAGCAGTACCTGGACTTTCTTAACCGTTCCCCAGATCCGGGAGGATTTGTTTATTGGACCAACGAAATAGCCAGCTGTGGGACTAACGTAGCCTGCATTGTCAGTCGACGTGTGGGCGTGTCAGGAGCATTCTTTGTCGAGTCGGAGTTTCAGGAAGGTGGCAACTTCGTCATAAGACTCTATAAGGCGACACTCGGTCGACAACCTACGTATGCTGAATTCAGTGTCGATCGCGGGCAGATCATCGAGGGCCCAGATTTGGAGATGACTAAAGTCGCGCTAGTCAACGCGTTTATCACCCGGGCGGAATTCGTTCAACAGTATCCTGCTTTCGCAACAAATGCAGAGTTCGTGAACAAGTTGTTTGACACGATGCAGTTGTTTCCTTTCACGGCCGAAAGGCAAGTGCAGATCAACCTAATGAACGGTGGAAAGACTCGCGCGCAGGTTGTTCGGGATGTGGTTGAGATTTCGGCCTTCAGATCGCGGGAGTTTAACCATTCGTTTGTCCTCATGCAGTATTTTGGCTATCTCCGGAGAGATCCTGATCCCGGCGGTTATGCCTTCTGGCTGGACATAGTGAATAACCGTGAGCCGAACAACTTTCGCGGTCTGATCTGTGCGTTTTTAACGTCGCGAGAGTACCAGGAGCGCTTCAGTCCGGTCGTCTCCCGTACGGACGCTGAATGCGCGATGTTTGCGACACCATAGGCTCTGTCCGTCCAGCGAAATCCTACACACGGAAGAGACTGTGTCAAAACAATAGATCCTACACACGGCAAGTGTGTAGTGCTTTTTAGATCCCACCTACAAAGAGGCGCCACCCCCCTCCTTTTTTCAACAATACCAACTCAGAAGACGGGTGACATTCAGAACCCTCAAACTTCACCCGCCGCAATTTCGACGGAGCTGCTGAGAAAAAATAAGGGGGGCGGCGTCCGTTCTAGTAGGCAGGATCTGAAAAAGCACTACACACTGCCGTGTGTAGGATCTATTTTTCTGACACAGTCTCGGCAGTGGGTAGGATGTTGTTGGTCCATGAAGAGCGTGTGCCGTGTGGAGGATTTGGTTGAGTGGCCCCGTGGGTTTTTCACACAATCTCTGCCGTGTGTAGGATTTTGTTGGTCCGAAAGATGACAGTACCACGACGCTAAAGGCAACTAGTGTACTCTGTGATCAGCGTAGTATCACCCGTTTTAAGACCGTATTCTCTGGATCGAGTTCAACGCTGGTTGGCTCCAATTCCACCGAGTGTTGCGTTATGTGTTTTTTCGTCGTCGGCTTGAGAAGAATAATCTGGTTCCCGCGCTCTGTCACCACGTGCACCGGAACCGAATTTGGAAAACCTGACTCTGGCTGGATCTGATTCAATTCTACGATCAGCGACTTACGAACCGAATCCCAGCGCCATGAGAACTCGTAACTCGGATGACCGGTACTATAGACCCAACGCGCGAAAAATTCCCTTAGATCCGTTTCTGAAGCCTTCTCCAGCGACACGCGTAGATCCTCGCTGGTGGCGATAGATCCCTTGTGCGCCTCGTAAAAGTTGCGAATCCCTCGGAAGAACACGTCATCACCCAACTGCGCTCGAAGCATATGCAATACCCAGGCGCCCTTCTGGTAGTTGTTGGGATTTAGCAGCTTGAATAGATCCTCGGTCTCACGATCGTGTAGGGGCGCTCGCCTCTGACGTTCATATTGCAGGACGCTTGTAGCGGCCTCCTTCATATACTCCCGAAACGCAGCCTCGCCATCAGTTTGCTGCACAAATACTCCTGCAAAGTAGGTAGCAAAACCCTCGCTCAGCCAAAGGTCTGCCCACGTTGCCCCAGATACCGAGTCGCCAAACCACTGGTGTGCTACCTCATGTGCAACCAGTTCCACAATGCCGCTCGGTATGCCAAAGGTCTGGCTCAGAGGAGCATTTGGTTGCGGATTAAACAACGTGCTGGCAAAGACGATTGCGCTCGAGTTCTCCATGCCTCCAAACTGGGTATTGCCGACAATCAGCGCCAGTTTTTCGTACGGGTAAGGCGCAACCGTCTGCGAAAAGAATCGCAGCGAAGGACCGGCGGAAGCAAAACCCTTGATTGCGTGAGACTGATCCGAGAAAGGCACGTAATACTCAAGTGGCACCTCGGAGGGGGCAGGCGGATTCAGTTTCGCAAATTGTCCCGCTGCGAAGATCATGCAGTATGGAGGAATTGGTGCGACTTCGTTGTAGCGCCATGTACGTGTCATCGAGGAGGACGATCCAACGGTCTGCAGCTTGCCGTTTGCCACCACCACGTTTTCGCTTGGCGCAGTTATGGTGAAACTGACAGATGCCTTCGCTGACGGATGGTCCAGGGTTGGAATCCAATGATGGACCCTATTGGGCCAATTGTCGCCGACAGCGGACGGCTTTCCGTCCTTATCGCTCATCAGCATCAGGCCGTCTTGTGGTTTCCCGTGATAGTTAACGGCGATCACCAGCCGCGCACCGCATCCAGTTGTTTTAGGCAGGTGAACGATAAGCCTTTCACCTTTTCTTGTGAATCTTGCAGCTCGATTGTTGACTCTCACTGAATCGATTGACAGCGAACCAAAATCCAGGTCGATGCTTCTGACGTTAGGTTTAACTGTGGTAACAGTAACCTCTGTCGTTGCCTTCCGAATCTCCTTTAGCCCCTCGCCGAGTGTTATGAAGACCGAATAGTGGAGTGGTCGCCAGCTATCTATCTTTCGTTCTTGTCTTGCCGCAAATGACTGTGAGGTTGTAAGGGCGAGAACAACTGTTAACCAGAAAAACGCGGAACCCTGAGAGGAATATTTTCGCATGTCGGTCATCGTAGCCCGAGCAGCAGTAAGGCTGAACGATCGTGAACGTGCCTGGACGATAACCGCCTCCAAGATTCCAATGCCACAAGCTCGTCCTCGGTCACTGCGCGGTTGCCTAGTTTTGCTGCAGGTGTCCTTTCGAATGCGCGATCAGTTAAAGCGAGATGAGGTCGTCGAATCTTTAAGGTGCCGGTAAGTAGAGTTTTCTCCGCAGATTCTGTGTCGGGAAAAACTTCCTCATAAGCAAGGATATGCCAGATTGTGTCTGTTCCATCAAAATCCTTTGCCAGCACTCGCAGTAATCCATACCCGCTCTCGAGTTGAAAGATCAGGTCATCGCCCGGTTCGAATGGTAGAGCCATTTCGGCCTAATGTATCGAGCGACCGGCAAATTGCCAAATGCCGAGGCGCCTCCTAGAATCGACTTCACGTCATGAGCCAGCCCAAATGTGATTACTACGAGATACTCGGCGCCGACGAAAACACTTCTGCCCGTGAGATTGAGCGTATGTACAAGCGAAAAGCTGCGCGCCATCACCCAGACAAGGGCGGCTCAGAAGAAGAAATGAAGTCCCTCAATGAAGCCTACAGCGTGTTGCGGGATCAGTCGAGCAGACGTGCTTATGATATCAGTCGGCAACAGCCAACCCGTGTCTTCGAGCGACCTGTTTCGTCCCCGGCGGCCTCAGACGTAGGCATGTATGGACATTTCCTGAGCGCCTTGCTTTGTCTGCTAGTCGGCCTCTTTCTATTGTTCCTGGTTCGTTCGCAATGGATCTGGTTTTTGTGGCCACTCGCGATCCTGGCGATATTTGTCATTGGCTTTGGTGTGTTGATGACGAGGAACGCGCTTGTCGGTTGGCGCGATTCACTCCCCAACGGTAACCTCTTTCACAGGCACCTGCGCATCCAGGAGGCGCTGTTTTGGGCGGTAGTTGTTAGCAGTGTGTATGGTGTCTATATTCTTCTGACGACGGTACAATGACGAGAAGCATTACAGGACTGGATCTTCTTTTCCTCGAGGTTAATAGCCTTGAAGAATCGTTGATGTTTTATAACGGAGTGCTCGGGCTTCCTGTGGAGAAGAGCAACCCAACTGGCGAACCGCCGATGGCCACACTGCTTGCGGGGAACCTACGCATTACGTTGGCGCAACAGCTTGAGACGATGCTGCGCCGGGGCCGCGGGGCTCACTTCTTTCTGGGAGTCGAAGATGTTGACGACTATTACCGGCTGTTGCTCGAGCGGGGTGCTGACGTCCAACCTCCACTCGACGAGGGTTGGGGTGGTCGTTACATCACGCTTCAGGATCCGGACAAGTATCGGTATTTCTTTGTTTCATGGCACGAACGCTCCGACGAACTCAGAGTCGGCTGAGCGTGCAGGGGAAGGACGATGGACCGTCAACAGACAGAAAACCTCTTTCGGAGGCTGAAAGGTGTCGTCGTAACGCTCAAGACTATCTCGGGTGGCGTTTACGAAGGCCGTGTATCCGAGGTAACTGACGACTACCTTTGCTTAATCGAACGCGAAGACAGTGAACCCACCAAGGTATTTGTGTTCTTCGCCGCGCTCGAGTCGATGATCGTAAATGAAGTGGCAACCGGGTAATTGAGCAAGGGGGGACAATGAGACACGTTACAAATCCGCCTAATCCGTGGCTCACACACTCAGTTGAGTGGTTGGGAGAACCGCCAGAAGCGAAGCTGGAAGTATTCGAAGAACTCGACACCCGTTCGATTATCAGCCACAACAACAGCCCTGACGTCAGTTTTGACTACTCAATTAATTGCTATCGAGGGTGCATTCACGCCTGTACTTATTGTTTCAGTCGACCGACGCACGAGTATTTGGGATATGGCTCCGGCACCGATTTTGATCGAAAGATCGTCGTGAAAGTTCGTGCGATTGAGCTGTTGCGCAAGGAGTTGAATAAGCCCTCCTGGAAGGGCGACGAGATCGTCTTTTCATTCACCTCTGATCCCTATATTCCGCTCGAAGCAAATTACAAACTGACGCGTGGCTGCTTGCAGGTGTGTGCTGAGTTTGGAAACCCCGTGGGGGTAGTCACCAAATCCGCGTTAATTCGGCGCGACATCGATGTCCTTCAAGAGCTGACGCGCCGGGCGAAGGTGGGAGTGTTCTTTACCATACCGTTCACCGACCGCGAAGCAGCCAAGGCGGTAGAACCTTTTGCTCCTCTTCCTGAGGCGCGATTTCACGCAATGGCGGATCTGGCAGCAGCGGGTATTCAGGTTGGCATTGGAATCGCGCCAGTGATCCCGGGATTAAGCACTGACATTCCAGAGTTATTGCAGAGAGCTAAAGATGCAGGCGCCACAAAGGCTTTTATTAACATGCTGCGATTGCCGGGAAGCGTTGCCCCATACTTCGAGGAACGCTTGAGAGAGAAACTTCCGCTGAAAGCCGATCGCATCATGAGTCGTATCCGCGACGCACGTGAAGGGAAGTTGAACTCTAGCGTTTTTGGCGAGCGAATGCGCGGGAAGGGCCAGTATTGGGAGGCAATTGAGCGACTGTTCAAGATTCATGCGGCGCGCTTGGGTTTTAACCAGAAACGCGGTCAAGAGGTGGATTCCGGGAGTACATTTCGCCGGCCCTCCCTGCAGCAGTCACTTTTCGGGTGAACGCAAAACAAAATCACTAGAGACAGAGCCAGTTCGATTCCTTATAATACTGGCCATTCCGTAACAGTCCCCCAAAACCAGGAGGCTTCGAATGCTGATCAAGGACGTAATCCGCAACCGTGAGCCTTACTCGATGAAAGCTTCAGCCACTGTTCAGGAGGCGGCTGAGTTTATGGCGTCTCGAAACGTAGGTGCCGTTTGTGTGGTCGACGAAGCCGGGAAGTTGCTCGGTGTGTTTTCAGAGCGTGATGTCCTAAGGCGCGTCGTCATTCAGCACCGTGATCCGGCGGAAGTTACAGTTGGCGAAGTAACTAGTGACCTTAGGGCAGTGATTCGTTGCGATGAAACACCCCACCAGGCGCTTGAACGAATGGAGCTTGCTGGAACGAGGCACTTACCGGTGGTTGATGGCGAACGCTGGGTGGGAATGCTCTCCATGCGGGATCTTATGCGGGTCGAGCTTAGTGAGCAGGGCGATGAGATCAAGCTGTTGCACGAGTACATCCAGCATTAGGTCACGAGTACACTCCTCCTAATCCCTCAAGATTGGTGACGCGGCTTTCAGCCGGTTGCCACCACTTCCTCCGCGTTATCTTCCGGGAACAGTTCGATGAAAACTTCTATTTCCTTGGCCGTGTTTTTGACCCTTTTGTTCAGCGGTGCTTGCGAATCGCCACCGCCGGGCCGCGGTGCAGGCGAGGTCGAGCAGTCAGCAGCAACTGAGGTAGCGTTCCGAGTCGAGACGGTTGTCGCCAGGCTGCAAGTGCCCTGGTCAATCGTGTGGACTCCCGATGGACGTATGCTTTTCACTGAACGACCGGGTCGGGTTCGCGAGTATGTGAACGGGGAACTCAAGCCCACACCTTTGTTCACGGTTCCCGATGTCGAAGCCTCGAGCGAGAGTGGTCTAATGGGAATGGCACTGCATCCCAAGTTTGCCGAGAACCGATTTGTCTATCTTGCATACGCCTTCAAGGCAGGCACTAAGATGGTGCGCATAGTGCGTTACCGTGATGACGGGCAAACACTCCTGGATCGGAAGATAATTCTCGACAATATTCCAGCAGCAGCGAATCATGCCGGATGCCGGATCGGGTTTGGCCCGGACGGAAAGCTCTATGTGACCGCCGGCGATGCGACCGATCGTCAACTAGCCCAAAGACTCGATTCTCTTGCGGGCAAGACTCTTCGCGTGAATGATGACGGTACTGTGCCAACGGATAATCCCTTTGTTGGGCAACAGAATGCGAAGGCGGAGATCTGGAGTCTTGGGCATCGGAATGCACAGGGGATGGACTGGCAGCCGGGTACCGGGTTGATGTTTCAAACCGAACATGGACCTTCCGGATTTGATGGGCCCGGGGGTGGCGACGAAGTCAACATTGTCGAGAAAGGTAAGAACTACGGCTGGCCCATTATTCACCACAACCAGACTCAGCCGGGCCTGGAGTCACCACTCCTTGAGTACACACCAGCTTGCGCGCCCGCCAGTGGCATGTTCTATGAGAGCGATTCATTTCCCCAATTTCGTGGCAACTTCTTCTTCGGATGCTTGCGGGGACAGCGAATCATTCGCGTGCTTCTGAATGGAAAAAGTGTCACGGGTCAGGAAAACCTGCTCGAAAAGAAGTACGGCAGGATTCGGGACGTAGCTCAGGGCCCAGACGGAGCAATTTACTTCTCCACTTCAAACCGCGATGGAAGAGGTTCTCCTGCGGCGGATGATGACCGGATCATTCGTCTTGTCCCAGTCAAATAAACCGGAAACCGCAATGGAAGTGAGAATGGAAAAAGTGGCTACATCTTCTGCGCCATGATCGCTGTCTTGCTCCATCCAATCACTTCAGCTGGACCGAATTTGTACTGGTGCAGAATGCGAAAGTGGCGTTCGGTGTGTTCGTGAACTGATTTGGGGGGATGCGATTTGAATCTGAAGAGTATCTCCAAGAGCGTGCTCACCGGAGACGGGCGGCAGGGCAGATGCAGCAGATATCCCTCTGGGGAGATCACACGCGCCAGTTCATTGATGCCTTCTGCCAGCGGCACGTACTCCAGCGCACCACTAGTAACCACAAGATCAAAACTATCATCGCTGAAAGGCAACGTGAGAACGTTAGCCTGGGCATAACTAATGTTTTGCGTCCGACCTTGTGACCCGTCTACCGCCTTCGCTGCAGCTGTGATGGAAGTTGCAGAGAGGTCAAGCGCGATGATCTGTACCGGAAATCTTATTGCCCTCAGCAGCGCTAGCGTCAGCAAGCCCGTGCCGCAGCCGGCATCGAGTATTCGCGCACCAGGACTAATTGGCAGCGGAAACTTTGAGAGGTATTGATCAAGCGAGCGCCCGTAGCCGTTTAACTTGAACGTGAGGTCGTATATTCGCGCTATGCGATCATAGAACGAGCCAGCTCGAGCATCAGACTCTGTTGCTGTCAGTGCATACTCCATCAGATTCCCTCACATGGTCGCTTTTTCGCTATTCAGTTGCAAAGAGGCGGGCCATTGTAGCTTTACCCGCACCTGTACTCAACCGACTGGTGCTCAGTTCCGTTGCACATGGCGTTCCAGCCATACCTCCCTCTTTTAATTCATTTTTGGCGCAAGAGATGTCGGGCTCAGGCGTTCTCAGAATGTGAACTTCCGTTACGGAGGAAAAACGCATGCCCAGAGGACACCTGGACGGCCATGTTCGGAATATTCGACGCCTCATCTTTTTAACAACCTTATTACTGATATCGACCGCGGCGGCTTCAGGGCAACATGAAGACAGAACAACGATTCATAAGCCCTACAGCTCACACTTCCGAGTCGATGTTTTGGTGGCTGGCCGGCCGCTCCCGGAATATCACGCTCGCGGTAAAACGTACGTCGAAGCTGTACCCAACGCTGATTATGAGGTCCGAATTACGAATCCGCTCCCAGACCGAGTGGCAGTGGCCTTGTCAGTTGATGGGCTAAACTCAATTGACGCGCGCCGGACCTCTGCCTGGAATGCCAGTAAGTGGGTCATCGCTCCATACAGCACGATTCATATTCGGGGTTGGCAGATGAGCTCGTCACGAGCCAGGCGGTTTTTCTTTACTACTGAGCGGGATTCGTACGCGGCAAAGTTGGGCAAGACCCAGAATATAGGTGTCATTTCCGCCGTTTTCTTCCGGGAACGGACACAAAGACCGATTCCGATTACCCCTGGATCATCATCCCGTTCTGAAGAGGGTTCCCGGCGGAAACAGAGGGACGGAAGAAGTGAGGACCGCGGCGAAGCCTTAGGCGCCGCACGTCGCCCCGAACCGTCAGAGCTCGGGGACGATGCTGCTACAGGAATTGGTCACTCCGTTACTAACAACGTGCACTGGGTACACCTTGATTTGGATTCACGCGCCGCATCGGAGGTAACTATTCGGTATGAGTACTACCATACGCTTGTCCGTCTGGGGGTGTTTCCGCGCGGTAAGTCTCCAGATCACATTCCGCGAAGGGAAAGGGCAACCGGTTTTGAGCCAGGCAGTTTTAGTCCCGAACCGTAACTTCACCTGCGCGTGTTATCGCCGTACTAATTCGGCTGTGTAAAGGTGGCGGTACGCACGGTAATTCGACATCACCTTTTGTACGTAGTCCTTGGTCTCCTCAAAACCAATCTCTGCAGTAAGGACGCCAGGATCCTGGTGCTTAGCTCGTTTCACCCATCTCGCGACGTTGTCTTCGCCTCCGTTGTAAGAGGCAGCTACGGGCTCAAGTATTCGAGGAAACATTGAAGTAAGTTGAGCCAGATATTCGCTTCCAATCACAATTGAAGTCTCAGGTTCGTAGAGTTGTGTCTCTCGAAGCGGGTTCACGCCAGCTGCATGAGCATATTTTTGAGCTGCATCGATTGTTAATTGCAAGAGACCGCGCGCCCCAGCTGGGGACTTTGCTGACGGCTTGAAAACGCTCTCCTGTCGCATTATTGCCAATACAAAACGAGGATCTATTTTGCGCGGCTTAGTTGCTCTCAATATCGCAGCACGATGAGGGGCCGGATATGATGGTGCAGCAGCGGCAATCGATCTGCTAACTGTGGCCAACCGCTGATCAACAACTCCTTTTACGCCTGCACCCCCGATCGCCAGTAACCTCTCAGTTGCCAGCCACCCATAGTAGGAGTTTGCCGCGTCGGGGATGGACCGGTATGCCGCCAATGCCTGGCTACGATCCCCGCTCTGTTCCAGGCTGTAAGCCCTCAAATAAGCTACCTCAGACCATGTGGTCAAAACACCCTTGGATGATTGGCGCTTGAGTAATTCATCCGCCATGGGAATCGCGTTAGCCCAATCACTCTCAGCAACGTATAGTCGTAAGGCGGCAAATAAGGCATTGGTCTCCGTGGGAGTACCTGCGAACCGCTGGGTTGCGCGTGTCACCCAATCCGCTGCGTCAGCTGGTTTTCCGGCTTCCCGTAACGAATCAATGACGTTTAAGTGCGCACTTTCGATTCTCTCGCCGTTTGGATACCGTTGGATGTACTCGATGTACCGGTCTACAGCTTCGGCTGGCCTGCCTAACCGGAGTAGGGCGGAGCCGCTAAAATTCAGTCCCTCTCGGCCCTCTTTACTTGAAGGGTAAGTACGTGCGACTCGGCTGTAATATTCGAGAGCATCACTGTACTTCCGCGATTGGAAATACGATCGCCCGATCCCAAACAGCGCCTCTGGCACCCCTGGTTCATTTGGGTAATGCTTCAGGTAAGCAAACCAGTGCTCGCGCGCTTCATCGAACGCACGATTAACCAGATAGACACTTGCACGCCGAAGATGTTCCTGGGCCGGTAGCTTGGTTAACGCTCGCTGTGAATCGCGTGAAGCTCGATCACTACGGCGAACCGCGACGAGTGAGCTATCACGGGTTTGAACACTCACGAAACCACTGACCTCAATACTGAGGGCGGAAAGGAGAAACGTTACCAGAAAAAATACACTGGCCAATCGTTTCAATGAATGCGTTTCGTTAAAGAGTATCATTTCGATAATTCCGAATTGTCCTCAATGATTTCATAGGAGGAGACGATTTCAACAGTCGGGCGCAAGGTAGCAGCAACGCTGCAGTACTTAGTATCGGATAATTCTACGGCTTGGGATACCGCTTTGTCAGAGACATTACGTCCTTTCACAATGTGTTTGACCTGCATGTGAACCAAGGCACGTGGGTGTTCTTCCCGTCTTACACCCGAAATCTCAACGCGATACTCGGAAATTTTCTCGTGCTTCTTGCGTAAGATACCGATAACGTCAACCGCCGTGCAAGAACCCAACGCAACCAGCAGGAGTTCAACAGGACTCGGCGCTGAACTACGTTCAGGATCGATTGCTATTGCGTGACCCGAAGGCGTAATGCCAACGAATAGATCACCACCGGCAAGATTCACTACCGCTGGACGCTGTTGAATAGTCATCCGCGCACCTCCGTGTCGAGAATAACATAATGGAGGATTTGAGAAGCGTCCGAGCTAAGTGTGAATAGCTACTAAAAGCGCCTCAACTGTTCAGATGCTTTAGGGAGGCTGAAAAAGGTAGGTCAAAAGACCAATTTGAAGACTCAGGCGGCGGTGGTTAGCGATGATGCAGCCTTATGAATCCCTACCTCGTTCAATGCGAGCTCGCGTGCAATTTCGGCTATTCGTTCAACGCCGAAGGGTTTTGTTATTACCCAGTTTACGTCGGCATTTCGTTGTTCTGTCGAACCAACCGCCTCACCCCACCCGGTAACGACGGCAATGGGGACATCACTAAGAGTGCGTATGGCCTGAGCAAGTTCCCATCCACTCATGCCAGGCATGCCAACATCGGTGAACACCGCGTGGAAATCTCTGTCCTTAAAGAGACCCAAAGCCTCGCGTCCCTCTGCCGCAACAAACACGTTGCACCCTTCAGACTCAAGAATGTCTCTGAGCAGCTCTCTAATCGACAGCTCATCGTCGACGACAAGGATGTTGGGCTGGAGCATTGCGGTTACATCGTGTCGTTGGCCATCAGGGTCGATATCGCGAGTTTCCTGTTCGACAAGTGCTGCGTTTACAGCGGGCAGGTAGACACGGAAAGTTGACCCTTGACCAAGCTGCGAGTCGACCTCAATCCTGCCTTCGTGTCGTCGCACAATTCCGAAACCGACAGCTAGTCCCAACCCCATGCCGGCTTTCCCCTTGGTCGTGAAGAATGGATCAAAGATCCGTGACCTCACGTGAGGGCCCATACCAGAACCCGTGTCACTCACTGAAACCACAACAAAGTCATCACTGTCATCTACTGAGAGGGTCAGCTCCCCACCGGTGGGCATTGCGTCTACAGCATTAAAGACCATATTGACCAGCAGATCGCGAAGTTCCGATTCATCTCCCCGTACCATTCTGTTCGAGCGCAGGTTCAGATCCAACCTAATGTGAACGTTTGAAGCTTCCGCCTGATCCTTCCAACGAGGTCGCGTTATCTCACTCACGTCCTGGAGTATTTCTCCGATAGAAACGAGTTCGAAGTCGTGATCCCGTCTCTGCCGAGCAAAGTCTTGAATCCGCTTAACCGTATTCGCCCCGTCCTCAGCAGTCTTGATGATAATGTTCAGGCCCCGTTTGGTCTTTTCCGGGTCGTCGGTTCTGAGTAAAAGCTGAGCACGTCCTAAGATACCAGCGAGGGTGTTGTTGAAGTCGTGGGCCACTCCAGAAGCCAGCTCGCCCAGCGCTGATAGTTTTTCAATCTGCGAGAATTGCTCACGGATGCGCTCCTGCTCTCGAATGTAATGAGAAAGCTCTCGAATGTGACGCTCTGCCTGGTCCGCCTGGGATGCTGATGCTTCAATGTTCTTGAGATAGGTACTATAAGTCAGAAATATGATTGCGATGATTGGTATGGTAATCACCATTGCATACAAACCGAGATGAACACTTAAACGTGCGATAAGAACGGCTGCAGATGCACCGGCGAAGTAGGTAATTGAGGTCCACAGGTAGTACTTCCTCCAGGTTTCCAAAATTGGAAGTCCCGCGCGTAATGCACCCCCAATGGCGACCATCCCCGAGTTTGCAACATACTGGACCAAGGCCATCAGCGAAATCGTCCCTATGACCTTTGGTGAGAATGAGTCTGTGTTAAGCGACTTGACATCACCGTAGGAAAGATAAACAGCAAACACTGTGATTGAGGCCGAACATGCCGCACAACCCCAGTTAAAGAGTATGGTTGATGCCTTCCGACTAAATCGGAGTGATGAGAAGAGCGCCTCAGTTGCAGCTAAAAGGATTGCTGAGGAACCTCCATAGAGGAGCAGCGTCAAGAAAATTAAGGTGTCCGAGACGGAGATCTGAGAGCTGAAGCGAGGGATGCGTATTACGACGCGAGAGCTAACAAACAACGTAAACAAGACAATACAGACTAGTCTTGCATCGACCTGGTCCAATGAAAATTGTCGAGCAGCCAAAGAATAGGCCACGGCGCCAAGACAGATGATCAAAACGACGTAGGCCGTGCTCAGCCTGGACGTTACCCTCGCCTCCCGAACCAAAGCCCCGTCTTCCGGTGACGTAATCGTGGCGGAAAGCAGCGCCTTGGCGGAACGCACTGAGCCCAAGTCTTGAAGATCAACAGTTGCCATTGATTTAACTGAGAGGTGGGGCTGAGGCAAGAGGGGGGCCGTCTATTTAGTTAAGCGCGTTGGCCCGTGGGGCGAGAAACACGCTTTCGAAGATGCCCTGGGAGGAGAAACCCGCTTTTTCGTAAAGGCGCACCGCATTTCCGTTAGTCACATTTGTCAGCAGACAGATTGACTGGCTCCGATTTAGCAGTCTTCCAACAACGTGAGACAGACACAGGAGGGCCTTGCCGGTACCGCTGATGTTTGGGTTGATCCAAATGCCCTCGAGATATGTGGCTTCCGGCGTGTGAGAAATCACGTCTGCCTTGAACTTAAGTTCGCCCCCTTCAACCCAAACATAAGTACGGTTTTGTTTTAGGCGGCGAGCGTAGCGTCGCCGGAAACCGGATGAGTCGCTAGCTAGTGGATCTACTCCGCTTTCGGCCCGGCACATTTCTGCGTGAACCGGGAGAATCAAATGAAGGTCGTTCACGGTCGCACGGCGGAGATAATGAACTTCACCGTGCTGACGTGGTGACCTACCAGTCTCGAAAAGGATTTGTTGATGAGAGTGGCGGACCGATTGTCCCCCATCCGAGTAGTAGTGCAAAAATTCTCGGACACTGGATTGTTCAGCCATGATCAGATGTATGTCGTTCCACTTCTTTGCCAAGGTTGCGAAGGCTTTGACAGCTGCAACTGAGCGGGCCTCAAAGAGAGTGGCGTGGCCGATTAGGGCGACTCCTTCAAGTTCCTGCTTAGAATTCCAGTACCCGTAGAACGTCCCCCTGTTGTGCCGGCTAACCATCCCGTTGTCTCTAATGAACCCAGCCATCGCGACGGTTTGGATCGGACGCTGAGATAGGAACTCCAGGACTGCTTCCTCAGATTCCGCAAACATCTGGAGGAGAACGCCACCCAGATTATTTGATGCTTCTGAATGGAGGATCTGTCTGGTATTCCCAGTTTGGCCGTTGGCAAATCGCATGATTTCCTCGGAGGGATGAAGATCAAAACCCTAGGTAGTCAGTTTCGAAATCTACCTCTGTTTCCATATCCAATGTGGGATCGCCACTCATCAGTGCCGAGAAGGCTTGCAGGACCGCGTCGCTTATGAGTACGCCATCGGCCACAAGTACTCCGTCTGCAACCAACACACCATCGGCGACCAGCACGCCATCTGCTACGAGGACGCCATCCGCAACTAAAACGCCGGTAGCGCAAAAGAACTCACCATTGCCTAATGGTCCACCATTACTTATCAGCAGCGTGTCAGCAATTAGGACCCCGCTCGACAACTTTGTCGCATCTGCGACCAACACACCGTCGCTAACCAGCACTCCGTCACTTATAAGCACACCTTGTGCATAGAGGGGTTGATACCCAGTGATTAGTGCGGTTCCGGTTGCATAGGTGCTGCCAACCAGAATTCCCTTCGACCACTCAAATGTATAGTTCGAATTACCGTGAGAGATCGTTGAGTAGGGAGAAGGTGCTTCGCCAATTAGAAGTGGTGTCCCGATGGTTGTGCTACTCGTGAGGTCAGTCCGCAGCAGCTTTGCCAGGCGCACTGCACCGTCGATATTAAGTTCTCCCGCTCCTTGTTCCAGAATATTGAATCCAGTGAGTTGTTGAGCGGTGAACATCAGAATCATCTTGACCATGTTTGGAGTGAGGCTCGGGTTTGCTTGTAGTACCAGAGCGGTAGCACCCGCAACTAGTGGCGAGGCCATGGACGTCCCACTCAAACGCATTTGCGCCCTGGTCGTGTTAGCGCTTACCTGAGCGTCCACAGATGGGTTCTGCTGCGACAGGAGGGAATTAGGAGACTTTGCAAAGACGAGCTTGTTACCAGGCGCCGCCAGGTCTGGCTTGATGAAATTGTCATATTGTCGGTTTCCCAAGGCGTCCACCCGGGAGCTGCGGGTCGGTCCACGTGAACTATATGTCGCTATACCATCGTCAGCACGACCGTCGGTGCCTTTGGTGTCTACTGCACCCACCGTCAAAACAGAAGGCTCGTTTCCTGGTGCATGAACGTGTCCATAAACCTTTTCACCCGTACCCAGTTTTCCGTTGTTGCCAGCTGCGGCAACGACAACGATACCGGCATCGACTAGCCTTCTAGACGCCAGGCAAACAGGATCGTCCTTGTATGAGTTTATGGCCGGCATTCCGAGACTCATGTTGACAACTCTGATGTTGAAGTCACTTTGGTTTGTTATGACCCAGTCTAGCGCCGCGAGCAGGTTAGAAACATTACCGACGCCTTGGGAATTGAGCACGCGGAGATTTACAAGGCTTGCCTTAGGCGCAATACCGATATAGTGGCCGTTTGCGACCATACCATTGCCAAGAGCAGCCGAGGCGACATGAGTTCCGTGGCCGTATGGGTCGTCTGTACGCCCTTCACCTGTGAAATCCATACTGACTACGATTCGTGATTTGCCAGTGGTCGCATCTAGAAATGAGACGTGAGAATCATAAACTCCAGAATCCATTACGGCGATTCCAATCCCCTCACCATCTAGTGGACCGTTTGTGCCCATGGAGCGAACATTGTCGGCGCCAGTTGTATGTGCTACGTGACCACCAAAGGGTCTTATTTCACTGTCGGCTGATATGAAGTGGACCTCTGGAAAATTTGCTAAGTTCGCCAATAATTGAAGCGGAGCTTCAATCGCCACTGTTCGGAAGTTGCTGAAGCTGCGTCGAATTCGGAACCCGTGATCACGAAGGAGAGCCGCGAGTTGTGCACTTGGTCGATCTTTCAGCTGAAGGATCACCGGCACGAAGTCGTTCGTCCCGCGCCGCATCTGTTTCCGGATCTCATGACCTAACTTGCGGTCACTATGTCCGTTTCCCCGTGTGGCGATCTGACGGGGTGGACCCTCCACACTGGCTTTTACATTCAAAGTAAGGCCATTTCCTATCAGCATCATGAGCGATAGGAGAATTCCGATAGTTGGCTTGGGTCTTTTCATTTCAGCGTCCTAGTCTTGTGTGTTTGGCGACGTGGTGAGGCGAGGGCAGCCTTGTTTGGCAACGGATATGCCAAGACGAAACATCCGATTCACTGGGACATTCGGGTGTGGAAAACCACGAGATTCGTCGTGAACCGGCTCGTGCAGGTCAGATTGAAATGTCAGATTGATGGATCGGTCAAAGCGGCTGGAATCGGGTTAAGAATGCAGGTTAGGGCGCATTTAGCTTGGCGGGCGGTATTTCCGGCTTCCCTTGGTCCAACTCGCGTAGAATTTCCTGTTCGAGTGCGGCGATCTCCATTGCGATGGGAAGCTGACTTTGCGAGGCGCTCAGCCGGCGAAGCATGGGATCGGTTTCGAGGTGATTCAGACGGCGACTTGCAACTGCCTCGATAGACTGCAGCCGCGCCTTTGCCTGAGCGAGGCGGGAAGTGGCTTCGTTTCTTACGCCCTCCAATAAATTGTGGTCTCGTTGCAGGTCTTCAATCAGCTCGGAGGTGTCAGCTCCAGAGAGAGATCTTGCCCGAAGAATTCGCCTTTCGACGTTGAGTTGCTCCTTCCGGGTTTTTTGAATTAGCCGGGTTGCCGTAAGGCGTGCACCCAGCGTTTCGCGAAAAGCGTCTGCGAGAGCAGGATGATTCGTATCAAGTTGAGCCAGGGCCTTGCGCTCTGCCGACGTTAGCTCGTTATAGAACCAAGTAACTTCATCAGCGGTAATGCCGTCTTCGGCGAGCCTATTACGGAAGCGTCGGAACCATCGTCTCTTGAGAAAAAGCATTACCAAAAGCACAATGATGGCTAACAATGACCCCAGCGCAACTGTAGCTACAGCCAATGCAAGAAAGAACGCCACAGCGTCGGGTGTCGTTGTATTGAAGTACAATATGCCGAATATGAGGGGAAGCGGCACAATAGCCAAAGCGAATGAGAGCCACGGCAGCCATTTCCAAACGGCTGCCATCATCTCATCTCTATTGTTTGCCCGTCCCGAGACTGCCATCAATTTGCCCTTAGCACTGGCTCTTGTTATGACTGCCTTAGATGTTAGCGAGAATCGAGAGGGCGCGCTACCTGTGAAGCGGTTGTGGCGGCAAAACCGTAGAACCGTCTAGCGGCAAACGATTTACTGGGGAGAAACGATGCTGAAAAAAAGAGCAGTTTGTCCATTATTGTTTGTAATGTTAGCGATGATTCTGGCGTTTCCGGCACCCGCTGTGACCCAGTCGCCCACTGGCGGAGATTCTGGTACGCCAGCCCGGCCCGTTACAATTCCCTTAACGATAAAAGTGAAAGGTAATGCAGCCGAGAGGGAAACGGAACTACAGATCGTGGATCTCACTCTTACTGAGGACGGCGAGCCGCAAAGCATACTATCCGTTCGTGCATTTGGCACTAACTCGCCAATTTCGCTCGCCCTGCTGATTCAGGACGACGTCGTGTCCTCCATTTCAAACGAGATCGCAGGAATTCGCCAATTTGTACGGAAGCTGCCGAAAGGCTCGAAGGTCATGATTGGTTATGTTCGTGCAGGTAGCCTACAGGTTCGGCAACGATTCACAACCGATCTCGAGCGTGCGGCCAAAGCCCTCCGAGTTCCGCTCGGCGTGGCTAGTGCCGCGCCGTACAATCCGTACGTTGAAGTAATTGAGGCTCTCCGCCGTTTCGATTCTCAACCGTCCGGTCGCCGGGCACTGCTTCTAGTTTCTGACGGTCTGGACACCTCGCGCGGGCTCGATTCCACGTTGGCGACGCAAAGCCTCGATCTCCAGCGGGCAATTAATGAATCTCAACGAAGGGGGGTGGCAGTCTACGCCTTTTATGCACCAACGGTCCTCGCGTTACGTAGTCCTAATTTGGCGGGCGACGCCCAGAGTTCGCTGCTGCGGTTGTCTGATGAAACTGGAGGCCAGGCGTTCTTTCAGGGGACCGGAGTGCCAGTCAGTTTCGATCCCTTCATCAGAGACTTAAACGTAGCGTTGGAGCGTCAGGTGGCGTTAACATATCTCTCGACACACCTGAATAAGGGCTTTCATCGCGTGCAGGTACGATCTTCTACGCCGGGGGTGGAGCTGTCTTATCCAACCGGGTATTCTAGGAACTGAAATCACTGAACAGTTGCTGGAAGTAATGAACCGCGTCGATCGGCTGCCGTCGCCCAGCCGTCAGCTAACTTGCCGATAAGACCGTGGAAATGAACGTCACTTCCTGACAGGACCAGAAGAACATCCCCGGCTTGATAGCGGGTGTCCTCAAGTCGGAAACGCACAACCGTGGCCATGCCGTTTATTTGATCGACCGCTTCAAATACGAAAGAATCAGCGTCGGCCACATAGGTTTGCGAGTTGTTGGCAACTCTTTGTTCGTCTGGCATTGTGTTTCTTTTCGGTATTTGGGGCGGCTAGAGGGACTCGAACCCTCGACCTCTTGATCCACAGTCAAGCGTTCTAACCGACTGAACTATAGCCGCCACATTTCTGGATGTGCCCCCGGCAGGACTCGAACCTGCGGCCCTCTGCTTAGCTTCCAGCATCAAGTTTCCCTGACCGCCCTTTGAAGGGGTTGCTGGCTGGACTATATCTTGGGCATCTCAGCCCCGACCCGTATAGTCTCTGAGGAACCATAAAGAATTGGACTCAGCTCCTTACGTTTCCTGCGGATTACCCAATCCTCAAGGATTTTTACTCAGAACGAGTACCCGAGGCTCTCAGGGCGTTCCCGCATATGGGGTCGTGCACTTCTGGAGTTCATTTCCCCCACAAGGCTCCAACAAGGCAGATGCTCTATCCGCTGAGCTACAGGGGCACATGTAAGTTCGGCGATGGTAACATGCAGAGCTTAAATTTGTTCAATTCGACTTCGGGTGTTACGCAAAAATAGGAGATCGCCTGTTCCAGACGATCTCCATAGGCAAATCAGGGTTGGCCTGTTAGGCGGCCCTGGGATGTTCGGTGGTCTCGGCAAAGACGCGTCTGCCATTCAAAGCGTCGTCTATGATCTCTCGCACCGCTGAAGTGTCAGGATTAACATCCATCCGGTCGCACGCCCTCAGATGTCGAATAATACCCTCCGTAGCAATCTCTCGCGCCACGCCGGTTAGCTTCGAATAACGACGTGCTTGGATATGGTCAATTCTCTGGATTCGCTCGTCTAGCGGTAAATGTCTGTCAAAAGTCACGATTGCTTTTAATCCTCCAAACCTATTTAGGTAGTTCAAAATTTAGATGCTTCGCAACGGAACGGGGATGCAGTTCTCGACACTGGACCTGATGCACGCCCCCAAACTAGCGGCCGAAATCAGTGCAACGGGACGTGCGCCTGAATTCACTCGTGTTTGCGAAACCCGGAATTATACTTAAAACCCCACCCAAAATCCAGACTTTGTTGGGAAATAGTTTCGGAGTGTTTAGGGGCGACGGAACTTGTAAAAAAACCGAAGCGCCGCTGCGATCCTTGTGTCCGGATCGGCCAGCGGCGCGCTGTTGAAAACTCTTGAGTTGTGCTTATTTCTTCGGGAGTACGGTGTCTTTCATGGATTTTCCGACTCGAAACTTGAGGGTGGTTTTGGCAGGAATCTGGATTGTTTCGCCGGTCGCAGGGTTTCTACCTTCGCGAGCTTTTCTCTCTGATTTCACAAGTTTACCGAAACCAGGAAGCACGAATTCTCCATTGCTTCGAACTTCACGTGTTGCCAAGTTTGAGAGTTCCTCAAAAAACTCTTTCACTTGCCCTCGCTTCATACCTGTTTTCTCGGCAAAGTAATTTATAACTTCGGACTGAGTCATGCGCTTCTTGCCTGTCGCGGTCGCCATAATCTGGTGTGGTACCTCCAATAAGACTCAAGGATTTAAGAACTGTGCGGGACTCATATACCATAGTCAAGCAGCAAAGTCTTCAAAAAATCTCGATTTTTGGCGGTTTTTCCTTAGGAATTTGGGAGGGCTGCGGGCCGATGAAATTGATCCGAACTATGGTCGGGGCGAGAGGATTCGAACCTCCGACCTCTCGGTCCCAAACCGAGCGCACTACCAGGCTGTGCTACGCCCCGAAGGCCCTTATTGGTAAGCGATGCATTCTAGAGGTCTGTTGGAGGTTGGTCAAGATGGCCTCCCATTGCAGCACCGGCTTTTGGCACTGACTGCCGCCCCGACAAAGACGTCTCCTAATATCTTCTTGACGGAAGCAAGAGCACGACCGCGATGACTGATCTTTGCTTTTAACTCCCTCGGCAATTGGGCGAAGGTTTGCTCAAACCCATTCGGAATAAAAATAGGATCAAAGCCGAACCCCGCTTCGCCAGCAGGCTGCAGCGAGATCCTTCCTGAACATGTGGCGCTGATTGTTCGAGTTATGCCTTCGTGACTTAGAGCAAAGGAACAGTAGAAGGAGGCCCTGCGGTCATTAACACCCTGCATCGCGCGAAGAAGAAGCTCGCATCTTTCTTGATCAGAAAGTCGGGTGCCACCGTAACGGGCAGTGTATAAACCTGGGCCGTGATCCATGGCGACCACCTCAAGGCCCGAGTCGTCTGCGAGAACTGACCAACCGGTAGCGGAAACATAAAACTCTGCTTTTATTGCTGCATTCTCTTCGTAGGTGACACCATTCTCTTCGGGCTCCCCTGTTACTGCAATCTCATCCAAGGTGACGATTGTGAGCGGCAGTTCGCTTAGCGCTTCTCTGATCTCACGTAATTTTCCCGAGTTGCGGGTTCCGATTAACAGAGTTGGGCTCAGGTTAGTCATAACTCATTGTGAGGCGACGAGCGTAACCAGGGCTCCGATTTGACCCACGGGAGATACGGTTCGCCTCTCGATACCGTTCTCGGTCAGATAGGTTTCAGTGACGGCAAACGAGTTGTTGCCTATCTTGTGCAGATCGGACTCCTTTATCGAGTCAGCTCGTCCGCTGAGATTGGCAACTTCGCGGATGAAATCAAAAACCCGTTGATCGTCTTTTGAAACTGTCAGAGCAAGTGGGGGAACGAACCGAGAAGCTACAGCAAAGTTTGATGTCCCTGACTCGGGTGGACGCGAGAAATACTCCAAACAGAGAGCAACGTCCGCGGGTGTTCCCACTATGAGGTATCTATCCTTCATCCCGACCGCAAGCTCTTTTCGCCCCAAGAGCATCATTTCGCCGGAGGACAGCTCACCGACTTGGGCTTCGTTCTCTGATATCGCCCCAACCAGGCTGTTGATTGTTGAATTACTTCCGATCTCCGCAACTATCAGCGCTCGTTCACTCTGCGGTGTGGCCCTCACCGTATAAACTTCTCTGCCGAGCTGTCGCAGGAGCTGTTCTGGCTTGTCAATACTGTAGCTAAGCAACACGGATCTGAGAAAAGACTGAAACATCACCGCTGAGAGAGCGTCGAGTTGCGAGAGCACCGCTGCTTCGAGACCTTGCCAGGCTGTGTAGGGACTTTCGTAGCAATAAACCGAAATGCTTTCCACTCTAGTCGCCAGCTGGCCGACGAGCTCCGAGCGTATTTTAGTAGGCTGCAGCGTCGATATAAGCCTTTCCCTGAAAGCGGAGGTCAGCGTGAGATGGTACCGGTCTTCGATGTGTCCCGAGTTAGCTGATGAGGCCCAGCCGATGGCGCCAACAAACTTGCCGGTTGTTCTTTGGAGCAGGTCGTCGGGCAAGGACGTGAACACATCAGTTTGAGTAATAAGGGGGATGGCAATAGCAGCAACGTCACCAATTCTGTTCGAAGGAGCGAAACCAAAGGTCAGGGCCTGATCAGCGGACAAGTTGTGACGCATTGCCATAAGCTCGCTATTGGCTTTTAAGCTGTTTCGCTTCCCGCCTCTTACGTCAAGGCAGGTCTGTACTGCTGATTCACTATTTGCAATCGTGAGGACCGTATTCTGAATACTCATCGTGATCCTTCTGCGGCCATCAGGTGCAATCCATGTCAGTAGCTCGATGCCGTCCTTAACTTCCCTGTGGAGTGTCGCATTTCCGTAGGCACTCTGGGCAAACCGTGAAAGGATTTGTTCGAAGATGGGTTTCGTTCGACCTGGTGAGGTGTGCGTCTCGACAATCAGGGCGAACTCGGGCTTTATCCGGAGGGTCTCATTATCAGGAACAGTGTTGATATTGGTTACGACGATCGCTACTTGAGCGCGCGATGCAATAACTGCCTCAGCTCGACCCAGGCCCGTCCACCTGGCAAGGCTCAGCAACCATTCGTTAGGCGGTTTCTCATTAATGACGGATTGCACCAGCTTCCCGGCCGAGGTGTGCCGAAGCGCCGTGGCCGCGGCCAGAATGTCGTTGCATTCAATGTACAGAAGTGCTTCGGAAGGGGCATATTCAGCTAAGTCAACCCGCCTGGGTATCGTTACGACCAGCCAGGCGACCACCAGGACCGCGACTCCTACGACGAGAAGGATTGACAGACGAAGACGCACTTTGCTCATCCTAACTTCTGGAGTTGCTAATGCTCAACCGATAATGCGCCTGGGTAGTGTCCTAATTTGAATTTGTCTCTGTGCCTACTCTCTGTGGGCTCTGCGCCTTTGTGGTGATTATCATGCGAATAACATCACCACAGAGTCACCGAGGACACCGAGGGCACGCAGAGAAATCAGTTTAGGACACCACTTGCGCCTGCGCAAAATTGTTACTGAACTGGATATTGCAATGAAGCTGAATCGTTGTGATACTCTGCGCGCCGAAAGTTTGTCATTAGCATTCTAAAATTGAGGGATTATGGTCTACCGCCAGTTGTCCGCTCAGCCGACGGCTCAAGCCGCATTTGACGAACTGCTGCAGGATCTGGAAGCGGCCTTGAAAGCGAACAAACTAGACCCCAACGAAATCGTAAGGAACACCTTATGTCAGATGTACTTCGGGCGCGCTTGGGCATCTGCTGTTAAAGAGCTAAGTGGAGGAGAGAATTTACTTCCAGCTCGAGCGCTGATGAATTCGTTCGATCCAAGAAACGTAACCACCGAGCCGGAATACTATTCAGACCTCGATCCCAAACAGTATGCGGTACGGAAGCCATTTATTTGGCTTTGGCAAATGTTTGACAGATCCCCCATGGGCCAAAATGCTCTGTTCGGTCATCGTCTGCGAGCGCTGTTGGCGCCATTGATCTTCCGAAGTGTTGGTCGAAATTTCAAATGCTGGAGCTTCGTTGAATGGTCCTTCGGGTACAACCTCTCGATTGGCGACAACGTGGTGATTCACCGGCACGTATTGCTCGACGATCGTGGAGGCATTGAAATCGGAGATAATGTTTCGGTCTCCGACTATGTAAATATCTATTCACACAGCCATGACATCGACGATATCGAGAAGGTATCGAACCGTATCACGAAGATTTCAGATCACGTGAGAATCACGTATCACGCGACGGTCCTGGCAGGGGTGACTATCGGAAAACACGCGATGATTGGAACTGGAGCAGTGGTTACACGCGACATTGAACCCTACCATATTGCTATAGGGATACCCGCAAAGACGGTAAAAGTTAGAGCAGTTCCAAAATAGTCTCCCCCAGCACCTCAAGCGGAAGTTGGAAGTGGCCCGCTTTTCTTCCAGAAAATTCTGGTTCTGCGAACCAACGTAATGCCTAGTGGTGCCATTATTATTGTAACCACTGGAGTTAAACACACAAAAATACTGATTGACAATATTAAACACCCTGCGTTAATCTGCTTTTCGACGTTGCTCTAGCGCGTCCGGGCTCTCCGCCAGAACTCCTACCCCAGGGATCCTTCGTTGTTGGTCCAGTAAGCGCCCAGCTAAGTGCTTGAGCGCACCCCCACTCTAGTGAGCAACCCGCAATTCAAAGTTCGACCCCGCATCAACAAACCACGGCCGTCCAGAGCCCGTCGAGCTAGAGCCCGACTTCGTCGTCTCCATCGAATGCGTTCCCTAATCTTGAGGACGAAATAACTCATGTTCAAAACGAGCAAGAAGAATCTAGTGGGACTCGACATCGGTTCGAGCTCAGTCAAGGCGGTCGAACTTCAGAAGAGAGGGAATCGCCTTGAGCTAAACAGTTTGGGATTTGAAAATCTACAACCAGACACGATTGTAGACGGGCAGATCATGGAGTTAAACAACGTCTCCAACGTGATCTCAAGCATTTTTAGAGAGCACCAAATCAAGACGACAAGGGTCGCGGCCGGAGTCAGTGGTCACTCTGTGATTGTAAAGAACATCGTTCTCCCGCAAATGAGTGAAGATGAGCTACGGGAGTCCTTTAGTTGGCATGCGGAGGAGCATATACCTTTTGATATAGCCGATGTGAACTTGGACTATCACGTTACAGGCAATTCTTCAGATGCCTTACAGGTGCTACTCGCAGCTTGCAAGAGCGACAAGATTGCGAACGTGAAGCAGGCTATTCAGCTGGCCGGCAAGCAGCCGGTCATCGTCGATATCGATTCTTTCGCGCTTCAGAATTGCTACGAAATTAACTATCACCCCAAGCCCGGCGAGGTAGTAGCGCTTTTGAACATCGGAGCTTCAACTCTCAACATTAACATTCTAAATGGCACGAAATCAGTCTTTGCTCGCGATGCCTCAGTGGGGGGAAGTCAATATACAAGTCTACTTCAAAAGGAACTTGGGCTGACGTACGAACAGGCAGAAGCAGTGAAGCGAGGCTATCCATTGCCTGCAGGAGTGGAAGCGAGACCGATACAACCGATCATCGAAACCGTCTCAGATATTCTGGCCATGGAAGTAAGAAAGACGATGGATTTCTATAGAGCCACTGCCGACGATCGTGAAGCAAGTATCCAAAAGATCCTTATTGCAGGAGGAGGCTCGAAATTACCTGGCTTGGCCAACTACCTGGCCAACCGGTTTGAGGTCCCAGTCGAGGTCTTTGATCCGTTCCGGGAGATCAACGTAGACGCCCGGAGATTCGATCCAGATTACATGAAAGAGATCGTGCCGGAGATGGCTGTTGCGGTTGGTCTCGCGTTGAGAGGAGTGGATGCCCCATGATCAAGATTAATCTGTTGGAGTCAGTGACCGACCGCCCGACGGGCGTAGCCATGGTGGAAGACAAGGTGGCGAGCCCGCGGATGCAGACATTGTTGCTTAGCACGACAGTCTTTGGTCTGTTAGTCCTGGGTGCGGGTTATGACTTTGTGAGTTCGCGATCAGCACATCATGCGGCACAGCTGGAGCTGGAAAATCAGAAGCGCATCAGTCAGCAAATGCTCGCAGTGAACCGCGAACAGGCTGAGCTCGAGAAGAAAACCCAAAACATCCAGACTCGCATAGACGCCATAACAAAACTTCGGGATGCGCAGCAGGGACCCAGTGCCGTGCTTCGTGAGATCAAGGCCCGTTTTGACAGTGTTCCTGGTCTGTACCTGAAGAGCGTAGAACAGAAAGAGGGAGAGCTGACAATCAAGGGAGAGTCTCCAAATGAGAATTCCGTTACACGTTTTGGCCAGAGCCTGGAGTTTTCCGGTGGTTTATTTTCGAATCTGACCATCGAGACTCAGCGCGAAGTCGCGCAGTTACCGAAAACGGGTGCTGAGAACACGCCCTCTATCGAAGAGATCGTTAAACCGGAGGTCATTGCCTTTACGGTTAAATGCAATTACTCGCCAGTGAAGCCTCAGAATCAACCGCAAACAAATCCTGTCAACCAGGTTGCGATGAAGAAGTAGCCTGAAGCGCAACTTAGTTCTATCGACGGATAGAAGACACTAGGGGAAGGACCCAAAGAAGATGAGAATCGGTAAGTTGCCATCAATGCCTTGGTACCTGAGGTTGATAGTGTTCGTCGCCGTCGCGGGGCTTCTCTATGCGGGTTTCTGGAATTTCGTTACCCGCGGTACTCGGAATGAAACCGCGGTTATGAACGAGGAAATTGCTCAACTCCTGAAACGGAACGCGCAGGCACAAGTGGCTTCTCAGCGACTCAACGAGTTCCGTGCAATCTACAAAGCGCGACAAGAAGAGTACGACGAACTAAAGGCGCTCTTGCCCGAGCAGCGTGAACTTACGATGGTCTTGCAGGGACTGCAGGACCGGGCCCGCACCAACGGTCTTGTCTTCAGAAGGTTTTCGCCCAAGGAAGACATTCAACAAGACAACTACAGCGGCAAGAAGATTGAGGTAGGTGTGACAAGCAGTTTTGCCTCATTGCGAGGTTTCTTTGAACAATTGGCCCAGTACCAGCGAATAGTGTCAATCACAAACTTCGAGCTTAAGCAGCTCGACCAGCAGTCACCTAATCAAACCGTCGAGGCCAAGTTTGACCTTACTGCGTACTACGTCTCCGCCGAAAAGCTGCAACAGACAGCGGCGCAGCCTGCCGGTGCTGGTGGACCAGCAGCTGCTACTCCCGCCCCACAACCGGCCAAATAATCCTCAACTATTCACAGGAACCTAACTGCTATGACTTACTCGCGAAAACTTTCCAAGGTGGGATTCACGGCGATGATCCTCGTGGCCGTCGTTTCCGCCTCAGCGATCGTTATCTCCGCGCAGGAGAAGAACGAGGCAACCAGGAGTCGAGCCACGAATCAGGGCCGAGACCCCTTCCGGCGGTACGAGCCTCCACGCGTCGCACTAAAGAAGAGCAATCTTGTCGCGCCGCCATCAATAGAGGAACGAATCAGCCAGTACCGGGCACAAAAGCATGCAGCTATGGTTGCACGAATTCCGGCGCCGAAGCCCACTACGGCCCTATTGTTAGGAGAAGTTCAGGTGGTTGGTATCTCCCGAACCCCGCGCGGGTATGCAGCGATCGTCGAGGCTATGCCGATCAAGATGTCATTCGTAATTTACCCAGGCGAGCGGTTTTACGATGGGCAGTTGGTGGCAATTGAGGATGAGCGCCTGGTGTTCCGGCGAGAAATTGTATTTACAGATGGCCGCCGAGAGCGAACCGCTGAAACGAAACCTTTAAGACAACCCGCCACGGTAGATTCCTTCTCGCTCGCAAGAGGTCCGGTGTCGCCGAGCGTTGAGAAATCTTCAGACAAGCTATCCTCGGCTGAAAAGCCCTGAGATAAATCGTTAAGAGTAACTTTGACTTTCTTCCATCCAGAGTATTTCCACCTACTTGACCCTACGACTGATCAAGTTTGACAACTAACCCGACGATAAACCGCACTGTGCGGCGCGCGCTTTAAAGCCGAGAGGCAGACGAGCGTAGTGCGTGGCGGTTGAACGTCCAACAGATTTCCCTAAGGAGGGAACGATGTCTTATCAGCCTCAAATCGCCAGAGCATTAAGAAGGACTGCGCTCGTCCTAGTGCTTATCTGTTTCGCAGTAATCGGCTCGGTTGCAGCTACTCATAGTGGCTTGCAACAAGATCCGGCCGCCGCGCCGCAACAGAAGCCTTCACTCCCGCCTGAAAGTGACAACCCCAGTCAATCAGAGCAGGGAAAACGCTACGGCGAGCCTGGATTTGTGGGTGAGCCAATCAATCTAAACGTCGTGAACGCAGACATTCGAGATATCTTGAACTACATCACGGAGCAGTATGGCGTGAACTTCGTTATCGACTCTTCAGTCGCCGCTGTGCCTGTGACAGTCAACGTTCAAGATGTTCCCTGGAACCTCGCGTTAGACGCCGTCTTAAAGGCCAACCGGCTGGGCGTCGAGTCCAATGGCAACATTCTGCGCGTGGCGACAACCGAGGTCCTCGCGAAAGAGGCTGAAACTCAAAAGGTGCTCAACGACTCTCGTCTGGATGCCTCTCCGTTAGTTACCGAATTCATTCGGCTGAACTACGCGCGAGCATCGGGAACGCTGGCCCAAGCCGCGGGATCCACTGGTGCGTTCTCTGGTGGCGCCACAAATTTAAGCTTCAGTGGTGGAGCTGGTGGCGATGCCACCGGAGGCAGCGGAGATCAGGGATTATTACCAATCATCTCTCGTAGGCTTTCCCGAAGAGGTTCGATTGAGGTCGACGGCCGCAGCAATACGTTGATCATCACAGACGTGAAGGACAACATCGAAGCTATTAGGCAGTTGGTTGCAATTCTCGACCAGCCTGAGCCGCAGGTTGAAATCGAAACCAGAATCGTCATTGCGCAAAGGAACTTCAGTCGCGATTTAGGTGCGCAACTTTCCGCCGGTGCGATGAACCTGGGGCGCGGGGGTTTAGGAAGTCTCACAACGCTTCCAGCAACCAGCACCAGTGATTCAGGCAGTGGTTCCGGAAGTGGTAGTGGATCAGGTTCTGGCAGCGGCGGTGGCTCAGGCAACCAAGGAGTGCAGAGTGGTTTCAATCCTTTTGGAGTGTTTGGCGGGCTGGCTGGTACGAACCAACCACTTGGCTCCCTGGGCGCGGCAGCTGCAAGCACAGTTATTGGCTTGACTACCGGACTCTTTGGCACAGCTCAAATCAGCGCACTCTTATCTATGGCCGAGACACGCGGTCAGGCTAAGACTGTTGCCACGCCTCGAGTTACTGCGTTGAACAATCGTCCAGCGCAAATTGAAAGCGGCTCGCAGATTCCAGTTCAGACGACACAGGCGGCGAGTGGTACAGCAGTCGTAACAACTACGTTCGTATCTGTTCCGTTGCGACTCTCAATCACACCGCAGATCACAGACGTCGGTACAGTAGTGTTGCGGGTGACGATCGAGAACAACACTATCAATACCGGCATCGCCGTCGGTGGCGTTCCTGGAATAGATACGCAGCGCATGCAATCTGAAGTCTTGGTTCCAGATGGTGGGACCACAGTAATGGGTGGTGTGCTTGCTGATCAGGAAGGTGAAACACGCGTTCGTACTCCAGGACTCGCTTCTATACCCGTGCTCGGCAATCTGTTCAAGCGAAAGCTGACGACGCGGTCCAACAGTGAGATCCTTTTCTTCATTACTCCACATATCTATCGGCCCGACTACCAAGGCCGGCCACTTCCAGGGGCGGCAAGCACTGGTCCTCGGTCGATTACGATCCCTCAGCCGGTACCGTTGGGCAACCCGCCCAGCAACACGCCGACCCCGACTCAACTACAGCAGCAGCCAGCGCCGCAAGCGACACCAAACACTCCTCAACTGCTAAGCGCGCCTGCTCCAAACCTTCCGCCCAGTACGTCAAACCCGACTGCTCGGCCCGGAACACTTGGCGGTCAGCGGCCGTAGTTGGAGGTGTTTTTATGTTTAAACAAATGCTCGAATCGATCCTTGAGCGCACCGAGGGCAGCCTCGGTGCGCTCATAATGGGAACAGACGGTATCGCCGTTGAAAAAGTTCTGGGTGAGGCCGGCAAGGAAGCGAACCTCGACGTCGCAGCAGCTGAATTTACGTCTCTTGTTCGCAGCGGCCACCGATCAGGAAGCGATATAGGGTTCGGGAACCTTCGCGAGTTGGTGATCTCACTCGAGAACTGTGTGCTCGCGATCCGAGTCCTTAGCCGCGACTACTTCCTAATTCTTGCATTGACTCCCGAAGGTAATCTCGGACGCGGCCGCTACGAATTGAGGAAGGCTGAATTGACTCTGGCGGGAGAATTTACTGTCTAGGATCTTAAGACAGTCAAGGGGAAAGCAATGCACAAACTCATTGCACTAACCAGAACCGTGCTTCTGATTAGTGCTTTTCTGTTGGTAACCACTGCCGCAAATGCGGCAACGCTTTACGGAAAGGTCGAATCCGTCGATGAAGGCGATGTCTTGACGGTCTCTAATCTGAACAGGTCCATCAAAATCAGACTGCTCGGAATAGACGCTCCCGAAAAGGACCAGCCCCTCGCAGAAGAATCCAGACTGCACCTCGCTACCCTTGTGCTCAACAAATTCATAGTGGTCCATTACACAGGACTCGGACAGAATGGGTTCATTCTCGGCAGAGTTGTTCTTGATGAAATGGATGTTTGTGCGCAGATGTTGCGCGACGGGGTCGCCTGGTATGACGCTAACAATGCAGCCCGCTTAAGTCCACAGGAACAAACCCTGTATGCCGCTAGCGCGCAAGCCGCTCGCACTGAACTAAGGGGTATCTGGAATAACCCAACGCCCGTGGCTCCGTGGGATTTCAGACGGGCCCTGGCAGAAAACCGGAGTCCAAAGCCTGTCGAAGGTGACAAGCTCACAAACACATCATCAGGTCGTGCGCAACATCGGCCTAATCACCGTGCAAGCCTGGACAACTTCTCGACAAGAGGCCCGAAGGACGACTCAGGCTGGAAAATGCTGACTCCTTCTGACTTTGGCTTTTCCATTCTTGTTCCGGGAAACGCAGTCGAGCAGGGGGTAGTCATTCCAGTCACTACCGACCGAGGTGGGGGCGATTTGGATTTCAACGTTTCTGAGGGCAGTTCGGGAAATGCAGCTTACATGGTAGTTTGGGCCAAGGGCCCTAAGGGTTCCGAGTCAAACACCAGTGTGATTGAAAAAACCGCTAAAGACATTGGCCGGCTTCTTGATTTGAGATTGAAGCGAATGGGAAATGATGAATCGTTTGACGTTACTTACCAGGGGGAGGTTAAAGTCGGCTCTTTAAGAGGCAGGCAATACCAAATCTCGATAACAGGTTTGAGTGGTGTGATGCAGGTATTTTCAACCCACAAAAGGAATGAGCGGCAACTTTATGTACTTTGTGTAATGAACGCCAGGGCAGAGGAAAAATCGGTTAAAGAATTCTTCGATTCACTTGTGGTAACAAACTAACTTACAGGCAGTTTTACATAAGGCATTCCTCGCAAGATGATTCGCTGACGTCTCGCAACTCTCTTGGGGTTAAGTTTCGGATTAAAGACCGTGCGTGGGTTCGGAATCATGGCCGCCAGAAAGGCCGCCTCGTTCGGAGTCAACGAAACAGCAGGTTTGTTGAAGTAAACTCTTGAAGCCGCCTCCGCGCCGTACACACCTTCACCCCACTCAATCACGTTTAAATAGATTTCAAGTATCCTTCGCTTGGTTAACAATCGTTCGAGAAATATCGTAAGCACCGCCTCCTGACCCTTACGGGCGAATGACCGCTCTGATGAAAGGTAGAGATTCTTTGCGAGTTGTTGGGTGATTGTGGAGGCACCCCGCCGAAAGTCCGGCATGTTTGGAATCCAGTCGTCGTCCTCTCCCTCACGTTTGGCCTCTCGTGCGGCTTCGCGCTGCGCTTGTTCCCAGGCTTTCTGAATTGCCGAATAGTCAAAGCCGCTGTGCAGGACGAAATTCGCATCTTCGCCAGCGAGTACAGCGCGCTGCAGATTCGGCGAGATTCGATCGATTGTGACCCACACTTGCACGCGACGAGGTTGTTCTCCGCGTGCTCTCGTCTCCGCGACTCTGGTTTCAATCAAGGAGCTGCTCACTGGATCGTGTGATCGAAGCCACGAGACTCTGACGAGCATTAATAACTCATACGCGACACCGCCTATAAGTATCCCGAGGAGCAATAGGCAAACAAACTTCAGGATTCTGCGCATCAGGTCGTGTGTGTGCTGGCCGTGTTTGCTGTGCCGGGGAACAACGAACAAGCGGAACGTATTGTGTTGCAGTGAATTTCTATCGTCTGATCCACCTCCTCGCCGTACCCTCCTGACATTACTGTTACCACGGGAGTTTGGTTTTCCTTACATGCCGCAAGTACGATATGGTCCCTCGCCCTCAATCCTTTAATGGAAACTGAGAGTCTGCCCAATCTATCGCCGATAAAAGGATCAGCACCCGCAAGATAGAAGACAATGTCGGGCTTATGTTCAAACACATTATGGAGATTTGTCTCCAATGCGTGAAGATAGTCATCATCTTCTGTCGCGTCTGGTAGTTCAATATCGATTGTTGAAGTCGGTTTGAAGAGTGGGTAGTTGTTGGCGCCGTGCATGGAGAAAGTAAGAACATCAGGATCAGCCGTGAATATTGACGCCGTGCCGTTACCTTGGTGTACATCACAGTCCACAACGGCCGCAGAGGTAATCAATGAATCCTGTTGGAGTACTCTGATAGCGATAGCCCAGTAGTCTATCGCGAACCAACTCGAATTTTCGGATTGGGAAAATGTGCCCTGGACCGATATCAGCGTAGTAGCAAGGTGAGTAATAGACGCGCATCCGTACGCAGATGATATCCGAGTGTCTCGAACCTAAAAAGGTAAGGAAGAGAATCTCGGCGCGTCTTCGTTGCTGATTGCGGACTGGGTGGTCTCATCTCTAGCGCTGGCCAAGACGAGGAGAACTGGAGCTATCCCTTCATACCTGAGCGATTCCTCAGACACTCCTCGATCGAACACTACCTTGGAAGTGTTGACACGTTTTTGCTCGTCGAGGTAACCTGTCCTCCCGTGAATCAAACGGGTAAAAATCCTCGCCAACCAGCCTTCTCCCGAACAGTTGCTATCATCCCGGCCAGATATGGCTCGAGCCGCTTCCCCGGAAAAGTCTTATCAGAGATCGCGGGAAAGCCTATGGTTCTGTGGGTTGCCGAACGCGCCGTCGCAGCAAAGACCGTTGAACGCGTCATCATCGCAACCGACGACGAGCGAGTGGCTGATTTGGTGGTCGCAAATGGGTACGAAGCCAGGGTCACTCGAGCGGAACACCGAACTGGAACCGACCGCATATCCGAGGTGGCGCGTGAGTTGGCGAACGTTGACATTGTGGTGAACGTTCAAGGTGATGAGCCGCTCATCTCACCCGATACCATCGACACCGCCGTTACAGCCCTTAAGTTGAACCAGGAGGCCGGGATTGCGACGACTTGGGAACCTATCGCTGATGTGAGTGAAGTGCTTAGCCCGGATGTAGTCAAAATCGTCGTCAGCGACGATGGACACGCGATCTACTTCTCTCGGTCTCCGATCCCGTTCCCGAGGGACGCTGTTATTAGGTATGGCTCACTTGAGGCTGCTTTGAATGAACAGAAAGATCTGATAGGACAATTTAAAAAGCACACGGGTTTGTATGTCTATCGACGAGAGGTATTGTTGAGTTTCACCACCTGGCGCCAAAGCAAACTCGAGGAATTGGAGCGACTCGAACAGTTGCGAGCGCTGGAGAACGACGTCACGATTGTGGCGACCCAGGCGGCAACGACGTCAATTGGTGTGGATACAGTGGCAGATTTGCGACGTGTTGAAGCACTGGCGAAGCACCTTGAATCACTTCAGCCGGGGACACTATGAGTGATTGGTTGGGATTAGCTTTTATTGCCTTTCTTATCCTTTGCGGTGTGGCCGGATTACTGAGAATCAGCCGCCCGTACTCTGTTACTCCGGAAGAGTTCGACCGTCGTGCGCATGAAGCGCCAGGGCTTTTGAGCTCAGGGATGACCGGTCTGCAGAAAATTCTAGATCCTGCGGCTGGTAAAGCAATGGAGGTTCAGGAGGACTTCAAGCAGGGCTATTATGATGGGGAAGAAGAATCTGGGGACAAGCCAGAAGCTGGCTCAGTTTCCCCCGAGGCCAAAGACATTTAGAGCACAGAGCGCGACGAATGAATAACGGCTTGGAGAGCTAGTGATGCCAAAATACATCTTTGTCACCGGGGGCGTTGTATCGAGTCTGGGAAAGGGTCTGGCGGCCTCTTCAATTGGATGTCTGCTGGAGGCGAGGGGACTTCAGGTTGCACTAATTAAGTTGGATCCCTATATCAACGTCGATCCGGGAACAATGTCACCGTTTCAGCATGGGGAGGTTTTTGTAACGGACGATGGGGCAGAGACTGATCTGGATCTTGGGCACTACGAGCGATTTACACATGCGCATCTGTCGCAAGCGAATAATTGGACCACCGGGAGAATCTATCTTTCGGTTATTGAAAAAGAACGGCGCGGTGATTACCTGGGCAAGACCATTCAGGTGATTCCTCACATCACAAATGAAATCAAAGATGCCGTTCGGGCTGTGGCCGACAAAGATAAACCAGATGTTGTAATTGTTGAGATCGGCGGCACCGTAGGCGACATTGAGTCGTTGCCTTTTCTCGAGGCGATCCGGCAGATGGGCAATGAAGAAGGGGCAGGCAACGCCCTCTTCATTCACGTCACATTGGTCCCGTATATAGCAGCGGCCGGGGAGTTAAAGACCAAACCTACCCAACACTCTGTTCGGGACTTGCGCGAAATCGGTATCGCTCCAGACATTCTCCTCTGCCGTTCCGAACGGCCGCTGTCTCACGACCTCCGTTCAAAGATCGCATTGTTCTGTAACGTTAAGGAGTCGGCTGTGATCAGCGCACAGGATGTCGGTACCATTTATGAGGTTCCGTTGGCTCTTCACGAACAAGGCCTTGACGAACTAATCGTTACCCAGCTTGGCTTCGGCAGTCTGGCTTCATCTGCAGACCTCTCAGAATGGCGCGACTTGGTAAGTACGATTCGAGAACCTGCTGCTGGTGAAACGTCAATCGCTATAGTGGGGAAATACGTCGAGCTCGAGGATTCATACAAATCACTCCGTGAGGCTCTGACGCACGGGGGCGTAGCAAATAATCTACGAGTGGAAGTTAGGTGGATCGAATCTGAAGATTTGATGGAGGACGATGAGTTTGAGGCTCGGTTGCGGGATTTCGACGCGATTTTAGTACCGGGCGGCTTCGGCAAGCGGGGGGTTGCCGGCATGATCAGAGCGATCTCCTATGCCCGCAAGAGTCGAACACCTTACTTCGGCATCTGCCTTGGAATGCAAACGGCCTGTATTGAATATGCCCGAAATGTTTGTGGGCTAAAGGATGCTGATTCTACCGAGTTCGTCGCTGAAACCACGTCGCCAGTGATCTTCAAGCTAAGAGACCTGGTTAACGTGGAAGAACTTGGAGGCACCATGAGATTAGGTGCCTGGCCCTGCGATCTCGCTCCTGGCTCTTTGGCTCGACAAATTTATGGCGACGTTGACCAGATAAGCGAACGACATCGGCATCGGTACGAATTCAATCCGGAGTTTAGGGAACCGCTTGAGCGTTGCGGATTGGTGTTTAGTGGCGTATCACCAGACCAGAAGTTTATTGAGATCATCGAGCTCCCGCGGGAAGTTCACCCATGGTTTCTAGCGTGTCAATTTCATCCCGAATACAAGTCAAAACCGTTAACGGCACACCCTTTGTTTACATCTTTTGTTCAGGCAGCCTTTGCGAATCGGCTACAGAATGAAACTTCGATGGAGAAGGATAATGACCTTGAATCGATTAGTCATGCGGAACGCGTTAGCGCTACCACTGGTGATTAATCTTTCCGAGCAGGGGTTGCAACCGTTTTGCAATTATTTATAGTTCCTTCTAGATGCAACCTCCGTAATTAATTCTTCCCGACCCTCCACTCGAACCCCACCTGAAACTGGCTCAGTGCATCTAACCAGTTTTTGCGTCATAATCTGTTCACAAGTTCTCCCAATACAAACTAATGCTTCATTGCCCTACATGTAGGAGACACTATGCGCCTGGCGTTCTGGTCTGCCCCGAAGACAAAACAAATTTACAAGCGGATTCCACCGTAGGTGCGGCCACGCCGATCGATCCACTAATTGGTCATACGCTCGATGAGAAGTACCTACTGGAAGAACGACTCGGCTTCGGGGGTATGGGAACCGTCTACCGTGCTCGCCATCTGCTGATTGATCGTCCTGTCGCAGTGAAGGTTCTCAACCAGCGATTTGTGGAGGACGAAGCGGCGCGAATACGTTTTCAGCGCGAAGCAAAAGCGGCTGGTCGCTTACAGCATCCGAATGCAGTATCAGTCACTGATTTTGGCCAGACGGTCGATGGATACGTGTATATCGTCATGGAGTTGCTGGTTGGCCAAACTCTGAGAGAGGTATTGGTCAAGCAGGGGCCATTCGACGCTGCGCGCGCCGTTGCGTTGATGTTGCAGATCACCGATGCCGTGGCAGCAGCGCACGATGCGGGCATAATCCACAGAGATCTGAAGCCGGCAAACATATTCATCGTTCAGAAATCTGACTCGCTCTCGGTCGTTAAGGTACTTGATTTTGGGATTGCGAAACTAGCAACTGAGTGGGTTGACGAAGATGACCCTACTTTGACGGTGCTCGGCGCAATGATCGGGACACCACGTTACATGTCACCAGAACAGTGCGAAGGGTCTGATTTAAGCCCGGCGGCAGATGTCTACAGTCTGGGTGTGATTCTCTACGAGATGCTTACCGGAACCGTGCCATTCAGCGGCTCCAGCCCGATTGCGGTTGCGATGAAGCACACATCGGAAATCCCGCGCAGTCCTCGGGAGCTTGTCCCTGGCATTCCCGAAGAGCTTGAGAGAGTCGTATTGCATGCCTTAGAGAAGCGGCCCGAAGACCGGCCGGCAGACGCGGCAGCATTCCGCCGTGAATTGTGGTCCACTGCTGAACGCCTGGGTCTCGAGAATGCCGCTAACAGCTCGCCTACGGATCTAGCCACCCTCAGGGAGATAGGCACTGAATCTCCTTCCGGAAGGCTAATTATCGACATTACACGTATGCGGGAGTCTGTCGCAGCAACCTCTGCTGCCAGTGAGATGACAGTGCTCAGCAGCTCCGCCCAGGGGAATGAAACGCCCTCATTTGCCGATAAATCCAGGTACAGGCACAGCTTTTCGCGTTTGGCCGTTCCTCTTTCAAAGGCACGAAGATCGACACGAATTGCTCTCATTGCATCTTTTGCTGTGCTGCTATTGATTGCCAGTGTGACCCTGTTTGCTGTGCGATCGAGCAATGATGTGCCGCAAGCCGTCGCAATTCCCAGCCCGGTTCCAACAGTAGAGCCCTCACCATCACCTAGCCCCGTTGCAAGAAAGGCTCAAGAGAAATCTAAGGATAGCAACGCAAACAACAAGAAGGATTCCAAGGTCGGTTCGATTTTGAAGAAGGCTGGGCGTATATTGAAGAAGCCATTCTAAAGTACACGACTCAAACATCCCGATCATGGAACGAGAAGCGCAGTCGAGAAGTTTTCAGGTAGGCAACGTAATTTTTGGTGATGGACGACTAACCATCATTGCTGGTCCGTGCGTAATTGAGTCTGCTGAACATGCATTAATGATGGCTCATGAATGTGCGAAGCGCGCTCGCACTGCAGGACTCGATTTTGTTTTCAAGTCGTCATTCGACAAGGCAAACCGATCGTCCATCAAGAGCTTTCGCGGTCTGGGTTTGGATGCGGGCCTGGAAGTGTTGCAGCGTGTCAAAATCGAGGCGGGCGTGCCGGTACTCACTGACGTGCACGACGTATCTCAGGTTGAACGCACGGCGGAGGTCGCAGACATACTACAGATTCCAGCATTTCTATGTCGCCAGACAGATTTGATCCTCGCTGCAGCCCGTTCGGGCCGCGCAATTAACGTCAAGAAGGGCCAGTTTCTCTCGCCTTTGGAGGCGCGCAACATTGTGGAGAAGGCCCGAGCTGCGGGTTGCAATCGGGTGATGCTAACGGAACGCGGCGTTAGCTTCGGTTATAACAACCTCGTCGTTGATATGCGCTCCTTTCCAATCATGCGTGAGTTTGGTATTCCGGTGGTGTTTGATGTAACACATTCACTGCAACTGCCAGGTGGCCTTGGTGATGCAACTGGTGGTCAACCGGAGTTCATCGAACCGCTTGCTCGAGCGGGTGTTGCCTGTGGGGTCGATGCGGTTTTCATGGAGGTTCATGATTGCCCTGAACGGGCGCCTTCAGATGGGCCGAACGCGTTGCCATTGGAGCGAATGCAGTCACTCCTTATGACGCTTGGCAAATTGCATCAGCTGTTACAAGGCGAGACCAACAGTGGTTAGCACCCACACGAAACTACGAACATTACGAGCATCTGCCTATGAAACCTAAATGCCTTGCTCTGCTTGCGATTCTTTTTATTTCGTTCAATGGAGTGGCCCAGGAGGAGGCGCGGGTCGTTTGGCACGTAACAAAATACGACATCAATTCCTCGCTTCAGATGTTGGAGCGCACTTTGAATGTCACGGCGACTTTGAACGCCACGAATGTCGGTCGTGGCTCAGGTAACACTCTCACGTTCCGCTTGAACTCAAAGGCAGTTATTAAAAGTGTCACTGTCGCAGGCGCAAACGCGAATTTTCGAGTGGTTCCGGAGAACCAGGGTGTCGCACAACGCGTAACGACGACTCTTCCTTCAGCGGTCGCTTCCAACGGGGCCGTCTCGCTCACCGCAACCTACACGCTCCCGATAGAGGCCAACACGGGTTTAGCCGCTCTATCACCCACAGGCTCCCACTTTCTGCCCCTATCGTTCTGGTATCCATTACCGAATACACCATTCTCCATTCGCGGTGTTGATACGTCACCCTTTCGCCTGACGGTAAACGCGCCCAACATAGTTAGTTCGGGGTTCGACAAGAGTTCAGGTGCTGTCAGCACGTTTGAGCAAACTTTGAATGCACAACCTTTCTTTCTTCAAGGCGAATGGGATCGTATCGAGGGAGCCGCGGAGGCGAAGGGAATAACGGTACTGGTTCGCAAGGGAATAACGGCTGACGAGAAAAAACAAGCGGAGAACATGGCGTTGCTTGCCGGGGCCCTGCGGTCGTTCTATGCCACGCTGCTTGGTCCCGCACCTGAGGTGCCCATCCGTTTGGTGGCCGTAAATCGAGGCGCCGGCTTCTACGACTCGGGAACAGTCCTGGTTGAAAGCAGCGCTCTCCGTCGTGCGAAGGTCGACTCAAGTACTGCGTTGTTGTTAGCTGAGGCATTAGCGCAGTTATGGGTTGGGGCCCAGACGCCCGTTCGCGGTGAGGGCGGGGGTGTTTTGCGCGAAGGGCTTACACGCTTTTTGGCCACCGCATTTCTTGAGAAGCAATATGGGCGCAACGCGGCTCAGGCGGAATTACTACGTCAGCGCTTGGCGTACAGCGGCGTTTCGAAAAGGGACGCCCCGCTTGCTCGTTCCACACAAATGGACGAGACCTACTTTGGTTCCGCCCCAAACAAGGGGGCCATGGTTTGGCGAATCGTGGAACAACAACTCGGACGTGATCAGTTCATTAGCATTCTCCGTGAGACATTCCAGGCCTCCAGAACCAGCGGGGTGACCTTGGCGGCAGTTCGGGGCGCACTCGCTGAAAAGGGTGGGAGCGCTCTGAAAACAGTGCTGGATCACCAACTTGATGTTGTCACCGACACTGACTTAATGATCGGACTACCGCAGCAGAGGGGAAGTGAGTGGGTCTCGGCTTTGCGGAACATTGGCTCGTCTGACGTTACGGTGAAATTGGTTGCGACGACGGACCGCGGGGAACAGATTCCAACACAAGCAACAATTCCTGCTCGCGGTTTCGGCGAAGCGGTCTTCAGAACCAGCTCAAAGATCATTCGAGCTGAGATAGATCCGGAGAAACTCTATCCGCAGGTTGACTACTCAAACGACGTCGTGCCGCGGGTTCGCAGTCTTCCTGAAGGATTAGCCGAAGCAACTCGGCTCTTAAGTACCCAAGAGAATGTGAAAGCTGAAGTTGTGGCCCGCGAGCTTGTGGCTACTGCCCCGCAGCTGCAGGAGTCCAGGATTCTTTTGGCGCGGGCACTACTTGCCCAGAATAGGGCGGATGAAGCTGAGAGACTATTTCGCCAGGTGCTTGACGAAGTGCTGCCCACGCCTCAAGCGTTCGCGTGGGGTAACATCGGGCTGGGCCAAATTGCTCTTCGACGAGGACAATCAGTGGAAGCGGCAAGACGCTTTACAGACGCCGCACGAGCGGAGGCCGATTACGCAACTTCACTGTTGGCTCGCGCCGAGCGCATTCGAGCTGAAGCTACAACTAACACAGTTCCTGTTGACGAGGCGGCACGCGCCTTTGTAAGTCAGTTGGATGCTGCAATCAAAGCTGGAAAAAAGGCGGGATTGGAGGCGCTGATTATTCCAGGTGAGTTGGTGCGTTTTGTCAGCGGAATCGTTGGTACACAACCTGAAAACTGGCAAACAAGAGTCCTTCGGAGTGAGCAAGTGGATGCAGCCACAATACTTGTTGATGTCCAAATTGAAGCAAGAGAGTTGGGTCAGGATCGAGCCGGGACTGCGCTGTTGGTGCTTTCACAAAATGGTGGCTGGAAGCTTGCCGGAATTGAGTTATTCGAAGTGCGCTGAGACTGACGCTATGGCAGAGTTCTCCTCAATCGACCGAAGAGCGGCACGAATCAAATTGATTCTGATGGACTGCGATGGCGTGTTGACTGATGGCCGCGTTTGGCTCACGGGAAGCGGAGAAGAGCAAAAGGCCTTCAACGTCCGAGATGGTCTCGGGATCGAGCTTCTGCACCGGGCGGGGATAAAGACGGGGATCATATCTGGGCGTTCTTCGGAGGTGGTGGAAAAACGAGTAGTCGAGTTAAAGATTCACTTCCTGGAGCAAGGTGTGGTCGAGAAGGTATCGGTGTTCTATCGGATTTTATCCGCAGCAGGTGTGGACGACGGGTCAGTGGCGTTTGTAGGAGACGATCTAAACGACATACCGCTGATGCAACGATCGGAGTTTGCTATCGCCGTTAACGATGCCGCTGATGAAACCAAGGCCGCGGCACACTATGTTACAAAAGCAAAGGGCGGATACGGCGCAATTCGCGAGGTAGCAGAGATCATCCTGAAAGCTCAGGGCCGCTGGTCAGACCTGATCAAGCGCTTCGACATTCGTTAACTTTTTCATTTTGCAGCATCGCCTCATTCGTGTGTGGGTTGAGATACATGACAAGAGAGTTCATGGAGAGGCA
>DATETN010000091.1:0-65022 GCA_035283645.1 Pyrinomonadaceae bacterium
CGGTCGTCCGAGGCGGCAGGTCGCGCGGATCAAGTTCAGGGCACAGCACTCAAGATCAACACGCTCTTTCCTGGAGAGCAGACCGCAGGGCTCATTTACTTTGAGAAGAAGAAGTTCGTCGAGACCGGAGCGTTTCAGATACTGATCGATGGCACAGTTTATCAATTCCTGTTTACGCCAGTCGCAAAGAAATAGGCTCACCGATGTGAGAGATGTTAACCATCGTCAGAACACCATCACGCGAATTCAGGAGCAAGCTTCAATTGCCTGCATTCTTCTTCTTTTGACAACCACTCACAAATGGACCACGTGGCCTATAGATGGTCGATCGCGAAGAGCTGGGAATCATAACGCCCCGCACTTCTAGGCGTGCTACTTCGCATTTTTCCGGGAAGTGTAAAATTGAACGGTTTTCAGAATTTACACCGTGACGACAAAACAGCACAGTCAAAGCGAAATAAGTTAGTTCCATCTGTTTCGATTGAGAACCATGAGCTACTGCTACGCAATGCGTTTTGCTGGCGAAACCGATATTAAGTTTGGTTACGCTAAGGACCCAACGAAGAGACTGAAACAGCTACAAACAGGACAACCAAAGAAGCTAGAGTTAATCGTCGCTTGGCCGGTTAGCGCCCCAGCCAAAGAAGAACTGCCAGACAAACAATTACACCGACGCTTTGCCGCACACAGAATAAGTCCTAACGGAGAGTGGTTTTCCGGAAGTATAGAGGTATTAGCTTTTATCGATGAAATGCTGGCAGACTCGAACACCTACCAGAAGCAGCAAGAAGGGGCGCAGTTAGCCGAGCGAGCAAGACAAGAACACGAGGCTAAAGAGGAGGCAGCTCGGAAAGCTAACTTCGAGGCAATCCGCTTACATCAAGACTCGTTTGCTTTTTTTGGTTGGTCCCTCCTTGGAAAACGCGTCGCATGCCCAATCGTTTCTCAATCGCGGCAAGCGGAATATGACGCAATGATAAACGAGATAACATTCAGACGAACGGGTAGATACCCTGACGAGGATCGAATTTGGGACAAGGCTTGGGTTGCGGTTTCGAGCTGGCTGACTTTATTGTTGCTCTTATTGTATTTCGTGGGACCTCTCGTGTGGGCACTTTTCAGATTATGTTGGTCGCATTAGGACCACGAAGGCCCAAACTCATGGATGTTGGGGTTACATAACTCCATATGCCATCCTTATTTGATCTTCCTGAGAAGGTGTGCCTAGCTAAGCTAGAAAGAGAGATGAAACACTTTAAGTATCAAGACTTCATTGATGAATTGGCGGACGGAAATCTGTATGGTGTTTTTGTCGACGACACCGGATCACCTGGTCTGTCAACAACTCCCGAGCATTTGCATAAAGAACGTAAGACGTGGGTGGGCGTTATCGTTCCTCCCAACCAAATAAAAGAAGTGTTACAACAGTTTCCGCGCGCTCTGGAAGAATTAGAGAAAGCCACAGGCGCCACTGAGTTTCACTTCACGGATATCTATTCGGGCAAAAAGGGGTTCGCCAAACACAAGGTTGACTTACCAACACGCTTAGGTCTCTTTAACTTTATGGCCTATATCTTTACAAGTTATCGTTTTCCGGTTTTTGTTCAGACCCTTGATCCTGAGACGCTGAGCGAGTTTCTGGCCAGAGGTAACGTTCCAGATCAAGTGGGTCCGTTCAGAATGAGCAGACCCAACGACGTAGCACTGTTCCTTTTATTACTGAGAGTGAAATGGTATTTAGAAAAAGCTGGCAAAAGTTCAAAAGCCCGGGTGTTTATAGATGAAGGCTACAAGAAAAACGAAAATGCGCTTCGCATGCCCTCGTGGCAAGCGGTATTCTGCGATGGTCTACTTTGCTTTGCTCGATCCTCTTCCATACATCCGATTCAGCTTGCAGATTTTGCGGCCTTTTGTTTAAACAGAACACAGTTACTCCTCGGAAAGCAAAAATTGAGCGATCTCGACAAAGAGCTGCTTCGAATATTGTCTCCAATGGCGTGGAACTATCAAAACATCGACAAGCGTATCGTTGAAATGAGTCGGTGGGACCAAACATTTAAGCTGCCCCAGACTCAAGGACCGATAAACTAATCCGGTTAAGATCCAATTGGTCTATATTAAAGTGCATCAGGAATGATGCAAGCGGGGACGCGACCGCTCCGCAGACGGTGCCATGAAGGAGGGGCTGATAATAGAAGATTGTTCCCGCACTCCCCTCAATAACTGGGTTTGGGGGGATCCATCGACACTGGAGTTGATGTCACTGAAATAGATTTTTGCACTATCTGCAGAGGGCGAAAGGGCTCGACGATCGAGGAGGTTGGAAAGATGGTGCGCCTGGACGGACTTCTGTTTGCCAAGCACGGTGATTACAAGGATAAGAAGTTCCGATCTGGATTTCGCAAGCACCCTTCAAAACTCCAATACTTGGATCTCTTTCCATTCTTCGTTACCGCGCTTGGTACGTCTGACCCGCGGTACGAATGGGAGATGAGATACAAGCAGGCGCTGGCGCTCACAGTTCATAACTTAAAAATCGAGCGGGCGGCCCTTGCTCAATGGATTGGTGAAGAGTGCGACCTACTTAAGCTGGATCGCTGGAAGCAATCCGGCTTCTATGCCGAGACCGAGGGCGATCAATTTGTGACGCCACGCCAAGCAGTGCCGGAAGAATTTGCAAGAGCAGTCAACAAGCTCGCTTGGCGGTTCATTACTACGATTGATTTCCTGCTGAAAGGTGCGAATCTCGAGAGGTACTTTGACCGTGCACGCCGAATTCGAGGGAAGGCATCCGAAGCTGACCATCTGTGGATGGAGAAGATCGGTAGCGAAATCGCTGACGAGCTTTTTGGTCTGTATTCAGATAAGGAATCTGACGAGGAGAAATAGGACCACTTTGCAATAAGGCCAGCCGGCATCCGGTCGCCGAGCTGCTGCTGAGCGAGGATGAATGCTTTCGAAAGAAAAGCTGGATTGTAAGAAGGAATGAAGCGGCTCAAGCTCATCGGCGCAATAGTCGTTTTTGGTTGTGTAGTACTATTCCGTGCCAGGATCGGTCTGACCGGAGAATCTTTAGTATTGCTAGTGACTTTTAGTCTTCTCCTATTTGCCGCTGCTAACGAGCCGAGCTGCGATGACGGTTCCCTGAGAACAAGTAGAGGTTATCTACTGCAGGTGGCTTGCGATGAATGGCGCACCCACCATCCCGGTATCGTCGATCTTGATTCCGAAGCGTGCCAGGAGTGGCTTGCCGACCATTGCGACGAATGTGGTAGGGTTTGTGGGCCTAATAAATCGTGGTAGTGCAACGATCTGTTTTCGGCTAAACTTAAGCCGACGAATCGATCTTTCTATTGCGCGAAGCTTGATAACCTCTTCTCAAAAGTTAGCTAAGCTAGACGCCAAGTCGGGACGCAGCTAATATTACTCTTGAAATGAAACTTCGTCTGTTAGTCGAGAAAGATCCTGAGACTGGCCGGTATTCGTCCGTTTTTCCCGAGCTGCCGGGCTGCGCCTCGGCTGGTGATACTGAGGACGAAGCCATCGCCAACGCCAAGGAAGCGCTGGAACTGTGGTTCGAGCCAAGCGAGATGCCGGTACCCAAAGCCGCCCGGCTCGTCGAAGTCACCGTCTGATGGGCCAGGGCTTTCCCATTTGCAGCGCCAAGGATGTGATTCGCGTATTGCGGCACCACGGCTTTCTGAAAGTGGGACAAAAGGGTAGCCATCAGAAATGGCGGCACTCCGATGGCCGACAGGTGATTGTGGCTGTCCACGGCAGCAAACCCGTCCCCATTGGCACGCTGAAGAGCATCATCGAAGGCAGCAAATTGAGCGCCGATGATTTCCGCTAAGAATCGCTTCTCTGTTCAAGAACTATGAAGCGTGATTCCATACATCTCGGTCACACGACGACCACTCTGCCGATCCTATCTCCTTTCTGTGGCCGCTGCGCATCACGAAGGAGCTCTAGCGAACGGGCATCTCGTCGTTGGGCGTTTACCCATGCCCCGAAGTTCGAACGAAGCCGAGGGCTGGATGAAGAGCCAAAATCCTGAATACAGGCACCTCCAGTGGTTGTTGCGCGGAGTTGAAGTTGCAACCGCTTGCGTCGATTGCGGTTTTGGAATTTCTGGTCTATCTGGTCTATATTGAAACTAGCATCAGGAGTGACCCAAACGGGTCCGGCAACCGGGCAGGAGACGCCAACGGTGCCTTGAAGGTGAAAACCTTCGATGTGCAGGAGCAGTAGCTTCCGAAAAGTGGTCTCCGAGTAATTCTGAAGCCGCCGGCCTGATGAGACTTGGCGGCTTTCTCGTTTCTGCTAACCTCCCGATGCAACTCTCAGGAAGAAGGGCAGCTAAGAATACTTGGCGGAACCAAATGAAGTGAAAGAGAAATTGCGACGGTCAAGCGCTGACTGGGCCAAGCCGAGCGTGAAGCCCGAAGACAGTTCAGCCCAAGCATCGCAACAGCAGCAACCATCCGAGCCGAGCACGAGTGAACTACTCACTTGGGACTTGAGGTCAAACGAGCCAAAGAGCTGCGAGGCTCATGGTTTGCCGCTTCAAGTAGGTTTGGCCGAGATTGCATATGGACTTTTTTATTTCGATGAGAGGTACTGGGCTGACAAGAAGGAGCTGTTCCCAAACGCCAATAGCTGGGTTGTCGGAGGGTGCATTAGCAGCGATGTTGACGTGGCCCAAGTCGATTTTTGTCCGCTATGTAGAGAAGCCGAAGACGTTTGGCACCAAATGAAGAAACTGATTTCAACCGCGTCGGAGGAACTATGAGCGAGAATGAACTGTCTTCGAAAGAAGCGTTGATTGTGAGGAGGAATGCAGCTCGAAAGGAAAGAATTGCTCTATTACAACGGTTGCGCGCCGTTTCGAAGACTACTCTTAATCAGGCGATGCATTTCACTCGCCTGCAGAGTGTCTCCACCGCACAGACCTGATTGCTCTCTCAAAATACAAAACCCGTCGCGAGCGTGACGGCCGGTGAACTTTTTGCCCACCGGCTCCGAAACGAAACCGCTGTTTTTGGCGTTTGACGGCGCCCATCGTAGCAATTGCACGCTCGGCCCAAGTTTGTGAGGACCAATCAGCAAGTCGCGAATACCCGAGTTCGCACAGCAACGGCTGGACGAACGACGGAACGCCATGCGTCGGTCTCATCCCATGTAGCGAAAACACGAGCACCGTGGCTTCCGGTCCAGCAGTCTCTATTAACACTCCGATCTGGGTGTCCACCTCGCGGTAAATATCCTTTAACGTAGGTTCAATAGGTCGCATCGGTGGCACGGAGTAGTGATCACGGTCACACCTCAGCCTGACTCGTTTATCGCAGCCATCGAGCCCGCGCTCGCCTTGCCCACCGATGAAACTGCGATTGCGCGCCGCCGAGAGGTTGCTGCCTTGAGCGATTGGCAAGCGCGTCTCGAACAGATTTGCGTTCTTATCAAAACTGCGCTTGAGACGAAATCGAGCCAGGCCATGATAACGTCGTCTCTGCTAAGGTCCGGATCGGCGTGAGCAGTTCGAGAGGGATTTACTCCACCAACGAACCGCGCGGCTTGTAATAGTAACGGACGCGCATTCGGATGGATGCCACTCGTCAGCGTTGAAACCCCCTCCGCACAGAAACCAGTTAACCGCGAACTGCTCCGTCGGGTTCTGCAGCTTGTTCTCGCCCGCGAGTCTTCTCATCAACGTGGAGAGCCAAATCCTGGTCAGTCTGATGCGCGCCTTGTTGTTCGCCAAAAGTGCCAGCTACAGGTTGGCTTTGCGGGAGGGGGTTCATACCCTTCTCGTGCTCGAGCCTGTTTTTGCGCATCAGAACGCTTACCACGCTTTTTGGATTGTTGCTCACTCATTTTTTCTCCTGCCCTCCCTTCGTCCGCCTGCCTGCTTTCTGATCCTTGTTCATGATTCCTGTCTGAGAGCTAAACTCCTTGACCTCCTGTCTGACCTCCACCGGGCTGGCCACCACCCTTACTCGTGCCGCCACTACTCGCCTTTTCCCCGCCACCCTGCTGCCCGCGTCCGCCGCCTTCATTTCGGTCGCGCCCCCGCACCGCTGCCACTGCCATCACTCAGTTGTTGTGCTTCTTTTTTTGTGATGTTTCTTCACCTCTTGAATTCGAAAGCGGCAAGAGTGGTGCCAGTTCGGATTTCACAGGAGCGAGGAGTTGAGGTGTCACGACCACGCTACAGTGTCGTGCAGTTGTGTTTGGATTTCATGCGTGTTGGGATGCACTCCAGTGCGCTCAGCTTTCTTTTGACTTTGGCCTTACCTGTACTAAAGTCATTTCCAAAGTTTAAAGCCGATCTGTTCAGAACCTATGAAAACTTCTCTGTCGCAATCTGCCATCGATGATCTCAATTTGCCATTGAAGCAGGCGAACAGTGCTTTTGCAGACCAGTACTCGGGTGAAAGCGGAAGGCGGCAGCCTGTGCATACGGTTTATGGCGGGGCGCATTTATTCAAATCTGACACGTCTGCGCGCTTGGGATCTTTGGCGATGAGGTCACTGGACCAGTTTGCGCCGGACTTCCTCTCTTTCGCAAAAGCCCTCGGTCTCCCGCGCTCCCCAGAGCTACCCGGAACCATCGAAGATGCAGGGGATCTGATGGCGTTATTAGAGACCGATCCATCGACCTTGCGGGTTGAAAGTAAGCCGGCCTGGTTGGCGCACACAATCTACCAGCGAGTTGTAGAGAAGCTAAAACGCGAGCCCGTTGAGGACTTTCGGATCGACTTTGAAGACGGCTACGGGAATCGTTCAGACGAGGAGGAGGATGGCCATGCAGAATCTGCTGCAATGGAAGTCGTCACTGGTCTGAATGACGGCACGCTGCCCCCCTTCCTCGGCATACGAATCAAGCCTTTCTCGGAAGAGTTGCGCCAACGCAGCATCCGCACCCTGGATATCTTCATCACAACGCTTCTGGAGCATTCGGGCGGCAAGCTGCCGGACAATTTCGTGGTTACGCTGCCAAAGATTACCGTGCCTGAGCAAGTGACTGCGCTAGCCGAACTGTTTGAGTTATTGGAGAAGAAGACTGGGCTAGCGAATGACACGTTAAAGCTCGAGCTGATGATTGAAACGCCTCAATCGATCATTAACTCTGCAGGCTCTATCAACCTGCCATTACTGCTGCGCGCGGCGCGCGGGCGTTCGGTAGCGGCCCACTTTGGCACTTATGACTACACGGCCAGCTGCAACATCACCGCTGCCCACCAGCAGATGAAGCATCCCGCGTGCGACTTTGCAAAACACATGATGCAGGTTTCGTTTGCAGGTACTGGAATCTGGTTATCCGATGGAGCGACGAACATTATGCCGGTGGCGCCACATCGTTTCGTCGAGGGTGGCCAGCCTCTGTCAGCGAAACAGATCGATGAGAACCGCAGCACAGTGCATCGAGCCTGGAAGTTACACTACGACCACATACAGCACTCATTGATAAATGCCTTCTATCAGGGTTGGGATCTCCACCCGGCTCAACTTCCGACCAGGTACGCAGCTGTATATTCGTTCTTTCTGGAAAGTCTAGACGCTGCTTCGGAACGTCTACGGAATTTTGTGGAGAAGGCAGCGAAGGCAACACTGGTTGGTGACGTCTTTGACGATGCCGCTACTGGACAGGGCCTGCTCAACTACTTTCTGCGAGCGCTCAATTGTGGCGCACTGTCCGAGGAAGAGGCCGTAGAGTTTTCCGGACTTACTCTCGCTGAATTGCGATCCGGCTCGTTCCTGAAGATTCTCAGGAATCGTCAGACCCTTTAATGATGAACACGTAGGAGTCAAATATTTCTGATGTTGAGGATCAAAGTCACACTAGTCTTAGTAATCGCCGGTGCATTAGCAGGATTCGGTCAGACGAAGAAGAAGCCAGAGCCGTCGGGTGAACCGGAGTTGAGCAAGAAGATTGCTCGTTTTTCGCCAATCGTGCTCACGGCCGATACGTCGCACCTTTCGGCAGGTGATCGACAGGCGCTTCAGAAGATCATTCAGGCCGCCAAGCTGCTCGATCCGCTCTTCCTCAGACAAGTGTGGAGCGGCAACGAAACCTTGAAACAGAAGTTGGAGGCAGACAAGAGCGCTGCCGGCCGGCAACGACTGCACTATTTCTTGATCAATGATGGGCCATGGTCGCGCCTGGATCAAAATGAAGCCTTTATCGAAGGTGTGCCTCGGGAGAAGCCAGCGTTTGTGAACTATTATCCGGAGGACATGACGAAAGAGGAGTTTAACTCCTGGGTCTCGACTCTTCCCGAAGCTGACAAGCAGAAGGCGACCGGGTTCTTTTGGTTGATTAGACGCGGGACTGATGGAAAATTGATGACGGTACCGTACAGCCAGGCCTACGCAGAGTTTTTGCAACCGGCCGCGCGGTTGCTTGAGGAGGCGGCCAAGCTCACGACAAATGAGACGTTGAAGCGCTATCTCACCACGCGTGCGGCAGCGTTTGCCTCGGATGATTATTACCAGAGTGATGTAGCCTGGATGGACCTGGATTCTCCAATCGATTTAACGATTGGCCCATACGAGACCTATGAAGACGAGCTATTTAGTTACAAGGCGGCATTCGAGGCGTATGTGACTCTTCGTGATGAAGTTGAATCGGCAAAGCTGGCGCGCTTTGGACAGTACTTGCAGGAACTGGAGAACAATCTGCCGATGGATGCGCGCTACCGGAATCCCAAGTTGGGTGCCGCGTCTCCGATTCGCGTTGTGAATAATGTGTTCAGTTCGGGTGAAGGTAATAGCGGAGTCCAGACGGCCGCGTTTAATCTCCCAAACGACGAACGAGTCGTTAAGGAGAAGGGCTCCAAGCGCGTGATGCTAAAGAACGTCCAGGAAGCCAAGTTCAATAGGACACTGGTCCCGATTTCACGAGTGGTCCTACCCGCTTCGGCACGTAGCAACCTATCGTTCGAAGCATTTTTCACTCACATTCTGGCGCACGAACTGATGCACGGGCTGGGACCGCATAACATCACAGTGGGGACAGAACAGACCACGGTGCGACAACAGTTAAAGGAGCTTTATTCTCCAATCGAAGAGGCGAAGGCAGACGTCACTGGTCTTTGGGCGCTGCAGTATTTGATTGACAAGGGCGTAGTAGAGAAGCGTCTCGAGAGGTCGCTCTACACTACGTTTCTCGCCAGCATGTTTCGTTCGGTTCGCTTTGGGATTGACGGCGCACATGGGAGGGGAATGGCGGTTCAGTTTAACTACCTGATGGATGAGGGGGCGATTGTGTGGAACGAGCGTGACGGGACTTTCACGATCGATCCCGCAAAGGTCAAAGAAGGTGTTCGAAAGCTGGCGACTGACATTCTGACAATTCAGGCAGAAGGGTCATACGAGAGGGCCAAGGCAATGCTCGACACCTATGGAGTGATGCGTCCGCCGATGGAGCGTGCGCTAGCGAAGCTTGGTGGTGTTCCGGTGGATATTGAGCCGATCTTCCCGCTGGCAAAATGAACAAAGAGCACACACATGCCTAAACGTGCGATTCGTGTAGATTCGCGTGATTTCTTGGATCATTTTTTGTCTGTCGACGAAATAAGCCGATCCACGAAGACACACGAAACAACAGAACCATATCACCTGGCAATGAACCCGTTCGTTTGTTGATCAAGTCGAACCGATCAGGAAGCAACACAAACTCTCAGGCTGGCGCATCGGATAAGTGTTAACGTTGTGTATCTGTCTTGTTCGTACGCACTCGTTTGATCTGTGCTTCAATAACAAAAGCAAACGCTAATGCCCTCCCGACTGGTAATAAAAGACAATCGAGATAGCAAAAACACCCGCGAGAACTAACACGGCTACCAGGACGATAATGAGCGACTTTTTCTTCATTGTTAGCGCCGAGGAACGTTGAGAATCCTGATCTTGTTTGATAGGTACGAAGGATTTACATCCTGGATCGAATGCGCGTGTCGTGTGTAAGCGTTTCCTCCCGGCGCTCGCGCAAAACGCGCCACTGCATTCCAGTCAACATCCGAATTGCAGGTGCACCGGTTGAGCTTCTCACGTGCGAATCGTCGAAGTTCATAAAAGGTAGCGCGTGCCATTTTCAACGCCTTGGAAGGGTCGGCGTCGGTTTTGTCCTGTACATGGGTGCCGCCATGTGCAGGCGAGTGACCATACAGCGGATCCGTAAAGCCGTCATGACTGAACGTATCCTGCAAATAATGAAGATAGGCTCCAATCGCACCGAGATTGTTGCCGCTCAAGGCCCGCCTCCAATGCCAATCGAGGTAAGGTTGATGACTTCCACGGTGCAACGCGTGGTAATCGATATTTATTTGTTGTTGCTGATAGTTGGGTCGCGGATCGAGTAAGACGACATGCCCGCCGTATCCCGGTTGCGTCCCTGATTGTTCATCGACTCCTTGCGTCGCATTGGCGATCTCTCGAGCCTCAGCATCGTTGAAGCAGCCGCTATGTATCGCCAGGTAGTACGTGAGGTAGTAATGCACGTCTATTTCGTACAAGCCGAAAGGATCCCGCTTGTTGAGAGGGTTGTTACCCACATAGGAATATTGATTAAGGCCTCCGCCAAGTCCCAGCGGGTCCTCAGAAATAAAACGACCCAGGTGTGGGTCGTACCAGCGGGCTCGATAGTAGATGAGACCTGTTAGCGGATCGCGTTCTCGGCCTGTAAAGTCATAACGCGTGTTGACGCTACCGACGCTGCCTCCTGAACTTTGGAGAATATTCCCAAAACTGTCGTACGAGAGCCGCTCCACTACACGACCCTTGTTGTCAGTCAGCATGCGCGTGTTACCCAGATGGTCTCTTAGGTAATAGAAGGAATCGCCCGAACCCCGCTGGCGCAATTTGTTATCAATCCCCGGTCCATTCAGGTAGTTCTGCACAGTACGGTCACTGTTCAGGTCTTTGATCACGTCAAGACCATCATGCAAGAACCTAGTCGCACCGCTGGCCGATGAGCGTTCGAAACGCCGTCCCAGCGCATCGTATTTATAAACAACTGTGTGACCCGAAGAGTTTGTGGCTTGGACCAAACGATTCTCAAAGTCCCAGACGTAGTGCGCACTGCCAGAGGCGTCGGTTTTTGAAATCACGTTCCCGTTACCATCGTAATTCAGTTGGCTCGTGGTACTGCTGGTTAGCTGGTTGAAAGGGCCGTGAGTGTAAGTCGGGCTCAAATGTGAAGCTGTGCGATTACCCAAACTGTCATACGAATAAGACTCGCCCCGACTCCCAGAGAGCATTGCGGTGAGCCGATCCATTGCATCATAGGTGTAAGAACTCGCATCGACTGATTCAATGTCCTGGATCAGATTATCCGCTGCATCAAAACTGTACCGATGATCTGCAAGAACACTATTGCCTTTGAAATCGCGTAATCGAATCAAACGGTTCAGACCGTCGTACTCAAACGAAGTGGTTACGGCGTTGCCCAGCACTCGCAGCGCCAATTTTCCCGTTGGGTCATAACTAAAGCTGTTTGCTTTTCCGCCCGCCGCTTCCACAATCCGGGTCAGACGGTTCAGCGCGTCGTACTCGTAGGTAGCATCGACGGTGGATCCGAGGGCCATCGAGAGACGGTTGCTGTTCGCGTCATAAGTGTAACTAACGCTCCGACCGAGGACGTCGAGCGTACTAATCAATCGGCTGCGGTTGTCGTATTCGAAGGTAATCCGGCCGTGGACGTTTTCTGCTACCTGCAGCCGCGAAAGAGCGTCGTATCGATATCTCACCGTGGAGAGATCGGGATAGATTATGCGCCGCAGACGATTAAGTTTGTCATAACGGTATTTCGTAACCTGACCGTTGAAGTCTGTTCGCCGAACTCGATTTCCGACCGCATCATATGAATAGGAGCGCGATAACTGTCCCCGCTGAATACTCACCAATCTGCCTAGCTGATCGTAGGCAAAGTTGTACCGTTGACCCAGCGCATCAGCCACTGCGGCAGTCTGCGACCGCTCATCGTACTCGAACCGGGTTGTTTGTTGTCCAGGATCAATGATCTTGATGAGCCGATTCGACTCGTCGTACTCGAATTGTGTCACTCGCCCAGCCCGATTTTTCCGGCTGGTAACATTTCCGAGTTCGTCATAGTTAATGGTCTCGAAGGGACGCTCTGATTCTGAGTTCGCCGCTGGAAAGATTACCCTGGTGACTCGCCGAAACTCGTCGTACTCAAAACTGGTCGTCCGTCCCAACTCATCGGTGGCAGCGACAAGATTCGAGTTGAGGTCATACGTGAAATTTCGCACGTTACTGAGTGCGTCGGTCCTGGCCCGCAGTCTGTAAGCGCCATCGTACGAATAAGTGGTGCTATTTCCGCCGGCATCCGTTACTTTCGTTCGGCGGCCCGCAAGATCATAAGTGAGACTTACAGATGAGCCGTCCGGGTGAGTCAATTTGGTGAGTCGACCAAACGGATCATAATTGAACGCAGTGACGTTATTCAGAGGGTCAGTCGCAGTTAGTAAGCGACCCCGAAAGTCGTAATCGAAGGTTCGTATGTTCCCCAGCGAATCCTGATGTTGAATCACGTTACCGGCAGAATCATAAGTGTATTGGGTAATGCCTTGGCGTGCGTCTGTAACCGTGAGCAGCCGGCCTGCTGAGTCGTAGTTGAAGCTCGTTACGTTGTTAAGCGGATCAATAAACTGAATCAGATTTCCAAACTCGTCGTATTCTCGCCGAGCTACATTACCGAGGAGGTCACTGGAGGTAAGTACTTGTCCGAATTCGTTGTAAGTCATTCTTACGGTGCCGAGGTTATCGGTCGCCGTCAGCTGATTACCTCGTTCATCGAAGGTGTACGACGTAACTTGGCCACGTGCGTTTGTATGAGTCAGAACATTCAAGTCAGCATCGTGCGTCCAGGTTTGGACTTGTGATCCTGTGTCGCAGTTGCAGAAGCCCTCAACGCGCGTGACCACGTCGCGGGGTTTGTCGGTGTCAAAGAAGTAACGTGTGGTATGGCCCTCCGCATCCATTACGTTTGTTTGAGATGTGCTTACATAATTCAATGTAACTAGCTCAACATTGTCATGTTTGGCGGAGGTTGTTGCGCGACCTTGACTATCGTATGAATGCGATTCGACCACATTGCCCAAAGCATCTGTCACGGTGGCTAACAACAACCTCGGTGAGGCAACGTACGAGAAAGTAAATCGTGAACCATCCAGGTATGTCACAGCCAGCAGTTCATTATTAACCCCGTAGCTGTATGTTGCGATCGAACCCATCGCGTCAGAAATCTCCACCACTCTGCCCGCACTGTCTGAGGTCACTTGTACGGCACGACCCACCGAATCCGTGATTCCCATCAAGTGATCGGTACTGTCGTATGAAAGCGTTGTTTGATTGCCCTGAAGGTCGTTGATAGAGAGTAGTTTTCCGGCGCCGCTGAAGTTATGGGTTTCTCCGTCCTTCAAACTTAGCGTGTAGGAAAGATCCGCGTTTTGAATTATTCGACCGTGGAAGTCACGTTCCAAGGGCAACAAAATGCCTTCATCATTTCTGACAAAGTTAGTTACGCGCCCATCCTCTTCGATCAGCCGCACGAAGGAGGGGTCGTAGACGACGAGAGTCTCGTCGTATTGTGTAGACCAACCGCGACCAAAGATGCCTGAGCGATCAGATAGGCTGTTATAGGTGCGGGCGACGTCGATTCCCGGACCAGCACCGGGCAAAGCATAATCCCTCTGCTGCATGTACATGTTGCCGTTTGCGACGTTCACTGGTAGGGCCACCCGCTGGTTGGGACACGACTCCCCCATGTCTTCAGCGCCATCATTGGGAATGATCACCAGGAGGACCGTCACAGGATCGGAACAGAGCAGAAGTTGATCGCAAACTTTGTAAAGGAAGCTGTCGATCCCCTCATAGCCGATGTTAGGCCGGTAGGTCGCAAAGCCGGGCTCAGGTTCCCCAAAGACTGTGCCATGCGAGGCGCCCTCAGTTAATACAAAATCTAGTTTATCCCCAGCGTCCGGATCTTGGTCGTTTCCCAGCATCGGGCCAATCTTCGTGCTGTCTCGGATGATATAGGTTTCTCCCTGCGCAATTGGGGCGTTGTTGACGACCACCAATGTGACCACGCCGACACTGCAGGCCCCGAACCGATCACACAAGCGATAACTGAAGGAGTCGGATCCGATGAAGTGAGGCTCGGGCCGGTAACGAAAGACACCGGGTTCAGTTAAGCCCGTTAGGGTTCCATGCGCAGGAAACGTCACCAGCGTGACAATGGAAACCGGATCGCCTTCTGGATCCGAATCGTTTTCCATCAGGTTACCGAGTGTTGTATCGCCATGAACTGTAAAGACGTCGGTCATGGCAATAGGAGGCTGATTGACGACGTTCAGAATCACTCTGGCCGTGCTGCAGCCGCCAAGCGCATCGCAGATCTGATAGACAAAGCTATCTTCGCCCGTGAATCCGAAGTTTGGAAAATAGGAGAAGTTGTTCTGGCCCAGATTCGTTAATTGGCCATGCTGAACGGGTGTAATGACCTGGCTAACGACTAGTGGTCCACCTTCAGGATCGAAGTCGTTTGCCGCGACACCTGGGGTCAGTTGCGATGGCCCATGCACTGTGTAAGTGTCATCCACTGCGACTGGCGGTTGATTCATCTCGCTGCTCCTGCTTCTGTCCATTGCAAGTGCGCCGAACAAAGCCAGATAACTGAGGCAGAAGGCGGTGAGAGCCTGCTGAAACATGAGTTCTCCTTTTGAGGTTTGGGGTGAGGACGTTCTTTAGTTGCGGACGTCGAGCACCGAAGATGCTCAAAGCCCAATTTAACGCGAGGAAATGAAAGAGGATCGCTGCTAATCCTTGCAGCGATCCTCCTACACTCAGCATTAGTGCTTGCTGCTGGGGTGAGGACACTTTGAATCTCCCGGACATTACGCTCAGTTTCAGTTCTCTTAAAAGCATGGCTGATCGCATTAACCCGAGTCTTGTCGGCAACAACTGTCACCGCTTCAGTCTTAAAACTTCCACCTTCGGTATTACTGCCCAGCCGTATGGCGGGTGTTGCGGTCGTGAGATACGGCAATTCAAATCAGGGGAAGTGAGGCGCGCGGAGATTACTTGTGAGTCGCGAAACTTGTCAAGGGCTTTCTCCGATCGCCGGATCAATTTCGAATACATGAATTCAAGCATTGGTGGTCCATGAATACTGTTCCACGAAAGAAATTCCGGGACGAGTTCCGGGAGAACTTCAGAGCCGGCGAAACGACAAACTAAGATCTGTCGAACTTCGCGTGTTCGACGAATTTTAGTTTGTCGCGTATGGGGCTTCGGAATTCTTGTGTTGATTCGATGCGCCACCGGAAACGCGATGTAAGCTTCGCCGATCGAATTTCGATCAGAGTTCGGAGTCGCGCGACACTAGAAACTCAGAGTACGTCGATATTACAAGAGTTCTTACATCAGTCAGTGATCTGCGACTTCCAAGCAGATCTCGACAAACAATTCGTCGTTAGAAATAATAGTCCTGCAATCAAGGCAAAGCCTCACCCGTTGCGATGGGCCATCTGGACTACAAATCCTTCACGAGACGTCACCGCCCTCACATTCAGCCGCTCAATACCAAGCTGTTCATTACATTCCGTCTCTTCGGATCAATTCCCAATTCGATCGTTCGCCTCTACAAAAAAAGAAGATCTGGTTGGAGCGTCAATTAGACCAGCTCATCAGGGTTGAGGAAGATCTCAATTGCATTGCAGTTCAAGAACAATTGAAGCGCTTGGAACGATTTTCTGGTGAATGGTTTCTGAGGTTTGAAGAAATACTACACAAAGCCAGGACTGGTCCCTTGTGGATTAGCAACGACGGAGTGGCACAGAAGATAGCTGACAATCTTCATCGACTCGATGGAGAGGCCATACGGCTGGATGCGTATACCCTAATGTCTAATCACGTCCACACAATATTTCAGCCGTTACTATCGGAGGCTGATCTGGTTAAATGTCTCGACGCTGCAGGATATCCGATGTTCATGAGTGAACTTCCAGCATTGGCGCGAATAATGCAATGGATCAAGGGGAGAAGTGCCAGAGAGTGTAATCAGGTGTTAGGACGGACGGGTCAGTTTTGGGAGCACGAAAGCTTTGACCATGTGATACGTCCGGGTAAGTTCAGAAAAACTCTGCTCTATGTGTTAAATAATCCCGTCAAAGCAGGAATGGTTGACGAATGGAATGATTGGCGATGGAATTATTGTCGAAAGGAGCTGTTAGACTATGTTCGATGAACTTTTAGTTTGTCGTGTATAGGTCTCCGGAATTCTTGTAGCCAGTAGAGCGTTCCGATCAGAGAGGTCGCGGGCGGTGAGGAGTTCGGAGGGAACTTCAGAGCCGGCGCAACGACAAACTAAAGATTTGTCGAACTTCGCGCACTCCATGGTTAGTTGATTGGCTGGTATGAAACCAGCACCTTCATATAGTTCGCACGTTCAAAAGCCGCCGGCTGCGCACAGTACTGTTGGCTCATGCTACCAATCATCTGTGCAACAGAGTCGTATTGATACTCCTCCATCCAGCGCTCAACGCCCTGCAGTACTTCGCGAATTCGACGAATGCCGTTTTGAAGTAATTCAGAAGCCATCATGGTGACTTTAGCGCCAGCCATCAGTCCTTTGAGCACATCCTCCGGATTATGGATACCGCTGGTGATTGCAAAGTCTGCCGGCACACGACCGTACAGAATTGCCACCCAACGCAGAGGCAGTCGCAACTCCGTAGAGTTACTAAGCACCAGCCGCGGCACTACCTCGAGCGCCTCAAGATCCAGGTCCGGTTGGTAGAAGCGGTTGAACAAGACCAACCCGTTAGCCCCGCGTTGGACGAGCCGTTTTGCCATGTTCGCAGTTGAGCTTAAATACGGGCTCAGCTTCATCGCAACGGGAATTGACACTACTTGTCGCACCTCACCGAGCACATTCAGATACATGTCTTCAACTTCCGGACCTGTGACATCAACGTTCGTTGGTATGTAATAGGTATTTAGCTCCAACGCGTCCGCTCCAGCACTCTGCATCAACGCTGCATAGTTGGTCCAACCTCCCGTGGTCATGCCATTCAGACTGGCAATGATTGGTATGTCCACGGCTTCTTTGGCACGACGAATCAGGTTCATGTACTCGTCGGGTCCAACGTTATAGTCCTCCATCTCGGGAAAGTAGCTGATGGCCTCCGCCGAACGGTTGCTACCGTGATCCAGCAGATAATCTATGCTCAAACCCTCGAATGCGATCTGCTCTTCAAAAAGGGAATACATCACTACGGCCGAGGCGCCCGCATCCTCCAAACGTCGAATGCTGTCAACGTTGTGCGAAAGGGGTGACGACGAGGCGACAATCGGGTTCTTCAACGGCATTCCGAGATAACTGGTTGAGAGGTTCATACCTGTTCCTTTGTCAGCACTAGGTGCGGGGCGAGCACGCCCGCGTTCCGGTTGCTGTCCCTACGTGCTGGCGACAACGCCCGCGTTCCGGTTGTTGTCCTTAAGTGCGGGCGAGAACGCCCGCGTTTCTGCTAACTGCTTATAAAGCTCCCAGCGTTGACGTACCACCCGTTGCGCGTTTTCCAGAAGCGTTTTTGCAGTCTCCGGGTTGCTTTGCAGTAACATCCGATATCGACCCTCTGTATAGATGTAATCCTTCAAAGGAATCTTCGGCTCGCTTGAATCGAGCTGAAACGGATTCTTGTTTTCGTTTTCCAACCACGGAACATAACGATAGAGCGGCCAGTGTCCTGACTCCACTGCTAACTTCTGTTGCGTTAACCCCTTCGCCATGTCGATGCCATGAGCTATGCACTGGCTGTAAGCAATGATGAGCGAAGGTCCGTCGTGGGCTTCGGCTTCGAGAAATGCTTTTACGGTGTGGGTGTCGTTTGCACCCATGGCCACTTGGGCAACGTAAACATTTCCATAGCGGATGGCACCCATTCCCAGATCTTTCTTTCCCGTCGGCTTCCCACCAGCGGCGAATTTCGCGACTGCTCCCAATGGCGTTGCTTTCGAAGCCTGCCCGCCCGTGTTTGAATACACCTCGGTGTCGAGGACGAGAATGTTGACGTTCTGCCCGCTTGCCAGTACGTGGTCAAGTCCTCCGTAACCGATGTCGTAAGCCCAACCGTCGCCACCCACAATCCAGACACTCTTTCGTACCAGCGAGTCTGCAACGCTCAGCAGGTCTTTTGCTTCGTTTCCTTCGGCGCGAGACAACCGTGCCCTCAATGCAGTGACAAGCTCGCGTTGTATGTTAATGCCTTGATCAGTCGATTGGTCGGTTTCTAATAGGCTTTGAGCGAGGTTGGGTCCCAGTTCCTGTTGTAACCTTCCTACTAGATCGCGTGCATAAGCGTTTTGGTGATCCAGCGCGAGTCGCATTCCTAAACCAAACTCTGCGTTATCTTCAAAGAGTGAGTTGCTCCAGGCAGGACCACGGCCGTCAGGATTGATGGTGTAAGGGGTAGTCGGCAGGTTGCCCCCGTAGATGCTGGAGCAGCCGGTGGCGTTCGCGATGATTGCGCGATCACCGAAGAGTTGGGTCATTAGCTTGATGTATGGAGTCTCGCCGCAACCCGAGCAAGCGCCTGAGAATTCAAATAGTGGTTGTAACAGTTGCACGTTCTTAACCGAACCGAACGTGAAGCCTCCATTCTTATGAAATTCGGGTAGGCGAAGGAAGAAGTCCCAGTTCTTTCGTTCCCGCTCACGAATCGGCAGCTGCTCGTGCATGTTGAGCGACTTGCGAGAAACGTTGCTCTTGTCTTTTGCGGGACAGACTTCGACGCACAGACGGCAACCGGTGCAGTCTTCGACGGCCACCTGAATCGTGTAGCGCTTCTCTGGGAATTCGCGCCACTTTGCCGGAATGTGCTTGAAACCTTCGGGAGCCCCCGCGAGATCGGCCTGGCTTACCACCTTCGCACGGATGGTTGCGTGTGGGCAGACCAAAACGCATTTGCCGCATTCGATACAGAGATCGGGTTCCCAAACCGGTACCTCCTGGGCAATGTTCCGTTTCTCCCATTTGGCTGTGCCTACTGGATAGGTGCCATCGACGGGAAATGCGCTGACGGGGAGTTGGTCGCCGCGGCCAGCGATGATCTCAGCTGTAACGTTACGCACGAAATCGGGAGCATCGGCGGGGATGTTCCGCTGAATATCAATCGTGCTCGTAGCCTTTACCGGTACGGGTATCTCGTGCAGATGCTCGAGCGCCGCATCGACGCCCGCAAAGTTCTGCCGCACGACGTGCTCGCCACGTTTCCCATATGTCTTTCGTATCGAGTCTTTGATCTTTTCAATCGCCTCCTCACGCGGTAACACTCCACTGATCGCAAAAAAGCAGGTCTGCATGATGGTGTTGATGCGATTTCCGAGCTGACTGGCTTTCGCGACACCGTAGGCATTGATCGTATAGAGCTTGATACCTTTGGCGATGATCTGTTCCTGAACTGAGCGTGTCAGGTGATCCCAAACTTCGGCAGCGTCGTAGGGAGCGTTCAGCAGTAGCGTGGCGCCCGGTTCCGCTGCATCGAGAATGTTGTACTGGGCAAGAAAATTAAACTGGTGTACAGCGATGAAAGTTGCCCGTTGAACGAGGTAGGTACTTTCAATGGGCTTTGGACCAAACCGAAGATGCGAGACGGTCATTGCACCTGATTTCTTTGAGTCGTAAACAAAGTACCCTTGTGCGTAGTTATCCGTCTCTTCACCAATGATTTTGATCGAGTTCTTATTGGCGCTGACTGTTCCGTCCGCACCCAGACCCCAGAAGAGTGCTCGCACCTGCCCGGCAGGCTCAGTAGTAAAGTCCGATGTGAAGGGAATACTCGTGAAGGTTACATCATCGGTTATGCCGACACTGAAGTGGTTCTTTGGTTCAGGTTTTTGCAGTTCATCAAACACCGCCTTCACCATTGCGGGCGTGAACTCTTTTGACGAAAGGCCGTACCGACCACCGATAACTTGCATCATCGGCCTGTAGGGCTGGCCTTCGGCGAGGGCAGTAATAACGTCTTGATAAAGAGGTTCGCCAATACTGCCAGACTCTTTCGTTCGATCCAGAACGGCAATTGCTTTGGACGTTGCCGGTATTGCGGCCAGAAAATCCTTCACCGAGAACGGGCGATACAGTCTCACTTTCAGCAGGCCGACCTTTTCACCTCTCTCCGAAAGGGCTGCGACTGCTTCGGACGCAGCGCCACAGCCCGAACCCATCATCACGATAACGCGTTCCGCGTCTGGCGCTCCGATATAGTCAAACAGTCTGTACTGTCGGCCTGTCACCCGTGCGAACTCGTTCATCGTTTTCTGAACAATGCCCGGCGTTTTCAGGTAGAACGAGTTAGCTCGCTCTCGAGATTGGAAAAACACGTCGGGATTCTGTGCTGTGCCACGAAGCACTGGATGGTCGGGCGTGAGGGCGCGCTGTCTATGCGCATGTACCAGTTCGCGGTCTATCATCTGCCGAATCTCATCGTCCGAAAGCTTCTGGATCTTCAGTACTTCATGTGAGGTTCGAAATCCGTCAAATACATGCAGGAACGGAACACGGGACTCTAAGGTGGCGGCCTGGGCAATTAGTGCAAAATCCATCACCTCCTGCACAGAGTTGGCAAACAACATCCCCCAGCCGGCCGAGCGTGTGGCCATCACATCGCTGTGATCGCCGAAGATTGAAAGGGCATGTGTGGCGAGTGAGCGGGCGGCGACGTGAAACACCGTGCTGGTTTGTTCGCCCGCAATTTTGAACATGTTCGGGATCATCAACAGTAGACCCTGGCTCGAGGTAAAGGTGGTCGTGAGCGATCCGGTTTGAAGGGTGCCATGAACCGCGCCGGCGGCGCCTCCTTCCGACTGCATCTCGCGGACGATTGGGGTCATGCCCCAGATGTTTGGCTCATTGACTGTTGCCCAGCTATCTGAGAATTCGCCCATCGGGGATGACGGCGTGATGGGATAGATGGCAATAACTTCGTTAGTCTTGTATGCAACGTGGGCCGCGGCTTCATTGCCGTCGATGGTTACGAATTTCTCATTTGTCATTGTGTAATCTCACCAAACTTGTAAATTTGCGGTGGGTGTAATCCCGATAGTGGTCGCGAATTTCCCAGCAGTTTCATTCCTGGGCTGGTGACTGCAAATCTCAGTCCGAGGTCTTTGGAGTGCGGCGGCAAGGGCTCTGCCCGCGCCGCCGCTTTTGGTTTCCCCTTACTTAAAAGGCAACACAACGAAAAGCGGCGGCGCGTCGCTGCGCTCCTTGCCGCCGCACTCCAAAGACACAAAAGACCAGCCGCAAGCGGAAGGGGGAAAACCGCCTGCGGCTGGAGAGGGAACAAGCCCCCTTAAGGACTCGTCCTCTAGCTTGTTTTATTTCACCTTAACCTCGATCTGTTTCGGTCTGGCTTCCTCGTTCTTCGGAAGTGTGAGCGTCAACACGCCCTCGTGAAAATCTGCCATGATCTTTGCGCCTTCGACGAAAGCGGGCAGTGTGAAACTCCGCATAAACTCGCCATAGGTGCGTTCAATGCGATGATAGTTTTCACGATCGACCTTCTCCTCGAACTTACGCTCTCCACGCACAGTTAGCAGGTTGTTTTCAACTGTGACGTGCACCTCTTCTTTCTTCACCTCCGGTAGCTCCATCTTCAAGACGATTTCCTTGTCTGTCTCATAGATGTCGCATGGCGGTGTCCACGCCGTTAACGGCATTGCTTCATCGGCAGTGAAGAACGGTCTGAACATGGTGAAAGGCTCATCGAACAGCCTTGTTGGACGGTTCAGCAGGCGAAACGGATCCATGGTCATAAGGTTCATAAAACTCTTGTTTGGAGTCAGAAAAGTTCCGGGTGTCATGTTTGTTCCTCCTTTCGCTAGGAATACACCCACCGGAGTAATCTCCATGTGAACTCTCCCAACCCTGCTATTGATGCGGCGTTGGGGCCGGCGGCCTTCCTTCGCCGCGTTCGTTTGAACGCCACGGTCTGTAGACAACCAATTCCGGGTGCTCTTTGAAGAACGATTGAGCAATGTAGCAGTCCCAGCAGACGGGCAAATGTGTGTCGAGAACAGTCGAGAGACTCTCGAGTTCTACTTTGTTCCACTCCATCAGCATTCCGTCGGGACTCTGCAAAGCCGGTTTATGATCGATCCAGTGCACCACATCAAACTGATTGCCGCAGTACACGCAGCTCTTGCCGGCATACCACCTCGCTAACACGCTGCGCACCAGACATTCTTCCGATGCGATATCCAGCCGAGCCAGACATTCCTGACCACAATCCTGCTTAATCGGCCATCGTTGGCAGGCTTGCAGTCTAAGATCCGGTTGGCCCAGCGCTCCCGTCAACGCAGCATGTACTGCGTCAACTTCAACTAACACCGGCAGTTTTGTTTCCGGACAAGTGACGGTTCTGGCACCGCGATAGCGGCCGATAGCACGCGCGAAGTACCAAACGCCAAAGTAAAGTGCTGTCACCACCAGTATGGTGACTATTAGATAAGCGGTGGTATTCATAAACGCCCCCCGCGTCCGCCGATCAGGATGTCGCTGCGACTTTCGCGCGTGCTTCCTTGATCTCTTCAATTTTCGTGCGTAGCCAGTGCGCCACTTCCCGGGCCAGCTTTGCCTCGTTGTCCTCGGACTCGAGGTCCTCGATCGTCTCGCCACGCTCAGTGATCTGGATGTGGTGACAGGGAATCTCTTTTGAACGATCCTCTGGATTAACGAACTCGATTAGCTGGCAGTCATTGCAGGGATGGGCGCGGTATGGATAGCCGTAATTAAGACAGGACAGGGAGTCCTGAAAGGCCGACTTGGGCTGCCATGGCGTACGGACTGATCTGCCGTATCCACCTTTCTCGATAAAGTCGAGCTCCTCCTGGAGAACTTCGAGAATGTCGCGATCGTCTTTTGCCATCGTACCCACCTCCAAGACTCCCTGTCCCTTTCCTCTAGCGGCCTTGCCGCTGGTGTGAAATCCATCGCGGGCTATCCAAACCTATTAAGGGGAAGCAACGGACATGCCCCGCCGTTGGTCCACAGATTTGCCAGTCAGGTTGAAAAATAAGGTTCAGTCGTGCGGAAAGTTCCGCAGAGGCTTGCGCGAAAGCGCCCAACGAGAGGGAAGAGGGGAATGGGGGAAAGAGGGAAAGGGGGAAGGGGGAAGACGACTGGAGTTTTGAGGTGAATATTGATATTGCATTCGGTTGGCTGGGCAAACGTAATTGAAATAGGCCATTTTCAATCTGCAATCTCCGATCATCTTTCCCCTCTTTCCCTTCTCTCCTTTTTACCTTCTTCTTCGGCTTTTTGCTTCTGGAATTCGCTTTGCTAAAGGGCCAACGGCGACGTTGTGCTCGATTCTCGCATCTTTATGGAGCAGATGATGGGTTTAGGTGAAATTGAGGCACTTTTACATGAGGACATTCGTGATCGGATTCAAGAGATTGCCCGCGCTGAAATCACTCGTCAACGCAGACGGTTGAGTGCTTTCTCACCTGAGCAGATCTCTGCCGTCGAAGCGTTATTGATCTCCACCGCAAACGAAATCTCCAGCCAGGTCAGCGAAGGCATTCAGAAATACTCAAAGGTCGAACAAGCCCGCTACATTAGTGTCTGGAGTGTCCAGGCCGCATAAACTCAACTGAGCCTCGGCGGATGTGACAGGATTGACCAGACTAACAGGCTGGTGATAGACCGCGGCAAATGAGTCTCTGATTCCGACCTTAATTATGTGCAATCAAGCTCTCTAATTATGCTGAAGCAGACAGAGATTTCTTAAACAGTCGTGCGGAGGCTTCGAGGAAGTCGAACGAAGTCACTATTCCCACCAACTCACCTTGATCCACTACGGGAAGACAGCCCAGCTTTGCTGTGCGCATGATCTCGATGGCTTTCAGAGTGGACGTCGTCGATTCCACTGTCACCGGATCAGTCTTCATAATCTCTCTCACCAAAATCGGAGAACCAGCTGGATTTGTTGTTCGCCCCCCGCGGCTAAGCAGACGCAAAAGGCTGCGATGCGTCACTAACCCAACCAGTCGTCCCTGCTCATCTTCCACGGGCACGTGTCTGATGTGGCGCCAGTCCATCACACTGGCCGCCAAATCTATGAGGTCATCCGGCCGAACGGTAAACAGATCTGTGGACATGAATTGACCGACAGTCTGATAACTCTTGGTCCAATCATCTGTATCGTTCACCTTGATCAATGGCCAGCGATGAACTGGCTCTCCTTCGCGTTGGCGCGCGCGAATCGTGGCCGTCAAAATCCGGTGGCGAAGATCTTTCGACCGCGGACCTTCTGGGGTTCCCTCCATGGCGGACAAAGACCTTACCATCCACTGCGCGCCTGTCTGTCCACTTCGCACGCGCTCCTCGATGATACCCAGATAATAATCAACGTCACTCGAGTCGACGCCGGCTTCTTTCAATCCCTCCCGTGCCTGGGGGAGCAGTTCGTTCAGTATCAATGGTACGGCTGCATGCGTCGTACCGTCCACCCAGGTAAATTGCGCATTGAGACCATGGCGTGCAGCGCGAAAGAAATTTGCCTTTGCATCGGTAAAGGAGAGCCGCTGGGATATCTCCCCGTAGGTTTTAGGGAGTGACTGCAGCAGTCCGACGAAGAACGCGGCATTAGCGATTTCGTCCATCGTGGTCGGGCCGGATGGAAGCGCACGATTCTCAATCCTCAGGTGAGCAACTCCCTTGGAGACACCGTAACACGCTCGATTCCAAGGCCAAATTGTCCCATTGTGGGCGCATAATGCCGACAGTAACGGCATTTCTCCACGAGCCAGAACTTGCAGCGGGTTTTCGTCCGGCTCTTTGACCATGATCACTCGGAAACGGGAGATCTGGTCATGAAAGATCTCGATAACCGAGCGCTCGAGCCATTTTTCACCAAAGCCCACACGAGTTGGATGGCTCCGAGCTTGCTGCGTTTGCGAGCGAGCATCGGTCGAGTGCTGAAATAGTGCGAGTCGGGTTTCTTGCCACAGCCTGTGGCCGAATAGCAGGGGTGAATTTACGGCGGCGGCTAGCACTGGAGCCGTGATCAACTGCGCACAATTGTACAAATTAGCGAAGTCACGGGGATTTACCTGGACGTGCACCTGAAAGCTCGTGTTGCACGATTCCATCATTATGTTCTCATGCGTCAAATACAATTCATCCGTGCCCTTGATATGAATAGAGAAAGGTCCACCGCGGAGCCGCGTTATCGTACGGTTTAATTGAAAATAACGCGGCGCGGGAGTGATGTTTTCGAGCGTTAGGTCACGCCGCGCAAGTGTTGGCAGGATACCGGCCAGGAGAACATCCGACGCTAAGCTGTTCGCCGCGTCCCGAGCTACCGCGACGAGTTCGTCCAACTCCTCGTTCAATTGATGAAAGCACCTCCCTTTGAGGTCGAGTGGTGTCAGGTTGGCCTCAAGGTTGAAGCGAGCAATCTCGGTTTGCAATCGTGAATCATTTGCCTTAACGAGAACTTCCGTTGCGACAGGAGAGGCGCAAAGGTTCTGATCAATAAGAAAAAGCTCTTGCTCAGCGCCGATTCGCACGACGTCCCTCTCCACGAGATCGTGCTCCAGCATGTATTCCAGAGCCCTTAGATCATCGAGCAGAGCTCGGGTAAAGGCTTGCATTACGTGATCGTAAGGCTCCAGATTGATGTTGTGTTCTCCCATTGAGCTGAATCCGATAATTCCGACTAAGAAGGACTTTTCCAAGCTGGGAGCAATTTATGTTCCCCCTCCGCTAGCTAGCAAAAAACCTAGGACGAAGCAGCTGTTTACAGTGCTCGCGTGGGTAAATTCCCACAACTGCTGTTGGACTTCGTCGAGTTTTCCCTTCCGGAACACTAGTTGCCGTCATCGAGTGAAGAGATGAACGAACCTCTGGAGAAACCAGCTTCCTTGGATGACAGCTATCGGACCGTTTATGGCCCGGTGAGGTCTTGGCGCGTCGGTCTCTCACTTGGTATTGATCTTCTCTCTGTTAACTCGATCTGCAGCCTTCGGTGTGTGTACTGCCAGCTCGGGAAAATCAACGTTCACACAACAGCGCGAAAGGTTTATGTATCGACCGCGACGGTGATGAGTGATCTCGCTTCCAGTAATTGGCAGTTGGTGGACGTTATCACTCTCTCCGGGAGCGGCGAGCCTACGCTCGCGACCAATATTGGTGAGGTCATCGAACAGGCAAAGGCCCTCACGGGTAAGCCGATACTGGTAATAACGAACTCAGCCCATCTACATGTGCCAGAAGTTAGGCGAGACATTCTCGGTGCGGACAAGATCTTCTGCAAGCTTGACGCTGCGGACGAGCAAACCCTGAAATGGATGGATCGGCCGTGTGAAGGGATCACTTTGCACCAGATTGTTACGGGAATAAGGCAACTAAGGGCGGAATATAAAGGGTTTCTCGCAATTCAGACGATGTTGACACGCATCAACCGGGACCGACTCAACGGTCTGGCTGAGATCCTACTTGCCATCCGGCCGGATGAGGTACAGCTGAACCTCCCATCCCGACCCATCCCTCCCACATGGGAGATTAGTACGCGTGGTGGAACCAAAACAAGGGAGGGAAAACTACTCAAACCGTTGAGTTATGGGGAGGTGTTGGATTTCCGAGAACGACTAATCCTGGCAACCGGCCTTTCGGTAGTGGCAGCACCAAACAATCTCACTCAGTGAACAGTCCTGGAAATTTGACAGCCCGCACTACTAGTCGAGTCTTTCTTCTCACAACTACTAATGCAATCAGCGCAGCAGGAATTTAGTTTTATCTCTTTGCTGAAGAACGACCGCAGGCGACTCAACGAGCGCGCAGCTACATACAACCCCGCACCAAGCACCAGCAGCAAGACTAAGATGGCCTGAGTGTCCATCAATTTACTTAGCTAAACCCCATTAGGCGTCCGCCCTGGTAAGTTACGAACGAAGCTACGTATGCAAGCACAAACATGTAGCAGATCATGAAAAGCGGCCAACGCCATGAGTTAGTTTCCCTCCGTACAACGGCAAGAGTTGACATGCACTGACAGGCGAGCGCGAAAAAAACCATCAGCGACAATGCCACTAACGGAGTCCAGACAGGTGATCCATCCGCCCTCCGGGCCCCGTGTAACGCAGACGTTAGAGTTTGATCTTCGCCGGGTGTGGCGCCGACGCTATAAACAATGCTGAGAGTCGAGATAATCGTTTCTCGTGCAGCAAAGGACGAAATGAGGCCGATGCCAATTCGCCAGTCAAAGCCTAACGGCGCAATTACTGGCTCAATTAGACGCCCGGTGCGTCCTGCAAAGCTGTATTCAATCTGTTGCGCTGCAGATTGCTGATCGGTAGTGCGGGGAAACGCTGCGAGTGCCCAAAGGAGAATCGAGATGGCAAGAATGACTGTTCCCGCTCGTTTGATAAAGAGACCAATTCGATTCAGCAGGGTGTAAACGATGTTTCTGAGGTTGGGGATTCGATACGACGGGAGCTCGAGAACAAACGGCGGTGTTGGGCCCTTCAGAATCGTATGCTTCAGCAGGGTGGCAATGATGATTGCTACTGCAATCCCCAGCAGATACATTCCGAGGATGATCACAACTCCTACGGACAAAATCCCGAGAACCTTTTGCTCAGTAAAGAAGGCTGCAATCATCAGTGAATAGACCGGCAGGCGTGCAGAGCAACTCATGAAAGGCGCGATCATGATCGTTGCAAGGCGGTCTTTGGGGTTTTCGATCGTGCGGGTGGCCATAACGCCCGGTACGGCACAGGCAAAACTGCTGAGCAGCGGCATGAACGCCTTACCGTGCAATCCGAAAGTGCGCATTACCCGATCCGTGAGGAATGCAGCGCGCGCCATGTACCCCGTGTCTTCCAGGATCGTAATGAACACAAACAACATGAGAATCTGAGGGATGAATACAAGCACCCCTCCTACACCCGCAATCACGCCATCGGTCAGCAAATCAGTAAAGACGCCGGCAGGCAGGTGGGCTCGAGCAAGTGCCGACAGGCTAGCAAATACGCCGTCAATTGCCTGCATGGGAATGTTCGCCCAGGAGAATATTGCCTGGAAAACCAGTAGAAGAATGACGAGTAGCACCAAGGGCCCAAATATTTTGTGTGTCAGGACTCGATCGATTCGCTCGCTGATGTTTCGCTGCGTTGAAGCATAAAGGGGCTGGACTGTCTCCGAAACAACAGCATCAATCCACTCGTATCGCCGCAGCAGGTTCTCTTCTTGTGAACGGTTCAGCTTGATGGGGGGAGATCTTTTTGGTTTCCTGGTACTCGCAACTGAAAGAACGGTCCGTCCCAGCTCCTCAAGCCCTTGGCGCTCTCTGGGAACAACAGCAACTACGGGGGCTCCAAGGAGGCCGCTCAAACTCTCAACATCTATTTTCAAAATTCGCTCTGCCATATCGAACATAGTCAGGGCGATCACTACCGGTTTTCCTGCCTCGATCAGTTGCTGTGCGAGGTATAAGTTGCGGACCAGATTCGTTGAATCAACTGCTACCAGGATGACATCCGGTTCTGGTTGGGAAGAGTTCTGGCCGGTGAGTATGTCGCTCGCAATCTGCTCATCTATCGAGGTTGCATCGAGACTGTACAAGCCCGGCAAATCTACGAGGCTAACTGCAGGTTGGTTGGGAGAGATTTTCCAAACGCCACTCTTGCTTTCAACGGTAACACCGGGATAGTTGGCTACCTTTTGCCTGAGACCGGTGAGCGCATTAAAGAGCGTCGTTTTCCCCGCATTCGGATTGCCTGCCAGAGCAACGAATATGGACCGTCGCTGTAAGTTGGGTAACCGGCTCTCTGCTAAAGCGAAAGTCTGTGTTGGCAAGGCACTCATCGGGATTGTAGGACTAAAGGGTGGTGATTTGAACGCTGACGGTTTCTGCTTCAGTTCGACGAAGCGCAAGGTGATAGTCGCGCAAGCAAACATGAATCGGGTCTCCGAGTGGAGCATTTTTAACCATTCGCACGAGTGTACCGGGGACCATTCCCATTTCCATCAGTCGCAGCGCCACGCGCCCCGAACCCTCAACCGCAACAACCCTTGCTGATGTCCCGATTGGTACCCTGTCTAGTGTCAAAATTTTTCCTCCGCTTAAGGTTTTACTACCGTGAAACTGAAACCCGTTTTCAAAACGGCTTCTTCGAATAGGCAAATCGAAGGCCGCCCAACCGTCAATGAAATCGCTCGAAATACTCCTAACTAGCGTGCAGCAGAGACTTTGATCAGGAGTCATGCGGAATTCTGCGCAGGTCCGGGGCCATATTGCGCAGAACAAGGTTCTTAAGGGTCGGGAAGCAACAAAGCGCGTCTCGGCACAACCATTGCTCAAAGGCGCCGATGTGTTGTCGAGATCGGGAAATAGCTTTTTCACATGCCTTCACTAGAGACGAGAGTTGCTTTCAGTGCTTAATCCGTTAATGACGTCACTAATAAATATTTCGCCAGTGCCTCGGCGAAAGCCGGCGCCAACGGCCAACGTGGTGACGCCCTGGCGTGAACTGCTGAGAAAGTACGACATACCCGGCCCGCGTTATACGAGTTACCCGACGATTCTTCACTGGAATGACACTCCGACTACTGAAGAGTGGCTCGCAAGCGTTACTCAGAGCCTGAACACCGCGGAAAGCGAAGGAACGGGGGCCGCAATCTACATTCACATTCCGTTTTGTCGATCCCTCTGCACTTACTGCGGATGTAATTCTCGGATCACTACTAACGCGCAAGCTGGACGACGGTACGTTCGTACAGTCCTTGAGGAGTGGCGGCAGTACGTTCAGCGGCTCGGACGTTCAAGCGCCTTACCGCTTACCGAACTGCATTTAGGGGGCGGGACGCCAACCTACCTTTCTCCCGATGAACTGCGGGATCTCATTAGCGGCATCCTCAAAGATGTATCTCAAACAGCAGACGCAGAGTTCTCGGTGGAGTCAGATCCAAGGGTAACCACTCGCGAGCACCTTGCTGTGCTAGCGGAACTGGGGTTTCGCCGTCTAAGTCTCGGAATTCAGGATTTTGATCGGACAGTTCAAGAAGCCGTAAACCGCGTACAGACGGAAGAACAGGTGCTGGAGACCACTGAGGTTGCGCGCTCACTTGGGTTCAAGAGCGTTAACTACGATTTGATTTATGGCCTGCCGTTTCAACAACTCTCTAGTGTTGAGAATACGATCTCTATCGTAAAGCGGCTGCGGCCAGATCGCATTGCTTTCTATGCTTACGCACACGTGCCCTGGGTAAAACCGGGTCAGCGACACTTCACCGAGGCTGACCTACCTTCCGGTGACGAGAAGCGCGCGCTTTACGATCGCGGTCGAGAGATGCTCGAGGAGTCAGGTTATCGCGAGATTGGCATGGACCATTTCGCCTTGGCAACTGATTCGCTGTGGCATGCGGCAGTTGGCAAGACCCTGCACCGCAACTTCATGGGTTATACGTCGCGATTTGTGGCGCCGCTGATTGGCCTCGGCGTCTCATCAATTAGCGACTCTGGTACTGCTTTTGTGCAAAATGAAAAACATCTCGAAACCTACACCGAACGAGTCGAGCGCGATGAGTTACCGATCACACGTGGACATAAGTTAACTGCAGAAGATCTGATTCTGCGGCGCCATATTCTGAATTTGATGACACGCTTCGCCACCGACTGGACGTCTGCCGATACCTTTGCCCCCTACCTGGACTCCGTAACTGAGAGGTTGGAGGAACCAATTAAAGATGAACTGATGAGAATTGATGGAAGCAGGTGTGAGGTCACCGCTCAGGGAAGAGCGTTTCTTCGCAACATCTGCATGGCATTTGATCCACATCTTACGACTGATAGTTCAGGCAAGCAGTTGTTTAGTCGCACGATTTGAACCATGAAGACCGGAATTCTACTCTTAAATTTTGGTGGTCCGTGGACCATCGCTGATGTCAAGCCTTTCCTTTACCGGCTGTTCGCAAACCCTCGTGTGCTGGTCGATGTACCCGCACCACTCAGGCAGATGCTTGCATTTGCGATTGCTCAGATTAAAGGGCCCTCGTCGATCAAGAGTTATCAGATGATCGGCGGCGGTTCGCCTCAATTGAAGTGGACTGTGATTCAAGCCGAAGGACTGAGGACCTTGCTGCAAACGGAGTCAGTCAGGGTCGAGGTCGGGATGCGAACCGCGGAACCTTGGATCAGAGTTGCATTGCGACAACTGCAAGTGTGGGGCGCCGATGAACTGGTGCTGCTGCCGTTGTTTCCACAGTATTCCACCACTACGACGGGTACGTGCTTTGACGAGGTCAAAGATTCCCTTGCCGCACTCAATTGGGACCCGGCTGTTCGTGAGATCACCAGTTGGTCTGACGTGCCAGAGTACACAAACCTCTTGAGCGAGTTAGTAGCTGACGCAATCTGGGAGGCTGAGACTGAACGTGGGGAAGCAGCGGATCCGATTCACGTGGTCTTCTCCGCACATTCACTGCCACTGAAGATTGTCGAACGCGGCGATCCTTATCCGGACCATGTTGCCCGCACAGTCGCAGCCATAGTGCCCAATGTCACGCACCCTTGGTCCCTCGCATTCCAGTCTCGTAACGGCAAGATGCCCTGGCTGGAACCATATCTCGATGATGAACTCAAGCGGCTGGGCAGGGCTGGTATTAAGCGGGTGGTGGTGGTTCCGATTAGCTTCGTCAGCGATCACATCGAAACGCTTTTCGAACTCGATTGTCTCTACGCTGCAACTGCTCGCGAGAACGGCATCACCCATTACTACCGCGCGCGCTGTTTTAATGGCGACCCAGAGTTTCCACGCGTGTTGCACTCGCTACTACTGGAGGCGCGAACATGATCGGGAAGTTGAACGACGCAAACAAAGAGGTAGCAGTCGTTGGAGCAGGCATCTCAGGATTACTTGCTGCGTACCAACTGCACAAGCGTGGTTATCGAGTCACAATTTTAGAGGAGAGCGAGCGTGTTGGAGGCCTATTACGCACAGACTTTCCAAGATTTGGCATGGCCGAAGCGGCCGCTAATTCTCTACTTGCGTCACCAGCGGTCACAGAAGTTTGCGCAGAGTTATCGGTAGAACTAACTCCCGTGCGAGCGGACTCTAAAGCTCGATACATTCTTAGGGACGGACAGCTTCGGAAGTTCCCATTATCGATGCGTGAGACTGCCGGGGTGTTGCGGCGTGCGGCTTTCGTTCGAGCGGGAAATCATTTTGAGTCTCAGGACCTGGAGGCCTGGGGCGTTAGACATCTTGGTTCGGCCGCCGTGGATTATCTTCTCACACCATTCGTGCGTGGCATCTACGGTGTACAGCCCGAAGAGGTTGGACTCCTTGCGGCCTTTCCTAAGCTCCTGGTCGAGCCTGGGAAAACGCTACTCGGTGCGACAATAGCGAGGAGGATGAGGGATCGTGGACCAAAGAAACCCCGGGCCCATATGGTGGCTCCCAGATTTGGGATGCGCGACCTCGTGTCACGGCTTGAGACCCATCTGCGCGAAAGCCTCGGCGATCGGTTTGTAACCGGTGTGAAGGTGCCGCTAGTACCAGATTTCCCGAATGTGGTCATCACAATTCCAGCTTATCGGGCTGCGGAGTTGTTTGAGAGTAGTTATCCAAAACTGGCAGAACAGTTGCGCGGGGTTGCCTACACGCCGATGATCTCTGTTACCGCCTTTGTTCAACGCGAGCTTTTTTCGCGAGTGCCAAAGGGAGTGGGAGTGCTGGTTCCGGCATGCGAGCAGCGAAACTGCTTAGGAGTACTCTTCAGTTCCAGCTCATTCACGGGCCGAGTGAATGATGAGAATCAGTATGCATCGTTCACAATCATGATGGGTGGCTCTACGGGCGGGCGATGGCTCAAAGCCTCTGACGAAGAGATTGGGAAAGCAGTGGCAGCAGAACTTCGTGCGTTACTGGGAATGCGAGGCTCCGTTGCGGAGATGGTTATCAATCGTTGGCCGCGTGGCATTCCAAAATATACGACGGACCTCCCAAAGGTCTGGGCTGAAGCCAGGCAAAGTTGGTGCTCGGTTCCGGGTAACATTCTGTTTGGCAATTACACCGGTCAGGTGAGCCTACGCGGAATGATTGAGAGTGCGGCTGGGTTTTGTTGATAATGTGGGTGAGCCTCAGGGGAGGGAAATGACCTTGAGGGAGAAGAAATTAAAAGCGGCGGCGCGTCGCTGCGCTCCTTGTCGCCGCACTCCAAAGCTTCCCTAATGGGCATAAGTGGGGTAATTTTTGCGATCAGGCTGTTGCCGGAAACTAACAGCTAAGATCCGCCTGCATATCATTCATGCGAAGGTTATTTACGAACAAACATGAGCACTGTAACTGAAGCAGAGAAAGAAACCACCAGCGAAACCGCCGTCCACAAATGGGTGTATCTCTTTGAGGAAGGCAGCGGTGAAGATAAAGCGTTGCTCGGTGGCAAGGGCGCTGGTCTGTGTGAGATGACGCGCGCGGGTCTACCAGTTCCACCAGGACTGATTGTCTCCACCGAGGCGTGCAACGCCTTTTTTGAGAATGATAAAAATTTTCCGGAGGGCCTTTGGGAGCAGGTTAAGGACGGGTTGCGAGCAATCGAGAAGAAAGTAGGTAAGCGATTCGGTGATCCTAAAAACCCCTTGCTTGTTTCCGTCCGTTCAGGCGCGGCTTTCTCCATGCCGGGAATGATGGACACAGTTCTTAACCTCGGGTTGAACGAGGAAACGGTTCAGGGTCTTGCGGAGCAGACTGGTGATCTGCGTTTCGCTCTGGACGCGTATCGCCGGTTTGCTTCTCTCTTCGGCGAGATCGTTATGGGGGTGGCCCACGAGAAGTTTGAACGGGTGCTCGATCGGTTCAAAGCGCAGACCACGGGCGGTCGAGATACCGACTTGAAAGCGGATGATCTGCGCGAAATCATCACGGCTGAGAAGCAGATCATCCTCGCCGAGCAACATGCCATTCCTGAGGATCCTTATGAGCAGTTGCGTGTGGCGATTGCCGCCGTGTTCAACTCCTGGATGGGAAGGCGCGCAATTGATTATCGGCGCGTAAACCGAATTCCCGATTCCCTCGGCACGGCGGTGAATGTGCAGGCAATGGTCTTCGGCAACATGGGTGAAGGCAGTGGTACTGGAGTCGCCTTTACGCGTGATCCGTCAACTGGAAAAAAGGAGCTGTACGGCGAGTACTTACTCAATGCGCAGGGTGAGGACGTTGTGGCCGGAACGCGTACTCCGCATGCCATTTCCGAACTGAGAAAAGAGCTGCCGAAAGTTTACGATGAGTTCGCGTCTATCGCACAACTGCTGGAAAACCATTATCGCGATATGCAGGACGTCGAGTTCACTATCGAACGCGGCAAGTTATGGATGCTGCAAACGCGTACAGCCAAACGGACTGGGGCGGCCGCGGTTCGCATAGCCGTGGACATGTTCCACGAAAAGCTGATCGATAAAGCTGTTGCCGTGCAACGGGTAACGCCGGAACAGTTGGACCAATTACTTCACCCGACCGTGGATCCCCGGACCGAAGCGACAGTTCTTGCTACGGGCTTACCAGCGAGCCCGGGAGCTGCGCAGGGACAAGTAGTGTTTAGTCCGGATGAAGCTGAAGAGCTGGCTAAAGAGGGCGCCAAGGTGGTGTTGGTTCGTCAGGAGACCAGTCCGGATGATTTCCACGGCATGGTGGCCGCGCAGGCAATTGTCACTGCTCGGGGCGGTATGACGAGCCACGCAGCCGTTGTCGCACGCGGTATGGGAAAGACATGCGTGAGTGGCGCCACGTCACTCAATATAGATTACAGCCAGCAACAGTTCACGGTGGATGGGAATGTTGTCACGAAAGGCGAATGGATTACGGTGGACGGATCTACCGGAAGGGTATTCCTGGGTCAGGTACCTACGATTCGGCCCACTCTCGGGCCGGATTTCCACGAGCTGATGAGTTGGGCAGACAAATTCCGGAAGTTGCGCGTGCGAGCCAATGCCGACACCCCACGTGATGCGAAAGTCGCCCGCCAATTCGGCGCGGAAGGCATTGGTCTCTGCCGTACCGAGCATATGTTCTTTGGTGATCTCAGGCTGCAAGCCATGCGCGAAATGATTCTTGCGGAAGGCGTTGGTGCCCGGGAGAAGGCTTTAGAGAAGCTCTTACCCTTGCAGCGTGGCGACTTTGTCGGAATCTTTCGCGAGATGGCGGGGCTTCCCGTAACGATTCGTTTGCTGGATCCGCCGCTACATGAGTTCCTACCGAATGCTGAAGAGTTGTTGACCGAATTGGGTGACCTGAAGATGGCCGTGCAGAAGGCGGCTTCACTTTCGGATATGGATCGTCTGCTTGACGAGATCGATGAAAAACGGCGTCTATTGCGGCAAGTGGATCGCATACGCGAAGCTAACCCGATGTTGGGCTTTCGCGGGTGCCGGCTGGGGCTGCTTTTCCCAGAGGTAACACGAATGCAATGTCGCGCGATCTTTGAGGCGGCGTGTGAAGTCCAGGGGGAACGCCGGAAGATCACGTTGGAGATCATGGTTCCGCTCGTTTCGCTGAGTGAGGAGTTGCGCCAACAGCGGGAGTTGATCGATGAGGTCGCTACTCAGGTAATGGGTGAGCATGGGACGAGTATCGAATACAGCGTTGGCACAATGATCGAATTGCCGCGTGCAGCTTTGACCGCAGACAGCATTGCCGAGCATGCGGAGTTCTTTTCATTTGGAACGAATGATTTGACCCAGACTACGTTTGGGTTGAGCCGGGATGACTCGGCTCGGTTCCTGCCGAACTATGTGGATCGCAAGATAATTCACGATGATCCTTTTCAGGTGCTGGATCGCGAGGGGGTAGGCCAACTCGTGCGCATCGGTACCGAGCGTGGTCGCAGTGTTCGTCCAAAACTTAAAGTGGGAATCTGCGGCGAGCATGGTGGTGATCCCAGTTCCATCGCTTTCTGTAATGAGATAGGTTTGAACTATGTCAGTTGTTCGCCCTATAGAGTTCCGGTAGCGCGTCTGGCTGCAGCGCAGGCTTCATTGGCAGCAGCAGCTGGTAGCGATGCAAAGGAAGTGGTCGGCGCCTCCCAATTGTGAAGTGACGCCCTTTGTGACGTTTCGGGTCCTTCGTCGATTTCCCTTCTGTGCAATAAGGCGATCCTGGAAAAAACACGAATAACGAGAAAGGTTCTGAGGTGCCGTTTGTAGCGACTCAGACATGCAGGATGACCTTTGCGAAGGTGAAGTAAATCACCAGTCCAGTTGCGTCTACGAGTGTCGTGATCAATGGCGCGGAAAGAACTGCCGGATCCACCCCAAAGCGCTGCGCCACTATAGGAACCAGAGCGCCTACGGTTGTGGACCAGACACAGATCGCAAACATGGTTACCGAAACCGTTACTGCCAGCTCGACCGGCACCCTCCAAAGTAACGCCTGACCAAAAGCTACCGGCGCCACCATCAACCCAACCATAACTCCAGTGCTGGCTTCTCGCAGCACGACTCGCCACGCGTGACGTACCCCGACCTCGCCCAACGCAAGACTGCGAATTACTGTCATTACAGTCTGCGCTCCAGCATTTCCCCCCGTACCAATAAGTAATGGGATGAAGAAGGAGAGCGCAACCACCGCCGCCAGTTCGGCCTCGAATCGATGCAGTACTGCACTAGTCAAAGTACCCGCTACGAAAAGAAGTAACAACCAGCCAATCCGTTTTCGTACAACCCGCAAAATCGGGTTGTCGAAGTAAGGCTTGTCGAGAGCTCCTGGCTCAACACCCGCCATCATCAGGATGTCTTCAGTCTGCTCTTCAATCAGTACGTCGATGACATCGTCAACGGTGACAAACCCGACGACACTGCCGTCCTCCTCGAGTACGGGAACGGCCAGCAGGTTGTACTTTCCAATCTTTTGCGCAACCAGTTCCTGATCGTCGAGCGCTGCGACGGTCACCGGCTTCCGTCGCATGACATCAGTCAACGGAGCCTCGAGCTCGGCCATTACTAAGTCCCTCAACGACACTGCGCCGAACAGTCGCCCACTCGCCGGATCAAGCACGTAACAGGCATAGATTGATTCCTTTTCTCGAGCAACTGAGCGGATGTGTTTCAAAGCTTCGCCGACAGTCATCGATGGATCCAACCGCACGAACTCTGTGGTCATGATTCCGCCTGCCGTGTGGTCGGGATACTGAAGCAAGCCCTCCAGCTCGTTCCTCATTTCCTCACTGAGGTTCGGCAGGACGCGATGGCGCTCGTGCAGGCCCATCCTTTGAATTACGTCAGTGCGTTCGTCGGCTGAGAGACCGGTGAGGATCTCAGCGGCGCGGGATGGCTCCAATTCTTCCATAATTGCCCCGCGACGCCGCATTGTGGGTTGGTCGAACAGTTCGATGGTCCGGGTGACTGGAAGCATAGAAACCACGGTGGCTGCTTCGTTGAGTGTCAACTGGTTCAGCAACTCAGCAAGGTCGGCCGGCGCCAAATCCGAAACCTGTGCCCCAATGCCGACCATGCTTTCGTCAAGTCGCAGATGGATTCTTTCCAATAAGTGTTTTAGTCGATCATCGGACATGGGCCGGGTTCCTTTGAGTGGAGAGATTCAAGTTGCCCAGGCATTGTACCGTCAAGTCGATCCCGAAAGACCGCATTGTGAGTTTTAAGGCTCTCGACACTAGATAGATAGGAGAGTCGTTCGGTGGTATTGACTTCATGACAACTGAAGATCGAAGGTGAGTAGGGACAGGTGATTGATTGGCTGCTTCCCTAGTCCAGCTTCCGGGTTGGCATAGGGCTGCACGTCCGGTGTATATTGTTGCGCCAAACACCGACAGGACAATTCAAGGAGTCAAGAAGCAATGAAACGTCAAATACTCTTCGCCTGCCTCGTCTTCAGTCTGGTTGCCGGGCTGCTGACGCTTCCACGGGTTTTTGCGGTATCGGATCAGCCGGAAGTCGGCGCTGCGGCCCCAGATTTCAAGCTGACTACTAATGAAGGAAAAGAAGCCACGCTTGCCGACTTCAAAGGCAAGTGGGTCGTGCTCTATTTCTATCCTAAAGATTTCACGAGCGGTTGCACCCTTCAGGCACGCAATTTCCAGCGGGATCTCGCCAAATACGAGCAACTGAACGCTGTGATCCTGGGTGTCAGCGTCGATACGGCTGAGTCGCATAAGGATTTTTGTGCCAAAGAAGGACTGACCTTCAAGCTTCTTTCGGATCCCGAAGCCAAGGTCTCCAAAAACTACGGCTCCATAATGAAATATAATGGTATGAAACTCTCAGCACGCAACACCTTCATCATCGACCCGAACTCGAAAATAGCTAAGGTGTTCGTAAAGGTCGGACCGGGAGGTCACAGCGACGAAGTTCTTGCTGCACTGGCTGAGCTACAGAAAAAATAACTAGCCAAACTCGTGTGCTCCAAAGGACGGGCGAAAACCCCGTCCTTTGTTTGTTTTGCTTCCTCAGAACCTTAGGGTCGTAGCCAGCTCCGCCCGTGGGTCAAGGTATCCCAAGCGCCTCTTAATCAAAAAAGATTCCCGTTTTTCGTCTGACAGCACTGTGGAAACTTCCGCTCCCTCTGAGAGAAAGCCCGCAGAATTCGGCAAACCAACCGCGTAATCTCCCAAAAAGTAGCTTCTCGCCAAGTCGGCATACTGCTTGCCAAGCCCTTGGCTGCAAGTGTTATCAAGCTTGCCGGTTTTCCCAAACACGCCGTCAAATTCCGGCAACGTTTTTGAAAGCAAGCCGCGATGTCCGAACAGAAACGTTACTACCGACGCTCCAGAATTCCCGAGTCGAAGTTCTGTGAGCTCGTTCGCTACTTTGCGCAGGACCTGTCTGCCACAGAGGTAGCCAATCTCACCGGTGTTACACGTAAGAGCGTCACTACAATCTTCCTGAAAATGCGCCGACGTATAGCTGAGCAGTGCGAGCGCAGTTCGCCATTGTTCACGTTGGGCCTCAGGCAGAAGGATGAGTTCTCATGCGTGCGCTGCGTCTGCGGCCGGTGTCGTACCAAAGCCTCGGCGCGGAGTCCGGTGTTTGGTGTCCTGGCAGACAGTGGTAAGGTCTTCACGGCGGCGATTCCCGACTGTCAAAAACCAATTCTTCGAGCAATGGTTCGAGGTCGCATCGCGGCTGATAACATGCCGTCCAACGGGTGGCATGGTTACGACGCGCTAGTCGACGCCGAATACGCAAAACCTTTCATAGTTAAGAGGTCAGCGGCGGAAGCCGCTGAGTTTTCTGCTGCAGGTGTAGAAAGTTTTTGGGGATTCGCTAAAGCGCGTCTCGAGAAGTTCTATGGTGTTCCAAATCGCACATTTTATCTGCACCTGAAAGAGACGGAATGGAGATTCAACCTCGGCCAATACGACCTGTATGGCGAGCTGTTGAAGCTGATGGAGAAGCACCCGCTTTAACGACATGCCGAAGTCCCGACCGGGCTTCGGCAAGTTCTTTTAACGCCGGTTAGTCATCAAAGCGAGGCCGACAAGCACAGAGGGTTTGTTCTCCGGAGATATCTACATGCTAACAAAAATCAAACTAGCAATCTTAGGGGGTTCGGTACTCGCCCTTGTCTGGTTCGGATCGGGTACGCTTCCCGAATCAGCACTGGCCACGAAATCTGACCCACCGAAAAGCGCAAAGGCCCTTAACGACGACTACGTCGGCAGCGAGACTTGCAAGAACTGCCACGAGGAGCAGTTCCAAAACTACTCGCATACAGTCCACGCAAAACTTCCCACACTAAGTAGCTGGAAGGGCAAAGCGTCCGGATGTGAGGGATGTCATGGACCAGGCAGGGCCCACGTGGAGGGTGATGGTGACAAGACCAAGATCCTTACCTTCCTTGGTAAGCCAGCCAAAGAGACATCGGAGACCTGTCTGACCTGTCACGCGGGACGCGAAGAGCACAATAACTTCCGTCGAGGCGAGCACTGGCGACAGGACATTGGGTGTACTGACTGTCACACCGCACACGCGGTGACGGCTGGAGCTAATAAAGCGAACTCCAATGCTTTTGTGTCGCCTGCTAACGCGGAGAAACCCGGGTTTGCAACGGAAAAGTTGCTGGCGAAAGCTGAGCCCCAGCTGTGCATGGGGTGTCATAGCGAAACCAAACACCAGTTCAATATGCCGTTTCACCACAAGGTTCTTGAGGGGGCGATGCGTTGCAGCGATTGCCACAATCCGCATGGCGGTTTCGAGACGAAACAGGCCCGACTGACGACCGGTGCAGATGCTGCCTGTATCAAGTGCCACACAGATAAGCAGGGACCGTTCGCTTATGAACACGCCCCCATAAAAACTGAGGGTTGTGCGGCTTGTCACAATCCGCATGGTTCGCCCAATGCGAGGTTGCTGAAGACCAGCGCGGTTTCCCAGCTATGTCTCGAATGTCACAGTCAGGACCACGGCGTGGGAGCACAAGAGCCCGCTGGGCCGGGTCACAATCTGGCTGCGCAGTACCGAGACTGCACGGCATGTCACGTCAAGATTCACGGATCGCATACCAGCCACGTTTTCTTTAGATAGGGGTGGATGCAAAGAGAAATGGCATGAAGGCTCAACCTGTTTGAGCGAGAGGATCGACAGATGAAAAGGAATTTACACAAGACGTTGCGGATGTTCATCGGGCAAATGCTCGGCTTGGTGCTGGTGGCTGGAGTTGCCGGTGCCCAGGAACCAGTAGCAAGTCCTACCCAATCCGACGATGCTAAGACTCAAAGCTCCACTACGCAAAATGCAAATGGGGAGAGCAACTACACGATAGTTTCCAGCATTGAAGTTGGTTATCGTGGACTTCGTGTGGACGGTGACACGAACAAATACCACAGCGACCTCAACTATACGGCTGGCCCACGACTCTTTGACTCCAGCTTTTATGCAAAGTCAAAGGATGGTTCGGGACTGTTCGACAGTTTTTTGATTACGACCACCGGTTGGGGGGCGGACCCGAATGGTCACCTACGCATCAGCATGGAAAAACCGGAGCTATATCGCTTCAATGGTACGTACCGACGCTTCAAGTTCTTCAGGTACCTGAACAATATAGCGAATCCGAATTTCTCCACGCGTCCTACTGACCCGTTTACGGGACAGCACAGCTTCGACCTGCGAAACGAGGTTGGCGACTTTGATCTGACCATTTTGCCAAAGAATGAGAGGATCAGGTTCAATGTTGGATTCTCGCCATCCCGAATACACGGCCCCGCATTTACCACCTGGCACTTCGGCGGCGATGACTTCATGTTGCTAGGCAATCAGAGGTCTCGTGCTAATGACTTCCGGGTCGGCGCCGACTGGAAACTTGGTCCAATCGACTTCTCGTTTCTCCAGGGTTTCCGTCGTTACAAGGACGACAGCACGATTGACAATGATGGCGTCAATCGTGGCGTAAACCCGGCTTCAACAAACTTTTTACTCAACAGCATTCAACGAGACCAGCCGATTCGTGGCAGTGTTAACTACTCGCGGTTCAGCGGACACACACTCCTGGCCAAGAAGTTGGACATAACTGGAAGGCTGATTTACAGCAGCGCCACCACTGACTTCAACTGGATTGAGACAATTTCGGGTTTGAACTTTCAGTACGTCCGTAGTGGTCTACCGGCGAGTTTCAATCCCCCCGGAACGACTCTAACTTTAGGCCAATGGAGGTTCGTTGGGGATACAAAGCGCCCCAATACTCTTGCCGATCTCGGAGTGACGTACTTCGCAGCCGATCGATTTAGAATCTCTAACACGTTCCGCGTGGAAACTTTTCAGATCAGCGGTGGCGCCCTGTATAACGGTCGCTTTGAGATTACAAAAGGCTCGGTTGTCAACCCGCCCCTGACGCCTACTGGTTATTCGCATGAACTGACTAAGTATCGGAAGATCCAGAACACGATCGAAGGTGATTACCAGTTTAACGACCGCTATTCGATGCGTTTTGGCTACCGCTACGGCGAGCGCTTCATTCAGAGATTCATCAGCGGACATAACCTTACAGCCAATAACTCACCCGCGATCGCACCCCATTTTGAAGAAGAAGAGAACCATACGAATGCGTTCTTTGGTGGCATCACTGCTCGTCCGGTCGAAGAGTGGCTGCTTTCTTTAAATATCGAGCGCGGAACCGCGGACAATGTCTTTACCCGTACCGGCAACTACGATTACACGAACATCAAGGCGCGTAGCCGATACGCGGTGAACCGCAACCTCCGCTTTAACGCTTCGTTCATTTCACGTGATAACGCCAACCCCTCAGTAATCACCGAGTCGGGCACCTCCGTCTCGCTGGAAGACTTTGGCGTTACTGTGAAGTCGCGGACGTTCACGTCGTCGGTCGATTGGACCGTGAATGACAAACTGTCCTTCAACACCGGTTACAACTACAACTGGCAAAACAGCAATGCTGTCATCGAGTATGCATTTGGGCCGGGAGTTCCGAATGCGGGAATTCGCGGGCGAAGCCTTTACTTCATCAGAAATAACTTCTTCTACTTTGACACGGTTGCGCAGCCATTCCGCCGCGTTAGCTTCTATGCGGCGTACCGGATCAACAAGGACACAGGACAAGGAAATCGAATCTCCGTTCCCGCACTAGGGACTGGGGTTCTGGTTACGTCCTATCCAATGAGCTACCAGTCTCCTGAGGCTCGTATAGCTTTCCGCCTCCACAGACGGCTCGATTGGAACCTTGGTTACCAGTACTACAACTATAACGAAAGTGATCGGGTGAGGATTGAAAGCCCGTTCACGAAAGTAAGACCCCAAAACTACCACGCGCATCTGCCGTACATGTCGCTGCGCATCTACTTTGGCCGCGGTGAATAACAGGAGGGTTAACGGTAGAAGATCCTACTGGGTCTTCAGTTAAGGACCGGGGCAAGGGGTGGGGACTTTCTTGCTCTGGTTCTTTCTTATTAACCAGTGACAAATGCCGTTCTGGAATAACTGTATTTGAGCTACGAACACTGTCTTGCAGGAGGACTCGAATCGATGCAAACGGTGAATGGCCCGGGAAGGTCAAAAGAACACGAGGCGCCATCCAGGAGACGTTTTCTTGATTACTTATTAGGTACCAGCGCCTTTGCGACGCTCGGTGCCATTTTTTATCCCATCATTCGCTTTATAGCTCCTCCGCAAATTGTGGAGGCGATGCAAAACTCCGTCGTCGCTGCAAAGCTGAATGAGCTACCTCCAAATTCTGGCAAGATTTTTAAGTTTGGCAATAAACCAGGAATCCTCGTGCGCAGCGCCAGCGGTGAGCTCAAGGCGTTTTCCGCCGTGTGCACCCACCTTGACTGCATCGTTCAGTACCGTCCGGATACGAAGCAGATCTGGTGTGCTTGTCACAACGGCCAATACAACATGAATGGCCAGAACGTCGGTGGGCCCCCGCCCCGGCCGCTTGAAGAGTATGCAGTGAACACTCGAGGTGATGACGTCGTCGTGACGCGAATCTGAGTCATGAGCTTAGATCAAATCAGAATCTGGTTGGACGAACGTCTCTCACTGGGAAGTGTCTCGGAGATCGCCCGCAAGAAAGAGGTGCCAGTTCATCGACATTCGATCTGGTATTACTTTGGCGGTATGACGCTGTTCTTGTTTACTGTTCAGGTCGTTACGGGAATCCTGCTTCTGCTGTACTACAGGCCAAGTGCGGAAAACGCTTTTGAGAGCGTTCAGTTCATCATGACGGAGGTGAAGTTTGGCTGGTTGATTCGATCAATCCATAGCTGGTCAGCAAACCTCATGATCGCCACGCTGTTCATTCACATGTTCAGCGTCTTTTTCATGCGGGCGTATAACAAGCCGCGTGAGCTGACCTGGCTCAGTGGTGTTGGTCTATTGTTCATTTCAATCGCTTTTGGATTCAGCGGTTACCTATTGCCCTGGAACGAGGTTTCATTCTTTGCGACAAAAGTAGGAACCGACATTGCAGGGGTCGTGCCAGTTATTGGCCACTCAATGCTTCGGTTCTTACGCGGTGGTGACGAAGTGACGGGCGCAACGCTAACCAGATTCTTCGGGTTCCACGTCGCCGTGTTACCCGCGCTGGCTACGGTCTTCATCGGTGTACACGTTCTGTTGGTTCAGCTCCATGGGATGCACGTGCCGCGGCGCTATGAACACAACCACGGCTACATGAAGTTTTTTCCAAACTTCTTCCTGCGCGATCTGATTGGGTGGATTCTGGCAATCGGAGTATTAGCGGCGTTGGCAGCACTATTTCCATGGGAACTTGGAGTGAAGGCAGATCCTTTTGCTCCTGCGCCGGCAGGCATTAAGCCGGAATGGTACTTCCTTTTCATGTTTCAGACGCTGAAGTACATACCAGCAAGGATTCTCGGTATTGAAGGAGAGGTTCTAGGCATTCTCGCTTTCATGTTGGGGGGCTTGGTATGGGTGGTAATCCCGTTTATCAATCGCGAGCCTGAGCAGCGTCGCCGAATTTTGATCTTCAACGTATTTGGCGTTTTTGTAGTTCTTTATATCGTCGTGATGACGATTGTTGGATATCTCGCGTGAGGGCGAGGTAGATGGCAGATCAACTCAATATCTCCGTCGACTGTGTCGCCACAGCCAAAGGACCGTGTTACAGGCGTTGTGCGGCTCTCATTCTAGCTTTGTTCATGTGCTTCTTCGTGCACTCATCGTCAGCCTCTGGACAGAATAAGAATTCATGTGTTGAGTGCCACGCGAGTTTGGAGGGCCGCTTTGGTGACCCGGCCCGAACGATTCACGATGATGTGCATCTTTCTCGCGGTCTATCCTGCAATGACTGTCACGGTGGCGATCCCAATGTTTATGATCAGTTCGCGGCCAAAGATCCACGCAAGGGGTATCTGGGCCGGCCTCGAACCGCTGACATCCCGGCGTTCTGCGGTAAATGTCACAATGACGCGAGCTTTATGAAAAAGTACAATCCCTCGCTGCGAGTTGATCAGGAGAAGGAATACTTAAGCAGTGTGCACGGCCAGTTGCTACGAACTGGGAATCAGAAGGTTGCGACGTGTATAAGTTGCCATGGCGTTCATGGGATTCGAGGAGTCAGCGATCCACTGGCCTCGGTCTATCCCTCGAATGTTGCCGAGACCTGCGCTAAGTGTCACGGAAAAAGTGACTACATGAGCGACTTCAAAATTCCCACCGACCAATATGAGAAGTACAAGGTCAGTGTTCACGCGAAGGCATTGTACGACCGTCAGGATCTTTCAGCCCCCACGTGCAACGATTGTCATGGGAACCATGGCGCGGCGCCGCCCGGGATTGCGTCAGTCGCCAACGTCTGTGGGCAGTGTCACGTTCGGCAGGGGGAGCTCTTTCAGGCAAGTCCGCATAAGCTAGTATTCGACAACCTTCAGTACAGCGAGTGTATCAAGTGCCACAACAATCACGACATTGCTGCACCAACCGATGATCTAATTGGAACGGGGCCGAACTCGATCTGTATTACTTGCCATAGCGAAGGAGACAAGGGTTTCATTGCTGCCAGGGAAATGCGGGCTCGCCTTGACGAGTTACAGGCTGGCATTGGACGGTCCATAGAAATCCTGGATCGCGCCGAGCGTGCGGGCATGGAAGTGAGCCGGCCAAAATTTGACTTGCGCGAGGCGACGGATGCGCTGACACATGCCCGCGTGCTGATTCATACTTCCTCAACAGCCGAGGTCGACAAACTGGCTGTTCCTGGACTTGAGGTCGCAGCCAAGACCTATCAAGCGGGTATTGGCGCACTAGCAGAACTCAGTTTTCGTCGCAAAGGACTTGTGGTATCGCTCTTTTTCATTATCTTTCTTGCAGGTCTTGTTTACCTGAAGATCAGACAGCTTGAGAGTAAGAACCTAGTAGGCGAAAAGTGACGGAATAAAGGGGTTGATGCATCGTTTGATCATCAGGAGTCAAAGAGGACGAGCTACTGTCTCGACAGCAGTAGTGCTTGGGTTGTTGCTGTTACCACTGTTTTGGGCTTCGACTGCTGGGGCAATCGAACCCGCACCCCGGCGTCGTCCAACACAGCAGAGGAGGGCGCCAGCCCAAAGAGCCCCTCGTATCGATTACAAAAACTTCTCGCATCGAACGCATGTTGAACAACAAAAGCTTGCATGCGATTCCTGCCACACATTTCCGACTAAGAACTGGAATGAAGTAAGAAAGGGTGATGAGGCATTTCCGGATGTCGTTGAGTTTCCGGAACACGCTTCGTGCTTAAATTGTCACCGCACTCAGTTCTTCGCGCGAGAGCGTCCAGCTCCCGCAATATGTTCGAATTGCCACGTCGCGGTGACGCCGAAAAATACCGCACGCTTTCCTTTTCCAAGTCTTGGGGAACCGTTCTTTGCGTCCGCCCGTGCTCAATCGTTTGCTCCGGAGTTCGATGTGTACTTCCCGCATGAAACGCATGCGGATGTAGTTAGCTTCTACCGTCCGGCTCCGGGCGATCTTCACTTGGTAAGAGCATCATTCGCCTCAGCCAGTGCTGGACCTCAACAAACATCCAATTGTGCAGTCTGTCATGAAACTTATCAGGCTCAGGGCACGTCTGACGTCGAGTTCGTTACCCCTCCTCCAAAAAGTCATCCGGAGGACGCGTTCTGGTTGAAGAAAGGTACGTTCAAGACAACTCCCAGGACTCACACGCTGTGTTTCACCTGTCATAGCACTGATGGTGGGCTTGAGCCTTTGCCAACGAACTGTGGTGGTTGTCACAAGCTGCGCGGTTCCGAGCCACAAATGCAGCGAGACTACACGCCACAAATCGCTGCTAAGATGGGTGTCAAAGATGCCTTTACATTGTTGAAGTGGTCCAGACGCAGTGCCGGTCGGTTTCGCCACGAGTTTGATGTTCACAAGGAATTAGGTTGCGAAACGTGCCATCAGACAAACGCGATGAACACGCTCGATGAACGGACGTTTGTGTCTGTGAAGTCTTGTGGTGGAGAAGGTAGCGGTTGCCACGTAGAGAGCAACACCGACGGAATTCTGAATGCAGAGATTGACCAGAAACAGAAGAACCCTGCATTTCAATGTACTAAGTGTCACATCATATTAGGAAAGCAACCGATACCTCGCGATCACCTGGATGCTTTACCTAAACCGGCTTCGAAATGAACCTTCGTAGACTAGCAAACCGAGTAGTATTACTGGTGAGTTTCGTTTCTTTGGCACTGCTGTTATTCGCCAAAGAACAGCGAAGCTTCAACGCGTTTGCGAATGCCGGAAGTAACGTAGTCCAACAAGAGCCGAGCGGAGACTTCTCAAAGTTCTTGCACGGAAGTCCAAATCATGTCCGTCTGCCGTGTTTGTTGTGCCACCGGCGTGAGACTTCAGCGCGTCCAAGTTTACCGGGAGCATCAGATCACTTGCCCTGTGCTGGTTGTCACTCGCAGCAGTTTGCCAATACCGATAGTCCGATCTGTACCATCTGCCATACAGACGCAAAGTCGGGCGCCGTCAAACAGTTCCCACGGCTTAAGTCATTTCGCGCAAATTTCGATCACGCCCGACACATGAGAATGAGAGGCATCAACTGTTCTACCTGTCATCGGCCTCTTAGGGGCGGGACCGCTCTGTCCATACCAGCAGGTTTCTCGGCACACACAACTTGTTACAGATGTCATCAGCCACGCGCACAGGCGGGCGGTAGAGATATCTCCTCGTGTGGTACGTGCCACAAGTTGGGACCATATTCCCGGACTCCCACCACTTCGCGAGCCTATTCAATGAACTTCAGCCACGCGAAACACGCGGCCGGTGCTGGACTAACCTGTGCGGAATGTCACGATGTTCGTGCCGGTATGCCGCAACGTCGGCAAGTGACCGCACCACAGCCTGCGCACCACCATGCCTCGGGCAGAGGTATGAGCTGCATGACTTGTCATAACGGCAAGCGTGCGTTTGGAGGCGATGACTTCAGCGTTTGCAAACGCTGCCATCAGGGAAACGCCTGGAGGTTTTGACAGAACAACTTAATTAAAGGGGGCAACTTTTGAGAAGGCGCTGCGGCACTGAATGACGCCGCGCCGGGAAGGAGCTCTCATGGCTCAGCAAAAGAAATGGAATCGGGGTTCAACGGTCAACACTTACTTGACCTTATTTGGCATCTTTCTACTTTTGGTTAGTGTCAGTTTTGTCATCGATGCTGCAAGTGCAAATTCCCTGGCCGGAACAGAAGGTCGTACGCCTCAGGAGGTCTATAAGCTTTCGCCAGAAGCAAAACTGGGAGCAGTAACTTTTAGTCACGTAAACCACGTCTCAAAATACACGATCGATGGAACCAGCCCTATAGCGTGTGTTCACTGTCACCACACAGCTCAACCGCTCGCGGAAGCAGTCAAACACCCACCACACAAGACAGTCTGGCCGGCGGAGCGGACTACCACACTAACCACCGACCTTTTCGAGAAGGATGCAAACGCGCCGCCAGTAAATAGCTGTCGGGAGTGCCATGCTCGAGTTAACGAGAAGCCAGCAGTGCTTGCCTCCATTCCGCAACTGAAGCTGGAAGGAGATGCTGAGGCGGTATCTTTGACAAACCAGCAGGCGTTTCATCGCAACTGTGGTGGTTGCCATGATGATGTGGTCAAGAAGCGCAGCGATGCCACAGCGCCTACATCAAAGAAGTGCACCGCCTGCCATAAGAAGGCTTCGGCCTACTAGGGAGAGGCCGCTGAGGTCAGGAGACAGGAGACAGGAGGCAGAAGGCAGAAGGCAGGAGACAGGAGACAGGAGACAGAAGGCAGGAGACAGGAGGCAGAAGGCAGGAGGCAGGAGACAGGAGACAGAAGGCAGGAGACAGAAAATGAGCAATGACCAATTGATTTTCCATTTCTCATTGTCCATTTGCTGACCTCTGACCTCTGAACGCTGCCTTCTGTCTTCTGTCTTCTGTCCTGCGTAAAGTTCCGCAAGAATGGAGAAAAAGGCCGCAAGGCGATGGCCCTTGCTTAGCCAAAACTCGAGAATCGTGAGTAGTTTGGCGCAGGCGGAAAAGACTTTTCGCGGCACAGTCATTGCGCCATGGAGAACTCAGTACCGGACCAGCAAGCCGGTGGTCATATTCAATCGGAGGTATTTGGATTCATGACGATTCTTCAACTTAGAAAGATGGCGGCTATCTTCTTTGCGATGATGCTATTCTCGGTCCTGGGTCTTTCCGTGGGAGCTCAGGGAACGGATCCTTCGCCAAGCGATGCGGCAGCCTACTACAAGGCGAAATGCGCAATGTGTCACGGTCAGAGGGCGGAGAAGAAATTTGACGCCACGATGGCTGAAGCTGAAATGGTTGGTGTAATACTGCAGGGGAAGAAAGCGGAGAAGCCTCCGAATATGCCTGGTTTTGCTGCCAAGGGTGTTACTGAGGACCAGGCAAAGTCAATTGCAAGTTTCATGAAGCAGCTGAAAGATGCCGCGCCAACCAACTAGATATCGGTCACTGAAATCTAGCCGTAGGCTTTTGAGTTATATTAGATGCCTCCTGTGACTGGACTGCGTTGAGCAACGGCACGGTAGGCATCTACTGTTTTCATATCATTGGAGCACGCTCATGAGGCGCTACTTCTTCGTCGCCAGCCTCGTCCTGTTTCTCCTGTGTGGTTCGATCCTGTGGAGCTCTATCGCACCTTCGCTGGCCCAGTCGCGAGTTCAGCCTGAGGGCCAAGTCAATTCGAACACCTCACCGACTAATGCATCGCAACCAACAGAAACGGTCACACCACCAAACCTGCAGTGTCAAGGCTGTCACGGACCGGGCAAGACGCTTCCATACTTGGGAGGTGCACAATTTCACACCGAACCTCACGCGGCTTACAGCCGTGGCTATCACGCACAGAAGACTGACAACAACGGAAATGCTGCTACTTGCATTGACTGTCACACAACCAACGGTGATCTCTCAACAATGTTGGCAGCGAATGATCCAAAGTCGACCATAAACCGGGCAAACATTGCAGCCACTTGCGGACGATGTCATGGAGACAAATCTGTCATGCAAGGCAGTGGTATCAGTAACCGGCTATTCTTGTCTTACAAGGAGAGTGTCCACGCGCAAGCTGTAGCTCGAGGCAACACTCGGGCGGCGGTTTGCACTGACTGTCATAACAGTCACGATATCCGTGCCGCGGTCGACGCAGCTTCCACAATCGCGCGGGTAAATATTCCCAGGACCTGCGGTACCTGCCACCAGAAAGAGCAAGCAGAGTTCGTCGAAAGCGTACACGGTGAAGCCGTTGCAAGGGGTGTATCTCGTTCGCCAACCTGCACTGATTGTCATGGTATTCACAGTATTCAGAAGCCAATCGACGAGACGACTGCAGCAGTAACTCAGGCAGTGGGGACTGATTCCTGCGCCAAGTGCCATGAGGGAGTCGCGCTTACTAAGGAATTCGGCGTTGCGGGAGGTCGGGTAGCAAGTTACAGAGACAGCTACCACGGGTTGGCTTCCAAACTGGGACTGAAGATAGCGGCCAACTGTTCCAGTTGCCACGGCGTGCATAACATTCTGCCCTCCACCGATTCTCGTTCAATGATCCACGCAGCTAATCTGACGCAAACCTGCGGACAATGTCACGTTGGGGCAACTGCCAATTTCGCTACCGGCCGCATTCACCTGAGTGCTCCCACGACATCTGAAACGTCCAGCGACCTGGCTCAGACAGGCACAACTTGGGTGCGGCGTATCTATTTGCCGTTAATCATCCTGACGATTGGTGGCATGGTCCTTCATAATGTGCTCGTTTGGCGCAAGAAAGCCATCGCCAAACGCAAAATGGAGCACCGTGCAATCGTGCGACTGACCCGATCCCAACGGATCCAGCATTGGCTATTATTGACAAGTTTTATTGCGCTGGTCCTTAGCGGGTTTGCACTGCAGTATCCCGAATCATGGTTGGCATGGTCCTTGGGTGCAGACGAGGCCCTGCGACGAGTGATACACCGCGTGGCCGCGGTTGTAATGCTAGTGGTTGGCGGTTACCACCTTCTTTACCTGGCGTTCACAGCAGAGGGCCGCCGATGGGTCATGGACATGATGCCGTCAGCCAAAGACGTGAAAGACCTCATCCAAAACTTCGCCTATTACCTGGGCCTTAAACCGAGCAAGGCAAAGATCGATCGGTTCGGTTACGCTGAGAAAGCTGAGTATTGGGCAGTCGTCTGGGGCACCCTGATAATGGGGTTAACTGGACTGATGATCTGGTTCAAACTCGGGATTTTTGCTTTTCTCCCGCGCTGGGCCATTGAGGTCGCAATCGCGATCCACTTCTATGAGGCGGTTCTCGCTACTCTCGCGATTATCGTTTGGCACTTCTATCATGTAATCTTCGATCCGGATGTTTACCCAATCAACTGGGCGTTCTACGATGGACGAGTTTCTGAAGAACTCTATAAAGAGGAGCATGAACTCGCCTACGAGCGTCTCGCGCGTGAATCAGAGGACGCCGAGGGAGCGGAACCCGAAGGCGGGTCAGACACCGTGCCAGCCACCGGTGGAGATTAGTGACGCTCTATCCCTAAGGACATTTATAGCTACAGTTCAATAAGCAGTTCCTCGTCAGCGCAAAACTATGACTGAAGAACCCAAAAAGAGAGCCAAGGTCCCAAGCCTTTTTCGAAACTACATCAGCTTTGTAGGAGCTGCGATCGCAAGTGCCAGCCTGCTTAGCGTTGTCCTGCTCTTTCTAATCGAAGTGACAGGTGCGACTGAGAATCCTTATCTGGGTATTCTGACTTACATCATCTTTCCGTCAATTCTGCTGTTTGGCCTCGCTGTTTTCCTCCTGGGCGGCGCGATCGAAAGGCGCCGACGCCACAAATCTCCTGACTGGGAAATCACGGCGTATCCAAAGCTCGACTTGAATGATCCTCGTGCGCGCCAGGCGTTTTTCACTTTTCTGTTGGTTACTTTCTTCTTCATCTCTGCCAGTGCGTTCGGTAGTTACCGGGCCTACGAATACACCGAATCGGTCGAGTTCTGTGGCGCCACTTGCCACACTCCGATGAAGCCCGAACACGTCGCTTATTTAGCATCGCCACATGCAAGAGTCCGTTGTGTGGACTGTCACGTTGGACCAGGCGCTGGGTGGTACGTCCGGTCGAAATTATCCGGCGCCTATCAGCTGTATTCGGTTGCTTTCAACAAGTTTCCTCGGCCCATCACTACGCCTGTGCATAACCTGCGACCGGCGCCCGAAACTTGCGAGCAGTGTCACTGGCCGGAGAAGTTCTTTGGTGCGCAGCTGAAGGTCTTTACGCACTTCGCATATGACGAGAAGAATTCGTTTCGCCAGACCCGAATGCTGCTGAATGTTGGTGGCGGCAGTCCCACAACTGGCATAGTTGCAGGCATTCATTGGCATATGAATATCGGTAACGAAGTGACTTACGTTTCGACAGATCCGCAACGGCAGGTGATTCCCTGGGTTCAGGTAAAGGACCGGCAGGGGAACGTTAGAGAATACATTGATCGTACGCGCCCCCCTACGGCTGAACAGATTGCGAACGCTAATCGGCGAACAATGGACTGTGTGGATTGTCACAACAGGCCCGCGCACATTTATCAGCCGCCGGATCTTGCCGTCGATCAGTCGTTTGCTGCGGGCCGGCTCGATCCGTCTTTGCCTTATTTGAAACGTCAATCGGTCGAAGTGCTGAGTAAACCCTACATAACGACCGATGGAGCGCTGAATGCGATTGCTACAACTCTCGATACCTTTTATAAAACTAATTATGCAGATGTCTATGTGCAGAAGCAGCCAGTGATCAGGGCAGCGATAATAGAAGTGCAACGGATCTTTTCGACCTACTTCTTTCCTGAGATGAAGACGGATTGGCAAACGCATCCGAACAACATAGGTCACTTCTATTCGGTCGGTTGTTTTCGGTGTCACGACGGCGAGCACGTCAGCAAAGACGGTAGAGTGGTGCGAAACGACTGCAACATTTGCCACACGGTATTGTCGGACTCAGCGAGCATCGATCAGACTGCAGCCATTAAGGAGGGTTCGTTCAAGCATCCGGTGGACTTGGGTGCGTTTTCCGATTGGCAGTGCACATCCTGCCACAAAGGAAACCAGCCGTTTCAGCACCCAATAAATCTCGGGGACATCTCGCCCTTTCAGTGTTCGGAGTGTCATCCGAAGTGAGGGCGAAGACAGGAGACAGGAGACAGAAGACAGAAGACAGAAGGCAGAAAATGGAAAATGGAAAATAGAAAAATTGGTCATTGGTCATTGGTCATTGCTCATTTTCTGACCTCTGACTTCTGGTGAAAGTGTCGTGGCAAACATACTCATTCTTGGTGGGGGCTTCGCGGGAGTAATAGCCGCACAGTCTCTCGCAAAACGCGTAGCGAGTGAGCATCAAATTACTCTGCTCTCGCGCACAAACCATTTTCTCTTTTATCCCGGACTGGTGCGGTTCGCGTTCGGCAAGTCCTCAATAGAGGATATCTCCTACGATCTTCGGGGCACACTGCTCGACGCGCGAGTTAGGTTTGTTCAGGGGGAGATCGCGCGGATCGATCCCGAGTCCCGACGTGTGATCGTGGCACACGGCCAAGTCACCGGCGACTTACACTACGATTACTTGCTGATTGCTTTGGGGCGCCGGCTCGCGACAGAAAACGTGACAGGCTTTTTTGAATACGCTCACCATGTGCTCACATTGGATGCCGCTGAACGCTTTGGCTCGGCCGCAAACTCCTTCACCGAAGGGCGCGCCGTGATCGGCCAGTGTGCCGGCGCACGGTTGCCGGTCCCTGTTTACGAGACCGCTTTTGCGCTGGCCCGTCGATTGGCCAGTCGCGGCAGTCCGGGCGCTACCAGAATAACCATTCTCAGTCCTGACCCGCCGGGTTTACAGTTCGGCGATGGGCGCTTTACCGAAGCATTGCGAAGTGCGCTTGAGAGGCATCAGATAGAATTTTTGCCGGATTTCCGCGTACAAAGTATTGCCCCCGGCGTTGTTTTATCGGTAGATGGTCACGCGATTAACTATAGTCTGCTGATGCTGTTACCACCCTTCCGCGGCCCCGGGGCCGCCACCGGACTCGGCGCGACAGACGCAGAAGGCTACCTGACCGTTTCACGAACCATGAAAGTAGAGGGGGTTGAGAGAGTCTATGCGGCCGGGGATTGTGTCAACTTCGAAGGACCAAAGCTGGCTCACATGGCTGTACAGCAAGCAGAGATAGCAGCCCACAATCTAGTAAACGAATTAGAAGGGAAGCCGGCCGATGAAACCTACAGTCATGAGGTTATGATGGTCTTGGACGAAGGTGGTGACGAGACGATCTTTCTGGAAAGAGCACTCTGGGAAGACAAGCCGACTAAGGTTAGACAAGGCCTGTTCTGGAGCTGGGCCAAACGAGTTCACGATCGGTATTGGAAATATCGTCACCTGTAACTGTGGTTCAGCGGTCCTCCACCTGCAGCCCCGTCAAAAACTGTGTGAGTTCAACTATCTTTCCTGGCAAAAAAAGAGACAGGCGCGGCACGATTACTCGTAGCGAAGAGCCTCGATTGGATCAAGACGAGCTGCTTTCCAGGCGGGCCAGAGCCCAAAGGCGACCCCCAGTCCCACCGAGACCGTAAAACCGACAACTGGCGACCATAGCGGAATATAGGTTGGCATGATCGCCTTTATTCCGAGGGCTATCAGGGAACCAACAACTATCCCAAGTACCCCTCCAAGGCCAGTTAGCGTCGCGGCTTCGATCAGAAACTGAACAATGATGTCCTGCCGGCGCGCCCCTATTGCCTTGCGGACCCCGATCTCCCTGGTTCTTTCGGTCACCGACACCAACATGATATTCATGACTCCGATACCGCCGATTAACAGGCCCACACTCGAGATTGCGACCATCAACGCAAAGATGCCACCGGTGATCGCGCCGAACTGCGTAAGGATCTGTTCTGAGGTAGATATCCCGAAATTATCAGGAGCGCCAAAGGGGACTTTGCGTCGGCGTCGCAGCAGGTCACGAATTTCCTCGACTGCTTGTTGCATCTGGCCCGCTCTTGCCTGGGCCATCACGAAATTGTCTTTAACTTCCGGATAGATCTTTCGCAACGTTAGATAAGGCATGTATACGGCCTTATTCTCATTATTTGGATCCTCGGCGCCAACCAGGAACACATCGCGTTCGGCAAGTACACCGACGATTCGATAACTGCGACCATTAATTTGCACATCACGATCCAACGCGCTGGTAAACGGAAACAGTGTATTCGCGACGTCATTGCCGATTACCAGTACGTTGGCGTGTCTGGCATTCTCTTCATCCGTGAAGTAACGGCCTTCGGCAATAGTCGTCACCCCCATTTTGAAGTAGGCAGGTGAAGCGCCCTGGACCGCCGCGTTTGTCATCTCGACCTCGCGGTGCCTGACGTGGACTCGTTCTGTAAAAGGTCCGCCAAAGAAGTCCACCGGAGACATGAAAGCTGCCGCATACATGACTGAAGGACATTCAGACTCAATTGCCCGCATATCTTCATAGTTGAGCGGCTTACGCATCCGTTCTTCCTGAGATGGATTAAAGTTAAAACCCGGATCGAACCGGTAGATGTAGATCGAATTTGTGCCAAATGACTCGATCTCTTTTGCTACACGTGCATCGATCCCAGCCACAAAGGCCGCAATAACGATCACCGTCATAGTACCTATGACTACGCCTAGTATGGTTAGCAGTGAACGCAGTTTGTGCTGCCAAAGCGTGTCCAGGCCCATGCGAAGGTTTTCGTAAAGGCTGCCCTTCAGAAGTTTCATTGCTTCTCTCTGTCGATTTCCGAGGATTAATCAGCTCGCAGTGCTTCTATCGGATCCAGTCGCGCCGCCTTCCACGCGGGATAGACCCCTGAAACCAAACCAACGGTAGCAGATACTCCTAGCGCTACGGTTACCGCGAGGATCGGCAATGCAGTGGGAACTGGTGTCGTCATCGCCACGATCTTTGCAAGCAGGTAAGCGATCACGATACCGATGCCACCTCCGACGAGCGATAAAAGCGTAGACTCAGCGAGAAATTGCTTAAGAATATCACCGCGGCGCGCGCCGATACTTTTTCGAATTCCAATCTCTTTGGTGCGCTCCGTGACACTCACCAACATGATATTCATAATGACAATACCGCCCACAACCAACGATATTGATGTAACGCCAATCGCCGCCACCTGAATAGTGCCAAAGATATTGTCCCGGAGCTCATTGATTGCACTCGGTGTAATGATGCCAAAATTGTCTTTGTCGCTTGGTCCTAATCTGCGGCGGGTGCGCATTACCACCCGGGCATCGTCCACCGCATCCTGATAGGACTCGGCGCTTGTGGAGGTCACACTAAGATTGAGGGACCGCCGCGATCCGTAAATACCCATGAACGTCGAAAGGGGCAATGCAACATACATGTCCTGAGGTTGCCCGAAGACGGAACCCTTTGCCTTGCCAACTCCGATCACATCGAACGGCCGACCATCAATCCTGACCGTTCGACCTATAACATTCCCTAACGGAAACAGTTTTTCGGCGACGTCAGCGCCAATGAACGTCACATTGCGGCGGCTGGACTCTTCGACTCGATTGAAGTAGCGCCCTTCGGCTGCTTCTATCCGTTCGATGTCAGCAATGTTTGCAGTGGTCGCGCTGAGGTGAATGCGGTTGAGGATTACGGAGCCAAATCTCACCTCACACGCCATGTCTTCTTTTGCTCCGACGTCCTGGATCGCACCGTTTCGACGTACGAGTGCCTCAGCGTCTTCAAGAGTTACGTCCTTGTTTCGTCGGCGGGCTGCATTCAGCGCCTCAACGCTCGAAAAGTCCGGAATCGAGTACTTGGTTACAGAAAACGCATTGGTGCCAATATTGGCGATCTTTTCATCCACGTAAGCGTTGAAGCCCTCAATTAGTGACACGACCACAATGACGGTGGCTACGCCAAAAATGACGCCCAGCAGGGTCAAGAACGACCGCAGCTTGTGAGAGAGGATAGACGAAAGAGCTAGTTTCAGGGCTTCCAGAAAGGGCATTAGACTAATTCATTGCAGTTAAACAGCCTCGAAATTCGTAAATTACCTATGCTCAACTACGCAATCACGCGAGTGTAGGTTTCAGCCTGCGGCGCCCGCCGACGCGAAGTTTCCGGCAGCAAAAGTTTCCGCATTGATGTGAAATTGCTCTGTTCTGAGCCTCGTTCTCCAACGCTTTGTAAGCCAGCAGGCGGTTGCCGAGAGTGTACGAATACTGGAAACCGATGCTATAGTGACGCGCATCCAGAAGGAGTTGATGGGGTGAGCAAGGGTCGTCACTGACCTTCTGAACGCACAGCCAACTCGTCCGCACCATCAGATTAACGTTTTAGCGCAGGCCAAAAGGGGGTCCGCGGTGAGAATTCTACTCTACAATCCGGACAACGGCGTGACGCGCAACTTCATGCCTCATCTGTGGATGTTTCTACTCCGAGCGCTTACGCCGCCCGGACACGAAGTCATCCTCATCGACGGCAATGCCAGGCCGATGGATGAGCGGGAGTTGGTGACCTTTGTCCAAAAAGAGGAAATCGACCTCGTGGGCATCGGGGCGATGACTCGAATGATAGCCAAGGCATACCGTGTAGCCGATGCTGTCCGTTCGATCGGTATACCGGTTGTTATGGGGGGGCCGCATGTAACGGAACTACCCGATGAGGCGCTTGGTCGGGATGGCGGACCAAGACACGCGGACGCGGTGGCTCTAGGCGAAGCGGATGAGACGTGGCCGCGCATCATCGCTGACGTCGAGCGCGGACAACTTCAGGACGTGTATGAACCAGTTGACGAAACAGGGAAGGAGCGTAAGCCCTCTTTACAGCCTTACCCAGTGATTCCCTGGGACACTATCGATCTTGATCAGTTCAACCTGATACCGAAGTTTTTGCGGCCGCTTGCGGAGCGTCACGGAAACGGAGTTCGGTTTTTCAATACGATCCCTGTTGAGTCTGGTCGCGGTTGTCCCTACGGCTGTGAGTTCTGCACGGTAACCGGCTTCTTTGGAGACTCCATCCGATTTCGCACGAATCAGAGTGTCGTGGATGAACTGTTGCTGTTGAAGAGACGCTCGAAAAAGGAGAAGCGGCAGATCACCATTTTTTTCATCGATGACAACTTTGCAATCAACATCAAACGCACAAAGTCACTGCTGCGCGACATCGTTGCTGCCAACGCGCAGTTGCCATGGATTGCACAGATCAGTGCAAACCTGTTACGTGACGAAGAGCTGGTAGATTTGATCGCTGCCTCGGGGGGACGTTGGGTGTTTATCGGAATGGAGTCGATAGACCCGGGCAGCCTGGCAGATGTCAACAAGAGTTTTAACAAACCATCTGAGTATGCAGCTGTGCTAAACCGTCTCGCGAAGCGAAACGTCTATGCAATTACTTCGTTTATTTTTGGTTTGGACAACGATACACCGGGTGTTGCTGACCGCACTCTTGAACAGATCAGGCAATGGCCACCAGTGATGCCGGTCTTCAGTCCTCTGATTCCGCTTCCTGGAACTCCTCTCTACAATCGGTTAGGTGCTGAGGGACGACTGACGCGGCCAAAGCACTGGCTAAACTTTGCCCACAACAAGATGGCCCACACTCCGTTGAAAATCTCCGTTTCCGAAGCCCAAGCCGAAATTGACAGAGCCTGGCGCAAATCCTACAGCCCTGAGAACAATGATCAAATGGTTGAATCATTACGTGATCAGCGGTTTGACGACCGGATGGTTCATTTTGTGATGCGCATGTTTTTTAGAGGAATCTACTTTCCACAGATGAACAAGCGCGCGTGGATCAAACTGATTGCTCAGAATCGCAGGCCTATCTTTAAGCTGGTAAAAGATGGAATGGGAGAGTATAAGGCTGCAAAGAAGAGAAAAGCCGGGGCCGTCCAAACAGCGTGAGCTTGATCCGTTGCTCAGACTCGGATTACGGGTTTTGAAGACTCCTCGAAATAATGGGCCCAATGGGTTTTCCCCATTGGGCCCTTTTGCGGGAGTTGTGGCTGTAAAGAGACTGAGATGCAACTCTTCGCAAAAGTCACATCTCGCGACGCTTCCAGTTACTGCTTCGGTCCGATCGTTTGACCATCGCCAACAGCTAGATAGCCTGCTGGTGGGGTTCCTGAACTTTGACAGTATGTGAGAGCCGCAGCTGCTTCCGCATTCACAGCGTCCTTATGGGCGGCACTGTTACTCAGCGGCACAGTTACAGTGTTGCAGCTATAGCCGCCGCTTCCTGACCCGTCCGTGGCTCTGCTTATGATCAGGTATACCCTGCCATTGCCGCCTCCCAACCGCTCTTTTCGCAACCTCAGTGTGCCGAGGCCTATGTTCGTTGCGTCAGGCGAGAAAATGCCATCGTCAGAGCCAGCCTCGTCATCTTCATCACTGAATACCTCGACTTGAACAGCTCCGACGCCCGAACAGTTGTCAGAAGCACTGCCACTCAAGCCGACGTTTTCCAGGCTGTGGTTGAACGGATGTCCCAAAGAAGACGCAGCGACGTTGGTGGTCAGGCTGGGAGCGTCCGCATCAGTAACGGTAACGTTGAAGGAGCATGATTGGGTTGTCATGTCGGCTTGCGTCGCTGTGACCGTAACGGTTGTTGTACCAACGGCAAAAGCGGAGCCCGATGGATGGCTATAAGTCACACTGCCGCAGCTGCCCTCAACCATAGCACTGTAATTAACAACTGCAGTGCACGAATCAGGATCGGTGTTGACCACGATCGGATTGGGACAGGTCACAGTGCAGGGCGGCGGGACGGCGCTGGATTGGTTGAAAATAAGTTCCCAGCCGCCATTCACATTTCCCTGATCGCCACCGCCATCGTCCACAATGTAAAGCTGCCAGTTGCCATTCGGGTCTTCTCCGCCGAAGACTGAAGTGATAGTGGCCGCTCCAATCGGCTCTGGAGACTGGTAGGGCGCAGCAACGCTTTGAAAGAGATCACCGCTTACATGATTAGTCGGTCGAAAGGTACCAGTCACGATTGCTGTTCCATCCGGCAGTGCACTGCTAGCAGAATCTTCAAAGGTTATTGTGGTATTCACAAGATCGATCCCGCCACCCGAGTCCGACATGATGATCAGCTTTTCACCTGCTGGACTGACCAGGAGCACGTCGATGTCATCCGGGAACGTATGATTCACATCCACAAGCTTCACACTAATATTTTCGATTGGACCACTCACTCCGGATACAGCGATTGTCGAAGGATAAGGACTGGCCACACCTGAGGTGGTTCCAACCACTCCTGGAATTCTGATCGCAGTGGCGTTCACGAACGTCTGTGCAGCCAGGCTGTTAATTCCGCGAACATTGTTTGCAAATGTGGCGGTTTTTCCGTGACGATTCGCTTGTGTCACGGGCAAGAGCGCGAGCGCGGATAAGAGAAGGATCACTCCAAGCAAACTGAGCTTCCTTAGATGGTTATTCATCAATTCCTCCGGGGTTGTCGTGTCTCATAGCGGATCGACTTCAGGGATTCCTCCGTAAGAGTCGTTAGCGACTGCCGCACGCGCTCGCGTCTAAACTCCGCCGTGATTTGAGTGCCAGGTCAGACATCGAGCGTGACGCTCACCTGGCTGGTTTGTTTTTTGATTGTGAGGTTTCGGCAACAGGCGGGACAGTCAACGTCCGCCGGGGAAGAACTTTAAGTAGTTGCCTTTTTCGAGTGGATCCGAGAACTCCGGGGCTGATGGAAAAATACATACTGGCCTAGGGCGACGTCAAGACATTTGTTGGTCCAGGTGGGGCAATTTGCCCCACTGACGTTTAGAAGCACGATTTTTGTCGGGTTTGACTGGCTGATTACGCAGATTCCAATAGTTTAAGCCGCTTCTCGGGCGGCGCTGATTTCTCCTTCTATAGAGGCGTATTTGCGTCGCACCGGAATCTTGGCCGCGCCGGGTATGGTCATAAATGGTCTTTCACACACTCGGAAGAACAGCCACCCAAGGAGGACTGACAAAGGAGTCATGATTACGATTGAAATTGAGAGGATGTGAAGCCTGGTAAAGGCGAACCAGTACCAGTGCATCAATACCAATGAATGGATTAAGTATAAGGAGTAAGAGAACAGTCCCATGGCTGCGAGCGCCGTGATCAGGCGTGGAGTAACATACGATCTTAATCGCCACTGTCGCTCTGCTGCGACCCCCCTGTTCACGAGGACAAAGAAACCGAGACCCCAGGCAGGATGCATTGCCAGCCAGCCAATATCATGTGCCCAGGGCGGGACCCCCGTCTCCAGTATTAGGGCAAGGCACGCAGCGCAAGCCAAGGCCAGAAAAGCTAGCGAATTTCTGTAACACCAGGCTGGCAGCTTAGTCACACCTAGCGCTGCCTCAACACTGAGAGCGCCTAATGCCCATATAAACCAACTCGAAGCCGCCGCCTCAGCAACGGGAATGTCTACACCAAACGATTGGCTCAAGGAGCGACTCATTATCAGCCAGCCAACACGCGCTCCCAGGCACACAATCAGCGTTGTCGCCCATCCGAATCGAATGCGGAGGAAGAGCAGGAGGAAGTACGCGAGGTATAACTGTTCTTCAATGGCCAAGGTCCAGAAAGCCGCATTGATACTGTAGGTTGTCCGAGCATCGAGATTGTGCAACATCAAGAGATGAAGGCCGACATCCCAAAGGTAGAACCCGTTTATGGTTACCGGAGTCGTGTAAGCAGCATAAGAAAGATAGAGGGCCAGCGCGACAAGATATGGCGGATATAATCGGCGCACTCGGCGCTTCCAGAAGAGAAAGAAGTTAATGACTGGCTTCTCAACACCTGCCGCCCGAGCTTTGGCCCAATGTAAGTGGATACAGAATCCGGAGATGACGAAGAAGAGGTATATCCCGGCATATGCAAAATGAACGATGTAAGCAGTTACTTGTGGCAACCACAATTCCCAACCGCTCGGGGCGGTCCGAGGCGCTACTCCCAGGGCGTGATACAGGACAACTAGTAGCGCCGCCCCGCCGCGCATCGCATCAAGCGTGAGCATGCGCCCCAGTTTTATATCCTCCCCGTTGCTCGCAATCATGCAGTCAAGAACCGTCACCCCGATATTCGCAATCCCCGATCAACCGAAAGAAAAGGGCGTCCGATAGGGGACGCCCAACTCTATTGAACGCAAAGTGGTGAGTTCACTGACCATTTGCGATAAACCTCTGCCGACCCCCTGTAGCCCAGCGCCTGGTGCAAGCGTTCGTCATTATAGAACTTTAATCAGCCATCAGCCCTCGCTCCGCCAATTCACCTTTGAGTTGGTTCCAGTTCACAATAGACACGCCCTGATAAGTTTCTCCCAACAACCGTAAATCAGAATCCTCTGTGGTCAGGAGGTGTGCCTCACCATCCACTGCACAGGCAAGGTAAACCGCATCCTCAAGATCACGCTCAGCTTCTCGTGGAGCCTGCGAAATACGACGGCGAGCGTTGCGCATTGTCGTGATTGAGACACTCACAGGCGGCCAGAGCTGTAACGCCGCAAGGAACAGTTGAAATCCAACACGATCAAACTCAGCTCCGTGCATCACTCGTTCGTCTGCTTCGATCGCCGCCGCGCCGCGCTCGTAGTCGTTGATGATATCCGGCGTCCACAGCCAACGAAAAGTCGATGTGGGTAACAGTTTCAGCAGTTGTCGCTTTGGAGAAGTGAAGCCTGGGCGGTCGCGACGAGCGAGGAACATTGCGAGAACGATTTGCGCGTCCACAACCACCCGTAGTTCATTCTCAACGGTGTTCGTCTGATCAGCAGCAGGCGCCATTGCTTACGCGCGCGACACCTTGTGAGAGGATTTACCGTTACGACGCCGCGCCCCGCGCACTACTTCACCGACCAGCTTTTCTAGCTCTTCCTCACTGGATGTGGATGCCGGAACGTCCTGTCGCTGAGATCGAACGCTCTTCTGAGAACGCGCGAAGCTTGAGCCCATCTCCTCAACGAGCAGATGCAAGAGAGCACACCGCATGTCTTCGAGAGTGGTGAAAGGTACGACAGCCGCTTCGGGTTCGCCGTGGGTGGTGAGAACAACGCTCCCCTTAGCCACCATCTCTAGCGTGCGCCGCATCTCGGCGCGCGCATCCGCCACCGCCATGAACTTTTGCGGTCGGCCAAGATAGGATGCCACTCGCAAAAGAGCCGCCGCTCTATCGTCCGCATTAGTCAGATCGTGTTTCATAGAAACCCTCGTCTGCTATTGTACGAATGTATGTACTGAAAGGAAAGCGGGACGCGAAGCGGCTATGTCAGTTGCTCCATAATTTAAGCTCGCTTTCCAGTAGGCGCTGTGTGAATCCAGACCAAGGGCTCCATCACGCCTAGCTTACCGTCTCTGGGACCATCTGCGTAGTAACAAAATGAATGGCCGGAAGTAATATCGTAAACTTTATAGCGACGGCCGAAAAGCTGCTCGCAGGAAGTGATCCCCAAAATTATTGTGAGTGATAGCGCGACCGTTGGTGAGAGTTGCTGAATAAAGGTCTTGGTGACCGTTTAAGCTTTGTACGATCAAGTACCATAGACTAACATAGGGGCGTATTCATTGATTTCCCTCTGAACCTCATAACTTCTGTGGCACTCCCATGCAACTTCGTGGTGGCCGCAAAAATGATCACAATGCACATTTCCTTTTATAGGACTGGATGACCCCGATGCTTACACTCCGTCCTGCCAGTTTAGATTGGGCGCTCGATCACGCTCTAAATTTTGGGGACACCACCATGTTGCCACTGCCATTTGAATATGAGGCCATTCAATATGATTGGGCAGAGGTCCGTAAGGTTTTAGAGAAAGAGGATATCCTCAAGTGGACAGTTCGTCCTCATCGAACGATGCTTTCCCCCAAAGCCAAATATGGATTCAGAATCATCACGCAATTAGATCCGCTCGATTTTTTAATCTATGCAGCTTTGGTTAAAGAAATTGGTGCTCACATCGAGAATGCTAGGGTTGACCGAAGCGTGGTCTTCTCGTATCGGTTTTCACCTGGCACGGAGGGTCGCCTTTTCGATCCTTCATTCGGTACACAGACGACTACCGGATTTTCGCGGACAGCTATTCACAGGCCTATCGGCATATTGCGTTTCTCGCTAATCCAGCTTTCCCATCTATTATCGAGTATTTAAGAAATCTCCGGAAGTTATCAACAGCGAGGAGCAATGAGATTGGAGCAAAGCGCCGCGCCGCCCTAGCCCAACTCGACTCTCTCACTCAATCCATCTTCCTCGACCTCTTCGGCGACCCGTTCAAGAATCCGCGAGGCTGGCCCACCCTTCACTTTTCAGAGATTTGCGAAACGACACAGGGCGTCCAAATTCCCCGCGACAAGCAGAAGGAAGAACCATCCGAAGGTTACGAGCGTTATCTCTACATCAACGATTTCTACTCCGACGACAATCCCAAGTATATCGAGGACCGCTTTCCGCAGAAACTTGTCACCGCTGATGACCTTGTGATGGCGAATACTGATAGTCCAGGACGAGTTTTCAAGGGTCGGGCCGGAATCTTGAGCAAAAATCTTTTCAAAATCACTTTCGACACGAAAAAGATTTCGACGCTGTTTTTCTACCACTTCCTAGCTTCGAACTTTTTCCAACGACATCTCCAAGGCCAGATGAAGCAGGGAATCCAAAGCCATCTTGGCCACAAGACATTCGGCGCACAGAAGCTCCCACTTCCCCCCATCTCGTTGCAGCGCGAATTCGGCCGGCGAGTGACGGCGGTGGAGGCGCTGAAAACGGCACAGCGGGCGTCGCTGGCGGAGCTGGACGCGCTCTTCGCCACCCTGCAACATCGTGCCTTTCGCGGGGAGTTGTGATCCTGGAGGGAGACACTTGACAGCACCACCTTGCTGTTGGCGTGCTTGTCACATTCGATTCATTAACCGTGAGCAGGAGGTAAATAGAATGAGTTCATCTCCGGTGATGTATTTGGCCTCGGATATTCCAATCGTTTCAGCGGTTTTTGCTGCCCTGGATGAAAGGC
>DATETN010000092.1:0-24705 GCA_035283645.1 Pyrinomonadaceae bacterium
AAGCCGGCATGCGCTGGTCCGACCCAGGGGCGCAAGCCATTCTCAACCTGCGCACATTGCACCGTAGCGGCGAGTTCGAGCAGTACTGGGAAAACTTTGCTGCCGCAGGCTTCTAAGTAACTATTGTGTCGCGCACCCTTGGCGTCCTCCCACCTTTGCTACTACTGCACTTCCTGTTAGAATCCCGCCTTTGCTCAACCAAGTGGAAACGGGAGATTCGCATCCGTGAGAGTGAAGGTTCAAACGGACAACGCTCCAGCCGCAATTGGCCCCTATTCTCAGGCCATCGTCGCCAACGGACTTGTTTTCGCATCGGGGCAGATTCCGATAGATCCCGCAACCGGGGAATTCGTCAGCGGCGGAATCGAAGAGCAGACTGAGCAAGTGTTGCGCAATCTCCAGGCGGTTTTGGAAGCCGCCGGAAGTGGTTTGGATAGCGTCGTTAAGACCACCGTCTTCCTGCTGGACATGAATGAGTTTACGGCCATGAACAAAGTGTATGGGCGGTTTTTCTCGGCTGAAGCTCCGGCGCGTTCCACTGTTCAGGCAGCACGGTTACCACGAGATGCCAGAGTAGAGATCGAGGCGATTGGTCTGATAAGCAAATAAAAATCCGGCGGTTTGGATTACTGCAGCCGCCGGACAATCTATTCGCTATTCTCTAAAAGGCACTCAGGCTGCTTTAGCAACCTTGCCGCCCTTGATGCAACTGGTGCAAACCTTCATTCGCCTTGCTCCACCCTGCGGTAACGCAACGCGAATTGACTGCAGGTTGGGATCAAAGCGGCGCGGAGTACGGTTATTAGCGTGGGAAACATTATTGCCGAACTGTGGGCCTTTACCACAAATCTCGCAACGTTTGGCCATCGGATGAACCTCCAATAAGTGCGTCACTTCCTGCTTTGGCGCGTAATGTCAGCAGCAGTTAGTAAATGCGAAACGAAAACTTATAGCAAACGCATTCAAAGATCGTCAAGGTAAGAACGTAGCGGGGATGGGAACTTTCAGAACGCGCGATTAGATACTGCGGATGGTGAGGAGTGAAAAGTGCAGAATAAGTTTAAGTCGATTATGTATTTGGCCTTGTTGATGGTGGCACTGCTCGGTTTCGGTGCTTGCAAACCCGGCGGCGGGGCCAGCATGAGTGACGATACCGTTGCAGCTACCGTAAATGGCAAGAACATCATGATGGCGCGGGTTGAGCAGGCGCTCAGCCAGCAGTCCGGAGGAAGGCAATCCGAGCTCTCGCAACTCGAGTTGGCCCAAGCGCGATTGCAGGTGCTTGGATCCTTAATTCAGAGGGAAGTGCTGTTTCAACGTGCCGAGCGTGAAAAGCTTTTGCCGACAGACGATGAAGTTAACAGCCTCATCAATCAACAGAAGCAGCAAAGCGGTATGACCGACGACGCATTTCAGAAGAGCCTGCGAGAGCAGAACCTGACTCTGGAAGCCTTGCGGGAGGAGGCGCGAAAGGACATCGCCATCAAGAAGTTGCAGGAGAAGTATAGCGGGAAGATCACCGTTAATGATCGCGAGGTTGAAGAGTTCTACAACGCGAATCGGGAGCGGTTTGTCAGCGCGCGCGGCGTAGCCCTGGCCATGATTGTGGTTGATCCTGCTGATAATGGCCCGCAGGGAATAAAGCCGGATAACGATGCGAAAGACGAGGCACGGGCAAAACTTAAGATCGATAACATCAATCAGCAGCTAAAAGGCGGGGCAGACTTTGCTACCGTCGCTCGTGCAAACAGTGAGGATGTGAACTCTCTAGTGAATGGTGGGGACATAGGGTTCGCCACTGAAGAAGCGCTGAAGCAAAATGGTTTTCCGCAGGAACTGATAACGCGATTCTTTGCAATGCAGGTTGGCGACGTTACTGAGCCAGTGCGGTTCGCTTCAGGAAAGTGGTACATCTTCAAACTTGAAGAGAAACGCCTGCAAACCGAAAATCTAACACTCGACAGTCCAGGAGTACGACCGCAGATTACTCAAGGGCTTACCAATCAACGGAAGGAGATTCTCAACGCCGCGCTGCTTGAAACGGCAATGTATGAAGCCAAAGTAGTTAACAACCTGGCAGCAAACATGCTGAACAACCCCAGCAATTTGGGGCTGCGTCCAGCCTCAGCGAGTGCGGTCAATTCTCCTGCGACAAACGGCGGGACGGCGACAACGCAAAGCAGTCCCCCAACGGAGGCCGGAAATCCGGCGACGAGTCCGCAAAAGTAATCGGTGCGGCTGGCGGGGCCGCGGAATGCATCATCTTGCCCGATTCCGGCGGGCGCGGGAGTGGTTCTGGACCCGCGCCCGCTTCTGCGTGTTGAAATGAGCTTCTAAGGGATGCTGTTCCGACTTTCTGATGTTCATAAATCCTATGGCACCCAGGATGTGCTCCGGGGCGCCTCGCTGCAGGTCAACCCAGGCGAGCATGTCGGCCTGGTGGGAAGAAACGGTGCCGGCAAAACAACGGTCTTTCGGCTGGTATCTGGTGATGACGCCCCGGATCGCGGTGAAGTAGTTCGTGCTCGCGGCACCCGACCCGGCCTGTTGACCCAGCATATTCATTTTGAGCCGGGCGCAACCGTACACGAGTCTGCCCTGGCCGCGTTTGGCCACCTACAGCAGATCGAGCACGAGATGCACGAGCTTGAACACCGCATGGCTGTACCCGATGCTGAGCTGGACAAAGTGCTCGAACGTTACAGCGACCTACAACACGAGTTTGAGCGCGAGGGTGGGTTCGCTTATGCAGCCAAGGCTGAAGCGATTCTGCTCGGCCTCGGTTTCGCTCGAGAGTCCTGGTCCATGGAGACGGAAAAGCTTTCTGGAGGTCAGCAGAACCGGTTGGGTCTCGCAAAACTCTTACTCGCTGAACCCGATGTTCTGCTTCTGGATGAGCCGACAAATCACCTCGATGTGTCGGCGGTGGAATGGCTCGAGGAGTTCTTACGAAGCTACACACCCGCATGTGTAGTGATCAGCCATGACCGCTACTTCCTTGACCGCACATGCCGCAGAATCATCGAGCTTGAGAACGGACGTGCCGCTAGCTACACCGGAAATTACTCGGCGTATCTCGAGGAGCGAGAGATTAGACGCGAATCCCAGCAGCGGGCGTACGACAATCAGCAGCAACTGATTTCGAAAACTGAAGAGTTCATTCGTCGCAACATTGCCGGGCAAAAAACGAAGCAAGCCAAGTCGCGCCGCAAAATGCTTGAGAAACTCGAACGGGTTGAGGCAATCCGCCCGGACCAGTCATCAGGTGATTTTCGCTTGAAGGGAATTGAACGGGCCGGAAATCATGTGCTGATGATTGACAAGGCGACAATCGGCTACCCGGACCGGACGCTTGCGCGTGACGTCTCATTCATTTTGCGACGCGGCGAGTGTCTGGGAATCATTGGTCCCAATGGCTCCGGTAAAACTACTTTTCTTAAAACAATCCTGAAGAAGATCCCACCCCTTGGCGGTGAGATACGCTGGGGTACGAAGGTGGAGATTGGCTATTACGCCCAACAGTTGGAGGATCTTGATGACCGGAACGAGATCATCATGGAACTGCGTCGGGTGGCCCCTTCCAGCGCAACCGCTGGCGAGCTGCGATCCTTCCTGGCAAAGTTCTTGTTCACTGGTGACGACGTCTATAAGCATGTGCGGGACCTTTCCGGAGGGGAGAAGGGAAGACTGGCTCTCGCAAAACTGATCTATTCACGCGTCAATGTTCTGGTGCTTGACGAACCCACCAACCACCTTGACATCCCTTCTCGGGAGGCGCTGGAAGAAGCACTGGACGCCTATGAAGGTACGATTGTGACGATAAGCCACGATCGCTATTTCCTCGACCGTGTAGCAACGCAAATTCTGGCACTGGATGGTGACGGAAATGCCGAGCACTTTGAAGGTGATTACACTGAATATCACGATTGGAAGCTCGGCTCAGCGACGCCGGGTGCTCAGGTCAATGTGGTTGGCACCGAGCACCTGGTAAGCATAGCGCCGCCTACCGAGAATCTCGTTTCTGAGACCGAGCCTGCCCGCGTAGCCGCCGACTTGCGGTCCAAATCAAAGAGGGAAAAACGCCCCACCGCCCCCCGCCGGGTGAAGATCGTTAAGAAGAAGAAAGAGGAGCGAGAGATTGAACTGATCGAGGCGGATATCGCGGCAACAGAGCAACGACTGGCTGAGATCTCTCAGCGTCTCGCGATGCCGGAGAACGCTCGCAATCCCGACAGTATCCGTAGCCTCAACGCCGATTACGAAGAGGCGAATGCACGTTTACAAGAACTTTATGATGAGTGGGAGCGTGTGAGTCAGCAATTAACCTCTTCGCGAGGTTAGCGTCACGCTCACCATCGAGGGGTGACTCTTTACCTGATGGCTTGAAATTCGTCCCGAAGAGCTTCGTATCAAATCGTATCCTCATTCGCTTTGGAGCGCTGGTCCAACTCGAAGCGATCACGGTCGCGCTTCTCGATCTTCTCCAGAAACTCCAGCTCCTCGTTGTCTTCAAAGCTGATCCCGACCGCGTTTGCATTCTCCTCAACCAGTGATTGATCGGGAGTGGGATTGTGGCCGGCGACTGCCTCCGATCCGCTGTCATTCACGTCTTCCCAGGAAGCATCGAGATCACCGCCCGCATCGCGGGGTGATGCAGCCGTGTTGTTGCGCAGCCGATGGGCAAGCAATTCCGGATCTTTCGGTGCGCGTGAGATCTCTTCTTCCATGAACTCTTCGATGTCAGGATCGGGGATATAGTCGGGATCATTGCTTAGGTATTCGAATTCGTTAGGTTGCTTTTTGCTCATTAGGTCCTCGTTACGGAAACGTCTAAGCTTCAGGTGCCGGTGGGCGCGCATTCTGAACCATCGCAAAATACATTATGGAGGTTAGCGTGACTATAACAAAACGCGCGAAACTGAAGCAACGAGAAACCACGCTTGAGTGGCTGTCCAAAAGTACCTTCGCTTGACGATTTCCTGGCGCATCTCTACACTGACAACAGTTACCCAACAAGCAAAACCAAACCCTTCGACGTGACGAACGTGCACGTTTTTCACGCTTAATTTTGGCGAGTTCCGCTGATGTCACAAGGCCCATTTAACTCCCTGCAAACATTCGATATTGGCCCCGGAAAACAAGGACGTTTTTATTCGCTGCCGCAACTCGAAAGGCAGGGCGTTGGCGCAGTTTCGCGTTTGCCCGTAAGCATCCGGATCGTTCTTGAATCCGTGCTGCGTAATTGCGATGGCACTAAGATCACCGAAAAGGATGTGCGCGCACTTGCCAACTGGGAGCCTAACGCAGAAAGAACGCAAGAGATCCCGTTCGTGGTTGCGCGCGTACTCCTGCAGGACTTTACGGGTGTGCCCTTGCTAGTTGATCTGGCAGCTATGCGGTCCGCAGTTGCGCGTTTGGGAAAGAACACGCAGCTGATCGAGCCGCTCGTACCCGTCGATCTCGTGATTGACCATTCTGTCCAGGTAGACTTCTCTAGCACCAAGGATGCCTTTGAGAAGAACATTCAAGTCGAATTTAAGCGCAATAACTCGCGTTACCAGTTCCTCAAGTGGGGGACTCAAGCATTCGATGGCTTCGACGTGATTCCACCTGGTATCGGAATCTGCCATCAGGTCAATCTTGAATATCTCGCTAAGAGCGTTTGGGAACGAAATGGGGTCTATTTCCCGGACACTCTCGTTGGCACAGATTCCCATACGACCATGATCAATGGTCTCGGAATCGTTGGCTGGGGAGTAGGTGGCATTGAGGCAGAGGCGGCGATGTTGGGCCAGCCGATCTACATGTTGACACCCGATGTTGTCGGAGTTCACCTGACCGGGACACTACGTGAGGGGGTTACCGCGACCGATCTCGTTTTACGTGTGACCGAAATGCTTCGCAAAGCGAAGGTGGTAGGTAAGTTTGTTGAATTCCATGGCAGTGGCGCGAGTCGCTTGTCAGTGACCGACCGTGCGACGATTGCCAATATGGCTCCGGAGTATGGAGCTACGATGGGTTTCTTCCCGATTGATGAAGAGACGATGATTTATCTTGCTGCAACCGGACGCAAGCAGGAGCACGTCGATGCAGTGCGCCAGTATTATGCGGTGCAAGGTATGTTCGGGATTCCAGAACGAGGACAGTGTGATTACAGTGTAGTTCTTGATCTCGACTTGAGTTCGATCCAGCCAAGCGTTGCTGGTCCAAAGAGACCACAGGATCGAATTGACCTACCGAATCTGAAGAACCAGTTTCTGAAGTTGCTACAAACCCCGGCATCTGACGGCGGCTATGGAAAGACCACAGCCGAGGTGGGCACTCGATACTTTACGCAGATTGGAACTCGTGAATTTGCGAAGAAAGCGATTGCTGGTGGTGGCGAACAAAAACCCAATACGGTTCCCATTGCTGCAGCAGGGATAGTTTCTCCGGCAAATACCAGCGTCTGGACCGAGACCGAGATGGTTAACAATCGACCGACCCCCGATCGCGTCGAGGAAGTTCATCCTGAAGAGTATCCTGCAGCAGAACTGGACATTGGCCATGGCGATGTATTGATTGCGGCGATCACTTCGTGTACCAACACATCCAATCCAAGCGTAATGTTGGCTGCCGGGTTGCTGGCTAAGAAGGCAGTTGAGTTTGGACTGAGTGTCAGACCTACAGTCAAAACGTCACTTGCTCCGGGCTCAAGAGTGGTCACGGAGTATCTGGAGAAAACGGGCCTGCAACAGTACCTCAATCAGCTCGGTTTCAATCTGGTGGGCTACGGCTGCACGACGTGTATCGGTAATTCAGGGCCTTTGGACCCAAGCATTGAAGAGGTCATAACTGAACATGATCTGATTGGCGCCAGCGTACTCTCCGGCAACAGAAATTTTGAAGCCCGCGTACACCAGAGCATCAAGGCGAACTTTTTGATGAGTCCACCTCTGGTCGTTGCATTCGCGCTGGCCGGACGTGTCGACGTTGACATGGTGAATGAACCAATCGGTGTCGGCAGTAGCGGTGCCCCGATTTATTTGGACCAGATCTGGCCGACGAGGGAGGAGATCAACAGCCTGTTGCGTTCGGCTTTCGACGCTGAGACTTATCAACGGTTGTATAGCGACTTCGCAGAGCAGAACCCGCTATGGAATGCGATCACAGCGCCCACAGGCACTGTGTATTCGTGGGATGCTGAATCTACCTACATTCAGGAGCCTCCCTACTTTGAGGGATTCAGTAATTCGGTGGGTAATTGGAGTGACGTGCGTGGTGCTCGCCCGCTGGCAATGTTTGGAGATTCGGTTACCACCGACCATATCAGCCCTGCGGGCGCCATTAAGGCGAACTCCCCTGCAGGCATGTATCTGCAGTCCAAAGGAGTGGCCGTCGAAGACTTCAATAGCTACGGCGCCCGGCGCGGGAATCACGAAGTCATGTTGCGTGGTACGTTCGCCAACGTGCGAATTAAGAACCTGATGGTTCCTGGTGTTGAGGGCGGCGTCACGCTGCATCAACCGGACGGCGAACGGGTGAGCATCTACGACGCGGCCTTGAAGTACCAGCAAGAAGGCGTGCCCCTTGTCGTATTAGCCGGTCAGGAGTACGGCACGGGAAGCTCACGAGATTGGGCTGCTAAAGGTACTCGACTCCTGGGCGTCAAAGCAGTTGTGGCAGAGAGCTTTGAAAGAATCCATCGGAGTAATCTTGTGGGCATGGGAGTCCTACCCTGCCAGTTCTTGGAGGGGCAGAACGTCGCCAGTCTCAGCCTCGACGGTTCTGAAGTTTTTGATTTGATCGGTCTGGAGGGTGGGGTGCAACCGCGCCAGACTGTAACTCTTGTTATCCACCGCCAGAATGGCGAAACCGAAAAAGTATCATTAAGCTTGCGTATAGATACCCCGGTAGAAATCGACTACTACCAACACGGGGGCATCCTGCCGTATGTCCTCAGGCAACTGTTGGCCGGCACAACCGATTTCTAACAACAATCGTCCTATTAAGCAGAGGAGGGAAGAGATGTCATCAGCACAACCAACCCAATCGAAAAATCCACGCAAATACCAATTACTCATAGACGGCCAGTGGGTAGATGCCGCTTCCGGAAAGACCTTCACCACTCCGAACCCCGCTACCGGCGAGACGCTCGCCGAAGTTGCTGAAGGTGACAAAGCAGATATCGACAAGGCTGTTGACGCAGCTCGTCGCGCTTATGATGGAAAATGGTCAAGAATGAGTGCCCGCGATCGCGGTCGCTTACTCTATAAGCTTGCGCAGTTGATTGAGGAACGGTCGGCCGAGCTGGCAGCACTGGAGACGGCTGACAACGGTAAACCGATCCGTGAATCTTCCAACGTTGATCTACCTCAGGTGGCCGAGAACTTTGAGTATTTCGCTGGTTGGGCCACGAAGATTGAGGGCGAGACTATCCCTGTCCCGGGCAAGATGTTTAACTACACTCTTCGCGAACCGGTTGGCGTCTGTGGGCAGATTATTCCCTGGAATTTCCCATTGCTAATGGCAGCTTGGAAATTGGCCCCAGCTTTGGCCGCGGGAAATACCGTTGTTTTGAAGCCTGCAGAGCAAACCCCTGTCACAGCAATGGAGCTAGGAAAACTGATCCAGGAAGCTGGTTTTCCGGATGGCGTGGTGAATATCGTCCCCGGATACGGTGAGACTGCAGGGGCCGCGCTAGCGGCTCACAAGGGAATTAACAAAGTCGCATTCACCGGCTCAACTGAAGTCGGAAAGATTGTCGCCCGCGCTGCAGCCGAGAACCTGACAAAGGTGTCCCTGGAGCTTGGTGGTAAAGCGCCAAACATCGTATTCGCAGATGCCGATATCGAGCAGGCAGTGAACGGCGCAATGATGGCAATCTTCTTCAATCAGGGACAAGTTTGCTGCGCCGGCTCACGGTTGTTCCTCGAGGCCGGGGTAAAGGATGAGTTCCTTGAGAAACTCAGAGCAAAAGCTGAGAAGATCAAAGTTGGTAATCCAATGGACCAAGGAACAATGATGGGACCCCAGGTTTCTCAGGAGCAACTTGATCGGATTAAGGGCTACATGGAGATCGGTGTTGGTGAAGGCGCCAATGTGTTTGCCGGAGGCAAGCCTCCGCAGTTGGATGCCGAATTTGAGAACGGCTATTTCTTCCAGCCGACAATTCTCACCGACGTCAAGAATCAGATGAGGATTGCTCAAGAAGAGATCTTTGGTCCGGTGGTCTCCGTGCTGACGTTTGAGAATGAAGATGATCTGATCAAACAGGCGAATGACACGGTCTACGGGCTTTCAGCCGGTTTGTGGACGCGTGACATCACTCGTGCACATCGGTTCGCCAAGGAAGTTAAGGCGGGCGTTGTGTGGATCAACACCTTCAACATGTTCAATGCGGCATCGCCCTTTGGTGGTTACAAACAGTCAGGTTATGGCCGAGAGATGGGCAAGCATGCTCTAGAGCTTTACACTCAAATCAAGAGCGTGTGGGTGGATCTCTCCGGGAAGCCGATTGGTTGGTTCGGAAACTGATGGTCGTCGTTACGCTCTCCCTTAAGAGTAAATAACAACCTTCGACAAAGGAGACGCGTATGCGCTTAACCAAAAAACTCGGAGTGGCAGCTCTGCTACTGATGGGGACACTTGCCCTCACCGCCTGCCCCAGCCAAACCTCAATTTCCAAGATCAACGCTGATCCGGGACGCTATCGAAATAAGGAGGTAGGCATTGTTGGCACTGTGACCGACAGTTATGGCGTCCTCGGCCAAGGCGCTTACGAAATTGATGATGGTACCGGGCGACTCTGGGTAGTGACCCGGCGCGGCGTTCCCACAAAGGGCTCGCGCGTTGGCGCAAAGGGCAGGGTCTACACCGGCCTTAACTTTGGCGGCCGCAGTTTTGGCACCGTATTGGAAGAGACTGATAGACGAGCCCGCGATCGTTGAGGCTGATACTCGGGCGCCGAAAAATGCATGGCGGCAACTCTCTCTCCCTCAGACCGAGTCCTCGTCGACACGTTCTGTCACCAGTTTTTGAGTTTGCAGGAACGTAACAGTGTTTTGGTTCGACGCGCCGGCAATCTCCTCTACAAGCTCTTGCCGGAACACGATTCAAAGCACTGGAGCGCGGTTGGTGAGAACGTACTGCGCAGTGCAGCCGCAGTTGAACAGACTTGTGGTGGGCTGCTATCTAACCTCTGGGACGACCCGTTTGAGTGGACGCTGGCGGAGACGCTTTCTACGAGCGAAGACGTCTTGGCATACCTTGGCGAAGTCGAGTCGACACGGCAAAAGGCATTCTCGCGAATACTCACAGACGCCGATCTCTTAAAGTCCGTGTCTCTGCCCTCGGAGCAACTTCAGCCTCTAGTCTCGGTACTCCTCGAAACACTGATCCGGGCGGTTACCTATCAAGGCCGGGCAGCCGCATGTCTGGAATTGCTTACCACTCGTGGTCAAGCTAGGGGTATTATCTCTTCGCAATTTCACGCCGAGTCCTGAGGTCGAAAGATGTTTTGTCCCCATTGCGGTCAGCAACAGACTACTGATGTGGTGCGGTTCTGCTCCCGTTGCGGGTTTCCGCTCGACGGCGTGATCTATCTGTTACACAACGGGGGAGTACTGCCTGCCGGATACCAGGGACCAACCGAAATTTCCCCTCGTCGTCGTGGCGTGAGACAGGGCGGCATACTCCTCCTTAGTGGAATGCTTGTCCTTCCTCTACTTGGAGTCTTCAGCTCATGGACCGGCGGCCCGTTTATAGAGATTCTGATGGCCATTGCGGCAATTATCTGCTTCGTGGGCGGGCCTCTGAGGATGATCTACGCAGCGTTATTTGAGGAAGGCGCCCCCAAGCGTATCGGTCCTCCCTACGCACCGCCGGCCAATCCGGTACCTGCATTTCCTCCGCGTAACTTGGGTGCGTTGCCCCCGCCAATGCCAAAGCCGACGGCCGGTTGGCGTCGTCCAACGACGGCTGAGCTGGCCCAGCCTCCGAGTGTCACCGAAAAGACTACCCGACTCCTGGAGAAGGAAGAGCCGAGAGAGCATTGACCGGAGTTCCATCCTTGAAGGAGAAGCTTCAAGCCCGAATTCGTGAAGTGGGGCCGATTACATTTCGTGAGTGGATGAATGCCGCACTTTATGATTTCGAACACGGTTATTACTGCGCGCCGGATCGCGTACGTTGGGGAAGAGACGGCGACTATCGCACCAGTCCCGAGCGTACCGAGCTGTTTGCGAATACATGTGCGCGCTACGCTCAGGAACTTTACAGGGATCTGGGTGAGCCGCCCGTTTGGACTTTCCTTGAAGCTGGCGCCGGCTCAGGAGACTTCGCGCTCGGATTCCTCGGTCGCTTGCAACAGCTGGACCAGAGCTGCTTTCAGACCTGCCGTTATGTTATCGACGAAAAGAGTGAAGCACTGCGGGCTTCAATCGGTAAGCGGCAGGGCCAGCTCCTGGACCGCATTGAATTCTCTGTGATCGAGACTCGTGACACGTTCGAAGGTATTGTTTTCGCAAATGAGCTGCTCGACGCGTTTCCCGTCCACCGGGTTACATGGCGTGACGAGAGGTTGCTGGAGTACTTCGTTACAGTCGATGACAACGGAGCGTTTGAGTGGCAACTCGGCGAGGCGTCCACCGACAACTTGCATGGGTATTTTCAACGTCTTGGTTTGAAACCGCGCGATCAGCAAATAGTAGAGGTCAATCTGGGAATACAAGACTGGTTTGCGGCAGTTCGAGAGAAGCTGTCACGGGGCTTTCAGATAGTGATAGATTACGGCGCAAAAGGAGACGAGCTCCTACACTCGCCTTTGCGGCAAAGCGGCACACTTCGAGCGATTCGCCGCCACCAACTCGTTCCCGATGTGTTTGCAGACCCTGGAGAACAGGACCTGACTACCACGATTGATTGGACCTACGTGCAGCGTCTCGCCGTAGATTATGGCTTCCGCGTTAAGGAATTTCTGAGTCAGGACAAATTTCTTCTCAAGAGTGGATTTCTTGAAGAGCTCGAGAGTAGGTTACTCCATGCCGAGAGCGAGGCTGAAAAACAACAAATTAGCGGAGAAGCCCGCGAGATGATTCTGCCGACCGGGATGGCAGCAGCCTTTCAGGTTTTGGTACTGGCGAAGGACATCTAGGAGATACAGAGGCGTTGCACTAGCCACTGTAGCCTGGCAATTTTGATGAGAGGAGATTGAAATGAGAATTGCAGATAGCTTGTTACCCGAGTTTGATCACGAAATGGCTACTACTCGAAAGACACTGGAGCGAGTTCCTGACGATCGTTTCGAGTGGAAGCCACATGAGAAGTCGACCGCGATGGGAGCCCTGGTGAGTCATCTCGCGAATCTTCCGAGCTGGGCGAGTCTGGCAATTGGAGCAGATTCGTTTGATATGGCCCCCGCAGGAGATGCGGTGCGGTCGCCCGCCTGTAATTCGCGGGAGGAAGTGCTGCAAATGTTTGACAAGAATGTAGCCAATGCCCGCACTGCTATCAATGGTGCCACTGATGAAGCAATTATTCAGCCTTGGAGTTTACTTTCCAACGGCACAACGATTTTGACAATGCCGAAGGTGGCAGTAGTGCGAAGCTTTGTTTTGAACCACTCGATACACCACCGAGCGCAACTGGGTGTGTACTTACGACTGAACGACATTCCAGTGCCTGCAGTTTATGGTCCGTCAGCAGACGAGAATCCATTTTAGTTTGACGATACCAAGGGAGGGAGCTACAAGCTTCGCATTGTGATTCAGAAGAGCTCGAACTTAATCGTCAGATATTTCCTCGGGTTCTGGCGGAAGTCGTAGAGCATTTTTACACCCTCGGAAGAGAGTTGGTTTACGTTTGAGTAGAGTGCGTCATCAGTAAGGAGTTTGCCAACTGTGCCTTCGCCTCGTTGGGCAGCCGAAACCAGATTGTCAATCCGCTCAGCGGTGGTGTTGAAGCGGGCGATTGCGATTCTCGCCTCGTTATAGATCTGTTCGTCCTTCAGAAGCTTCCCCAACGTACCGCGACCCGCATTCACCTCGGCGACCATCTCGTTGATCTCATTCACAGAGCGATCTAGGCGATCTGCAGTCCGATTGATTCGGTTGTAAAGTTGGTCGTCAGTCAACAACTTACCAGCCGTACCTCGACCCGCTTGCAAATCAGCGGCAATCGTGCGTAGTTGCAGCGCGATCTCATTAGCATTGTTGTAGAGCGCCGGGTCGTTAATGAACCTGCCAGCTGACCCTCCCCCCGATCTAACTTGACGCATGACATCCTCGGTCTCGCGGATCGTGGCGTTGAGATTGTTGTAGAGAGCCTCATCGCTAAACAGCCGGCCTACGGTGCCCTTGCCGCCCTTCACATCTCGCACGATGCTGCTGATCTCATCAGACAGCTTGCTCAGACGCTGCGCTAGATCAGTCCCTGAAGTAGCAAAGTCGTTTACCGTGTTGGACGAAGACGAGGGAAGGATCGTGTAGTCCTTGACTGGGTCACCCACGGCGGTTCCGGGCGTGATGTTGATGAGCATCTCATTGCCCAGCAAACTCGGCGAACCCTGTTGGGCTTGCGAGTCGGTGCGGATTCTTTCTGTGGCGGGTCGTCCATCAATGGTCGAATCGATGATCATCAGTGCTTCCACGCGCGGGGCATTCGGAACGTCAGAAGGCGGCAGCAACGTTATTTTGTCGACCTTGCCCACCCGAACCCCGGCCAATCGCACCTCTGCTCCTTCGCGCAGACCGTTGGCATCTACGAATCTGGATTTAAGGTAAAGCTTTTTAGCGAAAGGATTTAGGTCACCGGTCGCGTTTAGTATCAAAAACATCAGGATCGCAATGGAAACGAGTACAAAGATCCCGACTCGCAACTGGTTCAAGCTCACTGATTGATTGGATCTCGGCATGATGTCCCTCTAGTTCTGGAGTGCGGCGGCAAGGCGCTCTGCGCCGCGCCGCCGCACTCCAAAGTCAGTGTCCGCGCAAGAATTTTTGGATGTACGGGTCTTCAGCATGACGCAGACTTTCGTCGGTGCCGCTAAAGATGATCTTCCCGTTGCGCATCATCATCACTTTGCTGTTCGTCAGACAGAGGCGTTCTCCTTCTAATTCAAACACCACCTGTCCCTCCTCATTCACTACTGCATACTCCGAACAGATGTAGTGGAGGTTGTTCATCTCGTGTGTCACAAAGATCGAAGACACATCTTCCAGATCCCGAAGTTTCATTGCCAGCTCACAGATCGTTCGCGCGGTCGGTGGATCTAGTCCAGCCGTTGGCTCATCGAAGAGAACAATTTTCGGGTCTCCTACCAGGGCACGGGCTATTCCGACGCGGCGGCGCATGCCCCCAGAAAGTTCAGCCGGCATCTTGTCGATCGCATCTTCGAGATTAACGAACCGCAACATGCGCCGAACTTCGGGCTCCACTTCAGATTCTGGTACACCTTGCTCGTGAAGACGATAGGCGACGTTATCGTAGACGGATAGCGAGTCGAACAGAGCTCCCTCCTGGAAGACCATCCCGATCTTCTTTCGCACGCGCATCATCTGGACTTCGTTGTAAACAGTAATGTCTTCTCCATCAACCAGCACCCGGCCGGCGTCGGGTTTCAACAGCCCGAGGACCAGTTTGATGATCGTTGACTTGCCACCACCTGAACCCCCCAGGATGATTTTTGTCTCACCCTTCATCACCTTAAAACTGAGGTGATCGAGAACGACGCGGTCGTCAAATGCAAGTAAGACGTCGCGAAACTCAATGGCCGGAATCGCGCGGTCACTATCGTCAACCTCCGCAAAACTAGATTCAGCAGACCAATCCGAGATTGGACTCGCAACAGTCGTGGTGGTTGAGTGTCTACTTAAGAGGCCCATAAATCAGAAAATACAGGTTAACCGGTTGGCATCCCCAGAATGTATTGCAGTCCCCGAGCGAGGAAAAAGTCGGCAATAATCACCACAATGGAGGCCGTGACCACGGCCTTGGTAGTGGAACGTCCCACGCCAACAGTGCCGCCTTCAGTGCTTAACCCCTTGTAGCAAGCAATTGTTCCGATGATGAGACCAAAGAAGATCGGTTTGATTACGCCTCCAATAATATCATCGGAAGTGATTCCATCACGAACCGAGGTCAGGAACTGATCCATCGATAGCCCGTAGAGTGTGGTCGCCGCGATCCCGCCCCCGCCGATGCCCACGACGTCGGCTATTACCGTAAGTAGTGGCAAAGTAACAAGTAGAGCGATTATCCGGGGAGCGACCAGTTTTTTCACCGGGTCCGTTCCCAAAGCTCGCATCGCATCAATCTGTTGAGACACAGTCATCGACCCGAGTTCCGCCGCGATCGCTGACCCTACGCGTCCAGCAACCATAAGGGCGCTCAGTACAGGCCCTAGCTCGCGCACCAGGGATATGGCCACTAACCTTCCAGTCTGGGACTGGGCTCCGTAGAACTGGAGTGTTGGGAATGTCTGCAGCGTCAGTACGCCGCCCGTAAAGAACCCCGTGAGAAGAATAATCGTGAGGGAGCCAACGCCGATGACGTCCATCTGCGCGATCGTCTCATTGACATAGCGGGGACGTTTTAGAAGGCCACGCGCGGCACGTGCGGCCAATAACGTCGTCTCCTGCAATTCGAGAAGCGCGCGCGTAGCAAAGTTCATTTAAGGTTGCTGTTAGGGCAGTATTCGAACGAGGCCGGTGATCAATTCCTGCATCCTTGCCAACCTCAGGTGGAAAGTTGAGGGGATCTTGGATGTCGCTTCGGTTACGTGTGCCTCGTGATCAGTGCCGTCAGATGCAGTGAAAGAACAGCTTATCATGCGCAAATTGTGCACAACGCGTCAAGGCAGAAAGCTGCTTTTCTCGCGACCGGTGTGCGCGTAACACGAAACCAGTCAGAAAATTACCGTGGACAGGGTATTTTGGGAACCCACTATTTAGTATTTAAGAGTTTCGAAGGTTCCCGCTGGCGTGAAGGAGGCGCCCCTGTGTCGACAGCGGCCGTTTTGCGAGTTCAGGTCACGGATCACATGCGGCTAAGAGAAATTCTGAGAATCAGAGTCAGGGCCTTATTGGACGGGTACTTTGATTGAGTCCATTCTGTTGATTCGGGAGTCGACGGAGATTGTTGAAACCGTCCTGGCGCGGGTTGCGATCGTTTCGTTCGCGACGAGGTCGGCGCGCTAACCGAAACCGTCTGAGAAGCTCCCGCTGCTGGGCGTTTAGCACCCGACGGATTCGCACCTCTGAAAGCACGCGCAGTCTCATCTGTGCGGCTTGAAGCAGCGCCACTTCCCGGACGCGCTGTTCCACCAGGTCTTCGTCGGGATTGTCCTCGTCTAATGTCTGTTCCAGCGCCTGATTGGCTTGACGCAAACGGCGGTTGATGGTGGCGCGTTCCTCCTGGCTCTGTTGCCGTATAGAGCGAATCTGCACCCGCTGCTCCGGCGTCAGATTGAGTTGGCGAATAGGATCGTCCAACGGAGCTCTTTGTGGTTCTGGCTGTGGCTCGTTTTGTTGGGCGGCCGCGCCAATGGGCATCAGGATCATGGTCGCGACAATCGGCAGCAATATCTGTGTACTTTTGAACCTCATTCTTATGATTCCAATCTTCAGTCTTCTGGTGGTGAGAGCTTGTCTTCAAGCAGGTCCAAATCCGCGTCATCAGATTCCCAGGTAAGCCGCAGGTCGGCAGCCAATTGCTCTCGCTCAGCCCTCGTTAAAGGCCCATGACTCCTCTTTTGCTTAACGGTCTTCGCTACCGATGCTCCTGAATGTTTGCGCCGTGACGCGTAACCCATATGGTCATCCTTAGGTTTGTCTGCAGTGGTGCCGCTGGCACTTTGAGTGTTTGTCATTTCCCTAAGTCTCTCCTGGAGGCGCTCTTCAACAATTTGTGCTAACTCCTGCTCTGAGACCTTCGAATCAGAGCTCAACACCGGAGCGCTCTGTTTTGGTTGCATAAGGATTGTGCCTGCCAGAAAAAGCAGGGTTAGAGAGGCTACTGCGACGGCCCCCTTAAGCCAGATTGGAGCTAAGGCAAAAAATTCGCGTAATGCGGCAGCAGCACTTGGCCTGGTGACTTGTACGGGTGCGAAGCTGGGCAGACGAAGCATCTCACTGCGCCATCCGTGGATCGAGTTTCGCACGTAACGGAAGGCCGTCGCTTCATCTTTGCACTGGGGACACTGCCTCAGATGTTGCTCAAGGTCTCGAGTTTCTTCTTCGGTAGCTTCGCCATACAACCAACTGGTTAGATCCTGACCGCGGTTACAATCCTGCTTTTCCATTTCGCGTCTCCAACACAAATCAGTGATGCGATTCAAACTTCTGCAGCCGCATCTGTAACTGCTTCAACGCTGTGTATAGCCGGCTCTTCACTGTGCTCAAAGGCAAATCTAGGATTTCTGCAATCTCTCGAAACGTCAACTCCTCGAACTCCTTCATCAGAACGACCTGACGAAGCTCCAGGGGTAGACTGTTGACTGCGCGTCGGACGGCGACGATGTGCTCCTGGCCCTCGAGCAAATGAACCTGCGAGTGCTCGAGGGGCGTGCAAAAGGTAACCGCGTTTTTCTCCTCCTCGTCCTCGAGGGCAGCTTCCTTACGCACGTTCGCGCGGCGCTGACGCGTGATGCACTGGTTCACTGCAATTCTATGAAGCCATGAAGAAACCTTTGCTTCACCTCGGAAACCGCGGAGATTGCGGAACGCGGCTAGGAACGTTTCCTGGGTAGCATCACGGGCGTCTTCCTCTCGCCCAAGCAGCCCATACGAAAGCGCAAAAATGCGTCGCTCCCAGCGCCGGACAATCTCACCAAAAGCCTCACCGTCGCCGGTCAAAGCACGCTCTACGATTTGCTCGTCGGTCGTGGCCGTACTCATTCTTCGACTCTTTAAAAGTCGCGAACCTCGTCCAGTTTGTACAAACGGCGCGATCTATCTGTTGCGCACCAACAATTTAGACGTCCCAGAGGAGCTTAAGGTCGGCAAATATTATCGACCTTGGAGACCCTAATTAATTGAGCCACGTGTGTTAAAAAGCGTTGACACTGTCTCTAAGGGTCGACAATAATGCTCGGGCCGGCTAAGTCCGGCGTCAGGTAAGTTTTACAACCTTCCTTCGAGCTTTCCAAGACCTCGTTTCAATTCAAGGCCCTTACTAATGCTCCCTAAACTCGGGCGGATCCGACTCGTCTACATTGTTCTGGGTGTACTTCTACTCGTCGGCCTGCTGCCGCTGGCACTCGCCGGCACGCTGCTTTCCGGACGCAGTGCACAAGAGTTGCGCTCGGTGGAGGGACGCTATCAGGCCCAATTGGTGCAAGACAAAGCCCGACAGATAGAGCTCTACGGTCAGAGATATCGAGAGGCTGTCACCGGACTCGCCCGAGCGTTTGAGATTGCCGGAGTGAGCCCTCTAACGGATGCCGGGTACGAGTTGAGACTACAGAAGGCCCTGCAGGAGGACCCAAATCTCATTGGTCTCGCGATCTGGCCTGTCGATGGTGAGGTAAGGATTGCTTTTCAACCCGGTGTGATCAAGCGTGAGGAAGTCGATGAACGGGTAAGTGAAGTGTTGGCCAAGATGAGTGGTCGGGGGCTGATCGTCAGTCGTCCCCAACTGATCCGCTCTGGACAGGAAATGGGACTGACTGTGGCTGCACCGGTGATGGGCGGCGCTTATAGCGAAGAGGTCATCGCGGCGGTTGTTGCCATAGTATCGTTCCAGGAAGTTTTCGACGCGGTTCAACAGCCGACCTCAAAGAGTGAACGTGAGCTTTTGAATGCGGGTCTCCCAGTTGTTTTCGTGGTTGACCAGAACGGGAGAGCAGTCGCCCATCCCGAGGCGAGTGTTGCATTCTCAGAGAAGCCAATGACCGACCTGAAGGTCGTTCAGGACTGGCAAGAGTCTGGTGCGCAGGTTCAGTCTGCGCTCGCACCGTTCGCAGCAGTGCGTGATGGCAAAAGAGTTGAAATGCTAGGATCGTATGCGACTGCTGAACTCGATAAGTACACGCGCCTCGGAGTGATCGCAGTCCAGGATGAGGCAGCCGCTTTGGCTTCCGTAACAGACATGCGGTGGCAAGTGCTCTGGATCAGTCTTACCTCAGCGGTGTTTGCTCTGCTGATTGGGTTCTTCTTCGCTCGTAAGTTGAGTCAACCGGTGCAGGAGTTGGCCGATGGTGCGCACCGGATAGCATATGGTGACTTTTCACAGCGTATCCACGTGCGTAGCAAAACAGAGTTGGGTGACTTGGGCGACTCATTCAACCTGATGACTGATCAAATTGAGAAGTACATCAACGACCTGCAAAACTCGGCACGTGAAAACCGAGAATTATTCCTCGGCACGGTCAAGAGTCTTGCGGCAGCAATCGACGGTAAGGATCCGTACACCAGGGGACATTCCGAAAGAGTTTCGCGCATGTCGGTTGCGATTGCGCAGCGCATGGGCATTCCCGACGAAGAGGTCGAAAAGATCCGCATCAGCGCACTGCTGCATGACGTTGGCAAGATTGGAATTGACGACAACATCCTTAAGAAACCTTCTGCGCTTACCGACGAAGAGTACGAGATCATGAAGCAGCACCCGCAGAAGGGCTACAAGATCATGTCGCAGATTCCGGCCATGAAGGAGTTCTTGCCGGGCATGTACATGCACCATGAGATGGTAGATGGGCAGGGGTACCCGCAAGGGCTGAAGGGTGACGAGATTCCGGTGATGGCCCTTATAGTTGCGGTTGCAGATACGTTTGACGCGATGACCACCGACCGACCCTACCAGCGCGCCATGCAGTTTGAAGATGCAGTCAAACGCATTGAGAGTATGGTCGGCACCAGATATAACGCTGATGTAGTGGCGGCATTTGCGGCGGCCTGTCGTGAGGGGCAAATAAGACCAGGCTCTGTGCGACTGAAGAAGAAGCCCGTTGTTGAGGGTGGAGTGGCGACTGGTCTGGACCAGCATTCTGAGCCGATCGCGGCTTCGACCTGAACACTCCGGTTCCTGGCAGGTGGTTTTCTCACGACACCATACGCTTTAGAGACTGTGTCAAAACAATAGATCCTACACACGGCAGTGTGTAATGCTTGTCAGATCCAGCCTACTAGACGGACGCCAACCCCCCTCTTTTATCTCAACGTTGCCGGCTCAGAAGCTTCATCGAAATTGAGGACGGGTGAAGTTGAGGGTTCTGTATGTCACCCGTCTTATGAGTTGGTATTGTTGAAAAGGGCGGAGGGGTGGCACGTCTTGGTAGGTTGGATCTGAAGGAACTACACACTGCCGTGTGTAGGATTTGGTTGAGTGTGTTCCAGTCGAGGTGGTCCAAGTAAGAAAACGATCCTACACACTGCCGTGTGTAGCATTTAGTTGGTTCACCAAGACGGATGACTGACCACTGACTATTGCCCACTAACCACTGACCAATTGCCCAATTAACTGACCGTTTTCGGGAGTGTTTTTGTAGACGGGCTGTTGCGCCTTATAATAACAAATTCACCACAAGCGACGTTATTCGTACTGGGAGGTGTATGGGACTTTTTTGGAGACGCAAAAACAAGGATCAGTTTGTCAGCCTCGGGTTAAACGAACCCAGCGCTCGCGCCAAAGAACCGGAAGATGTTTCGCCGAAAAAACTTGGGGCGGAACATACTCCCGTTGAAGCAGGCTCTGAAGCAGAGTCTTTAAAGCCAATCACAACCCAACCGGACCTACCACCGGTTCCAACGGGAGGTGCGCCAACACCGGATCCGGTTCGTGCCCCTGAAACGACTGCTCGCAAGGCTACAACTTTTACCGATCACCAAGTGGCACCTCCCCAGACCCCAGTGGCATCACGATCTCCATTTGCAACTTCAGTGCTTGGTCTGAACCTATCAATGGAAGAGCTACAGGCGCAGGAGGCCGCACTGGAGCAGGAGTTTTCGGCACGCTTCCGCCGCGCAGTTGCCGCAACCCGCGAGACTCTTACCGAAAAGCTCGACACTGTATTCCAGGGTTTCAAACAGATTGATGAGAACCTGCTGGATGAGCTTGAAGAGGCTCTAATCGCTGCCGACATCGGGGTGGCCACTACCCACCACATCCTGGAGACTGTGCGTCGAGGCATTGCCCGCAAACAGATTAACGATCTTGATGCCCTGAAAGAGGCGATTAAGACAGAGTTGCTCGACATTCTTCGCGCCTCGGAAGCGCAGGGTGTAGCATCGGAATCGGCAGTACCTGATGATGTTGCTCCCTACGTCATGATGATCGTGGGAGTGAACGGAGTTGGTAAGACGACGACGATTGGAAAGCTTGCACAACGGATTAAAGCCGAAGGCAATGAGGTGCTGATCTGCGCCGCCGATACCTTTCGCGCAGCAGCGTCCGACCAGCTTGCCATTTGGGCCGAGCGCACCGGTGTGCCGCTGATTCAGCAAAAGCAGGGAACCGACCCCGCCGCCGTGCTGTTCGATTCATTGAAAGCCGCAAAAGCCCGCAGCTCAGACGTGCTGATTGTTGATACAGCCGGACGACTGCACAATAAGTCGAACCTAATGGCGGAGCTGGAAAAAATGAAACGCGTGGCGGCTCGGGAAGTACAAGGGGCCCCACATGAGACCCTGCTCGTCGTCGACGCAGTGACAGGGCAGAATGGCTTGGAACAGGCGCGACAATTCCTCAAGGTGGCAGGCGTCACCGGTATAGTGCTCACGAAGTTAGACGGAACTGCGAAGGGCGGGATAGCAGTCGCCATTGCCAAAGAGTTGAACCTTCCCATCCGCTACGCAGGGATTGGCGAAAAGGTTGACGATCTTGTGGTATTTGATCCAGAGCTCTACGTGAATGGTCTGTTCAATTAGATCAAGCGTGCAACGAACCACCGCCAGAATTGACCGCCTACAGACTGGCTGGACTGAAACAGACCAGAGCTTGATGAACCGCGCCCTGGAGCTTGCCGCACTGGGCAAGGGCCTCGTCAGTCCCGGACCTCTCGTTGGGTGCGTGATCGCCCAGGAAGGAGCAGTAGTTGGTGAAGGGTTTTATATTTTCGAAGAGGTAAAGCACGCTGAAACAATTGCTTTGGAAGAGGCCGGAGAACTATCTCAAGGAGCGACCGCGTATGTATCGCTTGAGCCACATGCTCATCATGGGCGTACTTCACCTTGCACGGACGCACTTATTGCCGCCGGAATAAAACGGGTGGTGGCTCCTATTGAAGACCCTAATCCCAAGGTCTTCGGAGCAGGTTTCGCTCACCTTAAAGCGGTCGGGTTAGAGGTTGCAGTCGGCCTGATGGCAGAAGAAGCCACCCGCCTGAATGAGGCGTATGTCCATTTCATGCGCACTGGCAGACCTTTTGTACATCTGAAGCTGGCGGTATCGCTGGATGGGAAGGTCGCCACGCGTACTGGTGACTCGAGATGGATTACCAGCGAGGAGTCTCGACGCCGAGTGCATGAACTGCGGCACGAATCTGATGCAATCCTGGTAGGTATAGGAACAGCTTTGGCTGATGATCCGTTGTTAACTGATCGTTCAGGTAAGAAGCGACGGAGGCCTCTGTTACGGGTCGTGTTGGACGAAAAGTTGAAGCTTGGTTCCGATTCGCAACTCGCTCGCACGGCTCTTGAGTCTCCCGTTCTGGTAGTGGGTGGAGCACCGAGTTCACCTTTGCTTCTAGAGACCGGAGTTGAGGTTTTTAATGATTCTCGGGGCGGGCGAGACTTGATGGCAGTTCTGGAGGAGTTAGGGCGCCGCGGAATTCAATCGGTCCTCATCGAAGGGGGCGCAAGGGTGGCAGGAAAGTTCTTCGATGCCCAACTGATCGACAAGGTAACCATTTTCATTGCGCCGCTACTCATTGGCGGCAGCGAAGCTCCCAGCGCCATTGCCGGCGTAGGCGCCACAAGCATTGCCGAAGCCCTCAGGCTTAGTGATGTAGAAATGGTCGACCGGCATGGTGACATTGAGATAACCGGCTATCCCCCAAAGACGACGCATCTAAATGGCGCGGTTCAATGAGAAGCCCGCGACCACCCGATTCATCCTTTGGAGCTACTTTTCCTAAAAAACGGTTCGGGCAACACTTCCTCACCGACCAGAACGTCATAAACCGTATTGTCACAGCTTTTGACCCCCGGCCGGACGAAACAATAGTTGAGATTGGTCCGGGCAAGGGCGCATTGACCTCGCTTTTGGTCCAAAGCGGCGCGTCTGTTGTAGCAGTTGAGCTGGATCGCAGGCTGATTCCGATGCTGCAAGGGCAGTTCAGGTCACACTACAACCTTAGATTGATCGAGAGTGACGCGCTAACGGTCGATCTTTGCAACGCGATATTACCGGCAACGCAAGCGAGGCTCGTCGCTAATCTCCCTTACAACATTTCCACAGCGATTCTGCAGCGCCTCATTGAGCAGCGGAATTGCCTAACAGAGATGGTTCTTATGCTGCAGCGAGAAGTTGTGGACCGCATGACGGCGGCGCCGGGATCTTCGGAACGCGGATATCTGTCTGTGCTGACAGAGGCCTACACGGAGATGGAAAAGCTGTTTGATGTAGCGCCCGGCTCTTTTCGCCCACGCCCGAAGGTCTGGAGTAGCGTAGTCCGTGCGCGATTTCGGCACCAGCTTCCGTTCGAGATCAGAAGTGAGGACTTGTTCTGGAACATCGTAAGTGCTGGATTCGCCCAGCGTCGGAAGACTATTCTGAACAACCTACGAAACGCGGCCGAACCACTATCCGAACTGCTGAAGCGTCACGGTGGAACAAGCATCGTTCTTTGCCGAGCTGAGATCGAACTATCACGGCGAGCAGAGACTTTGACGCTCAAAGAGTGGGGGCGGATTGTTCACGAATTGGAGTGAGACTTCAGCGTGGAGTTACCCTTAATAAGACTGGACCTGCTCCACCAATGATTCCGTACACGTAACCCAACTCTCGCAAACCCCATAGTGCGGACAGGAGTAGTGCTTTGCCTACACCTCGCCTTCGATACTCCGGCGTCACGCCTTCTGGTCCAAAGTACGCTCTTGCGGTGCACTCATACGCTGCAAATCCAACAATTGTTTTATCGACGGTGGCCAGAAAAATCGAGACGGGCTGGCGCGAAAATCCCACGGAGATCTCATCGGCCCAATTGCGCGAAAAATTTTCGGCGACAAACAACTGCGCGGGAGTGGCCTCAAAGGTGCGAGCGCGACGAATAATCACATTCTGAGGTCCCCGGGCCGCAAGCGTGGGTGCGGGCCCGGGCAGGTTTAGTAGATTGACTAATAGATCCGCCATTAGATGTTAGCCTTTGCGGCTGGCGGGGAAAGGCTTATCAGACGCACCTGTGACCACGCCCAGTCTTCTGCCACCTTCGGAGGCTCTGATGAGTTCTTCCAATCTTCGCAGGCGGGTCTCTTCTTTCTTGGCGCTCATTATCCAGAAGATCGCAGTTCGTCGATAGCCCGGCGGTTGTTGCTGAAAAAACTCCCAGGCGCTGTTACACAGCCGAAAGTGTTTTGCGAGTGCATTATCAAGTTCCCGCGGAGGATTCTCGAAAGAATACAACCCCGCTCTATTGCCGTCCCGCCCCTGAATACTTGCCAGCCAGTGGGAGTCATACGCCCGAGCGATTTCAGCTCTTTCGCGCGGTCGATGTTAATACGACTCCAGGTACTTCGGGGCCTGCGCGGCGTGAATCGCACGGTGTAGCTAACACCGTCGATGCTTTTCCTGACA
>DATETN010000093.1:0-6720 GCA_035283645.1 Pyrinomonadaceae bacterium
AGCGTCCTGAAGATGGGTGGCAATGAGAGTTACGGGTATGACGCAGTCGGCAACCGCACGACTTCACACTTAAGCTCGAGTTACAGCTATCAGCCTTTCAACAGACTCACGAGCACAACCACCGCTACATACGCGTATGACAGCAATGGCAACATGCTGACCAAGACTGATAGTGGCGGCACGCGGACGTTTGGGTGGGACAGTGACAATAGATTGAAGCAGGTGGTGCTGCCGGGTGGTTTGACGGTGAGTTACAAATACGATGCGTTGGGGCGGCGAATTCAGCGAACGACCAGCACGGGAGCGGATGAACGCTTTGTTTATGACGGCCAGGATGTGTTGCTGGATCTCAACTCCAGTTTGGCTGTGGTGACCAGCTACATCAATGGGCTGGGAATCGACGACCACCTGCGTCAGACAAATACGACAACTGGCGTCTCTTACTTTCTCACCGATCATCTTGGCACAACCACCACGTTGACTGACGGAAGCGGCAACGTGGTCGAGACACTTGCTTACGACTCCTTCGGCAACAACGCGGGCAGCACGCGCACGCGCTACACTTATACGGGTCGCGAACGCGACGCTGACACCGGGCTGCTTTATTACCGCGCCCGTGTCTATGATCCTCAGCTCGGAAGGTTCATCTCCGAAGACCCGATTGGGTTAGCCGACGGTATCAACCCCTTTGCCTACGTGAGAAACAACCCTGCGGGCTACACAGACCCAAGCGGACTCTGTGCGCAAGATCCGAAAGATGCTCCGACCGACCCATGCGCCAGTAACCTGCTGGTTGAATTTGACCTGCGAGACGCCGGCGGAGAGAAAAACATTAATCTGATCCACAAAACCGTCGCTGATGGTTTTCTCAAAGCACTACTTGAGATTAATCAAGTCGTTCCCGGAGGCATAAGCTTCAAAGATGTCTTTCGAGATAGTGCGATGCAGGCACGGCGTCGCGCGGCTTATGAAGCGGGACGTGGCGCCGGTGCCAGAAGGCCGGGAACCAGTTCACATGAAGCCGGAATGGCAGTCGATGTGGCCATGGTCGACGTAAATAAATATCCAGTCATCGTCGGGATTTTTGCTAAATACGGTTGGATTCGTCCGTTTAACAAGGAGCCATGGCACTTTGAACCAGAGCCATTATTTGACAAGAGCTTAATCGCAGCAGCTCAAGAGTTCTTCAGAAACTGTACGCCGATGAAAATTTAATCAACCAGCTAAAAAGCTGCTTCGCAAAAACTAAATACCGAGCGGTGGGGTTATCTATGGAAAAGTTCATACTCTTCATTCTAGTCATATCTTTGACACTAGGCATTTCCTGCGCAGATCAGCTTGGCGGCGCAGGAAGCAATCAAGCCGGACAGACAAACACATCAGCTACTCAAGGTGCCACTCAAAATGCCAGTAAGTGGACCAAGGTAGAACTGCCGCTCGATCGATCTCCGGATGTAATTGCTTTTGGCGCTCAAGGACGAATCGCCGTTGCTGGGGAAGGCATACTTCTCTTGTCGCTGGATAGCGGCCAGACTTGGCGATCCGTTAGCGAAGGCAAAGGCAGTAACATGTACACAACGGACGGCAGGAAATTCCAAGACGAGTCGCAGAAAGATTCGATCAGTATCGCTAAACTGTGCTCGGTGGAGGCGGCCGTCTTCTCGCGTTCAGGCCGCCTCTATCTTAATACCACGTGCGAGCATAGCTCTGCGTTGTGGAGCTTGCCGACCGAAAACATTTCGGATCCGTGGTATGTTCGGGCGTTTGCTCCGAGCCCTGAGCAGTTCGAAAAGAGTGGTGATTATTCTTCACCGGGTAGAAATCTTATTGCTACAAGTCGTCGTGTTCTGGTGGACGGCAGACTTTCGAACGAGACTGTTCTCTTCACGACTGAAGATCAAGGCGCATCTTGGCAACCGCTGTGGCGCGACAGTCTTGGGCCACGCATTGTTGGTCTGGACTTTATAGATGAACACAATGGCTGGATGCTGCAAGCTGAGGGAAAGCTTCTCCGAACCCAGGATGGAGGAAGCACATGGGTCGCGAATGGTACACTCCCAGCAAATGCAGTGGGGCGTGTTGTCTCTATTGAATTCGTTAATCCAACAACAGGCATCGCTGTGGGACAGGAAGGACTGATTCTCACGACCAAAGACGGCGGACGAAGTTGGCAACAACAGATTAGTGATACAAAAGCGTCTCTCTCTCGAGCGGCCGGAGTGGATGAGAACAACGCTTGGGTTGTTGGAGAAAGCGGTACGTTATTGGAAACCAACGATGGTGGCAGAAGCTGGCAAATGCACTCGCTAGGTGTTGATGAAGATATTCAAACGATAACGGTGAATAATGGCGTTGCATGGTTGGTAGCGGGTCGTAATGTTTATCGTTCGAAGTAGTTTCGTGTTGCTACGGTCGCGCCGCGTGACGGCAAACCGTGGCGCAGGTTAGCGTGACTGCTTGTCCTCGTCTGCTTTTTGAGCGGACTGGTTAGTTCGTGCGCCGGTAAGGATCATTGTGGCGTGAAGCACAAACACGAGCAGCACCGGAACAGGTACAAAGTCTTTTTTCCTGCTTAGCATAATGAGTTCTTCAAATCAGAACGCGCCCGCTTCTATGATCCGCAGGGTGGGAGATTGCTCAGCGAAGACCCGATTGGCTTCCAGGGCGGTAACATAAAATTCTACAACTACGTTTGGCAAAACCCATTAAACTTCCGAGATCCGCTTGGGCTCGATGGTTGGGGTAATGACTTTGCAGATTGGCTGGATCAAAGGATCGAAAACGGCCCGTCAGTTCTACCAACCAAACCCCGACGCAGTAAATTGGAACACAGCAGTCAACTTCGCCTCTACGTATGGATTTGGCGCTGCTGATCTATTTCGGGTGGTGTCGGAGAAGTAATTTATGGCCCACCTGACAACGGCTACGGCATCGCAGCCAACATTCTGCGCGATGTGTCCAGAGCGTCAGGAATATTTGCGCTTCTAGGTGGACCGGGAGCAAGAGTCGCTGGCCAGACTCCAACAGCGGTATTTGGAACTTCTTCTACAAAGGCTTGTTTGTGCAATACGAGTCAGTTAACACCTTCCCATGTTCTCTACCGTGTTTGGGGCGATGGAGCTAAGCCAAACGGTGTCAATTCTCATTTAGAAGTGACCCCTTTTTCTCATCGAGAATTGACCCCCCTCGACGAAAAAAAGAGAAGTTGAGTTAAGGCACGGCAGGATCCTCCTTGGTGGCTGAGGTGGGTGGAGCTGAGATGGGGCTGGTCTGCAGCAGCGCGTTCAAGGTGGAGCGAGCTGCCTGCCTTTTTTCTTTCAAGCGAAAGCTTTCACCACGAATATTAATGACGGTGCAGCGATGGAGCAGGCGGTCCAGGGCGGCGGAGGCCATGATGGCATCACCGGCAAAGACTTCGGCCCAGTCACTAAAGGCTTTGTTGGAAGTGAGGATGATGGCGCTGTTATTGTCATAACGTTGCGCGATCACTTGAAAGAAGAGACTGGCTTGTGTCTGGTCCAACTGCAAGTAGCCCACTTCGTCAATAATCAAGAGCTTGGGACGGGTCATATTGTGCAGTTCGCGATGGAGTTTGTTCTCAGCCAGGGCCTTGGACAAACGCCGCGTCATCTCAATGGCGGTGGTGAAATAGACGCGATGCCCGGCTTCGGCAGTGAGCAGCCCGAGGGCGATGGCCAGATGCGTTTTCCCGACCCCGGGCAAAACAGTCACACAATGCCCATCATTTTCAGACTGTCACGGTTTACTACCGATGGCATCCACTTTATGGCCGCACGTTAAGAACGCATAAGCGCAAGCGGGACAGTTCCGGCGAGCAGTTTTATTGCACGCTCGACAATAACACCATCTGCGCATTGCCTGTATGGATGTTCAATCCTGAGTGTTCCCATCGTTTGGACCACCGCTTATCGAAATCGAAGCAATCATCGAACTCCGAGATCTACTTACAACCTTGCATGGCTCTGCTACGTGCGCTAAGGCTTCGTTGAAACTTCCCAAGGAGGTCAACAATGAAGCAACTGCCGCAGTCCAGATCACTGAGCATGCAGTTCAACCTGCCACTGCTGAAGCTGCAATCGGCGAAACTGCCACCCGAGAAGCAAAGAGAGCTGATCATGGCACTGGCAGAGCTATTACTAAAGGCAGCCAGCACAAGAGTGTCCGTAGCAACAGGAGGGGAAAATGACTCTGAAGCTCACCGCTGATCGCCTCAGCCGGCGAGCGATCATTTATATTCGCCAATCATCGCCGGGACAGGTAATAAACAATCAAGAGAGCCAGCGGCGCCAGTACAACCTGGCCGAACGCGCGCGCGAGTTAGGGTTTGAAGATATCCTGGTAATAGACGATGACCTCGGTCGGTCCGGGTCTGGCCTAATAGAACGACCCGGTTTCCAGCGCCTCGTGGCCGAAGTATGCAGCGGAGAAGTGGGAGCAGTTTTTTGCATCGGGCTTCGCGTTTAGCCCGCAATGGGCGTGATTGGCATCACTTAATCGAGCTATGCGGGATGGTGCGTGCTGTGGTAATCGACCCTGATGGGGTTTACGATCCGGCCTTGGTTAACGACCGCTTGCTATTAGGGCTAAAAGGCACGATGAGCGAGTTCGAGTTGAACTTGCTGCGCCAACGATCAGTGGAAGCGATCCGTCAAAAAGCCAGCCGCGGCGAATTACGATACGTACTGGCAATCGGTTACGTATGGCCCAGCAATGGAAGGATTGAAAAGCATCCAGACCTGCGGGTGCAACAAGCCTTGAGTTTGGTGTTTGCGAAGATGACTGAGCTGGGTAGCGTAAGACAGGTGCTCTTATGGTTTCGTAGGGAGCGGGTGTGTTTACCAGTCCGGGTGCGAGAGTCGCAGTGCGACGAAGTAAGTTGGCAGCTGCCGGTTTACAACACTGTCCACAAGATCTTAACAAACCCGATTTATGCCGGTGCTTATGTCTTTGGCAAAACGGAAGCGCGCACCAAGATCATCGAGGGACGTGCGCGCAAAACGTCCGGCCATCACAAACCGCGGGAGAAATGGAGTGTCTTGATTCGGGACCACCACTCCGCGTACATTCCGTGGGAACAGTATGAGCGGAATCAGTCCTTGATTGCTGCTAACGCGCATATGAGAGCACGGACGGAAGTGAAAGCTGGACGGGCATATCAGTGGATAGCGAGCGTGGCGGCCGCCTTCGTGTGGCTCAACTCAAAAAGCCGGTCCAATCCATCTAAGTGAAAGTGGACGTCACACCATTCGGACCAGAACGGCCGGACAACCATCACCCGCGGGAGCAACGGATGGTGCATCAATTGACAACATGCAATGGTTCATTACAATGCTTTGACTTTTGGGAAGTAGTCGCCTGAATGCACAGATTTTTTCTGCCCACTCTCTATACCCTCGCTGTTCTTCTGTTGCCGAGCCACGTTTCTCGCCAACACGACGTGGCTTTACCCTCGTTGGTGGGAACTACTGCTATTACCGGAGCAACGTTAATAGATGGTTCGGGGCGGCCGCGTGTTGAAAATTCAGTTGTAATTCTCAGGGGCGAGGTTATCCAGGCGATAGGCAAAAACGGGCACCTCAGAATTCCCCCAGGCTCTTGGATCATAGATGGACGCGGGTTGGTCCTCGCCCCAGGCTTCATCGATACTCATAACCACTCAGATCGAGGCTTTGACTCGGATCCAACTGCCAGAAGTCAGGTGTCGCAGGGCATTACTACCGTTGCTGTCGGCCAGGATGGAAGCTCAAACCTTCCCATAGCCCAGTTTCTGCGCAAACTTGATGTCGCTCCAGTGGCGTTGAATGTCCTCACCTTTGTCGGTCATGCAACCGTGCGCTCGAGAGTCATGGCCGGCAAGACTCAACGTGAAGCCTCAACGAGAGAAGTCGAACAGATGAAAGAGTTGGTGGCCCAGGCGATGAAGGAAGGAGCGTTTGGGTTATCAACTGGTCTTGAATACGAACACGGAAAACATGCCACAACCGCAGAGCTCATATCTTTGGCTCAAGTCGCGGGACGCTATCGAGGAATCTACATCAGCCATATCAGGGATGAGGCTGATCAGACCTTCAAGGCGCTTGCTGAAGCCATCGAGATTGGACGGCAATCACAGCTACCGGTGCAAGTTTCACACCTCAAGCTTGGCAGCGTCTCGGTTTGGGAAAGAGCTGATGAAGCTGTAGCGTTAGTCAACAAGGCACGTAAACAGGGACTGGATGTTACCGCAGACTGCTATCCGTACGATGCCTGGAACTCGACAATTAGAGTCTTAATTCCCAGCGGGCGCCACGACGATCCCGATGAGGTGCGCAAGGGCTTGGATGCGGTCGGCGGCGCGGACAACATCACGATCGTCAGTTGTCAGTCCTATCCCCACTACGAACAAAAAACCCTGACCGAAATCGCTGCTCAGGAAGGCATCTCAGCAATCAGTCTGTACATGAGAATTGTTCAGGGTGGCGGGGCGACCATTATCTGTAAGTCGATGAAGGAATCTGATATCCGAACCTTCTATCGTCAGCCCTGGGTAATGGTCAGCAGCGATGGCGAAATGAACTCAAGACATCCACGTGGTGCAGGAACCTACCCTCGAGTCCTCGGCCGGTATGTCCGCGAATTGAACTGGTTGTCTTTGGAGGAAGCGATTAGGAAGATGACGTCGTTGCCAGCCGAGAGGCTTGGATTAAGAGATCGGGGACT
>DATETN010000094.1:0-50508 GCA_035283645.1 Pyrinomonadaceae bacterium
TTTGTGGATCCGAGCGGGTTGGACGGTGAGTGCGTTGACGTTGATGGCAATATTGTCGACTGTGGACCAGACGTTATTGACGATAAAGTCGTCACGAATATCTGGGATTGGTGGGGTCCCCTCTGGGATTTGTATTGGGGACGCCGCGATTATATCCCCTTGATTCTGCCCGTCTTAAATGATGGCTCCCGTCCCGTCGTCGAGCTAATTCCTATTCCACACGATCCTGGTGACCTCGATTCAGTGAATCGCGGCTTTGCCGCATGTGGAACAGGGGCCAGCATTGGTCTGTACTCCAATCAAATAGGTGACAGGTGGGTAGGATGGTATCAGAATGGTCCCAGAACCCATGCTATGAGCTATCCGGGGAATCAGCATGCCTTACGCTCAGCGGCTCTGAATAACGCGAGCGCTTTCAGAGCACTCGGCAAAGTGTCATTGGGTGTAGGCACAGGAATCGGTCTGTATCAAGGTGTTGGTTCTTTTCGACGTGGGGACTACGCCGGGGCAGGAAAGTCTGGATTGGATATAGGGATGGGGGCCATTGGCACTCTTGGAGGTCCACCCGGGGCAGTGATAGCCGGAGGTTACTTTGCAGTTGACCTCACCATTGGTTGGGACGGGGTCGCCAAAATAGAGCAAAACAGTCACTCGACCCAAAGGTTCGCGAATGGCCAAGGGCTTTGCATCACTCCATCCATGGTTAAGTGACTACTGAGCCAGTGGCGTTAGACACGCGCAGCCTCTTGGTATTGAGTCGCTGGTTTTATTCTGAACATGCTGAATAGTGTATTTTTTTCCATTGGTGGGTTTGTCTGGGCCATCGCTCTCTTCAAGAGAGAGCTATTGATCCGTAAGGAAAGCTTCAGGGTTATCTTAGCGACATCAGCTGTTCTATTCGTGATTGGCTTGGCGCTTCATTTCTCAAAAGCGGTGGGGAATGCCTATTACGGTGCGCTTCTTTCTCCACTTCTCTCACTAGCACTGTTCCGACTATTTCGCAAAAGTTTTCTTAGGCGGTATAGCCGGGAGCCGATGGATACCTTCCTGCGTTGGGAAAAGGGTCTGGACGAAGACAGGATCTTTAACATCGTATACTTTATACTCGCCGGATTGTTATTGATGTTTTCTGCCGCCATCGTGGAATGAATTGACTGGCAAAATCGGTTCCGGCACGTTTCGGACAGGTTTTGCCGGCCAGCAGTGGTTTAGCCCCGCCAACAGAAATGATTTTCGCTTCACAACGGAGCAAATCGCACAACTGTTTCGCCTGTGTACGTCTCCGCTAAGCACACCCTCAGACATACCTCCTACGTTCATAATGTTGCATCCCATCATCGGAGGCGGAGGTGGGGATGGTAGTATGGATGACAGCGGCGGATTCGGAGGAGGAGGATACCCGTCATGGTGGTATTCACTATGGGATTTCGTTCGGCAGGTCCAATCGATACCCGCGCCGGAGCCCGAACAAAGGAGATACTGAGGTTGACTGGTCTTTTGGTTCGTCGGCCATCAAGGATCACAATTACGAAAGCCATCGTGAAGGTTAGCTAAGTAAGGCTATCCTCATCATACGGTGGTCCACTCTATTTCCAGGTGTTACAACCCTCAATTTGACGACGGACGGTTTCCAGTACTCGAACTATTTCAATCGGCTTTTAATCGTCCAAGGAAGGATAGAGCGATGCGGTATGCACTTAAAATGATTCTCATGTTCGTAATGGCTACAGCTTTGAGTGAAGGAGAATCAAATACGAAGGGCCAAGTCGGGCGGTGTCAAAATCCATCAGCGAGACGAGGCATTGATGTCGTCAAAGCACGTCCAGCACTCGGCATTAAGTATGAGCGAACCGCCATCTTCAAATTGGCTTCTCGTCAGACCCGATATCGCATTGGGCTCCATCAGAATTCTGAAGAGGCAAACAAGAGGCGAACAGGAACATTTACTCTAGCTCACTCACATCACCGAAAAACCCAATATTTTCACAACTTCCCTATTGACAGCCCTAGACCCTCAGCGTAGTATCCGCTGGCGGGTGGTCGAAAGTGGTCGGAAGTGGGTCCAACCTCGTAGCAAACCGATCAGTAACTTTTCCTAAGAGGCCACCCGCTAAAAGCTACAGGTCAGATGCAACATGCTGCGGGGAAATTACACGGCCCGAATCGATCCGAAGGGTCGGCTGAAGGTGCCGACGCCTTTTCGCCGGCTGATCGAAGAAAAGCACGGGGCCGAGTTTTACATCACCAGTCTTACCGGCGAAAACGTTCGCATCTATCCCTTGCCCGAATGGGAGTCGATTGAACAACGACTGTCGCTGCTGCCGACCATGGATCCGGCGCGACGCAAGTTCCTTGACAGAACGAATTTCTACGGTCAACAGGCCAAGATCGATAACCAGGGCCGTTTGCTGATTCACCCGCTGCTCAGAAAGAGCGCGGCGGTTGTCGGCGACGTGGTGGTTCTCGGCTATCTCACGTACCTCGAAGTTTGGGAGTTCGACGCCTTCAGACAAAGGCTGCTCTCGGATCCCTACACGGAGGAGGACGAAGCAGCAATCGCGCGCCTGGGAATCTGAAGATTGAAAATTGCAAATTGAAGATTGCAAATTGGAATATTGACGAAGCGAGTCGTACCCGAAAATTCCGAGGGGAAATGGTCAATCGTCAATCGTCAATCGTCAATTGGCAATCGGCAGTAGCTAGGTCTTTGAACAAGATCACGGGGCGGTGGTGATGTCTGCGCCTTTGGGGGGCATGGGCGCGCCCCATCGCCCCGTGCTGCTAACGGAGACGATGCAATTCCTCGAGCCTGCACGAGGAGGACTCTTCGTTGACGGCACGGTGGGACTCGGTGGTCACAGCGAAGCACTCCTCGAGTCCTCAGACCAAACGCGCGTACTCGGAATTGATCGCGATCCGGACGCGCTAAACCTCGCGAACCAACGACTCGCGCGTTTTGGTCACCGGTTTAAATCGGTCCATGCGGACTTTCGGGAGATGGACCGAATTCTAATGCAGTCTGGTGAAGCTGACGTCGCCGGCATCCTGGTTGATCTCGGTGTCTCTTCACTTCAGTTTGATTCTCCCACGCGGGGATTCAGCTTTCGCTTCGACGCTCCACTCGATATGCGAATGGATCCTACAAGCGAAGGGCCAACGGCAGCCGATCTGCTGGCCGAGCTTCCCGAGGAGGAGATCGCAAAGATAATTTTTGAGTACGGCGAGGAACGACGCTCTCGTCGCATTGCAAAGTGGATCGTTGAAAAGCGCGAACAAGGGCAGCCCATCCGAACTACTCGAGAACTAGCCGAACTGGTCAAGAGGGCTGTGGGTTTCAAGAAGACGAAACTGCATCCCGCAACACAGACTTTTCAGGCCTTACGCATTGCCGTCAATCAGGAGCTCAAGGGTCTGAGCTCTTTCATCGAGACAGCAGTAGATCTTTTACAGTCCGACGGTCGTTTTGTCGTCATCAGTTTCCACTCGCTTGAGGATCGCATCATCAAGCAGGAATTGCGGCGCCTCGCCGGGCACTGTCAATGCCCGCCGCGCGTTCCCGTTTGTACCTGCGGTAAACGGAAAGTAGTGGAGATACTTACAAAGCGGCCAGTAGTTCCTTCAGAAACAGAGATTGAAGTGAACCCAAGAGCCCGTAGCGCGAAACTACGTGCGTGCCGAAGGCTCCCTTGACTCCAGGACAGTGACAGCCGATGAGACTCCCAGTAGCCCAGCAAAACTCTCGCGTTCAGCGCCAACGCCAGCCGTTGGCATTATCTCGACTGGCGTTGTTGCTCTTTTCCGGCGCCGTTCTAACGGGCGGATTTGTCTTTGCAGCACGACAGCACTTTGCCGCGGTGAAGTACGGCTACGTCAGTGAGGAGCTGCGGGAAGAGCGTGAAAAACTCTTGCGCGAGCAGCAGCAGCTCTTATTGAAGAAGGAGCAGGTCTCGTCTCCCCGGAGCCTCGAATCTGCAGCGCGTAAACTCGGGCTGAAGCCACTCTCACCAAATCAGGTAAGTGTTTTGCGTCCGGGTCAAGCGGCGACCAGCGCCCAGGCAAAGGTCGACGGGTCGAAGAAGAAGAAAACACGGTAAAGAAAATGCGGGCGGGGACGCCCGCGCTCCGAAAAGAAAGAAGGCGGGCGGGGACGCCCGCGCTCCGAAAGAAAGAAATGCGGGCGGGGACGCCCGCGCTCCGAGATTGGAAGTCTGTGATGCCGGCAAGGGCAATTTCTCAATCGATCACCAGACCAGATGCTTCACTCCGCCGCGCGCTCTTTGTCGCGGCGATAATTGTCTTATGGATGTTTGCCGTAGGCGTCCGGCTGGTCCATCTACAGGTTTCCGGTCACGACGAAATGGTCGACCGGGCCCGGCGCCAGCAGCAGAACGCTATCGAGACCGCCCCTGAACGCGGCCGCGTGCTTGATCGGAACGGAAATGAACTCGCACGGAGCATCGATACGGACTCAATCTTTGTCGCACCTGATGAGCTCATTGATCCGGGAGATCCAAACATCACCGCTGCAAACGTCGAGTGCACCGCCGATGCATTAGCCTCATCAATCGGTTTAGAAAAGGCGAAGCTGGGGGACGAGATCTCCCAAGGAGTCGCCAAAGGTCGACGATTCATCTGGATTGCTCGACGGCTCTCACCTGAGGTGGGCAATGTGGTGCGGGCGCAGACAATTCCCGGAGTGCACATCCAAAAAGAACCAAAGCGTTTCTATCCCAATGGCGGGCTCGCTTCCCACATTCTCGGGTTTGTCGGTTTGGACAACGTTGGTCTCGGGGGAATAGAAAAAGTCTACAACGAGAAGATCGCAGGTGAGCCTGGCAAACTGTTCGTTGAGAATGACTCTCGTGGCAAGGCGTATGAAAGTTTTGAGGTTCCGTCGAAGCCTGGTCAGACAGTGGTTCTCACCATAGACCAGTCAGTCCAATATCGTGCGGAGCAGGCCATCCTGACGACCGTTCAGAAATCCAGGGCGAAATCGGGAACAGCCATAGTGCTGGATCCACGCAATGGCGAGATCCTGGCCCTTGCGAGTGTCCCGACGTTTGATCCAAACGACATTGCCGCTTCTTCCCAGCAGGAAAGATCAAACTGGGCGCTGCAGAACGTCTACGAACCCGGCTCAACATTCAAGATCGTCGCCTTTTCAGCGGCCCTGGAAAAGGGCCTAGTGAAACCCGAAGACCGAATCGACTGTCAAATGGGTGGGATCACAGTGGCCGGGCGGAGAGTGCGAGATCACAGCGCATTTGGTTCGCTGACCATTAGAGAGGCGTTGGAAAAATCCAGCAACGTCGCCGCGATCAAGTTAGGCATTCGAGTCGGCAATGAAACGATGTACGACTACATTAAACGTTTTGGGTTTGGATCGCGGACAGGAATTGAGCTTGCCGGTGAAACGCCGGGTTTGCTTGCACCCGTTAATCGATGGCACCCCTCGTCAATTGGTTCCATCGCGATCGGTCAAGAGATAGCAGTAACCCCACTACAGATGGTTGCAGCTTTTGGCACGTTGGCTAACAACGGCATTCGGGTGGCACCGCATCTGGTTCGTGAGATTCGTACGTCATCAGGTACCGCTGTTTATCAAGCACATCCGGAAGAGCGCAGGGTCGTAAACGAAACTACTGCGAGCGCCCTTCGTGGAATGTTGGAAGGGGTGACTCTGAACGGCACGGCCAAACAGGCCCAGCTTGATGGTTACACTGCAGCAGGGAAAACCGGAACGGCACAGAAAATTGATCCGAAGACCCGCGCTTACTCTCACACTAAACACATCGCATCTTTTGTCGGGTTTGCTCCCGTTAGTAACCCGTCGGTGGTCATAGTGGTGGTGATTGACGAGCCCGGAGGCGCGTACCATGGAGGACAAATAGCGGCGCCTGTCTTCCGCGAAATAGCCGAACAGATCTTGCCCGACCTCGGTGTCGCTCCCGATACGGATTTCAAGACGCCTCTGGAGTTGATCGCGAGCGAAGCTGGAACACAAACAGCGCCGGCTGCACCGGTTCAGCGTGAGGCCGCAGTCGAAGAGAACTTTCCGAAAGTTGCCGGTCGCGATGGCAAAGGCGGCGACGTTGTTTACGCGAACGCGGGAATGCGGGGCTTATTGATGCCAAACCTGCAGGGACGAAGCGTCCGCGACGTGGCCCGTGCTTGTCAGCAGCTTGGTCTGAAGTTAGAAGCGAAAGGTGAAGGTTTTGCATTTCGTCAGAGTGTTTCCCCCGGCGCTGAAGTGCAGCCGGGTCAGATTGTACACGTGGAGTTTGCCCGGAGAGATTGAACCCGAACGCCCCAGGAGCTGAGTAACGATGATCCCCCAGCGAGTACTCGGCACGACCACAGTCAGATTCAGGGTCGCTGCTTGTCGGAAACGATTGCGTGTTATTCGCGCTATCCATAAGGAACAATTTCAAACTGAAATAGAGGAGCGGCAGGAGGTGTTTCTGCTTCAGCACGAACAAAGGTACGATCCGACGGAGGCGGAAATATCCTCGACGCCCCCGGATCTCGAGAAGGCAGAAGTCACGTGAAGGTTAGAGAAGCATCGGTCTTAATGGGCGCAGACGCCAAAGGCGCAAGCGCCGAGTTGTTTGACAAAGAAATAAAGGATTTCTCAATCGATTCGCGGTCAGTCGACGCGGGCCAACTCTTCTTTGCACTATCGCAAAAGGACTACGCCCGCGCCGGGTTTAATGGGACATTTGTCGACGCTCATCAGTTCATCCCCGAGGCGTTGGCGAAAGGCGCCGTAGCCGCTGTCGCACGACGCGATCACTTTGCGGCCGACAAACAGTTGCCGCATCTGCGTAACCGTCTCCTACTTGTTGACGATGCGATTGAAGCACTACAGACGCTGGCAAGGCGCGTTTACCAAGCCTGGAACAGACCTGTGGTTGGAATCACCGGCAGTGCGGGGAAGACCACAGCTAAGGAGCTGACCGCACATTTACTAGCCGCTAGCGGTCGCCGAGTGTTGAAGAGTGAACGCAACTATAACAACGGACTGGGATTGCCCTTATCGGTTTTGAGAATGGTTAGTAAAGGACATTCGCCTGAGTCGTTTGACCTCGCTGTATTGGAGATGGGTATGTCCTCGCCAACGCACGAGATTCGACGGCTGTGTCAGATAACTCCACCCGACGTAGGCGTTGAGTTGATGATTGCACCGGTTCACCTCGAGCACCTGGGCTCAATCGAGAACATCGCAGCGGCGAAGGCGGAACTAATTGAAGGGCTAAAACCTGGGGGAACAGCAGTGCTCAATACTGACGATGAATGGGTGATGTGGATGGGCGAGAAGCATCAGGGTCCGACCATCACCTTCGGGATCGAACACGCCGCTGACGTTACTGCGACCGACATCGACACGTCGCGTTTGGGAAGAGTCGGCTTTTCGCTGACCACGCCGTTGGGGACTGAAAATACAGAACTACAGATGAGTGGTCGGCACAATCTGATGAACGCCTTAGCCGCAGCTGCCGTCGCCACATACTTTGAAATGTCCCCGGGGGCAATAGCTGAAGCTCTCAGAACAATTCAACCTCCTCACATGCGGGGAGAAGTACTGGAATTCGCAGCAGGCTTTACAGTGGTTGATGACTCGTACAACTCAAACCCACGCTCGCTGATAAACATGGTTCGGACGGTTGCTGAAGGAGGTCGAGGGTCGCAGCGTAGGATAGTAATTGCGGGTGAGATGCTTGAACTTGGAGCTGACGAAGCCACCTTGCACTATGAGGCGGGTAAGCAGATCGCAGCCTTAGGAATTGAAGTTCTGTGGGGCGTTCGCGGGTTAGCCGAACAGATTGTTGCCGGTGCAAGGGGAGCTGGTTTAGGCGAAACACGGTTCTTCGACAACTCGATGGCCGCTGCCGCCGCCGCCGTACAGGAAGTGAGACCCGGTGATTTGATTCTGGTTAAGGGGTCCAGGGGAGTTGCCACCGACAAGGTTGTCAGTGAGTTGCGCCGCTGTTTTCCTTTAGTCGGTCAAGATCAGAATTGAGCTGGTTGGGGTTTGTTCGAGCGAGCAAGAGGTCGTAATCTTTGGTGCAGCAACTAGCGGTAATGCAACCCGGTTGAAATGATTTACTACCTTTTCTACGAACTTATTTACCAGAACTTCAAGGATAAAGAATGGTATCTTGTTAAGGCGCTCAACGTTTTCCAGTACGTGACCTTCCGCACAGCGTACGCCACTATCACCGCACTCCTGCTATCGCTTCTCTTTGGTCGCAAGCTGATCACAGCGCTTAGAAAGTGGAACATCGGACAGCAGATCCGCGAAGAGGGCCCACAGGCTCACATGGCGAAGCGCGGCACCCCAACAATGGGCGGGGTTCTGATTGTCGGTTCGGTAATCATCTCCACGCTGCTCTGGGGCCGGCTATCGAGCGTTTACGTCGGCATCATCATAATAGCGACACTCGGTTTTGCGGCGATCGGATTCGTAGATGACTACGCCAAGATGGCGAAGCAACGCAGTCTGGGCTTAACAGGCCGGCAGAAGTTGCTAGCGCAATTGCTAATCGCCGTGTTCGTCTGGGGTGTTCTCTATATCTCCACTAAATACTGGACGACAGATTACTCGTGGAACGTCAGTATCCCGTTCTTGAAATTTACGGCTGAACCTTTCGGCCGTAGTTACATTGGACCATATCTCTATCTCGTATTCATTGTGATCGTGCTGCTCGGTTTTTCAAACGGTGTGAACCTGACAGATGGACTCGATGGACTAGCAATCAGCGTCACGTTTATCGCTATGGCAGCGTTAACTGCGCTGACTTATCTGAGCAGTGATGCTCGCTGGGCGAACTACTTGGAGCTGACCCATAGACCCGAAGCAGCTGAGTTAACGGTCTTCTGCGGTGCGATGGCCGGTGCAAGTCTGGGATTTCTCTGGTACAACGCCCCACCTGCCGAAGTGTTTATGGGCGACGTGGGCAGTCTCGCAATCGGTGGGGCTATCGGGACAGTGGCAGTCCTCACCAAACAGGAGTTCATGCTGGTGATGGTTGGTGGCGTGTTTGTGATGGAAGCGCTGTCGGTAATGTTACAAGTGAGCGTATTCAAGATGACAAAGCGAACCACGGGGACGGGCCGCCGGCTCTTCAAGATGACACCGCTGCATCACCACTTTGAAATGCAGGATTGGAAAGAGTCCAAGATCGTTTTTCGCTTTCTGATCTTGGCCATCCTGTTTGCGCTATTGAGTTTGTCAACTTTGAAGCTGCGCTAAAGCAGCAATGAAGAGCGGGTGTTTTGGACATAAATGGCAGGAAAGTGTTGGTCATTGGCGCAGCCCGAAGCGGTATCGGCTCTGCCAGATTTCTTGCCCGGCTCGGCGCCACGGTGGCGATATACGACCGCAAGCCGATGGAACAATGGAGTTCTGAAGCGGTTGCCCTCAAAAGCGAAGGAATCGGCTGTTTACCTGGCGACGTGCCTGGTTGGCTGTTGGATCAAATTGACTTGATTGTCATTAGCCCCGGCGTCCCTTTGACAACCATTCCCGTTCGTTACGCCGAGCGTCGTGGCGTAGAAGTGATCGGTGAAGTCGAACTGGCCAGCCGTTTTTTGAAAGGTCGGATTGCTGCGATTACTGGTAGTAATGGCAAAACAACGACCACATCGTTGGTGGGCCGACTGCTTACTGATGCGGGTGTGGCGGTCCAAGTCGGTGGAAATATTGGGAGATCGCTGATTTCGATGGTGGAGAGTTCTGTTGAACATGGCTGGACTGTGGCTGAGCTTTCGAGCTTTCAACTTGAGACGATCAGACATTTTCATCCCGCCGTTGCCGTGGTCTTAAACGTGACTCCGAACCACATGGATCGTTACGAATCGTTCAATGATTACGCTGCCGCAAAGCACCGGATTTTTATGAACCAAGGCCCCGAGGATGTTGCGGTGCTAAATGCTGACGATGAAGTAGTCTCCAGTTGGGCCAGCGGACTCCGTGCACACGTTGTGCAGTTTAGCGTCCGGAAGGAACTTCCAGAGGGGTTGTTTCTGCGCGGGAATGAGATCGTCTCAAGGGCGGCGGGGGTAGAGAGAGTGCTTGCTTTGCGAAGTGAGATGCAGCTCCGCGGTCTGCACAATGTGGAGAACGTGTTGGCTTCATTGGCCGTAGGACTTGCGTGTGGTGCTGACCCGAGCTCGATGCGCGAAACCCTTCGACACTTTCAGCCCGTCGAGCACCGCCTGGAGTTTGTCGAAGAGGTTGAGAACGTCAGGTTCTTTAACGATTCAAAGGCCACCAGCGTTGATGCAACGTTAAAGGCTTTGGAAGCATTTCGCGATGAGCCCGGAAAGATTGTTCTGATTCTTGGCGGACGTGGGAAGAAGGCTCCTTACGCCCCCTTGATTGATCTGATCAAGGAGAAGGTGCGGCGATTGGTTCTGGTAGGCGAGGATGCTGACACAATTGCTACTGAGCTTGGCCAGTACGCAGAGATGGACCGGGCAAGTGATATGAACGACGCGGTGCAGGTTTCATTCCGTAAGGCGCAGGCCAGAGATGTGGTCTTGCTGGCGCCCGCTTGCGCGAGTTTCGACATGTTTGAGAGTTTCGAACATCGGGGAACGGTCTTCAAAGAAGCTGTACGAGCGCTGAAGTACAAGGCTGCAAGCGCGGAAAAACAACAGTAGATGGCGAAAAAACTGCAACCAGACAAATGGCTTTTTGCGGCAACCATTGGGTTGGCGCTATTTGGCGTAGCCATGGTTTACAGCGCTTCGGCGATGGTCGCTCAGGCAGAAAATCGCAGCCAGTTCTATTACGTTATCAAACAGGCCATCTGGACCACGGTCGGTCTTGTCGTGATGTTTGTGATGATGCAGGTCGATTATCGCCACTTGAAGCGCCGTCTGGTGGTCTATGGACTCCTGGCTATCACAATCGTGATGTTGTTTGCGGTCTTTGGCTTTGGAACCGTGAACGGAGCCCATCGTTGGATTCGACTATGGGGGTTCTCGATACAGCCTTCTGAGATCGCGAAACTCTCGTTGGCAATTTTCCTGGCGTACTTTCTGGAGAAACGAGCTGGCGAAGAAAGGGACTTTGGTCGCACGTTCTTGCCTTGCACGCTTGTGACTGTGGGCTTGGCTATTTTGATTGTGCTTGAACCGGATCTCGGCACGGCCTTGATGCTGGCATTCTTGTTTGTGGTGATGACCTATACGGCCGGCGTCCGGCTCCTGCACTTGGGAATAACAGCGGCGCCAGCATTCGTTGGTTTGGCGGCGCTATTGATTTTTGTGCCGTGGCGCATGCGGCGTTTGGTAACGTTCCTCGATCCGTGGGCCGATCCGCTGAACAGCGGATTTCAGGTGGTCCAATCCTTAATTGCAGTAGGTTCTGGTGGTCCCGATGGGCTGGGGTTTGCGCAAGGCAAGCAGAAGATGCTGTTTCTGCCCTTCGCGCATTCGGATTTCATCTTTGCCGTAATTGGTGAAGAGCTCGGCCTGGTTGGCACGCTAACGGTGGTTCTGGTGTTTGGCTTGTTTCTATGGCGTGGAATTCGTACCTGTTTATTGGCGCCGGAACGTTTCGGAATGCTGTTGTCACTCGGATTGGTGAGCGTAATCGTTGCGCAAGCCCTTTTTAATATCAGCGTTGTGCTTTCGCTTGTACCAACTAAGGGAATTCCGCTGCCGTTTATCTCGTATGGCGGATCGTCTTTGGTCCCCACCCTGGCGGCGGTTGGAATCCTTTTGAATATTTCACAACATGCAACCGGATCAGTGGATTTTGGTACCTGGCAGTCTTTCGCTAAGGAAGAAGCAACCCGGGTGATGGGCCAGGAACGGCAGATAGCTTCTTCCCGGTTTGGATAGAAAGAGATGCGGGTGTTGATTGCTGCGGGCGGGACAGGCGGTCACATCTATCCGGGCATAGCGGTGGCTCAGGAGCTGATGCGCAGGCTGCCCAATTCGATAGTCAGATTTGTTGGGACAGTACGAGGACTGGAGAGCAAGCTGGTTCCAAAGGCGGGATTTGAACTTTCATTGATTGAAAGCTCTGGTTTGAAAAACGTCGGGATTGTGGCGTGCACGCGGGGCGTTCTCTTACTACCTCGCAGTTTTCGTTCTGCTCGTTCGCTGATCCGGGAGTTTAAGCCCGATGTGGTCGTGGGTGCAGGTGGATATGTTTCAGGGCCAGTGGTCTTAACGGCAGCGCTGATGAGAGTGCCAACGATGGTTATGGAGTCGAATGCATTACCGGGTTGGACGAACCGAGTCCTGGCCAGGTTCGTTGATAAAGCCGCCGTCTCTTTTGAGGAGGCTCTGCCATACTTTCGCGGCCGAGGGGTCCTGACCGGGAATCCGGTGCGCCACGATTTCTCTGAGATTGAACCAAAAGACCATAGCGGCGTTCTATCAGTGCTCGTTTTTGGTGGCTCTCAAGGGGCACGCGCTATCAATAATGCGGTGATTGAAACCATTCCCCTACTAAACAGTCTGCCAGAGCAAATTCGCATCGTTCATCAAACCGGTGAGGCTGATTATGAGAATGTCCTGGCCGCCTACCTCGCCGCTGGATGGCAAGACCGAGCGCATGTGCGCCGATACATCGATGACATGGTCTCAGAATTTTCACGGGCGGATGTTGTGGTTTGCCGCGCGGGTGCCACTACCACCGCCGAGCTAATAGCCGCCGGAAAGGCATCAATAATGGTGCCGTTTCCTTTTGCTGCCGATGATCACCAGAGGAAGAATGCGGAGGCACTATCTGCTGCGGGAGCCGCGAAGATGATTCTGCAGCAGGAATTGTCACCCGAAAGACTTGCAAGAGAAATAGGGGACTTGGTTCGCAGCCCAGAACAATTGAAAGTGATGGAAGCATCAGCGCGAAAGCTTGCGCACGGCGATGCTGCAGCTACTGCAGTTGACATGATGATCGAACTAGCTGGCGCAGGAATTCGCGCACGCTGAACTCGACCAACAAAGGTCAGAGACCAAAGGCCAAGAGAAATGTTTCGAAGAATTCAGCACGTACATTTTGTCGGTATTGGCGGCATCGGCATGTCCGGAATCGCCGAGGTGCTGATAAATCTTGGCTTTAGAGTCTCGGGCTCTGACATCAAACGATCCGGCGTCACAGATCGCCTCCAGGAAATGGGCGTTGAGTTCACTGAAGGACACGCCGCTGAAAACGTTGGAGATGCCGATGTGGTAGTTCGCTCAACCGCGGTCCGGGATGACAATCCCGAGATCATTGAGGCGCATCGACGTTCCGTCCCCGTCATTCCGCGCGCCGAGATGCTAGCGGAACTGATGCGATTGAAGCCTCACTCAGTCGCCGTGGCAGGTTCGCATGGCAAGACGACAACCACCTCGATGGTGGCTACGGTTCTCGGGCATGCAGGCCTCGACCCGACGATTGTTGTTGGTGGCGTTGTTGGAGCATTTGGTTCAAACGCCCATCTGGGCACGAGCGACTTGATGGTTGTAGAGGCCGATGAGAGCGATCGCTCATTCCTGATGCTGACGCCGACAATTGCAGTGGTTACCAACATCGATCGCGAACACATGGACTACTACAACGACATGGATGACGTGCGAACTTGCTTCACGAACTTCGTGAATAAAGTGCCTTTTTACGGCGCGTCGGTTCTCTGTCTCGACGATCCAAATGTTCAAGCGATCATACCCAGCGTAGAACGACGCCGGTTGACCTACGGGTTGAGCGCGCAGGCAGACGTCTCGGCGCATGGCATTCGATACGATCAGAACTTTGGCTCGAAGTTCACTGTGCAGCGTGGTTCTGAAGTGGTGGGAGAGATCAATTTGCACGTGCCAGGCCTGCACAACGTTTACAACGCGCTTGCTGCAATTACGGTGGGATTTGAACTGGAGGTCTCCTTCCGCCAGATTGCTGACGCGCTTGCGAGTTTCTCAGGCGCTGGCAGGAGGTTTCAGTTCCGCGGAGAAGAGGAAGGGATTCTTGTGGTCGACGACTATGGACACCATCCCACGGAGATCAAGGCGACGTTGGCGGCCGCCAAAATCGGGTCCGGTGGTCGACACATCGTCGTTCTTTTTCAGCCGCACCGCTACAGCAGAACGCATGACTTAATGGAAGAGTTCGCCCGCTCCTTCAACAATGCAGACACCTTATTGGTTACCGACATCTATCCCGCCAGTGAGGAACCCATAGAGGGCGTCAATGCTGAAGCGTTGACCAACGCGGTCAAGCGATTCGGCCACAAGGATGCTCGATACATTGGGGCACTTGATCAGGCTGCCTCGACCCTGCGAGAAATAGTTAAGCCTGGCGACCTGGTAATCACTTTGGGAGCGGGCACTGTGAATCGGGTCAGCGAACAACTGCTGACGTTATTGCGGGAACAGAAGAACGCGGCCACGAGCTAGTCGTTATGGCAGCATTGCAGGACAAGAGCGAAAAACTAAGGGATGAAGGGATACAGGAGATCGCTTCAAGGCTCAAGGTGCACGCCGAACGTGGCAAGAGGTTTGCCGACCTGACCAGTCTCAAGGTTGGTGGGGCGATTGACTGGGTTCTAACGCCCTCCTCCGAAGTCCAGGCGGCAGCGTTAGTTCATGAACTCGACTCCGCAAATATTCCCTGGCGACCGCTTGGTTCAGGCAGCAACATACTGGCAGACGATGGTGAACATCACTACGTGGTTGTGAGTTTGAAAGGCTTGAAAGAAGAGGTGCGCTTCGACGGTGAACGGGTCTCTGTTTCGGCCGGTTATTCACTGCCGCGACTTTGCATTGACGTAGCGCGCCGGGGGCTATCGGGAATTGAAGGCCTTGGCGGTATTCCGGGAACTGTGGGCGGAGCGCTGTGGATGAACGCGGGGGCCTACGACCATGAAATAGGGACTGTTACCGAGACGGTTCGCGTAGCTCGCGATGGAGTTGTGTTGGAGATTCCGGGCAGCAGTGTTCAATGGAACTATCGGCACACTTCATTTAAGGAAGGCGAACTTTTACTTGGAGCGACGTTGCGACTGAGTCCTGACGATCCCGAGCAAATACGAATGCGAATGGAGGAAGCGAAATCCAAACGGCTGGCGTCACAACCTCATGGAGCGAGATCAGCCGGTTGTTTCTTCAAAAACCCACCCTCGGCAAACCAGGGTACAGGAAAGATGATCGACGACCTGGGAATGAAAGGAACGCGGCGTGGCAGTGCACTTGTATCGCCCGTGCACGCGAACTTCATTGTCACGGAGGGAGAGGACGCCCGCGCAGAAGACGCACTTAGTTTGGCCGAGGAGATTCGTGAACGTGTGAAACGTGAGCATGGGATCGAGTTGGAGTATGAAGTTGAGGTCTGGCGCGCGAACGAGCCAGCTACATCGGACCAGAAAGACGCAGGCGATGCTACGAGAGAGGAGCGACAATGAGGGAGGTAGTGGCCCAGAAAGTCGGTAATCGCAGCGGTATTTCTCAGGGTGGGCGCTCCCGCGGAGTGGGCCAACGCCCCTCCAAACGTGACCGAGCGCACGATGGCGAGAGTTTTGGCGTTCGCCTGAAGAGCCTCGCTACATACGCGCCTACGATTATCAAGGTGGCGATCGCCGTGGTCGCCTTGTTGGGGTTATTTATTGGTTATCGAGCCGCCGCCTCCGCCAGCTTCTTTGAGATCAACCAGGTGGAAGTCCAGGGCGCCAGCCGAGCTTCGGTTGAGGATGTTCAGGTGTTGGTCCGCCGCGAAGTTGTGACTACCGGGGTGTGGAAAGCTGATTTGAAAAAAATACGTGCAAGGATAGAGGGTCTTCCTTGGATCAAACAAGCAGTTGTTTCGCGGGTTCTGCCTGATGTTATCCGCGTGCGCATTGTTGAACGTGAGCCTCGCGCCGTAGTGCGTACCTCCTCAGGTCGGTTTCACTGGATTGACGAGGATGCTGTTCTGCTCGGCGAGATGGTCCCTTCGGATCCTTTGCCTGCATTCTTTTTAAGGGGATTGAGTGATGAGGATTCTGAAAGCGCGCGCCGGGAGAATGTCGAGCGAGTGCGGAAGTTTTTAGAGTTGCAGCGCGAGTATGAGGCAGCGGGCATTGCAGAACGAATTAGCGAGATCAATCTGACGGATCGACGCGACGTTCGAGTGCAACTTGCTGGAGATGATGCGCGGATAGAGGTGCGGCTTGGCGCCCAGGACTCGGGTCGGCGGTTGACCGACGGACTAGCGGTTCTGGATGCCCATCGCAGTGGCCCACGTGGACACTTGATTAGTTATGTGGACCTAAGCCAGAGAAAAGGAGCGGCAATTGGCTTTGTTTCAGGTGCACATCTTCCGGCGGCTGTAGAAAACAGATCAGGAGTAACGGGAACGGAGCGTCAGTCATCCGTTGAGCAGTCACGACTGAAACAGAGTCAGGAACGAAAACAGCAGGAGCTAGCCCCGGTGGAACGACGCAAGCGAGAAGCGCGATAACTGCTCTCGTTTTGGAGGAGCGAAGCTAAATGGCTAAGCGCACGCAACACACAATCGGTCTCGACATCGGCACGAGCCGCGTGACGTGTATAGCTGGCGAGCCGGGTGAAGGTGGGTTGTTGAACGTTGTAGGCATCGGAGACGCCGAAGCACGTGGACTGCGCAAAGGTGTGATCGTTAACCCGGATGCCGCGGTCGATGCGATACGAAAGGCAGTCGAGGAAGCGGAACGCATGAGTGGTCTTGAGGCAGAAGAGGTGACGATTAACCTTGCTGGCTCACATATCCTCGGCTTCAACGGACAAGCCATTGTTGCTGTCTCTGGACGCGACCGAGAGATTACCACTGAGGATGTGAGGCGAGCTATCGATTCAGCATGCGCCATTCAGCTGCCCGCCGGTCGGGAAATCGTGGACCGCTTGCCCCAAGAGTTCATTGTTGACGATCAAGATGGCATCAATGATCCAGTTGGCATGATAGGGGCACGGCTCGCCGTGAAGGTTCATATCGTTACAAGCCCAGTGACCGCGCGTCAAAATGCAATAAATGCGGTTAACCGCGCCGGTCTGATTGTCGCTGATATGGTTCTTGAACAACTTGCCGCCGCCGAAGCCTCTTTAACTGAAGATGATAAGGAATTCGGCGCCGCATTGGTCGATATCGGCGCCGAGACCACGGGGCTCGTGATTTACCAGCGTGGCGCCGTGCAGCACACGGCTGTCTTTCCCTTGGGCGGCTCACACTTTACGAACGATATAGCTTTTGGATTACGAACGCCGATCCCCGAAGCTGAGAAGATCAAGCGAACGGTGGGTTGCGCTTGCAGTACTTCGCTAAGCGAAATGGAACGGGGCGAGTTAGTGGATGTCCCATCGGTCGGGGGGCGTGCCCCTCGTCAACTATCGCGACAGATTCTCTGTGACATCCTCCAACCGCGAGCCGAAGAGGTCTTAATGCACGTTGCTGACGAGATCAAGGATGCCGGTTGGGAGAGACAGCTTTCGAGTGGTGTTGTACTTACTGGTGGTGGTGCCCTTTTGAGCGGTATGACAGAGATCGCCGAGCAGGTTTTTGACGCGCCCGTCCGCGTCGGATTTCCCGAGCGCGATCGATTTGGAGGTCTGGTTGAAGACATTCAAAGTCCAGCATGGGCAGCTGCTGCAGGATTGGCATTGGTGGCACAACGTGCGCAGGCGATCGAGGTTCGCTCTGGTGTTGGACGGAGAGGCTCGTCGGGAAAACTGACGCATTTTGTTTCTCGTTTTAGAAATCGTTTCAGTAGTATTTTTTGACAATGTGTTGTATGCTCTCGGCCCGGCTGCACAAGATATTGTCCGCAACATATCGATGCCGATGGCTCGAGAGACCCAATATAGAAGAAAGAGGCCTTGGACGCCTTCACGCTTCGGGAGAGAGGACTTAACTATGGCACCGGACCCTCGTCACGGGACAGGCATTAATATATTCATTGATGATGATCCGCCAATCACCGGCGCTCGCATAAAGGTGATCGGCATCGGCGGCGGCGGCGGCAACGCCGTGAATCGGATGATTGAGGCAGGCATCGAAGGAATCGAATTCCTGGTTGCCAATACCGACCTGCAGGCGCTGAAACGTTCCAAGGCGCCAATCAAAATCCAGCTTGGGAGTCGTTTGACCAAAGGTCTCGGGGCAGGCGCCGATCCAGGTGTCGGTCGCGAAGCAGCTTTGGAAGATACTGACAAGATCATTGAAGTACTCGAAGGTGCTGATATGGTCTTTGTTACGACCGGTTTGGGTGGTGGGACCGGGACTGGTGGAGCTCCAATCATCGCTTCTCTCGCCACTGAGTTAAACGCCCTTACAGTAGCCGTGGTTACCAAGCCGTTTCAGTTCGAAGGCCGCCGGCGAATGCATCAGGCCGAGCAGGGTTTGCGCGAACTTAGGGAGTGCGTAGACACTGTAATCACGATACCCAACGAGAGGCTTTTGCACACTGTCGAAAAGGGCGCATCGCTTTCCGACTCATTCCGAGTCGCGGATGACGTCCTCAAACAGGCCGTGCAAGGAATCAGCGACCTAATCACCGTCCCTGGTTTGATCAATCTTGATTTTGCTGATGTGAAATCGATCATGGCGGGAATGGGAATGGCCTTGATGGGCGCCGGCCATGCGCGTGGCGAGAATCGCGCGATCGAAGCCACCCAGCAAGCCATCTCCTCACCGCTGCTGGAGGAGGCAACGATCCAAGGAGCCCGAGGGGTCTTGATCAATATCACGGGTGGCAACGATTTGACGTTGTTTGAAGTGAATGAAGCCTCGTCGATCATTAGGGAATCGGCGGATGAAGATGCAAACATAATCTTCGGCGCCGTAATAGACGAGAACATGCACGACGAGATGAAGATCACAGTTATTGCAACGGGTTTTGAGAGAGAAGCGATTGCTGTTGCCTCAGCGACCATGCCTGTAACCTTGCCGACCACGGCGCCGCGTTATGCTCCACGTCCAGCCGACGATTTGCCTCGACCGATGATGACCTCATCGCGAGCAGACGATCTGGATGTACCTACCTTCATCCGCAAAAAGGCTGATTAGGCAATTCATTTAGCGAGTGATTGTTTTTGGGAAGGCGACGTCAATCGCCTTCCTTTTCTGTTCTTATGTCCCTACCCTGGATATGTATCACTGCAAGATATCGGACGTAGACTGCGGAGTTGCACTCTGGTTTTTCGGCTTTGCTTTTTCCTTTGTGGTTGTGTAGCATGTCACTCATTCCTTGCAGGATTTTCCATTACGGGTAAAGTTTAATTTCTCTCCTCGGATGGCCGCAGCCTGCGAGAGTATGGTGGATCTACGTCAGCTCTTCCCTCCCGTAACGTGCCTGACGAAGATTTAGCTGGAAGAATCCCGTCTATAGTTCATTGGAGGAAGAATCACGTGAATCGGAAACTTATTCGAACTACGCTTGCGGAAGTGAAGGGGAAGTCGCGCGAAGCACCACTCAGAGAGAGAGCCAACGGTGGCGCCCAGCGGAGCCAGAGTGGCGAGAGCGCGAGAGAGTCCGCGCGACCGGCGCCCGCTGCTTCGGTGCAGGTGCGAAAGCGCACTCCACCCCCGCCCGAAACCAATGCTGAGATCTTTTACTATAAGAAGCAGATTGATGCCCACACGCTCATGGTGATTGTGTTGCTGGATGGAGAGGAGATCGAGGGCACGATCGAGTGGTACGACCGCGGTGCATTAAAGGTAAATCGCAAGAACGGACCTAACCTGCTTATTCTGAAGCGAAATATTAAATACATGTACAAAGCCGAGGAACGCGTCGTTGAGCAAACGGCACAGTGACCCGTTTCTCACCCTCCGACCACGCCTTACGCGTCGTCTCAACTAATGAGACAGTTCGCCAACAGTTCATCGCACAATAGTCCTCGAGCAAAGCGATCTCTGCCTCGCGTGGGGATCACTATGGGAGACCCGGCAGGCATTGGTCCTGAAGTGGTACTTAAGGCTGTTGCTGAAGAAGAGGTGCGCCGCGCCTGTCTGCCAGTGATTATTGGGGACGCGCAATTGCTTGCCCACACCGCCCGGACGCTTGATCTTCAATCAGGCTACGATATTACCCGCCGCGGCGAAGCGATGCCGGATCAGTTTACCGACGCACTCATTTATCACCTTGACAATGTCAGCGGGACTATTGAGCCAGGCATCGAATCGGGGGCGGCGGGGAAAGCGGCAGCAGAATACATCGAGGCCGCGGTTGAACTCTGCGCAGCGGGCAGTATCGATGCTATAGCAACGGCCCCGATCAATAAAAGGGCACTCTTTCTGGGAGGCTATAGCTTTCCAGGCCATACCGAGTTCCTGGCGCACCTTACCGGTTCCGAGGAATACGCGATGGCTTTTGTGGCAGCGAATCTTCGCATCGTGCTTCTGTCTACGCACGTGCCGCTCGCCGAAGCCATCAGAATGGTCGAGCGTGACCGGTTGGTGCGCACCATCAACTTAACTCACCGCGAGTTGTTGCGCTGGGGCATTGAACGACCACGCCTCGCGGTCGCGGCCTTGAACCCGCATGGCGCCGAGGGAGGATTGTTCGGTGTGGAAGAAGCCTCCGAGATGTTGCCGGCAATTGAGGCTTGCCGTCGAGAGGATGAGGTAAATGTCCGGGGACCTTTTTCTGCAGACACGGTCTTTCTCCGCGCTTCACGCGGTGAGTTTGACGCAGTGATCGCCTGCTATCATGATCAGGCCATGATTCCGGTTAAGTGCTTGTCCTTTGGCGAAGCGGTGAATGTAACCTTAGGATTACCGTTCATTCGTACGTCGGTCGATCACGGCACAGCTTTTGACATTGCCGGAAAGGGGTTGGCCGAACACTCCAGCATGGTTGCAGCAATAAAATTGGCCGCTGAATTGTCGGCCATCGCAGGGGAAAGTAATCGAGCGGTAGAAGCCTGAGTAGAAACTATTATGAGCACCTCATCTAACGAAGATAAACAGCGTCGTATCCTTGTCGCCGACGACGACCCCGGAATTCTCCGTCTGGTGACGACTATTCTTGAAAAGGAAAACTACTCGGTGTTATCTGCTCGCGATGGTCGCGAAGCCTATAAGATTCTGCAGAGCGACGCGGATTTCACTGCAGCAATCTTTGATGTGGTTATGCCTCACGTTTCCGGTCCTGAGTTAGTGCGTTACATGAAAACTGATAAGCGTCTGATGAGTATTCCGGTTATGATGATGACCGCTGAGCAGGATCCAAAGCTTTCATCAGACAGTTTTTCCGCCGGTGCGGTTGTGTTTCTCCCTAAGCCTTTTACGACTGCGCAGCTTCAAATCATGTTACAGATGCTGATCGGTAAACGTGCATAGGGATCGCCGACCTACAATGTCCGTTCTGAAACAGCTTGGCTTCACCGTTAGTATCTTCCTGCTTACGGCCCACAGTGTTGCCGCCCAGTTGAATGCAAGTCAGTCGCGTCGACTAATCGCACGAGTCGCTGGCGCCGAACTGCCCACAAAAGCCATTCGCGTTAAACGGATCCCCAACGGTAGCTCACCCGAAGTCACGGCTGAAATTCAGACGGCTTTCCGGTTTGAGCAGAATGCCGATGGCGACTGGACAGTCAGGGAGGTCCGGGTCGCTCCTGACCGCTGGGAAGACGTTGGCCTGATTTCCGAAGCCACTGGTGCCCAATCGACGACTGACGCGTGCACGGTTGCCGAGCCCGCCGAGGGTGGGACACTTAGCGTCAGGCGTGCGCGCTGTTTGCTTGCTGCTCTGTTTCGCGTCACTCTTCCCTCAGACAATGTGCGTATCAGCAGCCTCTCGGCGATGAACATTCCGTTCGCGACCAGCCCCTCTGCGATAGTAGGTGCAAGTGTCACTCTCGACTTCCGCTTTGCGGCCCTGGCGCGTGACGGTATGCAGATTGTAGCGATTCGAGGCGGTAATTCAGGTTGGATCGAGATTGCCCGGGTGCGCTCCAACATTGATCAGATAAAGGGCAGACGGGCCCTGTCCGAGCTGCAAACCGTTGCTGACGCGCTGGGCCAGTTCCGGCTCAGTCGCGGATATTACGTGCAGGCGGACAAACACACCGTACTAGTTGATTTCTTGTCGCCAATGTACCTCTCCCGAGTTATTAGGGTCGATCCCTGGCACACGCCCTATGAATACCTGGGTGAGCGGGATTGCTTCACTTTACGGTCAGCCGGACCTGACCGGAAGACGAACACTCCTGACGATCTCCTGGTTTCGAATCCTTAGGAACCTTCTCTAAATTGTCAGTAGCAGGGAGCAATTGGCCATTAATATCTTGACGGCCCGTCAAGGCGGGTGTTAGGTTTCAATTGTGGCTCGGCTGGGGGCCGCAACCACAAACCATCGCGGCGTCGACTGTCCACGTTCTTGTCCCCGCCAGTGGCGCCCATCAGCTAAGGGATTGAGCTTTGCTAGCCGGACGCAAACTCTTACTTGCCGACGACTCAATAACAATTCAAAAGGTTGTGGACCTCACATTTACCGACGAGAACGTAAAAGTCTTTGCCGTCGGAGATGGGCGTGAAGCTATTGAAAAGCTGAACGAGTTCTTACCCGACATCGTGCTGGCCGATGTTTTTATGCCGCACGTAAATGGCTATGAGCTCTGTGAATACATCAAGAAGAATGACAGATTCAAGCACATCCCTGTTATGCTTCTGGTGGGTTCTTTTGAGCCTTTCGACGAAGCGGAGGCGCGCAGAGTTGGCGCGGACGATACTTTGACTAAACCGTTCCAATCAATCAGACGACTTATTGAGAAGGTCGGCGGACTGGTTACCTCGCGCAGGTCCGAAGAGGAAGAAGTACCAACAGCCGAATTGCCTAAGGCCGAACCTGAGCCTGAACCTGAGCAATTAACGACCGACGAAATTGAAGTTACGACCGCCGACACTCGACCCCTGCCGGAGGAGTTGCTTGCCTTCGGCATGCAACCCTCGCATTCGCCAACGTCGAAACCGGCGGGCGAATCAGCTTTGGAAAAACAGGACATGGATCTTTCAACCCAATCCCGACCACTGAGCAGTCGAGATGCCGCCGATGAACTACTCGATCTGGGCGACTACGGCATGGTCGACCAGGCGCTCAGCGATGATTTCGAGCTCGATCTTGAAATGAATGAACCTATTGAGTACGAGCCCGCACCAGTCGGTGTCGCTTCCACTGCACGCGCATTTGTCGAACCGGAGTTGATCACAACTAACGGCTCAGGCGAAGTTGCTCCCTCGCAGCACATGGGGCAGGAACAAGTTTACGAACCTGCGTCCGAACCCTTTGCCGCAACGCAGGAATTCGAACGGCCAGGATTGCAGAGTGAAGCGGAGGAACAGCCATTAGTTCGCGTGACCGACGAGGCTATGGAGCCGATAACTCAATTCCATGAAGCGCCTCCTGCCCTTGGTGCAGGGCACAAGATCACTTTGGACCAGTTGGATCCGGCAGTTATTGACGAAATTGCTCGCCGTGCAGTGGCACAACTTTCTGAAAAGGTTGTACAGGAGATTGCCTGGGAGGTCGTGCCCGAACTTGCCGAATTGCTAATCAAGCGCCAGCTCGAAGAGAAGAATTCGTAACTTAGTCACTCACGTTCTGAACGCCTAACTGAAATCCTCCACTTGGTAGTGTTGAGAGGTTTTCAGATCCCACCCACAACAGACAAGCGCGTCGTTCCAAACGTAACTTACTCATTAGCTCTCTGGAATTCATCAGGCGTTTGTGTTCCCAGCCTGCATGCCCAAGGGGACCACTCAACGCTCAGAATCCAACTTCGCCCTGTGAGTCTGTTTACCGTTGAAAAGGAAGCAGGAACACGTGTGTTTTGAGGTGAGACGTGAAAGCATACTCACGCTGCCCATGTGGATAGTGTTGGAACCAACTTTTTGATTGGTTGCCCTTTGGTCAAGCACCTCTGGTTCCAATCAACAGCTATCGTAAGGATGAAAACCTCTGGCTGTTACCTTACAATGCAGAACTCCCGCTCGACGGTGGGTTTCCTGAATTTGGAAACGGGCAAAGTATGGAGATACCCAAACAATACGATCCAAAAGAGGCCGAGCAGCGTCACTACGCTCGTTGGGAAAGCTCGGGCTGTTTTGCTCCCGAAATCAATCGAAACCCCGCAGCCCCGGTGTTCTCCATCGTTATTCCTCCGCCAAACGTGACCGGTTCCCTTCATATGGGCCATGCGTTACAACACACAATGATGGATGTGTTAACGCGATATAAGCGGATGTGCGGATTTCGGACCTTATGGCTGCCAGGTACGGACCACGCCGGCATCTCGACACAACTCGTGGTCACCCGTGAACTCAAGAAGGAGGGCCTTAACCGGCTCGACCTGGGTCGCGAAAAGTTTGTCGAACGCGTGTGGAAGTGGAAGAACGAGTCAGGTGGACAGATCACGAACCAGATGCGTCGTGAGGGAGCCTCAGTCGACTGGTCACGTGAGAAGTTCACGATGGATGCAGATCTTACCCGTGCCGTCCGCGAGGTATTCGTTCGCCTCTACGAAGAGGGGATGATCTATCGCGGGAACAGGCTCGTTAACTGGTGTCCCAACGATCAGACAGTTCTTTCGGACCTCGAAGTCGAAAAGATTCCACAAGCCGGCAAGCTTTATTACCTGCGCTACCCTATTAAAGGGGAAGACGGGCACGTCACTGTGGCCACTACTCGGCCGGAAACAATGTTAGGCGATACCGCAGTCGCAGTGAATCCGAATGACAGCCGCTTCGAGAAGTTGGTTGGGGCTACGATTCTCCTGCCGTTGACGAACCGCGAAATACCACTCGTGGCAGACGAATTCGTCGATCCTGAGTTTGGAACGGGCGCCGTGAAGATTACCCCGGCGCACGACCCTAATGATTATGAGATGGGTCTTCGTCACGATTTGGCCCAGGTCGTTGTCATAGACGCTTACGCCAGGATGACGGAAGCTGCCGGGGCCGATTTTGTGGGGCTGGACCGTTACAAAGCGCGTGAGAAGGTTGTGGCGCGCTTCACCGAAATGGAATTACTCGAAAAGGTGGTCGATTACGAATTTTCGATATCAAAGTGCGAACGCTGTAAGACAGTCGTCGAGCCTCTCATTTCATTGCAGTGGTTTATGAGGATGGATCGACTGCGTGACTTAGCGCTCGAACACCTGGCAAGAGAAGGCCAACCACGTTTCGTTCCGCGACAGTACGAGCGGGTTTACTCCAATTGGCTCGAAAACCTGCGAGACTGGACCATCTCTCGTCAACTTTGGTGGGGACACCAAATCCCAGCCTGGTATACGAGCTCAGGTGAAACGATAGTTGCGAGGTCCTATGAAGAGGCTTGCGAGAGTGCAGGGACCACTGAGTTAACGCAGGACCCCGATGTTCTCGACACCTGGTTTTCGTCTGCGCTCTGGCCCTTTTCCACCATGGGTTGGCCTGAGCAAACAGAGGATCTCAGAGTTTTTTATCCGACTTCGGTGCTTATCACCGCGCGTGACATCATCTTTTTGTGGGTGTCGCGAATGGTAATGATGGGGCTGAAGTTCATCGGTCAAGGACCTTTTGCTGATGTGTACATCACTGGAACTATTCTGGATAGCCATGGTCAGCGAATGTCCAAAACGAAGATGAATGGCATTGATCCACTGGATGTCTTCGATAAGTACGGCGTGGATGCAACGAGACTTACGCTCGCTTCAGTCGGTACAACTGATGTTCGTTGGAATGAAAAGCAGGTCGAGTCTTACCGGAACTTTGCCAACAAGATATGGAACGCGGCGCGGTTTGCGCTGATGAATGCCGAAGGTGCTGCCGTCAACCCGTCGAGCCTGAATCCAGCTGACGAAGACTTCCCTTTGCAGGATCGCTGGATCGTGTCGCGATTCCATCGAACCACGCGCGATCTGCGTGTCGCCCTCGAGAATTATGAATTTCATGAAGCGGTCCAGACGCTCTATCATTTCTTTTGGGATGACTTCTGTGATTGGTACATCGAGTTAGCTAAGATAGACGTGACCAGCGAGGAGGATTCCCTTCGTCGCACTACAGCACGAACGCGTTTGCTGACAATACTGGAACAAGCTTTGCGACTTTTGCATCCATTTATGCCTTACATCACCGAAGAATTGTGGCAACGGTTACCGGGCGCCGAGAGCAACTTGTTGCATCAGGCTTATGCTGGGGCTGACGCTACCATCATGTTGGCAGCGTTTCCAGAAGCTCGTGAAGAACTCATTGATGAGAAGGCTGAGTGGCAGATGAAGACGATCATCGATCTGGTTTCGCGAGTTAGAAATATTCGCTCTGAGATGAACATTAAACCTGCCGAACGCGTGCGCGTTTTGGTTGGCGCCGCAGACCCACAACTGCGTGACGTATTCAGTGCCAGTGCGGAGCAGATAACGCGACTAGTGCGGGCCTCAGAGCTGAGTGTTGGAGGCGAGTTGAATGCCCCAAAGGCCTCAGCGAGAGCAGTCCTCACCGGAGGCGCCGAAGTCGCGGTGCCGTTGGAAGGACTAATTGACTTTGCGCAAGAACTTCAGCGTCTTGATAAAGAAATGGAGAAACTGCGAACCGAGGCCGCCAAGATTGAAACTCAGCTGTCAAATCCCAATTTTGTTCAGCGGGCTCCAGCCGAAAAGGTTGACGAGCTTCGCTCACGCATAGCCGATATAGCCCAGCGCTCGACGCAGTTACAACAGACTATAGAGAACCTGCAATGAACTGGTTTGACGAGGGAGCACTCTACTCGCAAATTGCGCTCTTCCTGCGCGAAGACCTTGGTCGCGGTGACATAACAAGCCAGGCCATCATCGCCCGCAACACACGCGCTCGCGGCCGGTTTGTCTCAGCTGAACGAATGATTGTCGCCGGCCTTGAGGCTGCCGAAGAGGTCTTTCTGACACTCGACTCTCAACAACAGTTGGAGGCTTTTGCCTCGGACGGGGAGGAGGTTCAGGAGGGGAAGGTCATCGCACGCATAACGGGCTTTGCCGATATTTTACTAGCTGGTGAACAGGTCGCGCTCAACCTAATCCAACGTCTCTCAGGGATCGCAACCGCAACTAACAGGTTCGTACACGCGATCGAAGGTACTAAGGCCACCATTGTCGATAGTCGTGAAATTACCCCCGGTCTGCGAATGTTGGAGAAGTACGCTGTGCTTTTGGGCGGCGGACGGAATCTCCGTACGGGTCTGGATGACGGAATTAGTATCACCCTTAACCATATCGCAATGGTTGGAGACGTCACGAAGGCTATCGTCGACGCTAAAAATAGGCTTGGCAATTTGTATAAGATTGAGATGCAGATTGAAAGTGAGAATCAGCTGCGGCAAGCTATTGCAGCCGGCGCTGACACTGTACTGATCGAGAATCTGACAATTGATCAGGTATCTCATCTAACAGACCTAGCCCACCAGTTATCCCCAGCGGTCCGCGTCCGGTACTCCGGGAACATCAATCTCGAGAATGTCAGAGGTTTTGCGGAGGCGGGAGTAGACATGATCTCACTTGGCACACTTACAACGTGCATGAAGCTAGCTGCGATCGATTTTAAGCTTCAACCGTTTTAATCTTCTGATGGTTAGTACTTCACAACGCGTGATCACCGACACAAGTCGGAGAGCACAGCGCGCACTCGCACGTCAGCTTCTCTATCAGCGGCGGAAGGCGACTAAGCTGCGCGGTCATGAGGCCGAGGTCATTCAGGCAATGCAGTTAGCCTCACAGAGAGTGCGGAGGAAGCTGGAACAATTTCGGACCTTCACCAGCGAAACTCGTGTGGCGGAGATAGGGAGTGGCGCCCATGGGTTGATCTTCTTCTTTGGTTCAACACTCGGAGTGGGAGTGGATCCGCTTGTAGTTGAGTACTCAAAACTGTTTCCAAAATGGCAAAGGCGGGTTGCTACCGTGGCCGCCGTGGGTGAGACCCTTCCGTTCCCCGATAAAAGCTTCGACGTCGTGTTATGCGATAACGTAGTGGATCATGCGAAGTCTCCGAAGACAATCGTGGCTGAATTGGGCCGAATTTTAAAACCGGCCGGTCTACTTTACTTCACGGTTAACGTGCATCACCCGATTTATTCTGTAGTATCGGAGCTGCATAGCTACTGGAATCGTCTCGGAATCAAATACGAGATCCGCCCATTCGCGGATCATACAGTGCACCTCACCCTGCAGCAGGCCAGGGACTTGTTCCAGGCGGTTCCCATTCGCATCCTCCTCGAACACGCTTATATATCGGAAGCAAAGGCGAGAGCAGCGAGAACGCAGGCCAGACACATGGGAGACATTATGAAGCGGCTCTTTTTCAAGAACGCTGTATATGAACTCATTGCCACCCGTTGTTAGGGCTTTGCACAAAAAGTACGAAATAAGATTTTTCCTCTGTGCGACCTCTGTGTCCCTCTGTGACTTCATGGTGAAGGAACTCGCCGAAAACACAACCACAGAGTCACAAAGAACACAGAGGTCGCACAGAGAAGACATTTGAGCAGACACTTTTTGTGCAAAGCTCGTTGTTAGACTGCTCCATTGTTCAGGAACCGCTGTCGGCTTCGGACGTGTATGGCATGTCTGTGACTGCTTGAACGCATCTCATCTGAAGGGTATCTTTGTCGTGTTCTTAGGAGTCTAAAAATGAAAAACCCACTGTTTCGCCTGACTTCGTTTGTATTTGCAGTACTGATCATGATCAGTTCGTGCTTGATTGAGGCTGACGCTCAGAACCGCCGCCGTCGCCCGCGCCGGACAACCCGACCCGTGATTGTCAATCCGGAAATTGCACCGGCTGCCCAGGATCAGAATCCAAACGATGAGGCGAAAATAATCAGCACCGCGGATGAATCCGCGACTGACCCCCAGCAATTGGGGGAAGAGACTCAGACAAACAAGACCACGCCGAAGAAGGCCCCCTCCGAGCAGGAACAGATGCAGCGCACCATTAATTCGCTATCCCAGCAGGTGGAACGACTGAGCGATAAGTTGAGTCAGATGCAGGAGAACGATAAGACTCTCCTTGAGATGGAGCGCTTAACGAGAGCAGAACAGCGAGCCGAATCGGTCCGCAGTCAATTGCTTGATACTGAGACTAAGCTTGCCGACTTACAGACGAAGCTCGAGCAGATTGACTACTCGTCGAAGCCGGAGAACATAGAACGTGCTACTGCCGGCTACGGGAGTGTGCGTCCCGAGGAAACACGCGACGCTCGCCGGCGTCAGCTCGAAAGTGAGAAGACCAGAACGTTGGCGCAGATCAGGATCTTGGAGACGAGTCGCATCCGACTTGAAGCCTCGCTGGTAACCGCTGACGGCGAGGTTGACCGTCTACGAAGACGATTAGAGTTGCGCGATCAGCAGGAGGCTGATTCATCCTCGGCCGAAGATCGCGGAACCAAAAACCCAGAGCGACCCCAGTAGCCATGTCCACGATTTCTGTGGGTCAGCTGTATCAACTGCTTCGAGATGCACGTAACCGAGGGGAGCGCATCGTTGTAGCCACTGTAGCGGAGACGCGCGGCTCAACTCCCCAGCAACGCGGCGCCAAGATGCTTTTCTTTCAGGATGGGAAGGTCGCAGGTACGGTCGGTGGCGGGTGTATTGAAGCAGAAGTTTGGGCTGAAGCACGTGAGGCTTTGCGGTCCGGGGTCTCCGCTCTCCATCACTTTTCGCTTACAGCAGAGGACGCGAGCGAGGAAGGGATGGTATGCGGCGGTACAATGGAAATCCTTATTGACGTGATTAAGTAGGTAGCTATGGCCGAATCCTTCATCGAGAATTACAAAGCTAAACATCGCCATCCGCTCAATAAGCTCACACACAGCATCGGCATTCCGCTGATTGTTATTTCACTGCCGCTCTTTTTTTTCAACTGGCGCTGGGCCTTGGCGTTATTCGTCGGCGGTTGGATTCTTCAGTTCGTGGGCCACGCCATCGAGGGTAATCAACCAGCGTTTTTTCGTAACCCAGTGTATCTTTTGATTGGCCCGTTGTGGTTGCTGCGAAGGCTGATCGCGGCGCTGGGAATTCGCCGCTCCACAATCGAGTAAATCCCGCCCTCTCATGTTGAGTTCCGATGAAAGAGATCCCGTAGGGGAGCTGCTTGAAGCTGTTGCCCGTGTGCTTGAAGCCGGGCAGACGGCGGCTCTAGCAACGTTTATCTCAGGCGAAATACCAGTAGGCACTAAGGTTTTTATAGAGACAACGGGGGATACCACCGGAACACTGATCGATTCGGACATCAACAGAGTCCTGGTTGACCTCGCTTTTAAGTTTCTTGACTCGCGCAAGGACGTGAAGGTCTTCAGCTTGCGCGAAGCAGCGTCCAGTGTTGAAGGCAGTGTGCTTTTTGAGCGAATTGAACCTGAACGACGAATTGTGATTTGTGGCGCCGGTCATGTTGGCGCGGCACTGGCCCGCTTGGGTTCGGCGCTGGGCTTTAAGATAACTCTGATTGATGATCGTTATGAGTTCGTGGCCGCCGAAAGGTTTCCCGAGGAACACATTGCTTTGTGTGTCGCTGAGAACTGGGCCCAGTCAGTTCGAGACGCTTTGGGCAATGGGCACGGTATCTCAGTAGCGATTGTGACGCGTGGACACAATCAGGATGAAGAGTGCCTCCGCGCGGCTCTGACTGCGCAACCCGATTACGTGGGGATGATCGGGAGCAAGCGACGAACGAACATCGTGCTTGAGCGCCTGCGGCAGTCAGGTATAGAAGAGGAGAAGTTGAAGGCAGTCCGCGCACCAATCGGTTTGCATATTGGTGCGGTGACGCCTGAGGAAGTGGCATTGTCCATATTGGCAGAGATTGTTGCCGAGCGGCGTTCCGGTGGAGGCGGCTCGCTTTCCGCCTGGCGTCGCCCTGTTCGATAAGCTTCAGCTTGTCGTTTGGGTGACTCGTGCTTCGGTCGAAGCGCGTGCTTCTCAAAGATCGTGCTTCTCAAAGAGACTCGTTCTCATCAGAAGCACGAGTCAGGCAAACGACAAGCTGAAGCTTATCGAACTTTGTCCTTGTACAACAATTCGGTCGTGCGTTCTGTAACAGTCGGGATGGGTTCCAAATATTCAACATTGATTCACGACGCCAAGTGCCGGTTTTGTGCTCGCAATGGTATGTGGTGGCGTCAGCGGACTCTGGTGCTTTTTGTGAGCCAGTGGTAAGAGATCCATCAATGTCACCCGACCCGGCACAGGTGAAGTCGACCAGCAGACCGCGACTGCGCCCTTCAGGAATGTTTCGATCGCTCTCGCATCGAAACTACAGGTTGTTTTTCACGGGCGCATTCATCTCCAACAGTGGCACCTGGATGCAGGCAGTCGCGCAAGGGTGGCTGGTGCTGCAAATTACCGATTCTCCTTTTTGGCTGGGAGTGGATGGTTTTATGGCAACGGCCCCCGGGTTCTTCCTTACACTCGCAGGAGGTGTCTTTGCCGATCTGGTTGATAGACGTCGCCTCCTTCTCTACACGCAGATTGTTGCGGGATTTGCCGCTCTGTTACTGGCATTACTCGTATGGACAAACGTCGTTACGCTTTCAATGATACTTGCGTTCTCGTTTGTCACAGGTTGCTGTATGGCGATCGCGGGACCTTCTTACCAGGCCATCACGTTCGATCTAGTGGGCCGAGAGGATCTGGCCAACGCCGTTGCGCTCAATTCCTCGCAGTTTCAACTTTCACGTGTATTTGGCCCAGTATTGGCCGGAGTGGGATTCAAATTGTTTGACCTCGCCGGTTGTTTTTTCGCTAATGGCCTGTCTTTTGCGGCGGTTGTGATTGCGCTGCGAAAGGTCCGCTTGGATCCGAGCAGGAAAACGATCGCTGCTCATTCGGTAAAAGACCGGCGCGCACTATGGCAGGATCTGATCGCGGGTTTTCGCTATGTTCGCAACCGTCCACGCGTATCTTCGCTACTGATGATCTCAGCCGTGAGCAGTCTTTTTGGCGCCCCTTACCTGACATTAATTCCTATCTTTGCTCGGGATATATTTCATCTTGGTACCACCGGACTCGCCTGGATGATGGGAGTAGCAGGCGCTGGGGCCTTTGTTGGGGCACTCCTGCTGGCCTACCTCGGGGACTTCAAACGCAAAGGCTGGTCTGTCATCGGGGGCGCCTTTGCATTCGGAGTGTGTCTGATAGCTTTTGCACGGTCGACCAACCTCATTGCCTCGATGATCTCATTGTTCGGAGTAGGATTCGCAATCGTCACTTCGGTCGCGGTTACAAACACTCTGCTTCAAAAGTTGGTCACTGATGAGATGCGGGGTCGTGTGATGAGCATGTTCATACTTACCTTCATCGGCACAATGCCCATTGGGAATCTGCTAGGCGGCGCTGTGTCCGAACGTTTTGGTGCTCCGGTAGCGCTGACAGCAGGCGGGGCGGCCATCGTCGTGTATGTTTCGCTGGTAGCGCTCAAGAACCCACGCCTGAGGGAACTTCACTAAGCCAACCCCAGGCGTACCGCAAGAATGCCTTCGGGCCTTCGTTCTAGTTACGTGCAAACGCGATTAACCTACCATTCAAGGAGACTTGCATGTTAACCCGGAGATTCTTCTGCTCGCTTATATTTGCCTATGTTTTGCTTGCTGCTCTGAACGTCATGGCGCAAGGCATCATTGTTCCAGGGCCGTGCCAGCGGTGTCCTGAGCGCCGCCCGGTAGCGGTTCCCTTACCGCCCACATTGCCGGTCAAATCGATAAAGATTGACGTTAAGGTAGCCTCACAGGTAGCAACCACACATCTGGAGCAGGTTTTTCGAAACGATACAGATGCAACTCTTGAGGGCACATACCTTTTTCCGATTCCTGAATCCGCATCGATAAGCGAGTTTGCCATTTGGGAAGGTAACCAACGTCTGGTGGGTGAGGTTAGGTCTCGTGAAGAAGCCCGTCGAATCTACGACGAGATCGTCCGCAGACAGCGGGATCCGGGCCTGCTGGAGTACGCTGGAAAGGATCTTTTCCAAGCAAGCGTCTTTCCAATACCTCCGCGTTCTGACAAAAAACTGGAGCTGACATATACACAAGTGCTTCGTGGCGAGGCGGGCACAGTTGCCTACCGCTACCCACTGGGGACCGGCCGACAACTTGCGCGAATCGGAACTGTTTCAGGACGAGTCGAGTTACAGAGCCAAACTCCTTTTCGCAACGTCTATTCGCCGTCACATGCAATAGATATTAAAGCCGCTGGTGAGCGTCGATCGGTGATCACCTTTGAAACCGCCGGTGATAAAGAGCCACAGGATTTTCAACTCTTCTATACGACGACGCGTGACGATTTCGGCCTCACCCTGATTACTCATCGCGAGACAGGTAAAGATGGTTATTTTCTGCTGATGATCTCGCCGAAGGACGAATGGTCTGAACAAGAGTATGCCGCTAAGGACATCATCTTTGTGCTGGATACGTCCGGATCGATGTCCGATACAGGAAAGATGGATAAGGCGCGGTCAGCACTACTTTATGGGATTCGCATCCTGCGTCCGCAGGATCGTTTTAACGTTGTCGCGTTTGCCGGCGAAGAGCGGCTCATGGAAAGAGGGCTAATCACAGCAGACCCTCAGGGTCGAAAACGCGGAGAAGAGTTTGTCAATTCATTAAGACCGGTGGGTGGTACCAATATCAACCAGGCATTGCTCACCGCAATGCCGCAGTTTCAAGCGACGGATCGTCCGAAAATTATTGTCTTCCTGACTGACGGTCTTCCGACAGTCGGCGAAACAAATGTTGGCCGAATAATTGAGAACGTCCGAGCAGCCAGACCGCAGGGAGTCAGATTGTTTACGTTCGGCGTCGGGTATGACGTAAACACGACGCTACTCGATAAATTGGCCGCAGAGCACGGCGGTGTGGCCGATTACATCGAGCCCAAGGAGGATCTGGAAGTAAAGATTTCCAACTTCTTCGCGAAGATAAACCACCCGGTGCTTACGGACTTGCGCTTGGACATGGCTGGAGTTGAAACAGACCTGGTCTATCCGCGGTCTTTGCCGGATCTGTTTCGTGGTTCGCAAGTTACGCTGATCGGTAGGTACAGAAATGCCATCGACATGGAGTACGTGCGTTTGGGCCTGCACGGTAATGCTGGTCGTTCTGCCAAGACATTCTTCTACGACAATCTTCGCTTTCCATTGAGGAGCGAACAGAACGATTTCCTGCCGCGCCTTTGGGCTACTCGTCGAGTAGGTTGGCTGATGGAGCAGATTCGCACTAATGGTGAGCAGCGAGAGCTGAGAGATGAGATTGTCGATCTCGGGACGCGTTTCGGTATTGTTACTCCCTATACTTCTTACCTGGCCCTCGAGCCGGGAGCGGAACGACAATCCGTCACCTCATTGCCAGTCACGGGCAGATCCGCTACTGGTGGGCTTCGAAATCAACAGATGGCGGCGCCAGCACCAAGGCCCGCCGATGCGGCTGCCACAACAGGGATAACGGCCGTGCAGCAAAGCAAGAAGGCACGTGAGCAGCAAGAGATCTTGCGCGACGAAAACGAGACGTCCTCTTCTTTTGTTAAGACTGCACGCGGCAAGACCTTCTATCTGCGCGAAAAAGTATGGGTTGACGCGGAGTACAAAGATGACGCAAAGCTTCCGGAAACGAGGGTACAGTTTGCCAGTCGCGAATACTATGAGCTCCTCAAGGCAAAACCTCAGTTGGCTGCCTTCTTCGCCCTGGGCGAACAGGTTACCGTTGTAATCGACGGTCATGTCTATCGGGTCGAAGCTGCGTCGCCTTAGGATGCCAGCCATTTCCTGAAACTGAATGCCGGAACGCCGGGCGTTAATTGAGCCTCATTATGTGTTGCCTGAGAGTTCTTGTCTGACGAGTGTGATATGGTAAATTCAAGCTGAATCCCATATGCACTACAACTGATGCTGGAACTCTGGCTGTCACATTTCAGCGGATTTGGACTACAGGTCTACAAAATGAGGCGCACGATTAATCACTTACTTGCCGTTACGTTATTCATGATTGGTGCTGCAAACGTCGCGACGGCACAGTGGGTTGCAACGCGTCTCGCGGGAGCGGACCAGGATCTGAACACGGTGTTCTTCCTCGATAGTAAGCGGGGTTGGATCGGAGGAGACAACGGGTTTCTGAGTCGGACAGATGATGGAGGCCAAACCTGGATTCGCCAGGCCGTGGGTTTTACCGACGGAATCAACGACATCTATTTCCGCGACAAAGAAGACGGCTTTCTTCTCGCGGGTAACGCCATTTTTGTTTCTCGGGATAGCGGTAGTCGGTGGACTGAGTCGCGAAGGTTTCAGCCGACTGAATTCGATGGTGCGCTAGTGGAACTCTACAGCGTCCGCTTCCCCAGCAAGAAGAAGGGTTGGGTGGTAGGGTCCGTAAGCAAGAGAGATCGGGTCATTGACAGCATCCTAATCAGCACGACAGATGGTGGAGATACGTGGCAAAGACAGCGCGCTCCTAGTCGGCTCGAACTCATTCACCTGGATTTTGATAACGACCGTCGAGGTTGGATTGTAGGAGCAGGTGGAACGATCCTGAAAACGACAGACGGAGGATTGACTTGGACGAAGCAGAATTCACAGACGACGGCTACGATTTATCACGTCAATTTTCGGAATGATAAACGAGGTTGGGCAGTGGGTGAGCGAGGCACGATTCTGCGTACAACCGACGGCGGAGACCAATGGGAAACAGTAAACGCTGGTGTACGCTCCACTCTGCTCAGCATTCAATTTCTTGGGGACGATGATGGCTGGGCGGTAGGTCGTGGCGGTACAGTTTTACGGACAGGCGATGGTGGAAGAAGTTGGGTGCAACAAGAAGCAGCAACAAAAGAAAACCTCTATGCTTTGTATTTCAACAAGAAGATTGGTTGGGCGGTGGGTGGTGAGGGAACGATTCTTCGCTATGAGAAGTAGGAACATTTGGCAACCCCGCTCACTACGTGCGACATCTGAAAGGTGAGGTTAAAGAACGTCGCAGTTATAGCGGCGGACATAACACTCGGTTCCTCCTGTGATTCGCCCGGCATGTTGGCCATGCCGGGCGGTTTTTTATTTTTGAGAGTGTTGTTACTGCTTACGGCCAGTGAAGGGCAGCGGTGGTGTGCTCTCCAGCGTTATTGTTCCACTTATTTGCTCGCCGGAAATTTCGCCTTCGATCTGCGCCTCCAGCACAGTGCCGTCCATATCAAACGCCAGAACTGCCGAGAACTCTGTTCCATTAAATTCGGCCGAGTTGATAACTGCAGTCCCCATCTCGGATTCGACTCTACCTGAGATGCCGGTTGCATCGCTCGCTAAGGTGAGATTTGCGGGGATGCCCTGACCGAGCGGCGTTTCAATCGACAACGTCCAATTGCCGGCGACGTCGTTCGGGAGAACCGCAGTGGCGGCAGATGCTGATGGTCGTTCCTTTCGCTTTCCGGCAGTGTTGTAGAACTCCAGGTCTGAGGTGAATGGCGAAACCTGCTCCAAAATCTGCTTGCCGTCTCCGACGATCACAATCGCGGCCTGATCAGGCCTGATGTAGCGCTCAGCGACCTCCTGAATCTGCTCGATGGTTACAGCCTGAACGCAGTCGCGGTAGGTTTCGAGGTAGTCTCGCGGCAGACCAAACATCTCGATCTGAACTAACTGGTCAATGAGCCCCTCCTGCGTTTCAAGACGGATTGGGAACACACCTGTCAGGTAGGACTTTGCATCACTTATCTCTTTTTCGGAGACGGGTTCAGTGCGAATTCTGTTCAACTCGTAGATAAATTCCTTAAGCGAGTCACCGGTAACCGGTGTTCTTACTTCTGCAGTAGCCCGTACCGTCCCTGCTGTTCGCCGAGCGTCAAGACTGGAATACGCCCCGTACGTGTAGCCCTTCTCCTCCCGCAGATTCATAAACAGGCGAGACGAAGCATTCGCACCAAGCACGGTGTGCATCAGCAGCATTGGAAAGTAGTCTGGACTGGTGCGTGTGATACCGGCATTCGCGATAACGATGTTCGATTGCGCTGATCCCGGACGGTCCACGATATGGCCGGTTCGCCGCACACGGTCCGGAAGTGGCGGAAATTCCTCGCTCGGGGCGGAGCCAGCCTCCCATTCAGAAAACAGACTCTCGACCTTGGCAATGACCTGGGCGGACTTGAGGTCGCCGCCAATCGTCAAAACCGCATTGTTGGGAACGAAACGATTGCGATGGAAATCGACCAGGCTCCCGCGAGTTGTGGCTTTGATTGATTCTGGAGTCGGCGAAACAACGGAATACGGGTGTTCGCCATACATCACGCGCGACACCATTTCTGTTGCCAAAAACGATGGCTGGGCGCGCTGCTGTTTTAGGCTTTCAATCGTATTCTGTTTCGCAAGCTCAACTTCATTCTCGGGAAACGATGGCCGAAGCGTAACGTCAGCAAGAATGTCGAGAACTTGATCCGTAAAGCGGGCCAGCGATGAAGCAGCTACATTCGTATAATCAGAATTTGCTCCTGCGCTGAGAGAAGCGCCCATTCGAGCAACTTCATCCGCGATTTGCCGGCTGGTCCGTGACTCCGTGCCCTCGGTTAAAAGCCCCGTGAGGGTGTCGGTGAGTCCCGGCAGTTCCCTTGGGTCATGTGCGTCGCCACAGCGAAGCGCAAGACGATAACTGACCAGCGGCAGGCGCCGGTCCTCAACGAGAATCACCTTTAGTCCATTCGGTAGGAAGGTTTCCTCGCCCCGTGGAATACGAATCGGCCGCGGAGGCAATGGTGGTGGTTGCGTTGTTACTCGCGGTGCTGAGCTCATTTATGGATGTAACGGTCCTGATCCAGGTATGGTCTGTTGGGGAGTATCCGCAGGCTGTTCGGGCTGTTCGGAATGCGTCGCCGTGCGATCCTTCAGTGTAACCTCTGCCTCAGTTGGAGTCGGCGGGTGCGGAGATGGTTTTTCCGGCACTTGCGGCGCCGGAGCCGCGGGTTGTTGTGGTTCACCTGAAGCCTGTCTCGACGCCCCAACTGTCTGTTCTGCCTCAGCGTGTTGAGGAACGATGTCCAGCACCACCCTATCGTCCACATCCAGAAACCGCGCTACCGCAGCTTTGATCTCTCCAGGCGTGACGCGCAGATAATGTTCCAGTTCTGAATCAAACAGTGTCGGGTTTCCATCGTACAGGGCATACTCAGCCAGTCTCTGAGCGCGATACATAGTCGACTGCCTTCCACGGACGGCATCGTTAGAGAGCGAGTTGCGCAGCTTCTCCATCTCTGCGGCTGAAGGGCCTTCAGCGGCGAGCTGACGAATCTGATAGACAATCTGTTCGCGTATGGTCGCAACCTCCTGACCTGGCTTTGGCAATGCAAAGATGTATAAAGCTGAAGGCCCGCGTCGTTCATCCAGTCCGCCCTGGATTGACACGACTGACTCATCACCTTTTACCAGTTTCTGGTACAGACGAGAGCTGTCTCCCTCAAACAACAATTCACCGGCGAGTGAAAGAGCGTAAAAGTCTGGCGTACGCCGGGCCGGGATTTTCCACCCCAGAACAAATGCCGGTGCGGGTGCCAACTGGTCGAAAAAGGTCTCTTCCCTAACTGACACTTCTTCAGGCTCGCTAACATCAACCGGGGGCGGGTCTGGCTGGCTGGGAATGTCGTTGAAATACTTCTCTACGAGGGACCGCGCTTCGCTTTTTTCAAAATCGCCCGCAATGCTAAGCACTGCGTTATTCGGTGCATAATAAATGCGAAAAAACTCACGTATATCGTCGATAGTGGCGTCGTCGAGATCTTCCATTGAACCTATGGTTGAGTGAGCGTTTGCCGGGTTCTTGAAGATCAGCTCGTTTATCCGCAGGAAAGCATTAACGTAAGGCTGATTGTCATACCGGAGTCTCTTCTCTTCCTGAACTGCGTGCCGCTGGTTGTCCAGATTCTCCTGTGTAACTTTTAGCGATCGCATCCGATCACTTTCCAACCAAAGTGCCAATGGCAGGTGGTTCGCAGGCAACGTTTCAAAGTAGTTGGTTCGCTCAGTGGACGTGGTGCCATTCATGGTGCCACCAGCATTGAAGATGTACTGGAAATGAGCGGCCTTTGGGACGTTCTCAGAACCCTGAAACATCATGTGTTCGAACAAGTGCGCAAAGCCGGTTCGGCCATGTCTCTCATTACGAGAACCCACATCGTAGTAGACGGCCACTGAAACAACTGGCACGGCCTGATCTTGGTTAAGGATGACGCGAAGTCCGTTTGAAAGAGTAAATTGTTCGATTGGTGTTTGTGGGAGTTGAAAGGTTTCTGCCACGTTGTTCTGGTTCGCTTTCGTTTTTTGGCCGTGCTGTTCCCGTGTGGGGAGTAATGAAACAGATGGGGGAGAAAGGTAAGGGAAGAAAACGAAGGGGCCCTTAGGATGGCCCTTCGTTAATCAACCCGCGCAGTTCAGCGCGCAACCGTTCTATTTCAGCTAGTTTCTGTTGCACTCGCTCAAACAGCGCAGACTGTGTCTTGATTCCTTCGTCAATTAGGAAACCTGCGGCCTCAGCACGGCTGCGGAATACGCCGGCCTGAACGAGTTGTTCCAACTTGTCTTGTGCTTCTGGCGAGATCTTGACCGCAACCACGTAATCGTCCTTGGCTGACATCGCCCTTTCAATGGTGCGGCTGATGTCGCGGCCAATTGCACTTAACGATTCCGGAATGCGGGAAGCGATATCTCGGACGGAGTTCGCTGTTCGCGTCGGTTCGTCGGCTGCATCAATATCGTCGTCTCGGACCATGAGGTCGTCTACCGTCTCAGACGCTTGTTGTTCTTCCCTTTGGAAAGGACTACTCATTTTACAGTTACTCCTTTAACTGATCTCACCGATCAACTCAACTGGAATACGTTTTCGGCTAAATGGAAGTTCATTCTACGGAGGTGGTTAAAGGCGCGTCAAGCACGCGTTAAACAGTACCAAAACAGACGGTCCGAATTGGAGTTGCTCCTTATTTAGAACTTTTCTCTTTTGAGTCGCATAAATAGAAATCTTGGTTGCACCGGGACGTCGCCTTGCTCGGGACGCGAGCATCCGATATATTGGCGACCACCCCGGATTTTCGTTCCCAACAAGTATACCTTGCCGTCAGAGGCTTGTAGTGAAGAAGACACTTTCGCACCTGGCAGTTGCCCTCGCGATCTTCGCATTTGGAATATGCGCTCCAGCGTCTGCTCAACAGCAGCGTTCTCAAAAGCAATCCCCGGTAGGCAGTACTTCCGGAACCAAAACGTCTACGCCGTCGGCGCCTAATCGCCGAGCCGGTCGAGCAAATGCGAGTCCCGCGATTCCCTTAATCCAGACCGACTTCGAAGAGGCTCTCGGGGTTATCGAGTCGAATTACGTTAATGCGCGTAAATTGGACTACAACGCCGTCTTCAAGTCGACGATGATAGGCATGCTGAGGTCGTTGGATCCTCACTCGAACTATTACGACCGCGAGGAATTTGACGAACTGCAGACGGACCAGCGTTCGGAGTACTTTGGCATTGGGGCGTCAATCCAAAACTACACAACCGAAAGCGAACCAGACACCTTTGTTACCTCAACGTTCCAGAATTCGCCCGCGCTCCGCAGCGGACTCAGGTTCGGGGACCGCATTCTCGAAGTGGATGGCATGAAGATGTCGGGTAAACCTTCGATTGAGGTGCGCGACAAGATTCGTGGGCCTCAGGGCTCCGTGGTACGACTCACAGTCGAGCGCGCAGCGGACAAGCGGATTCAAACAATACTGCTAACAAGAGACGCAGTAGCCCAGCCGTCGATTCCGGACGTATATATGGTGGGACCAGGGGTAGGTTATATCGACATGACGCGTGGCTTTAATTACACAACGACCAAAGAATTGCACGAAACGCTCACACGCCTTCACCAAAAAGGACTGAATTCTTTGGTGCTGGACCTGCGCAATAATCCGGGAGGATTCCTCGATCAGGCTATCAATGTTGCGGAGGTTTTTCTGCCGAATGGACAGCTGATTCTTACCCAGAAGGGCCGGAGCGGCTACCGAGATAACACCTACGAATCAAAGAACGTGGCCCCAGACGTCACGCCATTAGTAATATTGGTCAACGGAAACACGGCCTCAGCCTCGGAAATTGTCGCGGGCGCGATGCAGGACCACGATCGTGCGTTGATAGTCGGCACCACCAGCTTTGGCAAAGGTCTGGTGCAGAGCATTATCCGGTTGGAGTATGGTGCAGGACTGACTCTGACATCGGCGAAGTACTACACCCCTGCGGGGCGACTCATCCAGCGTAATTACTCAAGTGGCGGTTATTACGACTACTACACAAACGGTGGCTTTGGTCAGCTGGAAGGCGAAGTCGAGACGAAGCCCGGCAGCCCGGCCAAAAAGACCGATACGGGTCGTGCCGTTTATGAAGGCGGCGGGATAGCCCCGGATGAAGTTGTTCGGCCCAAAACGATCAGCCAAACGCAGAGAAGACTCTTGAACCCGATATTCGGATTCAGTCGCGAATTGATTAACGGACGCGTTCAGGGTTTGGAGAATTTCAAGTTAAGTGGCCCAATAGATCTGAATCACGAACTGGATCCGAGTGAATTTCAGATCGGGGAACCAGTCTTCCTCGCATTCAAGCAGTATGTGCGTGAACATGCGCACTTCGCTCCATTCTCCTCGGTTCTGGATCAGAACCGCTCCTTCATTGACGTGCAGCTAAGATTTAATGTGGTCACAGCGGCTTACGGTCGGATAAAGGCGGATCGAGTGTTGGTGATGACTGACGATCCACAGGTAATGGCGGCGGTAGGCGCGCTTCCGCGTGCTCGTAATCTTGCTTTGTCGGCTCGTCAGCAGCGAAATAAACGCTAAGTGTCAGTTAGTTGTTGGGCTTTGGTCACTGCCAAGACCCGTATCACAGTGATCCTCCTTCGGCTTCGGTCTGAATTGCTCACCGGTCATTTTTTTCAAGACACCATGGTTTTAGAGATTGTGTGAAACCATGGAGTCATCCATCGCCATGGACCAACGAAATACTACACGTGTGGTGGTCCCCTTAAAAATTCTGGTGTTTCACGCGTAGGACAGAATCTTGTAACTAAAACGAACGCATGTTATTCTCCATCTCACATGGAGGATCTATCATGAGCCGAATGGCCAAACCGCTGGTTAACACCGAAGAGTTAGGCCGCGCGATCCGTCGCCGGCGCGAAGAACTAAAGCTTAGCCTGCGCGACGTCGCAGACGAAACCGGTGTCTCGGCATCCACGCTATCGCGAATAGAAAATGGAACTGGTAAGCCTGACGCCGACAACATCGCCAGATTGGCTTCATGGCTCGATATGCCAATGGAACGAATCCTTGCCGGGCGTAGCTCCGACAGCCAATCAGCAAAGCCGGTCGTATATTTCCCCCACGAGTCCACACCAGAGATCGTCGAAGCCCACCTCCGCGCGGATCGCAATCTCACCCCGGAAACGGCGTCCGCCCTTTCAGAACTTTTTCGCGTTGCGTATTCTCAGTTCAGCCACGCTGGCCATGATAAGAGCTCACGCAAACGCAGGTAGTGGTCGTTGGATCATGTCGTTCGAGGAACTTCCGCAAGGCCGAAAATGGCGACAAATTGAATTAAGTGCCATCGGACTGCGAGAGTTTGCGCGCGTCAAATCTGATCAACCACTCGACCCATTTCGACTAGCACGTTTCGCTAACCTGCTAGTGTTGGATTTTCACGCTGTTCAAGGGCTGAGCGAAGAGTCACGTGAACATCTGCTTGGTGATGCCGCGTCATCTTGGTCTGGGGGCGCATGCTCGGTTCCATTGCCCAATGGGGAACGATTAGTCATCTTGAATCCTACGCACGGTCGTATGCGAACTAACGCAACGCTGATGGAAGAGATAGCCCACGTGTTCCTGGGCCACCAGCCTAGCCGCCTGAAAATCGTCGCCCAGGATGAATGGGGCCGGACACTGGCCCGGGACTATCGTAAGACCGATGAGGAGGCTGCTTATGGTGTCGGCGCCGCTGCCCTGGTGCCATTTTCGTCGCTGAGGAAATTTGTATTGGCGGGGAAAACGTCAGTAGAGGTTGCCAAACACCTTCGAGTTAGCCGCGAACTGGTTGAATATCGGCTGAAGGTTACCCACCTGTGGCAGCTTTACCGGAAAGCCCACCCGCAGACCAACTGAGCGTGGCTAAGTTTTCTGCGCTAGTCCATTGCATCAACAGCGCAATAACGATAACGTAAGCTCATGTCCGAACAGCTAAAAGAGGCACCGCTACCTGGTCTCACAACGACCGACAAGCTGCGGATGCTCCTCGATATTACCAAGAAGATCAGTCGTTCTCTCGACCTTCAGGAAGTCCTCAATCTGGTGCTTGATACGCTCGACTCACTGATACCATACGATGCAGCGGGTATTTTCGTGCTGAAGTGCGCGGACAGACGAACTGGGGCGAAGGGCGCTGATACTTGTGAGTTTCAAGCCGAAGCAGTTCGTGGTTACGACATCGATGAACTCTCAGAACTTCACCTGAAGTTAGGCGAAGGTTTCATCGGACAAGTGGCGCTGACCGGGGAACCGATTATCTGTCATGACGTCCGAAACGATCCCATATACATAAACGCCCGGGAAAAAACACGCTCTGAGATGGTCGCTCCTATCATCTCCAATGACGAAGTGATTGGTGTCTTTGATCTGGAGAGCGATGAACTTAATGCCTATTCCGAAGACGACTTACAGGTTCTCGGCATGCTCGCTTCGCAGGTAGCGATTATCATCGAAAAGGTGATGCTGCATGATCAGTTGATAGAAAAGCAGCGTTTGGAGGCACAGCTGGAGGTGGCCCGCCAGGTTCAGCTTGAACTTTTGCCGCCGAGTGACCCACAGCTTGAGGGCTACGATATTAGCGCCTATAACTTTCCCACCGAAGAAGTCTCGGGTGATTACTATGATTGGGTTCGGATTTACGATGACCAGATTGGCTTAGTAATTGCCGACGTTTCCGGCAAGGGTGTGCCGGCCGCGTTGCTCATGGCCTTTCTGCGCGCAAGCTTGCGTGCCGCCACTCACATTGGCTATGCACCGCACATTTCGCTGGCTAAAGTGAACTACCTGCTATGGGAATCAATCGAGCGCAATCAATTTGTGACGGCGTTCTACGGAATTCTCGATGCAACCAACCATTCACTCTCCTATGCGAATGCTGGTCACAACCCCGCGCTCTTGCTCGACACCAACGGTGACATTCGCTTCCTGGAACGCGGGGGACTGCCACTGGGAATGTTTCGGGAGACTCGCTACCACGAGTACTATTTAAGCCTCGAACCCGGTGAGATCCTGGTTCTTTATACTGATGGCGTTACTGAAGCAATGAACCCAAAAGGCGAAGAGTTTGGCCGCGATCGTCTCGCGCGTGCGGTTAAATCTGTAGCTCATCTGAGTGCACGGGAGCTAATTGCTGCGGTGCATGAAGAGGTAAATCATTGGACAGATGGTGTTGGCGCAGGCGACGATGCGACGTTCTTTGTAATCAAAGCCCTACGCTAAAGGCAAAAAGAGACCGCAAGAAAGCTGCGATCTCCTTTGCTGCAGGGACCTGAAAAGTTCTCAGGTGTCAATGTGCGGTTGGCGAACTGTGTGCAACATCTCCACCCGGCGCCAGCGGTGCCCGGTAATCGCCGAAGTGAAACTCAGCTTCGGCCTCAGAAAACGCATACACGTCGAAACCATATGCATCGAGGTAGTCCGCCAAATCATCGGGTGATAGGAGATAGACGGCGGGGGTATAGCCCGCTTCAACTCGAATTTCCAGCAGGCGCTCGATCACTTCCAGTGGAGCAAAGCATCGAACAGGATCTCTGTAAGTTGCCATGTCTTAGCGCCTCCGTTCCATGTAATAGGGACCATAAATTCGAAATGTCCCACGAACTGACACTTTGATGTACGTAACTTTGATTTCGTTTGTTCGCCTCAAACCTTTCTTTTTGGTTACGTTCTGTGCCTAACATTTGACGCCTGCGTGGGAGAAAAGTTCCAAATGAGCAGCCAACAACCTCCAGTTCAAAATTCCTCAGCCGCTGGACCAGCGGTGCCAAACTTTTTGGTAGTCCTGCGGCAGATGCTAAGCGCCTCAGATAAAGTGAGCGATCTGATTTTCTCACCGGGTCGACCGCCGCAAATCGAATTGAGCGGGAAACTGCAGCCGGTGAATGTGGCGGGACTTGAGAAGCTCACGCCCGCCCACACTGCGGGAATAGCAAAGCTGATCATCGGCAGCCATCAGAACGCAATCGAAAGTCTGGAAAAATCAGGTTCCGCAGACCTTTCATTCAGCGCTCCCGGAGAAGCGCGCTTTCGCGTGAACATCTTTAAGCAGCGTGGCACGCACGCGATTGTCATGCGCGTCATCCCTGTGCATCCGCCAAAGTTCAGCGACTTTAATCTACCGGAACAGCTCAAAGAGATTGCGGATCTGAAGAACGGGATCGTACTGGTGACCGGACCGACGGGTAGCGGTAAGAGTTCAACACTTGCCGCCATTATCGATTTGATCAACGAACAGAAGTACTACCACATTGTGACCATTGAGGATCCGATCGAATTTCTACACGCGCACAAGAACTCAACAATTCACCAACGCGAGCTCCACTCTGATACCCCAAATTTTGCCATCGCGCTCCGCGCAGCATTACGTCAGGCCCCCAAAGTAATTCTCGTCGGAGAGATGCGTGACCGTGAGACGATCGAAGTCGCACTCGAGGCCGCTGAAACCGGTCACTTGGTCCTCTCCACATTGCATACCATCGACGCTTCCAAAACAGTTGACCGAATCATCGGAGTCTTTCCCAAAAACGAGGAGCGCGCCATTCGAACGCGAGTTGCACAGTCTTTCCGTTACATCGCTTCCCAACGCCTGATCCCTCGGGCAGATGGTAAGGGGCGGGTTGCGGCCATAGAAATTCTGAAGTCCACAATGAGAACCCGCGAGTACCTCGAGAAAGGCGAATCCGAAGGCAAATCGCTGGTCGATGCGATGGAGCAGGGTGACCAGGAGGGCATGCAGACTTTCGATCGCGTCATCGAACAGATGGTGCGGGATCGCATCCTAACAAAAGACGGCGCTCTGCCTTACGCGACAAACGCCAACAACTTGCTGCTGCGATTGGCCGATTTATCTGATGGCGAGGTTGCTGCGCCACCCGCACCCGAACCGGCATCGTCCGGTGAAGGTTCAATGCTTGATATGATTGAGCGATAATCATACTTTCAGATTACAAGTCTGAAGAGATTCTCTCCCCGACAGGATCACCAAACCGTATTTGGCATGTCACGAGACTCTGGAATCCATCTGCGTCTGCTATTGATGCTCTTTATTGCAGCGCCGTGTGCGCCCGTCCTTGCGTCGCAGGATTCAGAAGCTGGCATTCGCATCGATGTACCGGATACCGGCCGCATCAATATTGAGAACTACTATGGCGCAGTCACGACTGAAGTGTGGGACCAAAAACATGTTGTGGTTTACGCCTCGATCCCTGGAGCGCCTTTTCGACGATCTCCAATTGTAATTGAGAAAAAAGAGGACGTGTTGTTGATCTCTGTGTTACGCACACCAATCGATCCGCAAGTTGAAATCGGACTGGCCATTAAAGTCCCCGCCACAGCCCAAGTTGGTATCAACACGCGAGGCGGCGCAATCTCCTTTAAAGGAGCGGCGGCAGGCGTATCCCTGAAGTCGAGTTCCGGAGAGGTTCGCGTTGAACTTTCTCCGGCTGACAATCTGAACCTTTTGGTGCGAACCACCACGGGATCCATCACTTCAGAACTCAGTTCTCTAAAATCGGACGGCGGTCGTGTGTTGAGTGGGCGATTGGGCTCTGGTGAACGGCCGTTTCGAGTTGAGAGTGAGAGCGGCGCCATCAGCATATTGGCGAAGGCTTCGCCGAGTACTGATCGGGTCGCACCACCTGTGTTAATCAAACCAGGGGTGAGTTCAACCATTGCGGCGGGAGTTCCAGCAGGTACAAACGATGTCGAAGAGGTCGATGAGGGAGATATTATTCGAGTTGATTCGCAGCTCGTCACCTTGAATGTGAGTGTGATCGACCGTACGACCAACCGTGGCGTGATGGGATTAGTTGAGAGTGATTTTCGCTTGTTTGAAGATGGAACGCAGCAGAAAATTTTGCGGTTCGATTCGACTTCGGCGCCGTTTGATCTCTGGTTGTTGATCGATCTCTCTGGATCGACCCGGGATGTGGTGAAACTGATCCGCCAGGCAGCGCTGCGATTTGTACAGGCTGCACGTCCATCGGATCGAATCGGCATCATCACGTTTGCCGGGCAGCCGACTGTAGTGTCGCCGGTGACTCTGGATCGTGGGCGTCTCAAACGCGATATAGACAATATCGACACGGCCTCTGGTGATACGAAGCTGTATGACGCTACAGATTTCGCGATTGACCGTTTGCAAAGCAGGAGCGCCACTAATCGTCGGACCGCCATTGTTCTGATGAGCGACGGTCTCGATGGAACTGTGCCGGGTGTGTCGGGCCAGGAGGGTTCAAAGCTTCCCTACCGAGAACTAATCAGCAAGATTCATGAGTTTGATGGAGTTCTTTATACAATCTGGCTAAATACATATTACGAAGCGTTACACCCCCAGGACACACAGCCCGAAGCCTTCGATATGGGACACGATCGAATGCGAGAATTATCCGAAGCGGGTGGCGGGGCCTTCTATGAGGTTGAACGTCTCGAAGATCTGGCGGGCGCATATGAGCGTGTAGTGGCGGATTTGGGAACCATGTACAGCCTGGCATATCGACCTTCGAACAAGGCGCGAGATGGACAATGGCGCTCGATTAGGGTGAGTTTGAGTAAGCCAACTGCGGTTGCTCGAGGTAAGCATGGGTATTATGCGAACTAGGTTCAGTCCAACAGCATTGTTGTTGTCGCTGCTTTTCATGCAAATCTCGATTCTTGCGCAATCGCCTGAGAGAGTCGCGGAGGGGATCGATCGGATTCGTGTTGATTCTGACCTTGTGGATCTAAAGGTCAGTGTCATTGGCCGAAGCAAGGAGGCTCATCAGCAGCCGTTGCAACAACAGGACTTCATCGTGTTGGAAGATGGGGATCCTCAAGAGATTGCGTTCTTTGAATCTGCTGATGCTCCTTTCGATCTGGTTCTGTTGCTGGATCTGTCCGGATCCGCAGAAGGGAAGCTCAACCTCATTCGGCGCTCTGCCAAACGTTTCGTAGACGCGTCTCGTCCCGTAGATCGAATCGGAGTTGTAACCTTCACAAACATTCCCCGGGTGGTGTCGCCTTTGACGACCGACCGTCAGCAGCTAAAGCGCTCAATCGAACGGATTGAAAAACCTGAGGGCGGCACAAACGTTTGGGACTCGCTGCAATTCGTGCTCGATACCATGCTGACCGGTTCCTCAGGATCCGGCCGTCGGGCTGTGATATTGATGAGTGACGGAGTAGACAACGCTTTGCCCGATGTTTACGGAGAGGGTTCAAAGACCAGTTTTGCAGAGTTGCTGAACCAGGTAAGGCGGTCCGACGCGCTGGTGTTTCCAGTTTACCTGGATACTGAGCCCGAGGAAGTGAGGCGACGCCGGACGCCAAGATCTGCTTATGAAATTGCCCGGCAGCAGTTGAACGAGTTGGCGGAGGCTAGTGGAACACTGAAGTACTCAGCCGCAAAGCTAAAGGATCTTGATCGAGTATACGTGCAGGTGATTCAAGATCTCAGTAGGATTTACAGCATAGGGTATCGACCTTCGAACTCCGCCAAAGATGGCAAGTGGCGCTCAGTCACAGTGGCCATTCCAGATCGACGTGACCTCTGGCCTCGCGCAAAGTCGGGCTATTTTGCGGGAACCAGCCCGCAATCTATCAATCAGTAGAAGATTACTTGTAAATGGATCCCGGCGCGCTATAATACGCAGCACGCCCCAGACTTTCACTCTGACCCTGCAGGTTCATTAGGAGAAATACCATGCGAAAAAGCTCGTACTCACTTCCCCTGACCATGTCGGCTGTCGCGTTGGTACTATGTCTTCCTTTAATTGTCTTGTCCCAAACTCGGGACAAGTTTGTCATTTCCGCGAAGGCGGGCGGTATTAACGCCGTCACCGGCAACGCGAGCGTGCATGGGAGAGGCACTTCTGAATGGGAACAATTGACGATTAAGGAAGATCTGGAGGCTGGTGACGTCGTCAAAACAGATTTTGACGGTCGGGTCGAGATGCTTTTGAACCCAGGTTCGTATTTGCGGGTAGGAGAGAATTCCGAATTTGAGCTGATCAGTAATTCGCTTGAGAACCTTGAGGTGCGGTTGGCGCGTGGCACCGCAATTGTAGAGGCGACCGGCTTCGACGGAATGGAGTTGTCTATCAATATCAGCACACCCGATACAAAACTCGCGATAGTTCGAGGCGGCCTCTATCGAGTGAGTGTGGTCCCGGGAGCTAGCACTGAGCTCATTGTGAGAAAAGGGCGAGTTTTGCTGAGCGATTCGGGAACCAAGATCAAGGGCGGAAACAAAGTAGTCTTTACAAGCGGCTCGGTGGCAATCGCTAAACTGCAGAAGGCGGAAAAGAAGCGGGTTGATGGTCTTGATACGTGGAGTAAGGAGCGTGCTCAGACAGTTGCGAAAGCGAACAACAAGGTTCGTCGTCGCGACGTCAATCTGCTCCTCGCGAGCGTAGACAATCGATGGCTCCAGGGCCGGACTGCTGGATTCTGGTATTACAACTCAGCTTTTCGCTGCTATACATTCTTGCCCTTCTACTACCGTTGGGGTTGGAGTTCACCGTATGGAGCGTCTTACTCGAATGCGATCTTCGGAAATGTGTGGGGTACTGGTGGCTACGGGTATAACGCGGACGGGCGAAACAATTCAACGCCCAGCGGCTCAGTACCAGGCGGCGGATCGCGATCGGGCGGATACGGTGGTAATACCCGTCCATCCCCTCAAGCTCCTAGGCCCATGCCAGGCCCAGGTCTCGTAGGCCCAAGTCCCGGACCGCGGGAGTCACCTCAGGCCGCACCGGGAAGGGTCGAGCGGAGGTCGTACGTACGGATACCGGAAAACTGAAAGACATTGCCGATTGCCAAATGCCAATTGCCGATTGCCAATTGGTCGTTTCGTTCAGCTGAGATTGGCCCACTCGGTAATTTTGCTCTGGAGTCAGAAATCTGGCACTAAAGTAACGAAACGGGTAATCCACAAATCTGCAATCGCTACGCTCTCGCCAACCGAGTCAGCGCCTCATTCACAAGCGTCAGAACTTCCGACCGTGTCCGACCAGATAAAACAAGATCAGCCAAGACCGCACGCAGCCTCTCCTCCGCGCGCTCGTCGTCTTTGTTCGCCAAGACCTGCGAAACAACCTTCGCCCCGGAGCCGTGTCTGACCCGGATGAGGCCCTCCTTCTGAAGTTCACGATAAGCGGCAGCTACTGTGTTCTGGTTCACGCCAAGGTCCGCCGCAACCTGACGAACAGGAGGCAAAGTCGAGCCCTTCCTCAACTCCCCAGCGGCGATCAGTGTCTTGATACCATCAGCCACCTGGTGGTAAATCGGCCGATTGTCGCGTTCATCGAT
>DATETN010000095.1:0-5081 GCA_035283645.1 Pyrinomonadaceae bacterium
CCTCGACCTTCGCAGAGTCGCGCTCTCATTCCGCTGAGCTACAGGTCCGAAGAATTGGCGGAGGCGACAGGACTTGAACCTGCACGCGCGTTGCGCGGCGATTTAGCAAACCGCTGCCATACCGTTAGGCGACGCCTCCAAATTGTGAATTGGCGGAAGGGGCAGGACTCGAACCCGCAAGCGACTAATGCGCGGTAGTTTTCGGGACTACTGCCTTACCAGTTAGGCTACCCTTCCGAACATTTTCGATTGGCGATTGGCGATTTCCGATTGATTTTTTCATGCTACGCGAGCGACCAATCGAAAATCGGCAATTGGCAATCGGCAATGACCTTGGTGCATGTGGTAGGACTCGCACCTACGAAGTCACAACGGACGCCTGATTTCGGAGGAGGGTGCTTTTGCTGCTCAGCCACACATGCGAAGTGGAATTCAGATTTCAAATCTCACACGAAAGATTTCAAGTCTGAGATCCATCTGTGCTAAAAAATAGATGAAGGCAGCAGAGCAGTACCGCGAATACACTTCGAGGCACACTTCTCCTTAGGATGGCGATCTCGCGGACTCTCGCAAAGGACCGAGATCGTCATCCGTTGAAGGCTCCCTGCCTTCATCTCGCAAAAAGGTACTTCAATTGTCAAAAAACAAAAGGAGCGGGCTTTAAGCCTCCCAGGGAAGCTGCCCGCTCCTTACAAGTCTCGCGATTTTGCTTTGAGATTTGGGAGCGGGAGGCCGCTCCCGCGAATTATTGCCTGATGTAACGGCTATCTATGGACGTCGCTTGTCCGAGTCTGCCGCTAAACGTATTGACGCCCAACGTGACTGACGCCGAACTCTGACCGGCAGATAGACACACGCAACGCATGGCGGCCGACGGCTGCCATTTGGCTACGTGTTCTTTGTATGTCCTGCTCGTCATCATTGAAGTTTCTTCCTCACCGTGCGCGACATGACAGCCGCGCGAACTGTCTTGTATAAGACAAGGCCACCAATCCTGTCAAGCAGTTTTCTGAAAAACCAAACTTGCGAACTATCACTCGCGTTGGCTTTGATAACTCTACCGCTTGGTTAGTTGCCCTGCGTTCTTGGAACTTGAACTGCAAAACCCCGAAGGTCGCTTTCATGAATCCACGCACCCTTTTATTGCTTACCCTTACGCAACCAGACAGCCCAATAGCCTAAAGCCTGCTTGCCACGGCCTCGTTGACAGTCGAAAGATAGAGCCTTCGACGAGCACGCTCCAGGCGTTGATAAAGTGAAGTGCGGTCAACTCGCAGTTGGCGGGCAGTTTGGGAATGGCTGCCCGTCTTTCCCAGCAACATGTCATAAAGATCCAGCATGGCATGGTCAAGAAAATCATCCAGGGAATCACCCTCGGTGTAGGCGGCGAATGGCCAGCGACCATTTGTGGAGCACAAGACAACATGAGGATGGTTGTCGAGTGCGCGGCGAACCGCGTCTGCGCTAATGAGTGAGTCTCCCAATGTGCCGACCACCAGTTTCTCTACCACATGGCGGAGCTGACGAACATTGCCGCGCCAGGGGTAATCAAAGAGAGCATCAATGGCGTCGTCTTCGACTCTCCGCGGCACGGTCGATTTGATCTTCTGCTCTGTCTGATGTTGGAAATATTGTATGAGCAATGGAATGTCGAATGCGCGATCGCGCAGAGGCGGGGCAGGAAAGTAGGGTTGGGTAGTTAGCGGTGAAACGACTATGAAGACTCACAAATTGTCCTCAAATTTTTGAGAGTCTGCCAAAAGTCTGCCAAACTGTGCCGTGAACGCTGAAGGGAGGACAAAAGGAACGAAATAACCGAATAGAAATGGTAGGCGCGTGGGGATTTGAACCCCAGACCCCTACCGTGTCAACGCCGTCACCAGTCACGTCGTAAAGCGCTTAATCGTTCTAAAGCCGATAAACACTAACTGGAGCGGCTAGAGAAGTCACGCTCACGATGCATAAATTGATTAACTTCCAAGCGCAGTCTGCCAAAAGTCTGCCAAAGTAGAGGGTAGCACTGAAACCCAAGTGCTCGATAGCTGAATAGTTTCCGCAGCCAATAGCCTCTTGCGCTAGTCCCGTGCCTCACCACTAAAACGGCGCTGGCCTAATCTCCCCAGCTGCGTCGAACGAGACCGAGCCTACAGAGCTGTCTCAAAACTTCCCACCCCAAACGCGCTGTTTACTGGCGGCGAGCGAAAGCCACGCAACTTGAGCCGATGCTTCTTGAAGGCATGCTATCGAGCCGTCCGGTGCAATAGCTCATAAAGGCTCGTCGTCAGCCGAAGGAGCCTTCTCTGGTGTAGGCCCATGTCTGAACCATAACCCAGATCGCCCTAACGCCGAATAGAAGAATCGTAGTCGTCGTTAGAACTTTCCATGAGGTATTGAAAGTTGAGACGGCGAACAACCACCAAATCATTGCGCCAAACCATATGATTGGGGTTAGTAAAAGAAAAATAGAAAGTAGTCCAAGCCAAATCAGACCAGATTTTTCCGCAAAATTAGACCGCTTCGCTACTTTATATAGGGCTTGCTCTGCTTCGGCAATTGATGGAAATCGCAAGAGTTCATATAGTTTTTCTGTAGCAATACTCTTGCGTGTATGTTCGTAGTAGTATTCTACCGCGCGATCTATTATTAGCCCAAGCTGGTTCAGGCAGGATGCTCGATACAGCAAGAACGATGCGCCAGACGGAAGCAGGAGGATGGCTAAGTTATCCTTTGAGAAGTCAATACCGAAGATTGTTATCTTGTTTACCTGCGCGGAAATAATGAGTGTAAATGCAGCAGATAAACTCAAGAATCCCAGATAAGACCGATTAGCTTGTTGCACACACTCATAACCGTTTTCGCGCAGGGCAGATGCAAATGACTCCTTCTGTGCCTCAGTTATCTGACTATCATTCAGAACTGAATTCATTCGTTCTTTGATCAGTGATTCCTTCATCAGTAACGTCGTTTCACTCCGCTTTCGTTGAGTTTTGGATACGAATTATGCACTGCCGTCTACGTCGCGCTTAGTCGAACCGAGCATAGCATTTCAATCGACGGCGCGAGAGTTGATCTTGAAAGTATGCTATCGAGGCGCTCCGGTTACAAGCGCTTTTCAGCACGGCCCCACAGTGATCCTCTTCTAATGCCTTCGTAGTCTATTTATCGTTAGAGTATTATTCTTCATGACTACCCGGCTTGCGCATAAAAGCTGAAGGATGTGCGGTGACACTTGAGGCATCAGAATTAACGCCTGGTCAACAGCGGCAACTCCTGGATCTTGACAAGGAGCAACTTGGTGCGACAAAGCACAATGATTTGGTGAAACAGTATGGGGGAGAATAGGTCTATTAATCCCATCGAACCTCTGGTTGCCCTCATTGTCCTCGCTTTTCGTCACCCATTCGCCCTGATAGCCGTGGTTGTTGTTGTAGCTCTGATATCTGGGATAGCCGACAGTGTGCTGAAGCCTTCGCCCCCACCTCAACCCTCTCCAGTTGTATCCCCAACACCAGTTGTATCCCCAACACCTATTTCCTCTCCAACACCTGGAAGTTCCCCTAGCGCCTCCTTTTCGGAGTTCTATCGGGACTGGAGGGACAAGAATGTTCCGGCACTAAAGACAATGCTTTCCAAAAGCTATATCGATGAATTAACAAAAGTGGCGAAGAGACACCGCCTGACACTGGACGAGATGTTGAATATTTTCCTCAGCAATGGGCCTTCGTCAGACGATGGAGTACCGGAAACTCGTAACCTAAAAGTAGAGGGCGATAAGGGGACGCTGGAAGTTAAGAATGAAAAGATGAATAGCTGGGTGATAGTACCCCTAGTGAAAGAAGATAACCAATGGAAGCTCGCGATTGATGAAGCCACTCGCAAGCCTTCAGAGATAAATGGCATTCTCCTCAGTACACCGACCTTAGCTCAGTCCCACATACGCCCGCAGCACTGGGTAATTCTGCAACCCTGCCTGGTAAGAAGACCCGAGCTGCGCCTAGCGACGATGGACGACTTTGTAAACAAGAAAGTGTTAGATGAAGCAGCAAAGAAGAGGGGTAAAAGCTTTCATCCATACTACATGGTTAAAGATTTCAACGGCAATCATAAAGAAGACTTTGCCGTCGCATTGATAGATGACAGCAAGTATCAAGCAAATTTCGCGGTGGCAATCTTTAATGGTCCCTTCAATGCAAAAAGGAGCAATACGCCGACTTTCTTTCGAGGCGGCGTTGATATGAGTGAAGGATGTTTCTTCTTCGGTTTCGGTAATCCGCTTGTAAAAAGTCTGGGGTTTGGTCCCTGTGCCGGCAATGGTAACTTTTCGTACCTGGAGCCAGCGGGTAAGGGGTATACATTAAAAAGCTCTTTAGATGCGTTGGGGAACGAGGAAGCAGATTCTGCGCAAACAGGACAACTGTCTGAACCGGCAGCGCCGAACACCGCGCAGACAACCGAGAGCCCGGTAAATGTAAGACTGAGACTCGTCACTCAGCGTGCAACGCCGAATTATTCACCATTAAGTGAAATAGAAGTAACCCTCGTAGCAGGAGAGCAAAGTTTCAAGAAAAAAACTGACGCTATGGGTTTTGTGACCTTTAGTCGAGTGCCTTGTGGCGGTGAGATTGTGATCACATCGTCAGAATTTGTCCTTCAGAATGGAAAGACGTGGCAGCTTAGTCGCTCTCTACGTTGCGGAAGATCTGAAATTGACTTGGGAATGTTTTCGGATTTGAAGGGCGGACTAGTCCCTGACGGTGCTCGCACACACATTTTAGACCCGGGCAAAGATGGGCAGACGAAACTGACCAAGCGCGACGACCCTACCTCGCCGTTCTAAACGCCCTCATAAGACAAAGTTTTCAGGAGTGTGTCAGAATGGGAGGTAGGTGAAAATCTAAAAATGGTAGGCGCGTGGGGATTTGAACCCCAGACCCCTACCGTGTCAACGCCGTCCCCAGCCAGCTCGTAAAGCGCGTAATTTTTCCTGTCACCATAAACATTGACGAGGGCGGCTAGAGAAGTCACCCTCACCCGGTATGAATTGATTAACTCATAAGCGTAGTCTGCCAAAAGTCTGCCAA
>DATETN010000096.1:0-5319 GCA_035283645.1 Pyrinomonadaceae bacterium
TGCGCGGCGTGCCGAGATGAATTGCTACCAGCCATTTTATGACAGCGACCGATTAACCATCTTAAGATCGGTTCTTAAGCGGGCTGACAAGATGGCAAGCCTCAGGCCACGCCAAACTCCGCCACAAAACCCCCTCTTTCAGCAGGCTAAAACTTAAGATCCTTAAGATTTTTTCTCAAGATTCTTACCCTTCCCAACAATCTCTTTGCTGACAACGATTTGCGGCTTAAGATCGACACCGAACTTTCTTAAGAGCAACGGAAGGGACCCAAACCGGAGAAGGTCGAAGGAGAGTTTGTCTCTGCGACGTCACGCAGTGACAACAGAACAGCCGCGGCTAGGGTGCTGAGCTCAATGTTCTCAAATCGAACCACACCCAGCCGTCATCAGAGTTGATTGCATTGATGGAGATTGCGGCTATCTCAAACTCTTTGTCACAGGTAGGACTATCCAGGCCGCTACCACCTTCGATAAAAGTAGCTTCGCATAACTTGAGACCATCAGATGGACGATAGAATCTCAGAACTACTCGCGGGCTACCTAAATATGAACTCGGTTCTGCGCAACGTTCAGGACGAATCACGTCAATAACCTGAATGCCAACATTGCTATTGTGGCTTGACTCACCCTTGTTAAGGACCAACTCTGCGACCGAGTGCACGCCGCCAAATTCAGCCTCTTTCCACCCCCGCACACTCTCCGGGCGCTTCGGTTGAGCGCGCGGATTCTGTGGCAAGAGACAGCAACCGGCCATCCACCCGTAACACAACACGGAGAGTAATGCGGCAAAAGTTATCATCTTTAAGCTCCCAGAATTTTTGATACTAACCGTTTCCATGATCTCATTGAGGGGTTTTCTGAGTTCTTTTCAAGAAGTCTCTTATTTGCCCAGGAGACTTATCTACCCTCCCATGTTGGCGTGCGGCCGTTGCCTTTTCCGCGGCCAATCCAGTCCCGGGAATGCGCACACCCATCACTGTAACATCAGGAAAAGTCTGTGTCTGAAAGTAGGGCGAAGCTGGATCCCAGTGACTGAAGAATCGATTAGGTTTGCTTGAGTCGTCGTTCGCAAAGTGAAGCGCAGGATCGAACGAAAACTGCGTTGTCTGGCGAGCACTATCATTTGGGTGGTCAGCGAATATTTCCCCTGCCGGATTTACCGCAAAGCCGGCATCACTAAGAGCACCCAGGAAATCGCCTTTCTCTTTCACATCAACCGTGACTGTGTTTCTACCTATACTGTCGATGTTACTTATTTGCTGCCACACTTCGCTCTTGCCTCCACCTGCTACAGTATCAATGAAATTCTGAACCGTTGTCACCCTATCCCTGGTTGCCTGCTCGTTGGACCCTGTGGCCTTAGTATTGAATATCTCACCAGCACGCTTTAGTTCAGTAGAAGTAAGCTTGTTTGGGTTCTGAACTTTGATCAACTTTGGAGCCAATATCATTTTCTCCTCATCAGTAAGCTGTGCCCAAGCCGGTACTTCCTTGAGACCATCAGGGTCGACATATCGAAGCGGGTTGTTAAGGACGAACGTATAACGATTCATGCTCTGCGGGTTTGCAATACGCGCACTACCGCCTAGTGGATCGACGGTTGTGAACCGCCCCATGGTGCTTGAATAGTATCTTTCCCCGAAGTAATCCAACCCTGTCTCAACATCCCGTTCTTTTTGGGTTAAGAACGGGTAATTCGTGCCCGCGTACCCACCCGCACGAGCGCAATTTTGTCAAAGAACAGCAGCAGTTTAAGAGCAGCAGCTAAACTCGAAAGACAGCGGTTTAGAGCAACAACGAAAGCAACAAGAAAAAGCTCAGTTGAAGCAGCATTATAACGTGCATTCTGGTTACTGCTGCGGAACGAGGAAGGGTAAGGGGGCGCTTTGCCCCTGATTCTTCTGGCGTGTTAAGCGACATAAAGGGTAGTTTTCCCGGTGGCCATTTTTGATTGCGGACCGTCCGATCCAAGTGCGCCGATTCATTTCCGCAGAATCGAAGCAGACTGCTTCAGGATTAGCGTGATAGTGAGCTTTTCTCGAGTCGCGGAAGACCTGTCGACTGTTGCCGCTCAGAAGCCCCTCTTTTTAGTTGGGGGATGGTACGCATCGGGTTATCCCTGCGTGTTCCCGCTTGAGTGTTTTGAGACTGTAGCTTCTATCCCCTTCAACACATCCTCCACCGCGGAGTTTTGTTCATCTGAGTCCACCGTAAAACGGATTAACTCAATCGAGTTTTCTGCATTCGATATTGCATCGCGTACATCTTGTGGGACATCTCCTTCCAACGCAGTCATGACCGATGCGATATTCCTCTGGAGGCCCTCAATATTCAATTGCTTTGCTCTGTACTGTCGTATGCTTTGTCTCACTACTCTCAAGCTTGGATTATCGGTTAGGTTCATGTTTCAGCCCCTCTTAGTTATCGGCGTATGACTCTTCTCGGTTCGACTCCTCATCGCGTGATTACAGTAACCACGATTCTTCCGCCGTCTTCCGTTATTACCGATACCGATCCCGAGGTGTGGGCAGTTCGAAGGACCCCATCTACTACTCTTTGTGATTGCGTTCCAGTTCGAATAACCTCTTCAACAAAGGTAGGTGACACACTCCTTCCTAGAGTTGTTAGTCCACGCGGCATCATTCGTTCAACGACATGGTAAGGATAGAGCCTGCCCCCAATTTCCGCATATTCCTTACCTCCCTCAATTACCTTCGTATAGCTGCTCCAACTCCCCCACAGTAAACGTCCCGTATTTTGAGCTCCCGTTGCCGAGACGCCAGCTTTACCGCTGTTAAGGATTAAGCCAGTAGCAGTAGATCTGCCCGGCAGCAGCTAGAACGTAGGATCGTAAATACCAACAAATTCTCCGAAGGTCCAAACATCGCGGCCGATGTCACCGGTCATTCGCTCGTCGAGTTGTTCCAGCGGTGTGAGGGGCTCTGATACTAGTTCTACTTCCACGAAGGTTGGCTGCTTCGAATTGATGACAATCGTATCAATTCCCTCCGCTTCCGCCGGTTTACGCGCTTCAGCAGCCTTCTCTCTTGATTCTTGACAAATCCTATCGCACTCGCCTTCGGCCGAATTTCCGGTCGGGTCTACTAATTTTAAAGGATTGTTTCGGACGTACGAATACAGATTCCACGACTGTGGATTTCCTTCGCTCTGATCCATGAAAGGTGCATCGGGAGATGTGAAGCGTCCTTGTGTCGATGAGTAATACCTCGCCAGGAAGTAATCCAACCCCGTTTCAATGTCCCGTCCCTTTTGGGTTAAGAACGGGTAATTCACGCCCGCGCACCCACCCGCACGAAAGCGTTTTTGTCAAAGAACTCTGGCCAATCCAGAGGCCCTCGCGAGACAGCGGTTTAAGAGCAGCAGCTAAAGAGAAAAGCGGCGGCGCATAGCAACCACTAACTGGGTTCGCTGGTGCTTGACTCGATTGGAGCGATGAGAGTCTCAAGGAATTGAAGGTAGAAGCGATCTAGATATCCCAAAAGGAACTTTGGCGACGAAGCGCACATACCTCCGTCTAGGGTTTCGCTCTCGACATTCGCTGATCTCATGGCGTCGAGGATGACTTGTTCGTCAATGGCGTATTTGTTTAACGAGATTTCACCTAAGATTTTCGAATAGGAATCCAACTTACGCTCCAATTCTTCAGCTTCGTCAACCAGCCTTATCGAGTCACCGTACCGCACACTTTGCGCGTTTAGCATGCTGTACGGCGGGTCGAAGTCCCCTTCACGGTCGTACGGCTCGATGCCCCTTTCACGACCTTCATAAAAGTAGCCGCCGCCATAAGTGTGGAGTTGAATAATCTTTTGCACATCAAAGAGGTAGCCCCAGGGTGCATTGTGATAGACCATATGAAAAAGTAACGGGTTAACCCGGTTTCCTTCTGTTATTAAAACTTGATGCTGTGGCCTTATTGCTGCGGCGATTTGCTTGAAGAAATTCTGCACCAAAACGATGTTGTGTCCGTATTGACCCAAGTTCACGAGCGCCTCTGGACTGGTCGCGGGACACTTGGCGAGATCTACGACGTAAGGTGAAAAGTATTTGAGGTTGTCGAAGAGAAGGTGATATGGGCCAAGCCGCCTATTCCTAAAGCCTCCACCGAAAGTGGGCGCTTCATATTCAACGGTGAGCGAGCCCATCGAAAGTTCTGAATCGCAAATCTCATTGTTCCACTCACGTCTCTCGTAGCCGAGAGAAACGCCAACGTATATTTCCTCCGATTGGACGCTGTCTAATATGTCGAAGACTTTCTGAACTGTGATTGTTTTGTTAGGAGGCAGTTGAAATATAACGTGGGGATCATTGCGGTCCGAACCAAGGTCGAAAGGCAACTGCCCACGATATACCTTAAACCAACTGGAATCGCTACTGATGCTGGGCGATTCGAGCAGCACAGTCACCAGTCTCTTATAAACTTCAATCGGTTGATTGAACCCCTCCGACGGTGGTGAAAGAAGTATGTTGAAGCCTTTAGACATTATTCGTTCAATTTCTTGGCGGCGGTGGCCCAGGTGACGGGACAGGCGGGGGAGGCACCTCCACCACATGCACAACCGTCCCCTTGATCCGTACGGGTTTGAATTTATTTGTCGCGCTGTCGAACTTCAGAAGTTGGTCGCCGCTGATCTTGAACTCAGGTCCAAGATCAGCGCCTTGGTGTACCACTACTTCGAGCCGGGAGATCCCCCCACTCGGCATTTTCGACAAGACATTGTTAGCCAAGTGCTCGGCTGTATTTGTCAATTGTTCCACTGCGTGACCGATGTCGGGGCTGGTACCACCCTTTACCTCGCTGATGATGAATTTGTTTCCTGGAGCCAAAGCTAATATATCTGCTACAACTCCCTCCCGTCCCATCCCCACAGCCTGCCTGACATTACTTTGTCCAGTGGCCAAAGGCATAGCATCTCGAGACAGTCTTGAGAACGCCATCAACTCTGTCGCATTCTCAAGATTGTTGACGGAGGCTGCATGCCCAACAATGCCCATGAGCTGTTTGGCTCGTCTGATGGATCCAATTGGAACGACAGGCAAGGCGGCGCCGATCACGTCCGCAGCTACCCATCCGGCATTACTCCAACTTGGCTGCTTCCAGAAATCACGAACGCTCATCGCCAAGCTGACAATGTCTAATATGTCCCAAGGCGTTATTCGACCATCTTTATCGGCCACTCTGACGGGATTATTTCGCGTGTACGAATATAGATTCCAGCTTTGCGGGTTTTGCGGAAACTGATCGGCAAACGGCGCGTCGGCACTTACGAACCTGCCCTGAGTTGAGCTGTAATACCTCGC
>DATETN010000097.1:0-9300 GCA_035283645.1 Pyrinomonadaceae bacterium
TCCTTCTGCGAGGGATTTCACCGCGTTAGTTGGAGACCGCGCGACAACACACGTCGAACAGCGTGGCGAGACCTACCTCATCTCTGCGGAATCTGCGGATGTCATCAAAGCCACACTTATTCTTAGCAAGTCAGACTTGCACGCGACAGAACTAAAACTTTTAGTTCGAGACAATTCAAATCAGCAATCGGCAATCGGCAATCGGCAATGGACCGAGTTCCACTTCGTGGAGAGCCGCTTTGAGCGTCGACCGATTGATGCGGTCGCTCCCGCTCTATTCGAGCCCGACGCTGAGCTGATTTCTTCAATTGCGCCGACGGGAAATCCAAAGGCTGAAGCGCCTGATGCTGTTACCCAACCGACTACTCCTGTCATAGCAACTGCGGCGCTTGAGGTTGAGGTTCTGACCTTGCTGCACCAAGCCGGCGCGGATTTGGGAGAGCAGGTTAGTGTTACTCGTGTCGGCGACGACGAGTTAAAAATTCAAGGGCTGGTCGACTCGGATAAGCGGAAGTCCGAGTTGTTGGCTGCCTTGAGTTCAGTATCAAGAAATCCGGCCGTCAAGATCGAGATCAGAACCGTCGCCGAAGCAACAGTAGCTGCCGATAAGAATGCGCGCCGGAATCCAAAAAGCGCGCCATTGGAGAGCGTCACTGTCGAGCGGATTGAGGCTGAGAGAAACGCCATGCCTGCCGGCCCGGAGTTGCGACGTTACTTCGGCGGCGACTACGAGCAGGCGCGTCGGTTTGCTTTGCGCATGATTAACAGATCACACGTTGCGATGAGGCATGCCGGAGCCTTAAAGCGTTTACTCAATCAGTTCGCTCCGCAGGATCTGCGCGAATTGTCTCCAGAGGCGCGAGCGAAGTGGATGGCCCTGATCCGTTCTCATGCGAATGCTTTTCAGGCCGAAACGGCTGCCTTGCGACAGGAGTTGCAGCCCATCTTTTTTGCGTCCGCGCCGTCAGGCGGGTCGCAGGAAGGTTCTGCGATCACGAGTGATGACGAGTTAGCTCGCGCGGTAACGCGTCTTTTTGATCTGGGCTCCGCTAACGATGACACCGTTAGTGCGGCTTTCAGCAGTTCGGGTAGCGGTGCCGGGGCTACGATTAGTTCGAAATTTTGGGTGTTACTCAAAAGCGCCGAGAGCCTGGCTGCCGCAATTCAGAAAGCACGATAGCTTTTCTCAGAACCACCTGCGGTAACGGGCGGGTGATCGCGGGTTCCCTAAACACTTCGCTCCTGAACGAAGCTGAAATATCGATGCAATAGTCAGTGACTTCTGTTTTTTGGAGGAACAACGATGAATCACGGACGCCCCTTTTCCTTAGTCGTAGTTGTCGTCTTCTTGCTTACTGCCTTCTGCCTTGTGCCTACTGCTTTTAGCCAGTCGACTACGGCGACTCTAAGCGGCACAGTTGAGGACGAAAAGGGTGCCGTCATTCCAGGTGCGAGCGTAGTTGTTATTAACATTGGTACCAGGTTGGAACGACAGACGACCACAAATGGTGAAGGCTATTTTGTTGTCACCTTGTTACCGCCCAGCACTTACAAAGTGAGAGTTGAGAACCAGGGATTTGCACCGGTAGAGGTTCAGAATGTGGTGCTGAACGTCAACGATCGCAAAGCACTGCAGATTCAGTTGAAGGCAGGGAATATTAGCGAGCAGGTGCAAGTGGTAGGTGAAGCCCCGCTGATTAATGAATCGCCGGCGGTGGCGACGACGATTGACCGGACGTTTGTTAGCAACTTGCCGCTTAACGGGCGCAGCTTTTCTTCCTTGGTTCTGCTTACGCCTGGCGTGACGGTAGCAACATCTGGAGCTTTCGATCACGGCCAGTTTAGCGTTAACGGACAACGCGCAAGTACAAATTATTTTACCGTGGATGGCGTTAGCGCAAACGTTGGAATTAGCGGGACTTTTGGCGGAGCTGGAAGTGGCGCCTTAGCGGGAGCGTACCCAGGAACGAGCACGTTTGGCGGAACGAACAACTTGGTGTCTATCGATGCTCTTGAGGAGTTCAAGATTCAAACTTCGTCATACACCGCTGAATCCGGTCGCCAGCCGGGAGCCCAGATTCAAATTATCACGCGTTCAGGCAAAAACGATTTTCACGGCACCCTATTTGAATATTTCCGTAACGAGGCTCTCGATGCTCGAAACTACTTCAATTTCGCACCTCTTCCCAAGCCGCCTCTCAGACAGAACCACTTTGGCGGGACGTTTAGCGGACCGCTTCCATTTCTTAATTTCGGTGAAGGCGGACCTTCTTTCACTCGCGGCAAGGATCGCACCTTCTTCTTCTTCTCATACGAAGGGCAACGTCTTCGTCTTCCGAGTAGTGGTGTGAAAAATGTTCCATCGCTTCGGTTACGACAGATCGCCGCTCCGACGCTTCAACCTATGCTAAATGCATTCTCACAGCCGACCGGGGCAGAAACAACTACTACGACCGTATGCATCCCAGATCCAAGCGACCCCAGTTGTGCCCCCAATGGTAGAAGATATAGCGGGGCTGCTCCTTTCAATTATAGTCTCGCAAATCCAAGTAACCTTGATGCTACCAGCATCCGCATCGACCATGTAATAAACAAGAAAACCTTTTTATTTGCGAGATTTAACGAAGCACCCTCCGAAACTCAATCCGGGATAGAACTCAAGTCGCGCAATATTGCGGAAACAAGGACATTTACGGCGGGCGTCACTTTCGTTGCTAATACGCAATTGAGCAATGAGTTCCGATTTAATTATAGCCGGCAGCAAGGGCAGAATGGGCAAATATTTACCACACTCGGGGGAGCTGTTCCGATCGATCCATCGTTGCTAGCTAGCGGATACGATCGCCTTGCGTTCATTACCATCAGATCGGCCGGTGGCTCCTTTAGTATAAGCGGGGGCACTTTCTCTGATAACTTTCAAAATCAGTTTAATATCGTCGACAACTTTCTTATCACAAAAGGTCCCCACGCTCTTAAGTTTGGCATTGACTTTCGCCGTCTTGCTCCTATTCAGGAAACACGAGGTGGGCACAATTTCACTATTGACGGGGAACCCAACATTATCGCTGGGCGACTGACCACTCTCAGTATTAGCGCACGGTTGACTGCGCGTCCGCGATTTGACAATTTCTCAGCTTTCGCGCAGGACACCTGGAAGGCCTCAAGGCGCCTGACATTGGACTACGGAATGCGCTGGGAATTTAACCCGGTGCCAACCGAGGCCGGTGGCAACATGCCGCCCTTAGCAATCGATATTGTTGGAACCGATGTTCGAAATGCTAGTTTGGCTCCTGCAAACGCGAACTTCTATAAGACTTTCTACACCGCGTTTGCACCCCGTTTGGGGGCCGCTTACGTGTTGAATCAAAAGGGCGGCCTCGAAACCGTAATTCGAGGCGGATTTGGACTTTACTACGATCTGGGAAATGGCACAGTAAGCAACGGATGGCCAATTACTCGGATCCGAACGCTTCCGAATTCCGTATGCCCGACCGTCGTAATCTTGCCGATCCCGCAGCCCTGCGCGGCGCCGCCCGATATTGGTCCTTTGAGTCTCCCGACAACAAGCACGGTTATTGCCGTTAATGAAAAACTGAAACTTCCGTACTCACTGCATTGGAACGTCACGGTTGACCAGTCACTTGGAAAATCGCATTCGATATCCCTTGCTTACGTGGCTTCTGCGGCCCGTCGATTACTAACGGTAAATGCCCTCAACCAGGCCAGACGCGATCCCGTAACCGGAATTCTAGGGTCACGGCCCAATGCTAATTTTGGAACGATCAATTTGACACAAAATGGTCCTACGGCGGATTACAATTCGATGCAGGCACAATATCGAACGCGGTTTCGACAAAAACTGCAAGCACTGGTCAATTACACTTGGTCACATGCTACTGACGAAGTTTCCAATGACCTTAATGGGCTCTTTTTGGAACGCGGAAGTGCCGACTTTGATGTGCGCCACAACATGTCAGCAGCGATTCATTACGAGATTCCAGCGCTTAATTGGGGGCCTATTGTGCGGCATCTTTTCCGTGACTGGTCTTTTGAGACCATTGCACATCTTCAGTCGGGACGACCTTTGAATGTTACCCTTGGATCGGTCATCGACGAGACTGGCACACTGTTCTCAGCGCGTCCTGACTATATATCTGGAGTGCCACTTTACATCGACGACCCCACCGTTCCGGGCGGAAGAAGATTTAATGCTTCCGCATTCGCCAGACCGCCCGGCGTGCCTGGATTTCCTACAATTCCTGCACGTCAGGGAAGTTTTGGACGAAATGTATTGCGCGAACTACCCCTGTATCAGGTCGACGTTTCGCTCGGCAGAACGATTGGTATTACAGAACGACTCAAGCTGCAGTTAAAGGGCGAGGCCTTCAATGTCTTTAACCATCCTATGTTTGGTGGTTATCAAAGCAACTATACGATCAGCACCTTTGGCGTTCCGACAACAACAATGAACAGCAGCCTGGGCGGATTGAGTTCGCTTTATCAACTCGGCGGGCCCCGTTCCATTCAACTCTCGGCTCGGATCTCTTTCTAGTATGGGAAACAACCCCAGGTCGTCTTTTGATAAGGGCTTCGATTATCTATAACTTTGCTCATTCAAACGAGCAATCGAACAGGAATTCCCAAGATATGAGGAGGGGGCATTCTCTAGACTATATCAATATAGCGCAAGGATATGCCTTTTATAGAGCTGTCGGTGTGAAAGAATTTGAGATTAGTTGACTGAATATGATACAAGGCAAACCAATTTCACCATATTTATTGCATGCTTTAGTTGCTTTAGTCGTGGTTTCGCTCGTCACCAACGGTTGCGTGGCCCAAGAGCGTACGCGAGTTTTGGTTGGACCGAACATCCTTGTGAGCTGGCAAGGGGACTGTACATTTAGGGAACTCCACATTGCGGTTAATCCGACCAACCCGAAGAATTTAACGAGCGGCGGGATGTGCTATCTGACAAGAGACCCATTTGGACGGGTTGAGACGAGGGTTTATTACAGTAAAGACGGTGGCAATAGCTGGGACCAGGCATCGCTGCCGGGGGCTAGAGGGACACATGACGAACAGGTGGCTTTTGGTCCCTCGGGTACTGCTTTCTATCTCACAATCGGTCCGATCCGGCCAGCGGAACCGCAACAGATAATAGCGTATCGCTCGGAGAACGGGGGAGTCACATGGACCGGACCGATGCCCTTGCCTTTTATGGACCATCCACAGGTCATCGTCGATCACCGATCGGCCAGATTCAAGGGAAATGTTTATCTGAGCGGCCTTTATCATGCGAAGGAGCATCCGAAGCCGGATTACCATTTGGGGTTAATACGTTCCACTGACGATGGACGAACATGGACCGGCCCGGTGGATTTCGCTAACAGCCACACAAGTGCACATCTTGGTCTGCTTTCTAAAACCCCGATTGTGTTTACCGATGGAGAGGTGTTCATTCCTTTTCACGATTTTCCGAATCCTTTACATGCAAAGGGCAAGGAAGAAGCTCAGAAGCGTGGAAATTCGGCAAACCACTATTGGTTTGTGACGTCCCAGGACGGTGGTGAAACATTTTCAACGCCAAAGAGGTTAGTTGTTGACGGAGGCAAAGAGTTAGCTGGAGCGCGAGGTGCATTTTATGCTGCAGACAATTCCGATGGCCCGTTCCGTGATCGAGTGTATGCGGTGTGGTTTGACCGGATATATCGACCGCGCCCTCGCGAAGCGCGCGATGCGGACGGCCGCTTCGAGACTGCCCCAGCGCGCCTTTTTATTACATATTCTGCCGATAGGGGAAAATCGTGGGCGATGCCGCAGATGGTCTCCGCAGCACCAACTGGCGACCAGGTTTTCGCACCCAGCATTGCAGTGAATAAAGCTGGCGCGGTGGCAGTTTCATGGTACGACACGAGAGACACTCCCAAGGATCACGAAAGCCCCTTGCTCTCCCGTTATATAGCAGTTTCAATCAATGGCGGTAAATCATTCCTTCCGGCGGTTCGCGTCTCCTCCGCCCCCACCGACGGGGAAGCAAACTCGAAACATGCCCTTTATTCTAGAGCATACGAAACGAATATTAGATTTATGTCTGGTGGCTATATTGACGGTACCGACTATTTGGGACTTGTAGCTGACAGTGAAGGTACATTCCATGTGCTTTGGGAAGATGGCCGTACGGGTTCTTCACAGATCTGGGTTGCGCGGGTGCGGGTTGAAAAGGATATCGGTCCGAAGAGTGCAATGAGGGAATTAATCGATGCCGATGTCACCGACCGCGTTCAGGCAGTTCTGGATCCTAATTTTGACGTGTCCCCCGAAGGAAGGATCTTGCTGCCGATACGTCTCAAAAACAAATCCGACGAACCGATTTACGGCCCGTTGAAGGTTGAGGTTGTACAGCTATATCAGCCGGTCGCACCAAGCGGCATCCTTAATTCCACGAACGGTAAGACCGGTCTGGGAGCTATTTACGACTATACACCAGCTCTCGGTGACTTTGAATTCTTACCCCCTGGCGGTATTAGCGAGGGCTTGGTATGGCAATTTTCAACTCCTGCGCTGAACGGTGGGCTCCCGCAGTTCAAACTCAAGGTAAGCGCAAGAATCGAACGGCAAAAGGATGTAACGCCTGCGAAATCGAATGCTTTGAGACCCTAATACGTCCAGCTCAGGAGTCGATCATATGTCGCGTGTTAATAAGTTTTTATGCTCTTTCTTACTATTAGTTCTTAGCCTCAATCCGATACAAGCACAGAAAACGAGAAATTTGCGCGTAGACTTTAGGAAACCACTCTTAAAAATGGCCTGCGTGTAATCACTGTTGAAGACCATACAGCTCCAGTTGTGTGACCTTCTCCCTAAAGACAGTGCCAGATAAAAATAGAGAAAGGCGGGCAATTATGGAATGATGGAAGGACATAATTGCCATGAAGAGATCGAAGTTCACGGAGTCGCAGATTGTGTTCGCCTTGAAGCAGGCGGAGAGCGGCGTGGCGGTGGCGGAAGTGTGCCGGAAGCTGGGGATCAGCGAAGCCACGTTCTACAGCTGGAAGAAGAAGTTCAGCGGGTTAGGACCAGACGAGCTGAGACGGTTACGCCAGTTGGAAGAAGAAAACAGTCGGCTGAAGCAGATCGTCGCGGACCTGACCTTGGACAAGCAGATGCTCCAGGATGTGTTAAAAAAAAAGCTTTAAGGAGCAGACAGCGCCGGCTGCTGGCCGAAAGGTTACTGGCGGACTATCGCGTGTCGGAGCGACGGGCCTGCGCGGTGGTGTTGTTGGCGCGCTCGGTGCTTTATTACGTGGAACATCGGCGCAACGATCGCGCGGTGCGGCAGCGGATCCGGGAGATCGCCGAGACGCGGGTGCGCTATGGGTTTCCGCGGATTCAGATCCTGTTGCGACGGGAAGGCTGGCGCGACAATCACAAGCGAACTTACCGTATTTACAAGGAAGAAGGGCTTAATTTGCGACGCAAGAGACCACGACGAAGCAAGACGGCAGCGCACCGGCAGCAGCGGCCGGTGCTGACTAGACCACACCAGTGTTGGAGCATGGACTTTGTGAGCGATCAGCTGTTCGACGGGCGCAGATTCCGCGCTTTAACTTTAGTCGATAACTATAGTCGCGAATGTCTGGAGATCGAGGTGGGGCAGAGCTTGAAAGGGTTTGACGTGGTCGCGGTGATGGAACGGATCAAAGAAAGGCGCGGACTAGTTCCGCAACGCATCCAGGTGGACAATGGGAGCGAGTTCATCTCGAAGGCGCTGGACCAGTGGGCCTATGAGAATGAAGTGACGCTGGACTTCTCGCGACCGGGAAAACCGACGGATAATCCCTTCATCGAGTCATTCAACGGCAGCTTTCGGGATGAATGTCTGAATGTGAATTGGTTCCTCTCGCTCGAGGACGCGAAGGAAAAGATCGAGACGTTCAAGGACGATTACAACGGCTTCAGACCACACAGCGCGCTGTGCGGTCTGACCCCGAACCAGGTGATCGAAGGAAACCTCCAAGACCCAAATTTTTCTACTTTAGACCGGTACTGAAAATGGGAGAGGGTCAACATGTCCAATGCCGATCCTTACCAGGCCGATGAACACCTCATCGCACGTCCGTTGATTGGCGCGTAGCGCAACATTCAGGACGCAAAAACTTCCGCTAATTTGCGCGATTCGGTTCAGATTAGGCTGTTTCGAGCGTCTATGTAATAGGACGAAGTCTATTTACGACAGATCAAGAACAGCTAGACCTGGGTTGATTCTTCGCTCAATGAAGACATTGATCGTCATAGTCGCCGTACTGCTGTTGGCAGCAGCATACGTATGCCCAGTCAGTGCTCAGACCCTGGAAGTTTTGCAGATGACCGCCGCCGACATCTCCGGCGCGCCCTGCGATTTTCACAATGGGCCGTCGCTTTATTGCTGTCGTCCTTCACAGGGTAATGAGACCCTATCTGATGAAATTGCCGATTCGCAGCGGCCTCTTTTCGATGAGCTTCACTGCCGGTGTCTCGCCATGCAATCGACGAGCGAGAGCACTACAACTGAGTTTGCTTACAAGCTGACGCTGAGAAACCTTGGATTGAAGACCCTTAGCATAGTCGAGTGGGAATACATCTTTATGGATCCGGAGACTCGGGCGGAAGTTGGGCGCCACCAGTTTCTCAGCGAAGGAAAGATTTCACCGGGCGAACGGAAGACGTTGGTGGCGTACTCTACCTCGCCGCCAGCCAGAGTAATGAGTGTTCGCATGCTGGCGCGGCCCGAGGCCGAGCGCTTTTCGGAAAAGGTCACGATCACGCGGGTTACGTACAAGGATGGATCGGTTTGGGCGCCACCGTCCCAGCAAGCGATAAAACCGCTCCGCTAATCCTCATGCCGTCACACACCAGGACCGTTCAAGTTCTCCTCGCCGCCGGCCTGCTCATAATCGGGTTCGTCGTACGAACGCCGTCGCAGTCATCGGCAGAGTCACTGCACTTTGAAAAAGACGGATTGACGTTTGATTACGGTTCCACCTGGGAGTTGAACGAACAGAGCAATCCAGCGGCTCAACAATTGGTACTGCTTGAGAAGGATCTGGATGCCCAGATCATGATCATCGCGTTGCGTAGCCCGCTCACGAATACCAAGCAGGAAGAGGAAGCGAAGGCCGGGCTGATCGAGCCATCGATTGCTCGGCTCCTCAAGCAATACGAGGATGCGGGTATTCACGTCGAGCGCGTTCCCTTGAAGTTCGATGTTAATGGTGTCTCGGCAGAGGGTGCTCAGTTGCGCTTCGCAGTAGATGGTCAGCC
>DATETN010000098.1:0-34949 GCA_035283645.1 Pyrinomonadaceae bacterium
CATGCCGCGGTTGATGAGGATCTTTACCTCCACTCTTCGATTTTGTGCGCGCCCCGACGGGGTCGTGTTGTCCGCAACGGCCTCAGTTTTTCCGTAGCCCATCGGCGTAATAAACCGTCGCAGCGGTATCTTGTGGTTCACTGCCAAATACTGTACCACCGATTCAGCACGTCGCTGGCTCAAGCGAAAGTTCTTGTCAGCACTTCCAGTAGAATCGGTGTGACCCGTCACTTCAATGACAAATGCCCTTGCGCCCGAGGTCTTCGCGGCCAGTTCGTCGAGTTGTCGCCGTGCCTCTGGTGAGAGGACGGCGCTGTTTACGCGAAAATTAACTGCGACCATGTCCTGAACGTCGTAATCATCTAAAGCAGACACACGCTCGTTGACACGATTCATCTCACTTCGCGCTTCAGCTGCAATTGCGTAGAGTTCGTCCATTTGCCCGGCGATCCGCTGCTGGTTCGCTTCGACAGGGTTGACGCGCGTGTCTGTAATGATGGCGGCACGGAGGTCCGATTCGTTGAACCTAACTTTCTGCGCCACCAGGTTACCCTGAGTATCACCTTTGCCTTCAACTTCGACTATCAGGCCGTTCAGAATATCGGTGACGGCATATTTCTTACCTCGACGCAAAAATCCCCCATGCGTCCTGATGCTGCTGTCATCGGTCATTAACACCTGAGTATCGACGCGATTGCGATCGCGAATAACAAAAGTGTCAGCATCGCGGCGAACCACCACACCGCGAAACTTCATTTTTGTACCGGCAGGAACCGCACGAACATTGATTGTTGGATCACCGACAACTTGTGAGCCCGGGCTTTGCCCAAATGTCGCCGGCGTAGCGGCGACCAGCAGGATCAACCCGAATATCGCTATCGGTGATCGCATTAATATCTGTTTAATAAGCATTTTTACACTCCCTCAGAGATCGGTACGGAATACGACTGTCGTATTTCCGGAGTTATTGTCCTGTCGGGGAACTCAGTTTTGGCAGGGGGATGAAAATCGTAAACTACACTTCCGGAAAAAGCAAAAAGAAACCGGGAACCGCCGCTAGCGTACAAGGTGCGATGCTCGCGCAAAACTGCAGCTGCCTGAGTGAACAACCGCCGTAAAACCTTAAAATGATGGAGATGAAACGTTCCGGGACAGCAGACCTGCCATTGCATGGAGGGCGAGTGCCTCCTTGGCTCACTGAACGGATGGTCAAATTGGGCTCAGCGATTAGCGAGGCGATTATTCTTAGCAGTCATCGATCATGAGAACTCAATTTCTCCGGCTCTTGCTGGACGATCTGTTTCCAGGAAGACAGCCAAACGGAGTGGTGATGAGTGCCGGCAGCGCGCTCTGTTTTAAGGAATCATAACCAATCGTGAACGTCGATCTGTATCTCAAACGAATCAACTATGACGGGTCGCTCCAAGCGACAACCGAGACTTTACGTGCGCTGCAATGGGCCCACTTGAAAGCGGTGCCGTTTGAGAATTTGAGTATTCACATAAACGAGCCCATCGTGCTCAACGATGAGGGGCTGTACGACAAGATTGTCCGATGCCGTCGCGGTGGGTTCTGCTATGAGGCTAATGGTCTTTTCAGTTGGCTTCTGAGCGAACTGGGGTTTCACGTGCAGAAGCTATCAGCTGGCGTTGCCAACTCCAAAGGCGTATTCGGCCCAGAGTTTGACCACATGACCCTTGTTGTCAGTTTGGCCGAGCGCTGGCTGGCGGACGTGGGCTTTGGAGACTCCTTTCGTTATCCACTGCTGCTCGATGAACGCGGTGAGCAGCACCAGGGAAGACGTAGCTACCGCATTGTTGATAACAAAGACTCTCTCCTTTTGCTGCAGCGCGAGAACTCTAACGAGTGGACGCCACAGTATCGGTTCAATTTAGCGCCGCACGATTTCTCGGATTATCAGGGCATGTGTGAATATCATCAGTCGTCTCCGGAGTCACATTTCACACAAAATATTATCTGCTCAAAGGCAACTGATGAGGGCCGCGTCACGATCAGCGGTAATCGTCTGATCGTTACCAGCGCTGACGGCACTCGCAACGAGTCAACTTTGTCGGGAGTTGAAGAACTCCTCCAGGTTTTGCGTGATACGTTTGGAATCCATCTCCCGGAGGGTGATAGATTGAAGTCCTCTAAACCGTTAGTAGCGTTTTCACGTAAGTTTAAGAAGAAACTCTGAGTTCAGAAGGCTGAAATGGCAATCATCGATCATGATTAGAATCGTCCAAATGAGCGTGCTGCTTTCGGCACTCCTGGTATCGGACTATGTAGCTGCACAAAAGCAGACAGCAGACAGTGAATGGAAAGCCTTTTTTAGCGCATTCCGTATGGCAGTGAAAAAGCGAGATCGCGACGCCCTCATGAGCATGATGAGTCGCGATTTCTACTACCTCAGCAGCGGTGGAGACGAAAATGGTAACGAAGACACCCGCGATGAGGCTTTCGCATATTGGGAGAACACAGGCATCGGGGCATGGGAGGCTTTGGAGAAAGTGTTGGCTCGGGGAACTACGACAAACGTAGCTATGAGAGATCCTGATAGGACTTGGCCGAGTCGCATTGCGCCACCACAGGCAAATAATAGGAGGGCAATCGCGAATCGCAGCTTTCCGTGGTATGCAATTTTCGAGTTCAGAGATGGCCGTTGGTACTGCGTTGCGTTTACGGAGTGTTGTGACTGACGGAGTTATGTGGCTTTAGTGGTCGAGCCACCAACACCGGACAGCGCGCCTGTCGAAGCACCCGGTCAACATTAGAGCCAAACAGCGCTCGCATCCCAAAACCCGCGCCGTGAGCACCGATGCTAATCATGTCGATCTCGTTTTTCTCCGCGTAGTTCAGCACCTCACGATAGGGTGAGCCTTCGCTGACGACACTCTTCACTTTGCACCAGAGATGAGCTTCGGAAGGTACGGCTTTCTGAAGCCGTCGCGCCGCATTGTGGTACGACGCCTCTCCAGAGAGTGGAAACCAGGCCACCTCGGGTTCGTTCATCGTGTTCGGCGGCAGAACGTGAAGCAGGTGCAACTCGGCCTGGTACCGCTGAGCAAACGTCAACGCGTACTTCAGAGCGAGCTCTGAATAGTCCGAAAAATCATAAGCGACGAGCACACGCCTCAAAGATATTTCGCCAGTTTTCCGTTCCACCCAATCCCGTTCATCAGTGTGAGTGACAAATACCGGACAAGGTGCGGTCCGACACACAGACTCTGCGGTAGAGCCCAGAATTGCGGCGCGGTGAGGTCTCCTTCTTGACCGCATAACAATTAGATCCGCTGCGTGTTCTGCTGCCGTTGCGGTAATCGCTTCGCCAACGTCATCTGACTTCAACAGCAGACCCTCCCAAGAGAGTTCAGCGAATGACTCGGGGGTCAGAAAATGAAGCATTGAGCCTGAGAACAACTCTTTGATCTTCCCCATTGTGAGTGCGTATTCAAGCTCGGATTTTTGAATGGCCGCCGCGGTGGCCAGCCCCCCGGAGCCAGCGCAGTAGCAAAAAATCACTTTGGCTTCATAAACACGCCCCAGTGCAAGTGCGTAGCCAACCGCTTGATCAGAGTTGAGCGTTAGATCGGTAGGACAGAGAATCGTGTTTATGGTGGTCATGACGGACCTCCTTATCGCACACCCCCTAAAGGTGTTGATTCAATCGAGCAATGAGTGTGCCGTCTCCTAGATTGCGGATAGCTTAAGAGAGCTTGATTCCCAAGTGCTTGCGTCGCCCAGACTTTGCGCGGTTTTGCGCATCTTCGCGTGGAAGTTTGCCCAACTGTCGGGCCGTCGATTCGACATTTCGGGCAAAAAAAGCCTTCGATATAGGGCATATGCCTTGCCGCACTGTGGGTTGAAAAACAGGCCCGGGGGGACGCTGAGAAGGAGGAATTATGAACACTCAGATGGTCCAGAACGCTTCGGATATGTCAGCGAATCTAGCGCATTTGACTCATGAAGTGTCAAAGGCAAGGACGCTGGTTGAGGATGCGATCGAGGACGGAAAGCTGAAGGCACAAAGGCTCATAAGGAGAAGTAAGATACGCGCTGAGGACTGCGTGGACGAAACCACTTATTTTCTAAAGCATCATCCGTGGCAATCCGTTGGTGTTGCGTTAGGCGTCGGCGCCGGAGTGGGAGTCTTAGCGGGTTGGTTGGTGTCACGCAGCGCAACTTGCCGTGATTCTGCAAGGACGAGCGGCGAGTGTCTTGAGAATTTTCATTCAGGAGAATGACTCAAGCCACACGGGTTGCGGGTCGAAAAAATAATTAGATTTCTGACATCTTACGACCATCAGGGTATTGCCTGACATGCGGCAAGGTGTTAAATCTTGTCGCGCATGGCGGAACGCAAGCAACTTTTGCGGTGGTGGGCCCTCCTTATCGTCACCGCGATCACAGTCTACCTGTGCTGGCTAATGCTGAAGCCCTTTGTCGGCGTAATTAGCTGGGCCGCGGTCCTGGTCATAGTCTTTTACCCAGTTCACAAGCGCATTGAGAGACGCACACGTCGACCGGCGATAGCTGCGATGCTGTCGTGTGTTCTCGTGATCCTGGTTATTCTGGTTCCCGTAACTTTGATTACAATTGCTGTGATTAACGAGTTATCGGGCGCTGCTCAGAACCTTCAGTCAGCCGTTAACTACCTCACGAATCCAGACTCTAGCCTTGCTGGTCCCGTGCTCGGGTGGCTCGGTCGATATGTCGATATCAGTCGCTACACAACTGATGAGTACCTCTTGGGCCAATTGCGAAACGTCAGTGGTTCGCTTGCTGGCCGCACATTGGGCTTGATTGGAGGAGTCATCAGCATAATCGTGCAGATGTTCTTTGTGGTCTTCACGATGTATTACTTTTTCAAAGATGGCGACCGGATAGTTTCGACAGTCCAGGATCTACTGCCGCTGAGTCGCAATCAAGCTGAGGAAGTAATTGGGCGGACCCGTGAAGTCATTGATGCAAGTGTTTACGGTGTGATTTCGATTGCCATCATCCAGGGTACATTGGGCGGCATTGCATTCTGGGCCCTTGGGTTACCTTCAGCGATAATCTGGGGTGTTGCAATGACGTTCCTGTCGATGATTCCGATGCTTGGGGCGTTCATCGTGTGGGTGCCGGCAGCGATCTACCTCGCACTCGCGGGACACTGGGTTAAAGCCGTGTTTCTGGTTGCCTGGGGTGGCATTGTTATTGGAATGATCGACAATTTTCTGCGGCCCAAGCTGGTTGGCAGCCGCACACGACTTCATGAATTACTCATTTTCTTTGCTGTGCTTGGGGGATTGAGTGTGTTTGGAGTACTTGGTGTGATCCTGGGACCGGTAGTATTGGCTATCGCCTTAGCCCTCAAGAATGTGTTTCAAGCTGCCGAGGAGTCCAGCATCTCGGCCTCAGTCTCGACCGAATGATCTAACGACTGCTCTCTACTGAACTGGAAAGTTGGGAGCGGTATACCTCAGCAACGCGCCAATTCCGTAGGCTAGTGCTGCTGCAGCCGCACCTACCATCAATGTGGTCATCCCCGAATACCACCAGGATGAGGTAGACCACCGGCTTCGTAATGAACCGATAGAAAAGAAGACCCCGCCGGTAAACACAATCGATAGCAACACAGCTTGGTCCATTCCGAATAGAAATGGAAGCAAGGGGATTAGTCCGCAAATCAGGAAGGCACTAAAGGTGCTCAACGCCGCCCACCACGGAGAGCGCACCTCCTGCGGCAAGCCATACTCTTCAGTAAGCATGGTTTTGACCCATCGTTCTCGATCAGATGTGACCAATTCGACAACTCGCTCCAGGTCTTCGCCCGCAAAGCCTTTATTTGAGTAGATCTGTCGGACCTCCTCGCGTTCACCTTCTGGAGCTAAATCGATGTGACGGTTTTCAATTGCCTCGAGGCGTTTGAGGTCGTCGTGTTCGGCTCTCGTCCCCAAGAAATTACTGGCTGCCATCGAAAAGCCGTCAGCAAAGAGGTTAGCGAAGCCCATCACGAGAATGACCCAGGGCGACAACTGCGCTCCTACGACGCCAGTTACCACCGCAAACGTGGTCACTGAGCCATCAACACCGCCGTAGATCCAGTCCCGTAGATAGTTATGTCTTGGACCAGCAGCCAATCGCTGCTCAATAGCAGCAGAAGAGTGATCGTGCTCCATCGCTCCACCCAAATACGAGATCTGCTCAGAACTTGTCGAAGAGAATCAAGACACCAATGAGAATAAACGAAAACGCTGCTACGCGTTTTACCCAAATCAGTGGCACGTAGTTGCCAATGACCGTGCCGACGACCACGCCAAGGGCTGAGACCGCGACCAGAGCAATTGAAGCTCCTAAGAAGACCATCCATGGCCTCTGCGATTGCGCGGACATAGTCATCGCGGCAAGCTGGGTCTTATCACCCATCTCCGCGAGAAAGATCACACCAAAAGTTGTCAAAAGGACTCGCCAATCCATAGCCGACACCTCTAAGTTTTCAGAACACTGGTGAGTTAAACTACCGGCCGGCTTCGAGAACAACTTTGCCATCCGGGGTGATATGGCCCCATATTTATGGCAGGTAGCGTAAAAAAATCTCTTGGACGAAATGGGAAGGGAAACTAACCTTTAAGAACTTCGGCAAGAGCCTTTAATAGACGTTCTGCCGTGTAGGGTTTGGTTAAAAAAATCTTTACACCTTCAAGCGAGGCCTCCCCTGGCTTATGACCCGCTGTCAAACCACTCGCGGCGATGATTCTCACTTTCGGATTCATCTTAAACAGCGCACGAATTGTTGCTGGTCCATCCATGAACGGCATCAGCATGTCGGTGAGCACCACCGCTATTTCGTCACCCCTCTGGGCGTAGAGAGGAATTGCTTCGGTACCGTCGGCAGCCGTTAACACCTTGTAGCCAAATGTTTCCAGGGTGCTCGCGGTTATATGCCGGATCGATTCTTCATCGTCGATAATCAAGATCAGCTCGCCGTGCCCAACAGGGAGATCGGTATCTGGAATACCCAGAGCCGAAAACTCTTCCGTCTCTTGTGACGGGAAGTAGATCGCAAATTGGGTTCCTTTGCTCGTCTCGCTGTAAACGTTGATAAAGCCTCCATGACTCTTCACGATTGTTAGCGCGGTTGAAAGACCCAGTCCGGTGCCTTTGGTCATGTCCTTGGTCGTAAAGAAGGGCTCAAAGATTCGACTCAGTACGTCTGGGGGCATGCCGGTGCCGGTATCTGCGACTGTTATCACTACAAAGCGGCCCGGTTTTGCCTCTAGGTGCATACGCGCGTAGTTTTCATCAACGTACACGTTCTCGGCTTTTATCGTAATGGTTCCGCCATGAGGCAGCGCGTCGCGGGCGTTGACGCAAAGGTTCATTAAGACTTGGTGAACTTGAGTCGCATCGGCCGAGATCATCCACAGATCATTCGGAATGTGATACGCGATTTCGATCGACTTGGGCAGCGTCTCCTGCATGATCTTGGTTATCTCTTTGATCAGATGCTTGGGCTGAACTGAAACGCGTTCGCCTTCGACGCCGCGGGCAAAAGACAACACCTGTCGAATCATGCTGCCGCCGCGCTCAGCGTTACTGCGCAATATCTCGAGTAACTGCCGCGAGCTTTCGTCCTTGACCTTCATCTGCAACATTTCAATAGCCATCAGGATCGGTGATAGAACGTTGTTCAGGTCGTGGGCGATGCCCCCGGCCAGAGTCCCAATGGACTCCATGCGTTGTGCGCGCAGAAACTGGGTTTCCATCCTTTTCTTTTCTGTAATGTCGGTGTTGATTACCAGAATCGAAGTTGGTATGTTTTTTTCATCACGCACGAGAGTCCAGCGACTCTCAACAATCACTTCCTGCCCATCACGGCGACGCTGTGTGATGTCGCCTCGCCATTCGCCCTTTTTTAAGAGCTCCTCTCGCGCAACGTTTGCCATTCCCGGTTCCTTGAACAAGACCTCGACGGCGTTGCGACCGACCGCTTCCTTGTCGCTCCAGCCGTAGATTCGTTCGGCCCCTTTGTTCCAGAAAAGAATGTTGTGCTCTAGGTCGCGAACCATAATGGCGTCTTGCGCCTGGTCCAACAGTGCGGCCTGCTGATGAATTTGTTCTTCGGCAAGTTTCCTCTCAGTTATGTCGTATCGAATGGCGATATATTGGTACGGCTTAGCTTCTGAGCTGAGGAACGGAACGATGGTCGTGTCTACCCAGTAGTATGTTCCGTCTTTAGCGCGGTTCTTGATCTCGCCCCGCCACACTTTACCGCTAGCTATCGTGGCCCACAGGCCCCGAATAAATTCTTTGGGGTGATAGCCGGAGTTGATAATTCTATGGTCCTGGCCGAGCAGCTCAGCTTCCGAATATTTCGAGATCTCGCAGAATTTGTGATTAACGTAGCTTATGACTCCGCGCTGATCTGTAATCGCCACAATCGCAGACTCATCAAGGGCAAACTTAATATCCGCTAGCTCTTTTAGTGATCGTTCTAATGCTTCCTCGGTACTGAGGTCCCGTGTGTAGAGAATTTTTGGGTCAGAAGAGATCATCGGGGTGCTTATTGAGAGGGCTCACCAGTCACAACTTCGGCGACTTCGAGCTTCTTCAAACGGTAGCGTAGTTGGTCGCGAGAGATGCCCAGAAGTTCAGCTGCACGTGTCTGGTTCCCCTCAGATCGTTCAATTGCCTGCTTCACAAATGACATCTCGACATCTTCAAGTGAAATCCCTGAGTCGGGCAGGAGAAACTGAACGGCCGAGGTCGAATCCCCGGCCGACCAAGAGCCTGTCCGAACAGAAGGTTGACCCGTTAAGCCACCTGGCAAGTAATCAGCTGTTACTACTTCATTGTCCTCGAGTATCAAAGCACGTTCAATTACGTTCCTGAGCTCACGGACATTGCCGGGCCATGAATAACGGCGAAATACAGTGATGACTTCCGGGGAAAGCCCTGTAATTTTATGCTTCAACTTCAACCGAGAGCCAATAGTATCTATGTAGTGTTGAGCCAGGAGCAACACGTCATCTCCTCGATCTCTGAGTGGAGGGATGTCGATTTGAATAATAGATAGTCGATAGTATAGATCCAGGCGGAACCTCCCGCCCTCACTTTCAGTTTTTAGATCTCGATTTGAAGCCGCAATGACTCGCACGTCGAGCGGAATGTCTTTCAGCCCGCCGACTCTACGAAATGCGCCTTCCTCCAGAACACGAAGGAGCTTTGCCTGCAAAGACAGTTCTAGTTCACCTATCTCATCGAGCAAGAGTGTTCCACCTTCCGCTTGTTCGAATAAGCCTTCCTTTCGAGCTTTTGCGTCGGTGAACGCCCCCTTCTCATAACCAAAGAGCTCTGACTCGATTAAGGTGGCAGGGAGAGCCGCACAATTAATCGCCACGAACGGACGTTCCGCTCGGCGTGAACCATAATGAATGGCTTTCGCTACGAGATCCTTCCCGGTGCCCGATTCGCCCTGAAGCAAAACTGAAGAAACTTCACTTTCCGCAACCTTAGCAGCGAGCGACAACATTTTTTGCATTGCGGGCGATTGACCAACGATCTGTTCAAAGGCAAATTGCTGCGCGCGTTCGCGGCGAACCTGATCTACTTCTCGTCGTAACTCATGAGCTTCGAGTCCATTACGAATTGTTACCCGTAACTCTTCGAGACTGATCGGCTTGCTAATGAAGTCGTATGCTCCGCCACGAAGAGCCGCGATTGTGTTGTCAATTAACACGTTGCCAGTAATCATAATCACGACGGCTTCGGGCCTGTCCGCCTTGATCTGTCTCAAGACGTCCAAACCAGAACCATCGGGGAGGTCGATATCCAGGAGAATAGCAGCGGGGGATTCCGCTGCGAATTGCGCCAGGGCCTCGGACACCGTACCAGCTTCCACGGGAACAAAACTCCAACTACGCAAGGCTTCGCCAAGTGTCCAGCGGATCGCGCGATCATCGTCAACGACTAGAATCTTCTCTTTGGTATTTTTCAGGACGGAAGGGGCTCGCTTTCTGTCTGCTGCCTAGTCATTTTGGGGCGACAGAGCATTTTTGCGCATTATATTAGCAAGACAAGTAAATCAGAAGTAAGCCCTTGCATGAATTCGAGTCAAGTGCGAAATACAACCCAATATTGGAAACGGAGGTGGCAATATTCCGCAGAGGTATTTTTCGGGCATTTGCAGCGAACCATGAAAGCAGCCGTTTCCGAGTTTGATGATTGGATCAACAGTTGCACTGGCCACTCAAGCGCGGGATCGGTTACCGATGCATACTGTTAATACCATTCGCCGTCGCCTACACGAAACCGTGAACTACCGTTTAAGAACGGCAGCGGGGGGCCGGCTGGCGTCGCTTTGCCGGCCCGCAACTGTAGCTTTCCTGTTGACCGAACGGTGCAACGCGCGTTGCGTACACTGCGACATCTGGAAGAACAAGGGTCCTGAAGAACGCCCAAGCCTCGAAGAATGGCAGAGAGTTTTGAGCGACTTGCGGCACTGGCTCGGTCCAGTACACGTCGTATTTTCGGGTGGCGAGGCACTGTTGAACAATCTAACTATCGAACTTGTTAGGTACGGTAGCGCCCTCGGCCTTTATATCGAGGTTTTGACGCACGGGTACTGGAAAGACCAACAGAAGATTAGGGACTTGGCTCTTAGCGGTCCCTCGCGCGTCACAATCTCGCTGGACGCAATCGGCGAAACACACAGCATGATACGAGGTCGGGAAGGGTTCTTTGAAAAGACCCTTGAGTCCATCCAGACCCTAAGAGCCATCAAGGACGAAGAGCGCCTTTCATTCGACATTCGGCTGAAGACCGTGATCATGAATCACAATTTGGATGAGGCTCCGGCCGTGGCGCGCTTTGCCCATCAGAACCAGTTAGAGATCTTCTATCAGCCTATTGAGCAGAATTACAACACGGAAGAAGATCGGGAGTGGTTTTCACATAGCGAAAATTGGCCCGAGAATCCGGCTACCGCCGCTACGGTTGTAAATAAGTTGATAGACCTAAAGGCGGAGGGGCTGCCCATCAAAAACACCAACCAGCAATTGGAGGCGATGATTCGCTATTTTCAAAACCCAGCGGCCCTTCGTGTTGCTACTCAGGCGCACGCGGCTCACGAGCGCCAGTTGCTCTGCAGTGCGCTCACAATGCTTCAAATTCAGGCTAATGGTGATGTAACTGTCTGTACGGCCCGAACACCCGTTGGTTCGATCCGACAGCAGTCCATTCGGTTGATCTGGGAGTCTCGCCCGCAGTGGTGGCTAGGCGACTGCTGCCTGGACCAAAGGCTTTAGTTGGGTACCGAAAGCTCGGCTGCGAAAGATCGCTCGTCGGACCGTGGAAAGTCCCCCACTAGCTGCATTAAGTCGTCTCATTTATCACACGTCCTCGGGGCCATTATTCCAGGGAACGAGCATTGCTTCAGATCAAAATGGTAATAGTTATGCTGCCACTAAACTTCGAAAGCGATCACCGAATAATGGACGAGGTCCTGGGAGACCTCGCAATCCTGCTGCAAAAAGAGGACATTGAGTGGTCGTTCGAGTTGCTTGATCTATTTTGGCGACAGCTCGCTGTTCACATCAGGGCGGAGAACGTCTGTTTGTTTCCCACCATCCTGAACGCTCCTCGAGAGATTTTTGGTAAGAATAATTTGCCTGAGTTTGAGGAGGCTAAGGCGGCCGTTGACCAACTTCGCGCCGATCACACCTTCCTGGTTGACCAGCTATCTCAGGCTTTGAGGATTCTGCGAGAACTCCTCGCGAACACTAAGCCCGCGAGCGATGTAACTGAGTCAATAGGCGAGATCAGAGCACGCATGTTGGCCGTTTCGGAAAAGCTGAGAGCCCACACGGCGCTTGAAGAAGAGCGGGTGTATAAGTGGCCCGAAATTATCCTGAGTCCAGAACAGTTCGAAACACTGCAAGATGCGTTTGTAAGAGAGAGTGAAAAGGTCCCCAGGAGCGTCGCCCGACTAGTCTAGTTACCGCCTCCCTTTATCCCCCAAAAAGCAAAAGACAGCTCGAAGTGAGCTGCCTTTCTTGCGGACTGAATTTCGGTCTAAGGCCGAATAGCAACCTTCATCACGCCATCCATTCGCTCGGCAAAAAGTTCGTATGCTTCGCGAATTCCATTCAGACCGTAGCTGTGGGTCAAAAGCGGTGTGAGGTCTACCCGTCCGCGCCTCACAACCTCCATCAACCTTCGCATGCGCTCTTTGCCACCAGGGCATAGTGTGGTCACGATGTGATGATCTCCCAACCCGGCAGCGAAGGCATCGTATGGGACCTGCAATTTGCCGGAGTACACACCAAGGCTTGAAAGCGTGCCACCAGGTCGCAGCGATCGCAATGCGCTCTCAAAGGTCTGCTGCGTGCCCAGCGCTTCTATAGTCACGTCCGCTCCACCACCTGTGAGCCGCTTTATTTCGGCAACCACGTCAACCTGACGGTAGTCAAGCACCACATCTGCTCCCATTCGTTTTGCCATCTCTAGCCGCCGTTCGTCACCGTCAATGCCGATGATGAAGCTGGCGCCGAGAAGTTTTGCACCTGCCGTTGCGCATAGCCCGATCGGCCCCTGTGCGAAAACCGCAACTGAATCGCCGATCCGGATATTTCCTGCCTCAGCGCCGCCAAATCCTGTGGAAGCAATATCCGCAAGTAGTACCACCTGTTCGTCGCTCAGCCTAGCTGGAATTTTCGCGAGGTTTGCCTGGGCGTTTGGAACCAGCAAATATTCAGCCTGAGCTCCGTTTATGGTATTCCCAAAGCGCCAGCCCCCAATTGCTTCGTAACCGCCGCCGTGGCCGCATTGAGAGGATTGACCGGATAGACATGCGCTACATTGACCGCAGGGAGTGATCGCCCCCACTAAAACGCGGTCACCCAACTCATATCCGCTGACCCCAGGCCCCAGTTCTGTGATAACGCCAACAGGCTCGTGCCCGATTATCAGCCCAGCCTTGACCGGATACTCACCTCGAAGGATATGAAGGTCGGTCCCACAGATGGTTGTCAGGGTTACACGAATGACGGCCTCTCCAAAACCGGCACGTGGGCGTTCGACCTCCTCCACACGAATGTCATTTTTCCCATGAAAAACGTTTGCTTTCATTTTCAACATCTCGGGTTCCCTTGGCGCAACCAGCTTGATACCTACAAGGTTCGAAAGTGATGCTCACATTCTGAAAACTGTTGGCACTCAATGCAGAATGCTGCAGCCGCGTCCGCAGTCAACCTCGGCGCCTCAATTGGACTATTGCAATCGCTGCAGTGTCCATATGCTCCTGAAATCACGCGATCAAGCGCATCGTCAAGTTGCCGCAGACGAGCCTGCAGTAGTTCGCGATGCTTAAACTCAACTTCCCGACCGCCTTCATCGAGGTCAGCATCATCGTTTCGCTCCTTAAGCAGCGCCGTGCAGATCTCTTCTCGTTCGGAATGGAGCCGGTTCCAGATCAACGCACCGTCCGTGATCGGTCTTCCATTTGTAGGTATGTTTGCGAGTGTGTTCATGATTGCCTCTTCAGCTGAATTTTTGCTGGCAGATCTCCCCTTCTTGAATTCGTCACTGTGCATCAATTGTTCCACTCGGTATCTCCATTCTATTATCGATTTCCATTAAGTTTTATGGTGGCTTCGGTTTGTAATACTGCGGGGTATTTCTCAGTTTTGAGGGGTTTTCCACAGTTCGTCGTTCACAACCGTGCTTGCTTCCAAAAATCCTCTCTCGGCGACTAGTGCTCGTCTGGCCAACCATCTGAATCCCGATTTTACGAGGCTAGTCGATGCGTCAGAAACCTGCTTGTTGGCCTGGATGGTTCACCGCTGTTACCTGCGGTTTATCCTGCTGCGAGATTGCATACTTCCATCCTGCCCCGGAGAGAAATTGCAGGAAGCTAACCAAATACTGATGCGCCTAGTCGCGCGCTCCAGAGATATGGGGCGCTCAGGATCCTGGCGCGCCCATCCTTAAAAATTCCTCTAGAGCAAGTGCAATAACGCCGTTGTGCCGTCTGCAGACTTGATCTGTAGAGCACCTTTTGTTCCCGTCATGCCCTTTTCAAATCCTACATTCGTTGGGGTACTGATTACGTGTGTTAAATGGCGTTCAGGGCTACCACCAAGCATGATCTCAATCCTGTCGCCATTGGGTTTGAGCTCAGCCGCAACTCCAGATAAGAAAAAGCTCTTCTCTTCAACCTGATCGCCAATGTCCGGACCAAAGACTTCGAGGGTGACACCACATCCTTCATGCGTCCGACTGAACTCGTTAAAGAATTCGGGCCACTGATTGCGTGGAATTTCACGCGTACTCAACATTACGAACCTCCTTCACTAAGAACGCCTTTCTACGGAATTAATTGGCAGCACTCAACGTGCCAGTTCCTGCTTGCCCATTTACTGGCGATTTTTAGGAGGGAAGTGAGCAGTTTCTCGCAGCGGTGTTGGGCTTTTGACCCATGGAGCAGGTTTTTAGCGCACGCCTAATAAAGGTCGCGGATCGGCTGCAGCGACCCTGACCCGTGCGTCAAGAATCACTGCGCCCTCTGAATGAACCACAAATGGATTGCAGTCGAGCTCTGCAATCTGGGGGATGTCGTCGACCATTGCGCTGACGCGGAGCAACCCATCTTCAAGTGCCGAAACGTCACTCGGTGGTGTACCTCGAAAGCCAGTCAACAGTGGGTAGGTCTTTAGTCTTCGAATCATCTGTGTCGCGTCTTCACGTGCAATTGGTGTCAGACTGAGTGATACGTCCCGGAGCAACTCGACTTGCGTCCCACCAGCTCCACAAGCGACCAAGGGGCCGAATTGCTTGTCATGGACCACGCCAACTAGCATCTCAACGCCGCCTCGGTCCATTCGCTGAACCACGAAGCCAATCACAACATGACCAAGCTGCGCAAGCGACGCTTGCATCTGTTGTGCGGCTTCCAGCACTTGGTCTGCGCCTCGTAAACCGAGTCGTAGCGCGCCTGTTTCAGTTTTATGAATGATGCTGGGCGATACAGCTTTTAGTGCAACATCACTGCAAAACTCGGCAGCCACCGAGGCGGCTTCTTGTGGTGTCGAGACCAACTTTTGGTCGACCAGTGGCAGTCCATAGCACGAGAAGAGACTGGAGGTTTCATCTGGGGTTAACCAGCCATCGCCTCGTCCCAGCGCCGCCGCGACGATCGCCGCAGCCTCGTCACGACGAATATCGCTAAATGTAGCCGGGACGGGCTCTGGTCGTTCTCGCCATTCGGCGTACCGTGCAGCCCTTGCGAGTGCTATTGCAGCTGTTTCAGGAAAACGGTAACACGGTATTCGAAGTTCGTTCCTGCGTAGTTGCGAAGATACGTCACGATTCGCCAGAAAGACCGTCACTATGGGTTTGGAGCCTTTCAGTTCCACCGCCGCATCAGCGACGGCGTTTGCCACGTCTTCCGAGGTGGTAACAAGTGGGGGCGTGAAGATGACGATTATGGAGTCGACACTTTCATCAGCTGCAACGATTCGAATAGCCTCGCGGTAGTCATCTGCAGAAGCAGAAGCAATCATATCCACCGGGTTGGTTGCGCTTGCTCCCTCGGGCAGGAATGCCCGCAGCTTCTGCATCGTATCGACGGTGAGCAGTGGGACTTCCAAACCCCTGGCCTCGCAGGCATCTGCACAAAGGATGGCAGGGCCACCTGCGTTCGTAATGATCCCAACACGCTTGCCAGGAGGTAGAGGCTGATCCGCCAGGAGCGAAGCGACGTCGAATAGTTCTTCCAAAGTGTCTGTTCTTATTATCCCTGACTGCCTGAACAGAGCGTCAACCGTCACGTCGGACGCGGCAAGTAACGCTCCCGTGTGGGACGATGTGGCCCGAGCACCGGCGGTTGATCGGCCACTCTTAACCACCACGATTGGCTTTCGTCGAGCGACACGTCGAGCGATTTGCGAGAATTTTTTAGGGTTACCGAACGACTCGAGGTACAAAAGAATCACATCTGTTCCCGGGTCAGACTCCCAGTAGCGCAGCAGATCGTTACCAGAGATGTCGGCCTTGTTCCCAACTGAGACGAACGTCGAGAGACCTAATCCGAGTGATTTCGCGTAATCCATTATCGCAAGTCCGAGCGCTCCACTCTGTGAAGAAAATCCGATCCGCCCTCGCGACGGTTCATTTGGCGCAAATGTTGCGTCGAGACTTACAGCCGGATCGGTGTTCACAATACCCATGCAGTTCGGTCCGATTAGGCGCATTCCTGCGGCACGACATACGCGCACGAGTGCGGCTTGGCGAGCTTGCCCTTCGGGGCCTGTTTCAGCGAACCCTGCCGAGATAACTACCAAAGCCTTAACGCCTTTCTCGCCACATTCCGTTGCGGCAGCAACGACGTTTGTTGCAGGGACGATGATAATCGCGAGATCTACTGGTCCAGGGATGTCCTGGATAGAGGAGTAGGCGGGCACGCATTGAACAACCGGGGCACGTGCGTTCACGGGATATACCGGACCCTGGAAGCCATAACTGATCAGCTTGTGGAAGATCTCACCGCCAATCGTTCCTCGTTCGCGAGATGCACCGATAACGGCTACTGCACGCGGATTGAAGAACAGTTTCAGGGCGTTTACGGCCGCTGTAGCTTCGCGATCCTCGAACCGCTGAATGGCTTCAAGAGTAAGAGAAGTCGGAAACGTGACGCGCAGTTGGCCCGCCTCAGCAGAGACCTCGATATGAAAGCCTGATTCACGGAACACTCGTAGCATCGCGTGATTTGAAGCAATCAGTTCCGCTTCGAAGATCTGAATCCCATTGGCGGTGGCAATCTCCGCCAGTTGACCGAGCAGGATGGTACCAAGTCCCCGTCCTTGGAAGTCGTCAGCGATGGCAAAGGCAACCTCTGCTCGTTGTTCTGAAATTGCCGCATAGAAAGCGTGCCCCACAACTCGCTCGTCCACTCCTGAGATAGCCAGCAGTCCAAAACGACTTACGTAGTCGAGGTCAGATTCGCGGTGCGCTTCAGCCGCAAGGACAGAGTCCTTGCCGGGCGAGAAGAATCGGAACCATCGTGATTCGTCTGACAGTGACCGAAAAAGCCCGAATAGGGCGCCCTCATCCTCTGTGCACATCACTCGCACTCGAACCGTGGAGCCATCCCGAAGGACAACATCTCCGTCTCGATGCCCTCCCGGCGGACGTGCTTTGGCCGGTGCACTCTGATTTCGGTCGTGATTTGTCATATCATCTGAGGCTAAATGCTACGGTATCATCACAATGCTGCGCTGCAACAGTTGTGCCCGCATCGCGTCTTAACGTTGATTCGTCTACATAACTGATTCGGCCGCATATGCCACATCGAACCTCATATGTGTTCCTTTCGTCGGGCAGTAAGCTTGGGCCAGGCACCATCTGTTTACCGGCGTCAAGTTCCGATCTTAGTCGTTCCATAACCTCTCGAATGACCGCTGTTGTACACTCTTTTTCAGCGCAATATTATGCCGGTCGAAGACGCCTCATTTAGCTTCGGGGGGTCTAATGGGTGTGCAAACTCACCCACAGAACTGCGCGAACGTTCGCATTCTTAAGGCGCTTTCTGACGCGTATAGTTTTTCACTGGGACGCTTCCCCACGTTATTGCGGTATGGCTGTTGCGGTTGAATAGAACAACTTGCCGGAGGATGTATGACACAAAGGAAAATCTTGATTGCTTACGACGGCTCCGATTGCGCTGAGGCGGCCTTAGACGATCTACAGCGTGCCGGGTTACCACCGGATGCGGAAGCCCTAGTCCTAAGTGTGGCCGAGGTGTGGTTACCGCCGGCCCCAGCCACCGTAAGTCAGATTCTCGAGCAAGGCGATGAACCTAACGTGCCTGCAGAATTACGACAATCCTATGCAAGGGGATCCGAAGCAATGAGAGAGGCAAACGAATTGTCTCAAAGGGCACGCCAACGAGTGCAAGTGAACCATCCGAAGTGGAAGGTCACAGCGGAAGCGTCCTATGGCTCGCCGGCTTGGGAGGTAATTGCCAAAGCAGATAGGTGGCAACCGGATCTTGTATTGGTTGGTTCGCATGGGCGCACAGCGGTGGGTCGTTTTGTGCTTGGGAGCGTATCGCAACGTGTGTTAACTGAGGCCAGTTGCTCTGTGCGTGTTGCCCGTGGTCGCGTAGAAGAGCCCGACCAGCCTGTGCGCATCGTTGTGGGACTCGATGGGTCAGAGCCAAGTCTTGCAGCCGCTGGGGAGGTTGCCACCCGCTTCTGGCCACCAAATAGTGAAATCAAGCTGATCGTTGTTGACAATCCACTCGTGCCCAGTGTGCTTGAGGCGTTTCTACCGACGGTTGAAGAAGCAAACCAGGAAGAGGAGGACTGGGCCAAGAGTATTTTGATGCAAGGAGCCAGCCTCTTTAATAGGCCCGAGTGGAAGGTGACGACTGAAGTGAAAAGGGGGGATCCCAAGCGCGTGCTTGTTAAGACGGCCGAAGACTGGAATGCGGATTCGATTTTCGTCGGATCTACGGGTTTCAGTAATCGGTTCGAACGTTTTGTTCTGGGTAGCGTCTCGGCAGCAGTTGTGGCGCGAGCCCATTGCACAGTAGAAGTAGTCCGCAAAGGAAAGTAGTATGTCAGTTCCAATAATTGAGTTTAGAAACGTCTCAGTCTCTTTTGACGATTACCCTGTGTTGGTTGATGTCAGCTTCACACTTTCACAGGGTGAGATGATTTTTCTTACCGGAGTCTCGGGGTCGGGAAAGTCTGTGTTGTTGCGACTCGCCATTGGGTTGTTAAGGCCAGACGAAGGGAAGATCTTTATCGACGGTCGCGAAATCGAAAATCTCAACGAGTCAGAGTTGTTGGCAATTCGCGGAGGCTCGATGGGAATGGTCTTTCAGGAAGAGTCACTTTTTACAGGATACTCCGCTTATGACAATGCCGCGTATCGCTTGCAAGAGCATGGGTGGTCGGAATCGGCTGTAGACGAGGCAGTTCGGGAAGTGCTGAAGTTTGTGGGGCTGGAGAACGAAGGCGACAAATTTCCGGAAGAATTGTCTGGTGGTATGAAGCGACGTCTGGAGATCGCCAGGGCAATGATTGGATGGCCATCGATCATGCTTTTCGATGAGCCAACGCTGAGTTTGGATCCAATAGTGGCGGTGCAGATCCTGGATCTGATTATTCGAGCCCGGGACATAAACCACGTCTCGTCCCTTTACGTCACGAAAAAGCTTCAGGAGATTCCCTACCTAGCGAGGTATCGAGCTGTAACAGACGATCGCGGCGAGGTTGCTATCCTAGAGGTAAAAGATAACCGTTCGCTTCCCCAAACAAAGGTAATCCTGCTCGATCAGGGGCGTATTGCTTTTCAGGGAAGCGTAGATGAGTTTGAAAATAGCAAGCTGCCGGCAGTGACAGCGCTGTTGGAAGCTTTTGAAGTTCATACCGGGCAGCTTTATGTGGCCAATCCGTGGGACAAGTCGAGGAAACCCGGAGAGAGAATCTTATAAGGAAACTTCGGAGTCGATTTCACGAGTTGGACATTCCAGTCAGGCTAATCAATTGACGATGTCAGAACTGACCTGCAGTTCTCTGCGAAGTTGTGGACCTAGCGGTGCTAACATTGCGAACCCAAAATGCTCTTAAAAATTCAAAACGGGACCTTCTTGCGGTGACTAATTCAAAACAGATCGGAATTGGAATAATTGGCGCCGGGTTTGCGCGCACAACTCAGATTCCCGGCTTTAGGGATTGTATGGGGGCGCGAGTAGTTGCCATCGCCAGTCGTAATCGCGGGCACGCTGAAGCGGTAGCTAAAGAGTTTGAAATTCTTAATGTTGCCAGCGATTGGCGTGAACTGGTGAAGCGCGACGATGTGGATTTGGTGAGCGTAGTGACCCCTCCCGCTCTGCACCTGGAAATGACGTTGGCGGCGCTAGAGAACGGCAAGTCCGTGCTTTGCGAGAAGCCAATGGCGATGAACAGCAATGAAGCTGCGACAATGTTCGCGGCAGCACGCAAAGCCGGCGCACTAAATCTGATTGATCACGAGCTCCGGTTTTTAAAGAGTCGTCGCATGATGCGGTCCATGTTGCGCAACGGCACTATCGGTATCGTCCGTCATTGTAACTACGTCTTTCGTTCCGATTATCGTGGGCTTCCTGATCAGCCCTGGGACTGGTGGTCTGATAAGAACATGGGTGGGGGGACAATCGGGGCGATTGGTTCACATGTGATTGACTCTTTTAGGTGGCTGTTAGACGCCGAAATTACGCAAGTTACATGTATGCTCTCGACGCACATTGCTGAACGACTAGATAAATCATCCGGTGCGAAACGTGCGGTAACTTCAGACGACGAAGCGAGACTGATGTTTCGTTTTGCTGATTCGCAATGGACCAGCGGCGCTACCGGACTCGCATCTCTTTCAGTCGTAGAATCCGGTGCTCATGAGAACCGCCTGGAAGTCTATGGCAGCACTGGTTCGCTCATGGTCGAGGAGACCGGCGAGCTTTGGCATTCGCCGTCCGGCTCTGCCGCTTGGCGTCCGTGCAAAGTTCATCAAGATCCGATGGCTCCGGGGATGCGTCCAGCAAGTTGGTCCCGAGGTTTCGCAGCGTTTTCATGCGCAATTGTTGAGGCTTTGCGTAACCAGAAGACAATTGTCGACGGCGCCGCCGATTTCGAAGATGGTTACAGAGCTCAGTTGGTGCTTGATGCCGCACGAGAATCGAACCGGACGGGTTGTGCCCAATCCATACTTTCGCAGTAAGTTCCGCTAAGAAACTTGCAATTGATGAAACGAGCCACCCATGTGCCTTCAACTCTGCGCGTTGGAGTGGACACTGGCGGCACGTTTACAGATTTCGTTTTTCACGCCGAAGGCCAAGTTCAGGTCTTCAAACTGCCCTCAACGCCGGGAGATCCGTCGCAGGCCATCATTGCTGGTCTAAAACGAATTGCCGAAACCTTAGGAGTTCAAGTCGACAAACTTGAGGTGCTTCATGGAACCACCGTAGGCACGAACGCGCTTATCGAGCGCCGCGGGGCTCGCACGGCACTGATAACTACGAAAGGTTTTGAAGACGTTATCGCGATCGGCCGGCAGGCAAGACCCGAGCTGTACAACTTGAACGCGTCACGACCAGGAATAGTCGTCGGTGACGAATTGCGCTTTGGTGTAAACGAGCGAATCGGTGCTTCCGGAGAAGTGTTGCTCAAGCTGAATGAAAGTGAACTGCCACGTTTGATTAAAAGCCTGAGAAAGGCTCGAGTGGATTCAATTGCGATCTGTCTGCTTTTCTCGTTCCTCCACCCAGAACACGAGGAGAGAATTGCGGAGGCGCTCAATTCTTTAAACGTACCGCTGTCAGTCTCCCATCGCATCCTTCCGGAGTACCGCGAATATGAACGGGTTTCCACAACGACCATTAATGCCTATCTGCAACCGCTGATGGGGGCGTACCTGAAGATTCTCGAAGCAACGGCCCCCAGATTAAAGGTAATGCAGTCGTCGGGCGGTGTAATTTCCGCGCCCGCTGCCGCCGATGAACCAGTGCGCACGATTCTTTCCGGACCTGCTGGTGGTGTGGTAGGGGCCAGAAGACTTGTCGCGGTCGCAGGCTACCGCGACCTAATCACTTTTGACATGGGCGGCACCTCAACGGACGTTGCTTTGTGTGAGCGAGCGGGCGTGCGCATGACAAATGAAGCAACGATCGCAGGTATGCCCGTGGCGGTTTCGTTGCTGGATATCCACACGGTTGGCGCCGGTGGTGGCTCAATCGCGCGGGTTGATGAAGGCGGTTCGTTGCGTGTCGGACCCGAATCAGCAGGCGCCGATCCCGGTCCCGCCTGTTATGGCAGATCAAGGGTTCCCACCGTTACAGACGCGCATTTGGTCTTGGGCCACTTTGGCAAACGAGGGTTGTTGGGAGGCGAGTTTCCACTGGATCATGAAAGGGCGTTTTCGGCTCTCAAACAACTTGCCTCCGAGATGAGCACAGCCGCTGGGCGACAAATTAACGTGGTCCAAGCGGCGGATGGCGTTTTATCCGTAGTTAACACAAATATGGAGCGTGCACTTCGTCACATTTCTGTCGAACGCGGGTTCGATCCACGGGCGTTTTCCCTGATCCCTTTCGGCGGCGCGGGGGGACTGCATGCGGTTGAGTTGGCTAGAGCTCTCGAGATTCCGCGAGTTGTATCCCCACCTTCGGGTGGCGCCCTTTCTGCAATCGGAGTATTGACTGCAGATGTAGTTAAGGACAAAAGCCAAACGGTTATGCTTCTGGCTGATAGCAAGAGCGAAGCGATGCTCAACAGCGTATTCGGCGAAATGGAGCGTCGCGTACGCTCAGCACTTAGGAACGAAGGGTTTGCTGAAGATCGACAGCGACACGAGCGTTTTGTTGCAATGCGATATCTGGGTCAGTCGTTTGAACTTGAGATTAAGTCCGTTGGTAACTTAGTTCGCGCGTTCCACAGGGCCCATAAACGTGCATATGGCTATGTGCAAGAAGATAATGCGGTTCAGATTGTGAGTCTCCGCTTGCGATCAAGCGGGTTGTTGAAGCAGCGCCCACCGCGACGATTAAAGTCATCCCATCGCTTAAGGTCGAAAGGTTTTGTCCTGTCTTACTTTGGGCAACGGAGTTACCAGAGCGCAGTTATTGACCGAGCCGAGCTAACCCCGGGTACTAGGGTGAAGGGACCCGCGATAGTTACTGAATATTCTGCCACTACGCTGATTCCGCCACGTGCGGAGGCGAGGGTTGATTCGTACGGTAATTTGATAGTCGAGGTAGGCGCGTTGTAATTGCTGGCGGGAAGGCCCGCGCTCCGAGACATGTTTGATCCAACTACATTAGAGATCTACCGCGCCCTCTACACGTCCGTGGCGGAAGAGATGGGCATTGCTCTGCGCCGGACAGCGTTCTCACCAAATATCAAAGAACGCCGCGACTATTCGTGCGCAGTCTTCGATAAAGGTGGCCGAGTCATTGCGCAGGGAGATCACATGCCGGTTCATCTTGGTTCGATGCCCATGGCTGTGTCAGCTGCATTGAGGACGCTGCGCCTTGAACCTGGGGATGTGGTAGCCCTAAACGATCCATTTGCCGGGGGAACCCATCTTCCTGATGTCACGCTACTGATGCCGGTGGTCCAATCACGCACGCGCCGACCTGAAACCCTGTTTTACGTTGCCAATCGAGCTCACCATGCTGACATCGGTGGTGGCACTCCGGGTTCAATGGGATTGGCTACTGATATCTATGGAGAAGGGTTGAGAATTCCACCGATCCGGCTGCTGCGCGCTGGCGAATTCGACACAGATGTCTTGCGACTAATCCTCTCCAATGTTCGAGGCAGTAACGAGAGGCGTGCTGATTTTCACGCTCAGGTCGGCTCATTAACCACGGGGGCAAATCGACTGATTGAGATAGTGGCCCGTCGTAGTGAGTCTGAGGCAATCGAGTACGCCGCTCATTTAATAACTTACTCATCACGCTTGATGCGCCACGCCATTCGAAACATTCCCGATGGCGAATACAGCGCCGAAGATGTGTTGGACGATGACGGAATAACTGATGTACCAATCAGGATTTGTGTAAGTATCCGAATCAAAGGAGATAAGGCGTCAGTTGATTTCACCGGAACCGCATCGCAGGTAATTGGTTCCGTCAATGCAGTCGAGGCAATAACCGTTTCGGCGGTCGCTTACGCTTTCCGCTGTCTGCTGGGCCCAGATGTGCCGGCAAGCGCCGGACTGATGGAACCGATTGCAGTCCATGCTCCGTTGGGCACTGTTGTCAATGCGACTCCTCCGGCTTCGGTCGCTGGAGGAAACGTTGAGACTTCGCAGCGAATCGTTGATGTGCTGTTTCGCGCCTTATCCGATGCTCTGCCGGATCGCATTCCTGCAGCCAGTCAGGGCACGATGAACAATCTGACGATTGGCGGCATCGATGCGCGCACCGGCGCCGAGTTTTCCTATTACGAGACGGTAGCTGGAGGGATGGGAGCTCGGCCGGGGCAGGACGGGCTGAGTGGTGTTCACACTCACATGACCAACAGTTTGAACACGCCGGTCGAAGCACTTGAGTACTCGTACCCTCTGCGAGTATGCGAGTACTCGCTGCGTAAAGGCTCCGGTGGTGCTGGTGTTTTTCGCGGTGGTGACGGAGTGGTGCGTGAGGTTGAGAGTCTGGTTCCCGCGCGGATGTCTATCTTATCTGATCGGAGGAAGCACTCACCATATGGGCTAGCCGGAGGCGATCCGGGAAAGGCTGGACGCAACTTTGTCGTCAAAAGAGGAAAACGTAGAGAGATCTCCGCAAAAGGAAGTTGGGAATTATATGATGGAGATCGCGTGAGAATTGAAACACCTGGTGGCGGGGGATTTGGAAAACCCAACTAAGTCGTCAGTCTTCGGTAAATTCCAGGTAACCGCTCTGGAAGAGATAGTACGTCATCGATGATCGTATAGCCCACCTCGCCGTAAAGATCCCGCAACTCCGCTTCTGATTCTCGATCGATCGTGATGCAAAACGGAGTAATACCTTCAGCTTTTGCCTGACGTAGCGCTTCACGGGTGTCTTCTCGAGCGTAGCGTGCGTCACCATAGTCGTGATCGTAAGGCCGCCCGTCACTGAGTACGATCAACAAACGTGTTCTTGCTTCCCGAGTCGACAGCCGGGCCGTCGCATGCCGGATCGCAGCTCCCAAGCGCGTGTTGTTTTGATAAGTAATGCCACCGATGCGGCGCTTCACCTCGTCGGTATATTGCTCGTCAAAGTCCTTCACGATATAGAACTTCACGTTGCGCCGACCCTCGGATGTAAAACCGTTAATTGAATAGACATCACCAACTGCTTCCAGGGCCTCGCTCATCAACACCAGTCCTTCCTTTTCGATCTCGATAATCCGTCGCCCTGGTCTTGTATATGGTTGCAGCGGGTGTCGTCCGATCGTACGCGCAGTTGAAGATGATTGGTCCAGTAAGAAGGAAACAGCCACGTCACGACGCCGGCGAAATCTTTTCACATACAGTCGTTCAGATTGATGTCCATCTGCACGACGATCAATGACATAGTCGACGACGGCGTTGAGATCGAACTCTTCCCCATCCAATTCATTTGCTACTCGTGTGAGATCTTCGGGCCGCATCAATTGGAACTGATGCCGTATTGAAGAGATCACGCCCCGGTGACGTTCACGTGTTTGCTCCACGAATTCACGACCACCACTTTTCACTTGTTTTTCGACGACACGACACCAGCCGATACGATGATCAGTTAGCTCGCGGTCCCATTCGTCGTAGTTGTAGGCGACTTCTCCTTCTTCCAGCGCCTGTTCAGGAGTCTGACTGTCCATCCATGACTCGGCTCCGGCCAAGTCATCCGGTTCGCCATCCTGATTTGGATCATTCCATGCGTTGAGAAGCTCACGCGCATCGCGATGTTCCGGCCTTTGCTCAGCCCGGCGATCCATTCTTTCGCTCGTTAGTTGCTCTTCGTCTTCCCTGTCTGTTTCTTCATCGCGTGTCTCTACCTGTTGGGCTTCGTCGTCCGATTGAGTGAGCGACTGAAATAGCGAATACACGCGAGCTGTCGCCATCAGCGTGTCGGCGACGGTGGCGGACGTGGCGGAAAGATAGTCGTTGACTATTGTCTCAAGCTCAGTCGCCGCCTGACGGTAATACTCTCGGGCATCGTCAACGGCGCCGCCGAGCACTGCGATCTGAAACAGCAATTCGAAGGGCGCGAGAGCAACCGGCAGTTCTGCAATACGTGGCCGGCGCTTCCGAAGATGTCCGCGAACAAGGTCGAGATCGCGTACCAGGCCTCGGTACTTGGCGCGCAACAACCTTTCGATGCGGCCGTTCTCGAGGGTGCCGAATATCTGGCGGGCCAGCTGCCGGTGCGGGAAAAGGTCGAGTACCGTGCGGTAATCAATGTGGCCGGGCAGTGGATCCCGGCTATTGGTTTCAGGCCATGGTTCTGAGGGCTGTGAACTACTGAAATCGTTTATGTACCCGTTCAAAGCAAACGCATCGAGCGCATCAACGTTTTCAGGATCAAAAATGTCCGCAAGTGCTCGGTAGGCGGCGCGCAGGGAGGTGGTGTCCTGTTCATGTGTGCCGAATTCGATCTGGCCTGCCCCATGGGCCGCCAGCACTTTGTAGAGTCGAAAATCTAGATCCACGGCGCCAAACTCTCCTACTTTGGACGGGAGGTGGATCGTCCTTCCATCATTGATGCGAGCCTCTTGCGGCACAGTGCCAAGTGACGCGACCTCGACTGCTCGGCCGGTTAGACCTTCGACATAGAGCTTCAAGACGTGCTCGATCGTTTCAAGGGATACTCCACCGTCAGCACTGTGTAAAGCCTCGTAGCTGCCGCGCGTTTCAAGTGCAAAAAAACTACGTCGCGCCCGCTGATCGTTACGTGTTTCAGATAAGCCTCGTCGCACCCACTCTTCATATTGGTCAATTGAGACGTTTCGTAAGGCCGCGGCGCTGGAGCGGAATGACGCGAGTGCGGCCTCACCATCGACAAGGGCGACCTCGCGCGTCAAAGCTAGTACGCGTCTGAGCGCTTCAACAGAACCTCTCCCTTCAGCTTGGTAGATCTGCATTCGCAGGAGCCTTGGACTGCTTCGCACGAATGCGACGAGGGTCGCATTGCCTTGTTCGGCGACGGTGTGAACCGCCCGAAGCCATTCTTCGAACAACTGCGGCGTCAGACGAAGAACATCGCCGCCTGAAAGTAGAACCTGCAGCGCGACTCCGCCTCCTCTTTCTAGGAATACGCCAGTTGCATCAAGCAGGCGGTGGGCCTCATTGACGGCTAGTTCCGCTAGTGCAGTTGGTAAAAAAGACCAGGCCTCAGATGAGATGCCCCCTGCCCTGGCGGCAAAAGCAGACGTCAGTGCGATTGCTTGTGACAATATCTCTTTGCTCTGGAAACGCTGCAGAAAAGTAAGGACGTTCGGTGCAGCGTCGAGAAACTCCGCACTGTGTTTTGCCGACCGCCGAGCTATGTCGGCTCCGATCTCACAAATCTTTTCGAGGATGTCCGGCTGATTGATCTGTTTAGCGAGTGCCGGCAGCTTCTGAAACGTAGCCGTGGCGATGTCAGCCGATAACATCGTCTGTCGTGTACAAAGCTGGAAAACTGATGGTAGAGCAGATAGCGGGAAACCTTTGAAGGCGTGGACTCCGGTGGCAAAGAACCGGACCGCGGCGTCGGGATCGTTCATGGCGAGCCTGCGACCGAGCTCACCCCATGAACGCAACTCTGTGGCAGCTAGAACTTCACCCGCCTCAGGCGCAGCGCGTAAATACTCTACGCTGGCACGTAGTGAAACGCCCGCAATGTTTGCGCTTACTTCGACCGCGGCTGCCGTCTTATCCAGGGGTAGACGTGCGAGACCCCGAGTCAACTCCAAAACCGACTGTCGGTCAGCAGTAGATTGTTGGGAATCGTCAATCGATGGGTGTCGATCGCGCTCCTTGTCTTCGTCCTGAGGCCGCATTAGAGCTAAATGACTGTCGTCACGATCTCCCGAATACTGTTCTGCAGCTCCCGATCATCCGTAATGGGAGAACACATTGCAACATCGGCCGCTAGGACTGGTGGAATGCCGAGCGCGATTAGCTGCGCAGCGTAGATCAGGAGGCGCGTTGAAACTCCCTCTTCCAATCCATGCCCACGTAGGTTTCTGACCTTTTGACCAATGAGAACCAGGTCGCGCGCAGTACTTTCGTCCACTCCGCCTTCGCGGGTGACGATCTCAGTTTCCAATTCTGGTGGCGGGTAATCAAAGTCGATTGCGACGAATCGCTGTCGTGTCGATTGTTTCAGCTCCTTAAGTATTGACTGGTACCCGGGGTTATAAGAGACAACCAGCATGAAGTCCGATGGAGCCTCGAGAATCGTACTGCGCTTCTCAATTGGAAGGCGCCGCCTGTGATCAGTCAGCGGATGGATTATTACTACGGTATCTTTGCGGGCCTCGACCACCTCATCCAGATAGCAAATCGCGCCATGCCTAACCGCAGAAGTAAGTGGACCGTCATGCCAGACGGTTTCTTCACCCTCTAGGAGGAAGCGTCCAACCAGATCGGTTGCAGAGAGGTCTTCATGACAGGCGACAGTGATGAGAGGTCTTTCAAGGCGCCAAGCCATGTGTTCAACGAAGCGAGTTTTGCCGCAACCTGTCGGCCCTTTAAGAATCACCGGCAAACGCGCCGCATGTGCGGCTTCAAACAACTCTACTTCTCTGTCCACAGGCAGATAGTATGGTTCTGCCACAATTCGAAATTCTTCAATCGCTCTCTCAGGCATCATTTTCTGGACGCACTCTTCGGAACGCGGGCGTCCCGCCCGCATTCGGTTACCTCCCGCATTCTGACAAATCGAGCTTTCGCGGTATGCTTAACTTAGGTAGTTTAGCATCTTAACCTTCGTGTTGGCTTAGCAAGTATTGGGGGGCTGTCAGTGCGGGCGAGGACGCCCGCGTTCCGAATGAGGTTCCATAAGAGGGCCGCGTTTCGAAAGTGTTGCAATGAAAATAGCAGTAGCAATGAGTGGCGGTGTTGATTCGTCGTCGGCCGCGGCCATCTTAAGAGAGCAGGGCCACGAGCTGGTTGGGTTCACCATGCAGCTCTGGAACCAGCGTCGCGGGATTAGCGTCGACGAGAATGGTGAGCCTCTGCCTTCGCGTTGTTGCTCGCTTGATGATGTTTACGACGCCAGACGTGTTGCCGAAGAGCTCGGGTTTCCATTTTACGTTCTGAACCTGGAGCGGGAATTTGAAAGAGACGTTGTGCAGCCATTTGTGGCGAGCTATCTGCAGGGTGAAACTCCAATACCGTGCGTTTCATGTAACAGCCGTCTAAAGTTTGCCTCGCTGGATCGTTTGGCTACGAGCCTCGGATGTGAAAAGGTGGCAACAGGTCACTACGCCCGGGTTGAGTTTGACGAGCTTCAGAACCGATACCGGCTTTATCGCGGCCGCAACCTGCATAAAGATCAGTCTTACTTTCTCTGGGAGTTGACGCAGGAGCAATTGTCTCGGGCAATGTTTCCCTTGGGTGAGATGTCGAAGCCGGAGGTTCGCGATATAGCTCGTGGCCAGGGTTTGGCCATCGCTGAAAAAGCCGAGTCCCAGGAGATCTGTTTTGTCCCAGACGGCGATTACTCAGGCTTCATCGATCGGTATCTGGAAATTGAAGGCCAATCGGAGCGCTTACCAGGCAAGGGGCAGATCGTGGACAAGGGAGGGAGAGTCATTGGTGAGCACACAGGGATACATCGTTACACGATCGGGCAGCGAAGAGGGATTGGTATTGCTAATGAAGTACCCCTGTATGTGCTCGCGCTTGACGCTGTGGAAAACCGAGTGGTGGTGGGCCCGCAAGAGGAGTTGCTTGGAAGTGGATTTACAGCAGCGGGTGTGAACTGGATTAACTCGGATCCCGCGAACAGGCCAGTCAGGGCAGACGTGCGAATCCGATATCGGCATGAAGCGGCCCCGGCCTTAATAACGCCAACCGCTGAGGGCCGCGTTCGAGTGCTTTTTGATAAGCCACAGCGAGCGATTACGCCCGGTCAGGCTACGGTGTTTTACCGCAATGATGAAGTCCTCGGTGGTGGTTGGATAGTCCGAGCCCAGTAGTTGCTAGATCACAGAACTGCGTTTGGGATCAGGTTGTAAAAAGATAAGTCTTAGCCCTTCCAGAAAACCTTTTCCGGCGAAAAAGCGTAAGTACGACAGGAGAATTAACAGAACTCTCCCATCCCCAAGTTTTTGAGGCAGATACAGTTATGGCGATGTCCAGTACCAGAAAGGCCGTTCTAATAATCACCAGTACTGTGGTTGGACTGATCCTTGTTGGCTTGATCGGCCTGGCGCTGATCGTAGCAGCCTTTCGACAGGGAGCCCCCTCCATCCGCGACAACAGCGTACTCGCCTTACGAGTTTCCGGCACGTTACCTGATTATGTTCCCGACGATCCCTTCCGAAGGCTTCTCGGCGCTCCCACACAGTCTCTATCGAGTTTGGTGTTGCAATTCCGCAAAGCCAAGGTCGACAACCGCATCAAGGCCATTCTTCTTGAGATTGATATGTCGGGCATTGGTTGGGGCAAATCTGACGAGATTCGAGACGCAATCGCCGACTTCCGCAGTTCAGGCAAGCCCGTGTACGCCTACCTGGAGTACGGGATGAACAAGGAGTTCTACATCGCGAGTGCGTGCGACAAAGTTTATGTGGCACCACCTGGAGAACTCTTTATCAACGGTCTAGCCGCGGATGTGATGTTCTTCCGTGGCTCTCTCGACAAGCTGGGCATCTACCCCGATATCTATCAAATCGGTCAATATAAGAGCGCCGGGGATATGTTCACCCGCAAAGACATGTCCGAGGCGCATCGGGAATACATCAACTCGCTGCTTGACGATCTCTTTAACCGCTATGTCGAGACCATAGCAAAAGCGCGCGGGAAGTCTGTCGAAGAGATGCGCGCCATCATCGACAACGCACCGTACAGCGCTAAGCAAGCGAAGGATGCCGGGCTGATTGATGGTATCGGTTATCGGAGCGAGCTTGAGAAGGAGATCAAGACGCTGCTTGGTTACAAGGAGACCGAACAGTTACGTGTTGTTACCGGATCGTCCTATCGGCGAGTAGATTCGGACTCGCTTGGGCTAAACAAAGGAGAGAAGATTGCGGTCATCTACGCGACCGGCGACATTGGCTCAGGGAGTTCCGAGAACAGTCCCACCGGGAGTCAGTCAATTGGCTCCGACACAATGGTGCGAGCCATCAACGATGCGCGGGACGACAAGTCGGTAAAAGCAATTGTCATTAGAGTGGATAGCCCCGGTGGGTCGGGATTGGCTTCCGATATTATCTGGCATGCTGTTGAAGGAGCGAAACAGAAGAAGCCGGTCGTTGTCTCTATGGGTGACGTTGCCGCGTCAGGCGGTTATTACATCTCGGCAGCGGCAAGCAAGATCATTGCCCAGCCCTCAACCATCACCGGGTCGATCGGCGTCGTAGCCGGAAAGCCCGTCATGCGTGGATTCTACGATTGGCTGGGAATCTCAAACGAATACATCCTGCGCGGAAAGCATGCCGGGATGTTTCGCGAGACTGAGAAGTTTTCGCCTGAAGAACGGGCCAAGTTTGAAGAGTGGATCAAATCGACCTATTACGATGAGTTTATTCCGAAGGTAGCGCAGGGTCGCAGTAAGGAGGTCGAATATGTCGATTCGGTGGGGCAAGGAAGAGTTTGGACGGGAGGTCAGGCGAAAGACCGCGGCCTAATCGACGAGTTTGGCGGATTGGATCGGGCCGTTGAGGTGGCAAGGGAACTCGCGAATATTCCCGCTGACAAGGGAGTGCGCCGCGTGATTCTTCCGTATCCGCGCACCATCCTACAGCAACTGCTTTCAATGGACAGCGGTGACGACGAAGCCACTGAAACCAAGACCAGAGAGCAGCAAGCGCTTTTTGCTTCTTTACCTGAGGATGCTCAACGCGCGCTTCGCTATATGGCCCTGTTGGATCGGATGAAGACTGGCGACTCGATGCTTTTGATGCCGTTCGACCTGCGCGTCCGGTGAGCCACAGATTAAACGGATGACACGGATCTGAACCAGAGGTCAGAGGTCAGAGGTCAAGGGTCGAGACTTAAGCAAATGAGAAATGGAAAATGGAAAATTGGTCACGATTGGTCATTGGTCATTGGTCATTTTCTGACCTCTGACCTCAGATCAGTTTCATCCGCGTCATCTGTGGCTCGGCTTGCTGTCACGAAATTCGATCCATCCCTCCCATATACGGCTTCAGCGCTTCCGGAATGACCACTGATCCATCTTCTTGTTGATAGTTCTCCAATACTGCGATCCAGGTACGGCCAATCGCCAGGCCAGAGCCATTCAACGTATGCACAAATTCGGGTTTTCCTCCTCCGGCGCGGCGGAAACGTATCTGCGAGCGCCGTGCCTGAAAGGCCTCATAGTTCGAACACGAAGAGATTTCGCGAAACGTGTTCTGTGATGGTAGCCAAACCTCGATGTCGTAAGTTTTAGCAGATCCAAAACCCAAATCAGCAGTCGATAGTGCCACTACCCGGTAATGCAGGCCTAACCTTTGCAGGATCACCTCAGCATCCCGCGTCAACGATTCGAGCTCCTCGTAAGAGTTTTCCGGAAGCGAGTATTTGACCAGTTCCACCTTCTCAAACTGATGTTGTCGAATCACGCCGCGAGTGTCCTTCCCGTAACTGCCAGCCTCTGAACGAAAACATGGGGTGTACGCTGCCCAGCGCATCGGCAATTCCGAGGCATCGAGAATCTCTTCACGGTGGTAATTGGTAACCGGTACTTCGGCAGTAGGTATCAAATAGAGCCCGCGGTCGTCGGTCAGCTTAAATAAATCCGCCTCGAACTTTGGTAGCTGGGCAGTGCCGAACAGCGAGTTTTGGTTCACGATGAAAGGTGGCAGCGTCTCCTTGTAGCCGTGTTCGCGAGTCTGAATGTCCAACATAAAATTCACGAGAGCTCGCTCCAGACGTGCCCCGGCGCCGTTCAGAATCGCAAATCGCGCAGAAGCGATCTTCGCCGCTCGTTCTAGATCCAGTATGCCCAGTGCATTGCCGAGATCGACGTGATCCTTCGGTGTGAAACTGAACACGGGTGGCTGACCCCAGCGGCGAACTTCTACATTGTCTTCCTCGCTCTTGCCTTGGGGGACGCTATCGTGTGGCAGGTTCGGAAGCCCGACGAGCATGTCCCGCATTCGCGTTTCAGCTTCGTCACGCTGCTGGTCCAGAACCGATATTCGAGCCTTGAGTTCGTTTACCTCCTTGCGCGCAGTCTCGGCTTCGTCACGCTTTCCGTCTTTCATTAGCGCGCCGATTTCGCGGCTGGCTTGATTGCGCTTGGCGTTGAGTTGATCGGATTCAGCAATGATGCGCCGGCGCGCCGCATCAGCATTTTCAAATTCGTTGAGAACCTCCGGGCCCAGGCCACGCGTGGCCAGTTTGGCTCGGACCAGGTCGAGGTTCTCGCGCACGTAATTGAGATCGAGCATTTGTCAGCCCTATGTCTGGGTGTGTTCGGGATGGTCAGTTTAACTGCAAAACTGGCTGTTCGTGGCTCGTGAGTGTACCTGAGTGGGTGACGGCTTGCACACCCTATGCACACTTAAAAGCCCGGCGAGTTACCGGGGAAAGCCCAATGGACGCGATGTCAAACTTCAAAAATCGTTTCAGCGGCGCATGACAAAAGCCGGAATACCGGAGGAAGCGGATCGACTGACCAGGAACTTAGCGTTTGCGCGTGAGGTTGGGGTGCGTGACCGCGAGTACGGAGAAGCGGCCGAACACGCGTCTTTGATCGGTTTAAATCGAAAGTAGCCGGTAGTGACGGACAGGATGTGACTGATGGACCCAATGCCTGAAGGACTGAAACGAGAACTGCGGCTGATGCGGCGAAACCCTGCCGAGTTTACCGTGCTGCGAAAAGGCCGCTGTAAGTGCCGCATGAAGAACGCTTTTGATTTAGGGCATCCGGTTCCGTTAAACGCGGGTTCGTGGTGCCTGATTCACGGCTGGCTGTTCTTTGACAGCGTGAAGATTCGCCCAACTGGCGAAGAGTACGCGCCCAGGAAGCGAAAGCTGGGGGCCGCATAAGTGAGCCGACAACCTCCAACCGTTGCCGAGACTGAACGTCGCCCAACCTGTGAACGATGCCGGCGGGAGAACAGTGACTTACGCTCGCTGTACATCGGCTTTGTGCGGCAGAAGACGGACACCCCGAGCGTGCTGCCGTTCAAAAGCCTTCGTCTCGAGGGTGGCGTGATCGAAATCTGTAGGGAATGCCACGGCGAATGGCTGGCTGCGATCAAGACTTGGTACGAAAACCCAACCGAACTTCAGGAGGACAGCGAAATCCATGAGCATCGTCTTGATTAACGGTGAGCGGGCCAGGACGGCGCAGCAAATTGCTAACGCTGTGGCTTGAACCTGAGTCGGTGCGTTTCAGAGTTCGGGATGTCACCAAGCAGGGCGGTTATCGCGTCTTTCTAGATCTGCTGCTGACGCGACTTGCTCACAGCTGAGGAATATCGGGGACTGAGGCGTCAGATGGGCTTGGGCAGCCTCTGAAGAAAGAGAGGGGAAGGAAATTTTGGGCCGCGTGTCCCCTGAGAGTTTGGTTGAGTTAGAGTCGGAGAGGGCACCTTACGGTCAACGGAGAATTTTCACGGACGGTCTGTATCTTAAGGTTGACGAACTAAAAACACGTCCCAAACCCATCGGTTAAGGGATGAGGTGCTTTCCTCTCCAACCTTCGCACGATAACGAAACTTGTTTCCGTATTGATCAGTACGGTTTGATTCTTTATACGATAAGGAAACTGAGTGAATATTCAGAGAGGAAAGTAAATGAAGCTCATTTGGCTCAGAAACCCCGTTGTGATTTGTGTCTTGCCATAGCCGAAGGCTAACGTAAATGGCGTCTCGGTAGTCAATCATCGCATCAGCGTTGCCGCCTTTAATATTCTTGTCATATTCGGCAAGTGCTAGAAATCCATTCCGACTTGAGGATGCAGGCTGCGGAGTGAAGTTTCCAAATAGCTCCCGCCCACTGTCAACCAAGCCGTTACCGTTGCGGTCGAGTACGAGGAAGGCATCGTCTGAGCCACGAGCAGTCCAAGATATTCGCTCTAGTACCTGATCCGAATTACCGTCAAAATCAAAATAAACTCCATCGGCGGCGCTACTCATTTGAAAGCCATTACCATTAATGTCGATGAGAAGCGGCGTAGAGCCACAGTCTACCTGATGATCGTACGGGCAACCTTCTTCAGGCGCGACTGACCCACAGTCAACAACTGGTGGCGGATCCGTGCAGCAACGCCCCACATCGAAGTTGTACACTTGCCCGGAAGAGCACAAATT
>DATETN010000099.1:0-10011 GCA_035283645.1 Pyrinomonadaceae bacterium
AGTCGGCAACCTTGAGATAAGAGAAGGGGTGGCGTCCGTCTAGTAGGTAGGATCTGAAAAGCACTACACACTGCCGTGTGTAGGATTTTGTTGTTGGTTCGTGTACAGGTTTTTGACACAGTCTCTAAAGCGTATGGTGTCGGGAGTGGTGTGGAACAAATGGAAAATGAGAAATGAGAAATGACCAATGACCAATTCTTTTCGGGCCAAAAGTGAACGTCCATGGCGGTCGAACAGAGATTCCCGGTTGAAGAACTATTGCGGGGTGTAGCAGGCGCCGCCAAAAAATCCGCTGCGTTGTTCTGTGAGTTCGTGCACCCACCATTTTTTCGTTGAACCGAGTTTGTGTTACTCGGAGCAGCCGTTGACGCTCCACGAAAGCAGTTCGCCGTAGAGCCATAACCCACCAGATCCACCACGTCACTGGAATTCGGACAGCTGCCCGTTAGGGCGCTGGTGTTGTTTACCAGCGCCACCTTTCCTGCTGTCGCAGCCATTGCAACCAAACCGATTGCGTCCGGAGCAGGTATGTTCGCGCCACTGCTTCCTCCCGACGCCTGCTGGATCAAGTAATACTGCCCGGGAAACAGTGATATAGAGGTGAGGCTTGTCACTGACCACGTGCTTCCTGTAGCACTTGAGTATTGAATGGACCACCCAGCGATGCTTACAGACTGCGAACCCGCGTTAAATATCTCGACGAAGTCGTTCCGAAATGCAGCACCGGAGTTTCCGCCCCCACCGTAGATCTGGCTTATGACAATGTTTGGCGGAGAGGCTGGGGATGGCGAAGGTAGCGGAGCCGGTGTGGGAGTCGGGGGTGGCGTTGGCGTAGGTGTCGGTGTCGGGGAGGCACTGGGAGTGGGAACTGGCGTTGGCGTTGCATTCGGATCCGGTACTGGTGGGCTATTGATATTCTGCGGATCACTCGGTGTCAGGAGAAGAAAATCGCTGAAGTTGTCCGAGGAATCTTGTGTACTGCCGAGCGGTCCGCCGGGTTTTCTTTCGTAACTCTGACTTGCATCACTCGCAAGAGGCGCAAGCTGCGTTCCTTCTCTGAAAGCCGATCCGGTACTCAAGCCCACCTGATCGATAATTGTGTTGTCAGGCAAAGTCAGGGCAATACCTCCATCGTTCGAGATGCCGCTTGAGTAGGTTTGATCTCCTGGTATCACCCCGCTGTAGCCACCAGCAGTCCCTGGGGAATTCACTGCAAGAAAGTGTCGATGAGGCGGGATCGAAGTCCCGTCATTAATGGTGAGTCGCGTGCTAATCGTCCCAGTGCTACTTGAAGCGCGAATTCTCCAGCCACTGATATCAACCGCCGTATCGCTCTTGTTATAGAGCTCTACAAACTCATCACTGGCGCCACTCGGACCACGCGTGCGGAATTCACTAATGACGACACGTCCCGGCATTGCAGATGGTGAAGGTGACGGGCTGGGCAAAGGTGAAGCTGTGGGCGAAGGGACGGGACTTGGAGTAGGCGTAGGAGTAGCAATAGGAGTAGGGGTTGGCGTCGGAACTATCACTAATGAGGCCGGTGATTCGACACCTCGCGCAGATGCTGAAATGGACGTCGAACCTGATGTTAATGCCTTCGCGATTCCATCTCGATCAATACTAACCACCGCAGTGTTACTCGAACTCCACCTAAAAATCACGTCCGGCACTTCCGCATCCTGACTGTCGAGCGCGGTTGCTAAAAATCTGATCTCTTGTCCAATCGGCAAAACGATGGATTCGGGAGTAACCAATATTCGTTTTATCGGAGGCGTCGGAAGGAAGGGCTCACCGTCGGCTCGCCGGCCGGGGCTAAAAAGAATGCCTGGACTCGCCTGTTGATGCTCCGTGAAACTCCCGGTAACGTCTGGATATCTAGTTAACGACTGGTTTTGATCACCTCGCAGACCCGTGTCGACGCCGTAAGCCTGAAAAGCCACAGGCTCACCGGTGGCATTCTTCAGCGTCAGCAAACCGCTGGAGTTACCCAGAGCCAGGCCACCAGTCGATGCCTTATAGATCTGAGATTTCCCAAACTCCAGATCGTCTCCATTCGGATTCCCGCCTCCAAAGACAACGATTGAGGTTCCGGCTGGGAACACGGTTCCTGACGGAAACCGATGTCGTACTACGTCACTGTTGCTGGACAAGCTACGCGTCAGCAACTGGTATCCGGTCAGATCCAGATCGCGGGTGGTTGTGTTTACCAGCTCAACAAACTCATCATGTGAGGAATCGCGAATGCCGTCGCGGTTGGCGTCCCCCGCCAGATTGTCGGGCGGGTCTACAAGAAATTCGTTGATCATTATGTCTCTCAACGCCGAACCGCCGAGTGAGATCAGCGCTCGATTACTCTCCCGACCGTTAGCTTGTACGCTGAATGTCCCCGCTCCGAGCCCTCGCAACGACTGCGGCACCACCAGGTGAATCTCATCCAATCCTTTTAGTTCCGTGATCTCCCTTACCCGCTCAACCGAGAGTTCCTGCCCATTTACTTTGGCTTTGAAATCGGTGCCCCCGTGAATACCGGTTCCGAACAAGATTAATCGCAAACGGCCGTCGGTTGGATCGAGTGGCGACTCCGCGTGTGTAGCTGCATCAATGGCGATTGCAGCACCGCTGCCATCGCCGTTTTTCGTAAAGATACCCGGTGCGGCTGAGGTGATCTGAATTAGACCCTTCGCGGGGTAGTCGTCACTGTTTCGCACAACTACTTCGGCAGTTCCGAGCACAGTGTCAGCAGGCACGACAAATCCCACTCGACCTGGTGAGACGTAGAGCAATTCAGCGCTGCGATCGTTTACAGTGACGCGGGTGCCTGCGAGTGCGTCCGGAAAGGTTCTTTCAGTTGCGACAGGCTGAACAGCAACATCTGACAAATTGGTGCCTATTGCAACTGCGATGCTGCCAGGGGCCACAGCACTGTCAGATTCAGGTTCTCTGCCCATGGAAGCACCATTCACTATCTGAAGCTCTCCGAACGCAGGTCTCTCAGATAGCCTAATGCTGTAGATCTCAGAATTGTTTGCATGCCGATCATCGGAGACATCTCCGGAGATCACTCGCGGAAAGTTGAATAGAACTGCGAGGCCATCAAAATTGAGCGAGGAAACGACCTCGCCAGTTGCGTTGGCTGGTGCGTTGGTCAACATCTCGGTTCTACCGGTGGAAATGTCATAAAGATAGAGCTCCACGCTTCGGTCACTGTTAGTGCCAAGAACGTTTCGTCGCGTCGCGAAAGTGATCCGTCTGCCATCGCCACTAATCGTGGGATTCAGAGGAACGTCATCAGCGCGAGTCGCAAGAGAAGTAATTTGGCGGGGTACGCCCGCTCGGGCGTCGAACAATGAGACCTGCGTCTGATCTGGACCAGTCGCTGACACATATACAACCCGCCTGCCGTCATTAGAGACCGCGCGAGACTGCGAGAGCGACGTTGGGTACACATCGGCAGCGATTCTTACACTGGTACTACTGGCCAAGTGCTGTAGGAACAGAGCGTGTTGATCAGCCTCGGTTTGGATGTAGGTGAGATGAGTAGCATCACCACTCATCTGTGCATGCAAGATGCCGTTCGAGCCAATTGAAGAGGTAATCTGTGAGAGAGTGCGAGTGGCCGATTCGAACAAAAACACCTCGGTATTCAGATCTGAGTTGGCTCCGGTCAGGTTTCGATTGGACCGGAATGCGATCTTCCGGCCATCAGCGCTCACCGTTGGCTGGAAGTTGCCATCAGAAAGTCGTGCTTCCACGCTAGCTGGTGCCGTGTTCGTGACCTGCTGCAATGCACCGTTGTGGTAAAGAAAGATCTCGGAATTGCGATCAGGGTTTTGTCCAAGCAGGTCTTCCGTGGAAGCAAACGACACTACTGATCCGTCGTTTGTGATGGATGATCCTGGAGACCGACTCCGGGCTATCTGTATGTAGAGGTGCTGCTCAATTCCCAGAGCAGCTTGAATGATCCGCAGTCGGGGTTCACCACCGACCCCCGCGATATCCGCCGAAGACTCAAAGATGACTACCGAACCGTCGCCACTGACAGCGGGGTTTAAGTTGAATGAGGTTTCGGTTGTGAAAGTGACTCGGCGAATTGTCGAATCGGATCGTGTGAGTTCCGGCCACAATAGGAGAAAGCAGGCTAAAGAGGCAGGTAGAAAGAGTTTTCGAAGCATGATGAGGCTGCTCCTGTGTGATTTGGCCTTGTGAGGAAGAACGCGGGCATTTTACACAGTAATCGAGGGAGTCAATAGGGATTGATGATTATGAACCTTTATGGGTTCGTACCACGTTCTTTGCATCCACTTTCTTGAGTTGTGACATTGATAAATGCAGACTCGCGCCTAAAGCTGTGTGAAAACAGATGGCTCATCAAACTTCATGGGCCACTCAACCAAATCCTCCTGTCCATTGGTCATTGGTCATTGGTCATTTCTCATTTATCAATTTCCCATTTCCCATTTTTCATCCTTCTCTGTGTCTCCGTTCCGTCTCTGCTTCTCGGTGGTGAATCTCGCAACGTAGAAGACTTGAACTAGAGAGAAAGGGTGAACCTCAGAGACGCGGAGAGAAATGGGATGAGAAATGAGAAATAGAAAATTACATGACTAATGGACCACTGACCACTGACCAATGACCAGTTCGCTCGGGTTAAACCCGGTGAAGCTCCATGACGCTAATCGGAGGGCCACCGCCTCCGACGAAATGCACAATCTCGACGCGATCACCTTCCTTGAGAATGGTGTTCACCCAATGTGAACGGCGAACAACTGCCTGGTTCAGTTCGATTGCAAGCCTTTCTTGAGAGAGATCGAGGAGGCGAATGAGGTCGCTCATGGAAGTCTGGTCCGGAATCTCTCGCGGTTCACCGTTCAGTTGAATCTGCACGAGTCTCTTTCTACTTGCCTTCCGGGCGAACGACACGCCGAATCTCCACCGAATCCGCCCCGTCCGCAGCGCGCACAAGAATTGCAGCCCGGCCAGTTGAAAACCGCGGAATCTCAGTCAGCACTACTGCCACACCATCTGTCCCGGTCTTCTTTGAGATAATAACCGGCCGGAAAGTAGTCCCAAGAATCTTCACAGACACAGAAACTCCAGGGAGCGGCTTTTGTTTGCGCCCAGTGCGGTGAGTAACAAGCACGCCGAGCTTCAATTTCTCACCGGAACGAAACTCCTGATCGTTGATGATATTGACATTCAAGCCCTGGCGGATGCGCGGCTCCCCTTCCCTCCGCGAATCGAAGACAACGTATGGCTCGGTCTGAACCTGAGGCTTGGTGCGCCGAGATTTTGTCGACGGCGTAATTATCGGGGGCTTCGTTTCGCCCTTAGTTACTGGCTCTTCTTCTTCGCTAGCCACTACATCCGGAATAGCAGACTCGTCATGCGGAGGTGCCTGCGGCTCCTCCACAATGACAGTGGTTGGCTCCAGCGAGTGTTCAATAATGAATTGCTCAGAAGGTAATGAAGGCGTCTCAGTCGAAGGAGCCGCCTCTTCAACACTCGGGGTGGTAGTCTCTTCCTGAGCGTTACGTACGATGATCAGATCAGCGTCGACAGGTGATGAATCTCGCGGAGTCGTGACAATCTCTACCTCCTGGGACGGAGGTGGTTCGGCTGAAGAAACCTCCGGCGTAGCGCCCTTCTGATCCCGCGCAGTCATCTTCTTCAGTTCTTCCACGCGGCCAGCACGAATAGCGGCACAGATCAGCTTATGCTGTCGCTTCAGTCTCTCTGACAAGACTGCTTCGTCAAAACCTGATGCGATCAGATCTTCATAAGGTGTGCGCTTACTGGCGAGAATGGCGCCGCCTGAGTAGACAAGCGAGAGAATCAGCGGGGAGTTAAGACCTTTGTCTTCTGTTTGTACATGATAGACAACGCCATCATGCTCAACATTAGTATTGAAGCCCGTGATCACAGCAAACGTTTAACACTTCTATAGACATTAAGTAATTTTAAAAATTCGTGAGGACACTCGCACGGTAACACATCGATTTTTCCACGGTCAATCAGCAATTTTCCTGCGCATTTTTTGCAGAGTAGCTTGCTTGACACCCTAGATCAGTTCGACTACGATTCGGGCTTGTACAATGATTCTCAAGCTCGTCAGGCGTTGTCAGTCGTCAGTTCGTTGGCGTCCGACAATGCATTGGTGTGATCGGTGCGGAGCCTTAACGCCTAATGCCCTTTAACCTCTACGACTACCTTCCCGTGCTCTTAATGTTCGTGGTGGCAGCCGGATTCGCACTGGTGAATGTCTTTATTTCCCAATTCATCGGACAGCGCAAGCGCACCAGAACAAAAATGATGCCCTATGAGTGCGGTAAGGACCCGGTGGGCACGGCGCGTGAGCGCTTTTCTGTAAAGTTCTACATGATCGCAATGATCTTTATCCTATTTGATATTGAAGTGATCTTTTTGATTCCCTGGGCAGTAGTTTTCAAGACATTATCCGGCCCAGCCTACGAAATGCGCACTCTCGTCTATGTTGAGATGATGCTGTTCGTGCTGCTCCTGCTGGCAGGCTTCATTTATGTGATAAAGAAGGGCGCTTTTGACTGGAGTGAAAAGGCGCGATTGGAAGCAGAGGCCGAAGGTCGGGCTCTAAAAGACATGCAGAAGAGGGCGCCTCGAGCACGAAGTGCCGCGTGATTCGGATTTAGGGCAACCGAGCCGCCCTTAATCCTATCGAACCTTTACTATGGGTTTAGAGAACGTAATTGCTGAAGCGCTACCGGAAGTGCTGACGACGCGACTGGATTCGCTAATTAACTGGGCGCGTAAATCCTCGCTTTGGCCAGCGACCTTTGGATTGGCGTGCTGTGCTATCGAGATGATGAACGCGACATCTTCGCGAAACGATCTGGCACGATTTGGCTCAGAAGTGTTTCGCGCGAGTCCCCGACAAGCCGATGTCATGATTGTTTCGGGAAGAGTCTCGCGCAAGATGGCTCCCGTACTGCGTCGGATCTACGACCAGATGCCGGAGCCAAAGTGGGTAATCTCAATGGGTGCTTGTGCAACTTCAGGCGGTGTGTTTGACAATTATGCAATCGTGCAAGGTGTGGACAAGATCGTGCCAGTGGACGTTTACATTCCAGGCTGCCCGCCCAGGCCAGAAATGCTGATCCACGCAGTTATGATGCTGCAGGATAAGGTCGGGAAAGAGTCCGCGCGAGATCGCAAAGACGTACCGGAAGAAGAGGCGCGTCGGGCTTTTGCGCCTGGGACATTGCCCGTGACGGACGGCTCAACAGCATCAGAGTCCGATACTTCGAGAGTTCGGCCATACACTATTGCTTCGCGTCACGAGCGTCGTCGGTCTTCTTAACTTTGGATGGTAACTGCGTCGGTGCCAGACGAGAACAACACAGTTTCAAAAGAGAAAGCAACGCCGTCCCTTTTGGTGACGGCGTTACAGCGTGAGCATCCGCAATGGATTGGCGAGATCGCAGAAGCGTTCTCGGAGGTCACCGCAATGGTCCCGCGCGAGCACATAGTAGAGGTGTGCACGTATCTAAAATCGAGCGAAGAGGGCCGGTTCGATTTCCTTGCGGACATCTGCGGGGCTGATCGTGGGCCTGAAGAGGAACCGCGCTTCGAAGTGAACTATCACTTGTTTTCCACTACGAAGCATCACCGCGTGCGTTTGAAGGTTCTACTTAACGAATCAGACGTTCATCTGCCTACGGTGACGGGGGTCTGGCGCACGGCCAACTGGCACGAGCGCGAAACTTTCGATCTATTTGGAGTGATTTTTGACGGTCATCCGGATCTACGGCGAATCCTTCTGCCAGAGGACTGGCAAGGGTACGCGCTTCGCAAGGATTTCCCCTTGCGTGGATATGAACCGTATAGTCTCAAGTAAATGATGAGTAGCACGCTGAACATACCGCCTCAGTTCGAAGTCGTGGATCGTCCGCTTGATACGCAGATGACGATCTCGATGGGTCCGCAGCATCCGTCTACTCACGGTGTCCTGCGACTCGAACTCGTGATCGACGGTGAATCGGTAGTAAAGGCAACGCCAGACATCGGATATCTCCATACTGGGATGGAGAAGCTGTTTGAATACAAGAAGTATCAGCAAGGCATTGTCATTACCGACCGCATGGATTATCTCAATCCACTCGGCAACAACCTCGGCTACGTGATGGCGGTCGAGAAGCTGCTCGGTTTGGAAATTCCTGAACGCGCACAGACCATTCGCGTTCTCATGTGCGAACTGCAACGGATTGCCTCACACCTGGTTTGGCTTGGAACACACGCGCTCGATATCGGAGCAATGACCGTCTTCTTCTATTGCTTCCGCGAGCGCGAGAAGATCCTCAACTTGATAGAGGCCGCCTCCGGTGGACGACTGACGCCGTCGTACTTTCGAATTGGCGGACTGATGATGGATCTTCCGTCCGGATTTGAGCGGCGTGTGAAGCAGTTTCTCGATGGGTTTCCTAACTCCGTCGAGGAGTTTCACAAGCTCTTAACTGGAAACCGGATCTTCCAGAAGCGAACGCAGGGTGTGGGTCGGATCTCAGCAGAAGATGCGATTGACTGGGGTCTTTCGGGACCATGTTTGCGTGGCAGCGGTGTCAATCTCGACATCAGGCGTGCAAACCCGTACACCGGTTACGAGAACTACGATTTTGAGGTGCCAACAGAGCCCGACTGTGATGTCTGGGCGCGGTATATGGTGCGGATGCGCGAGATGAAAGAGTCGCGGAAGATTTCGACGCAGGCTTTGGCGCGTTTGAAGCCGGGACCAATAAAGGCTGATGCGCCAAAGGTTGTGCTCCCGGATAGGGAGGCAATGAAGACGCATATGGATGCCTTGATTCATCACTTCCTGATTGTTGCCGAAGGTTTCGATGTACCGGAAGGCGAAGTCTATCATCCGATTGAAGCTTCGAAGGGCGAACTTGGCGTGTATGTCAAATCCAACGGAGGACCAAAGCCCGCACGCGTGCACGTACGTGGGCCAAGCTTTGTGAATTTATCAGCACTGCCACAGATGGTCGAAGGCGAGATGATTGCGGATGTCGTTGCGATCATCGGATCGCTGGATATTGTGTTAGGGGAGATTGATCGGTGAGACGATTGCCGATTGCCAATTGAAAAGCGTCAGTCACTGTATTGAGTGTTACGAGAACGGAAACTCGTAAAGTCGCCTAAACGCCAATCGGCAATCGACAATTGGCAATACCAAGATGAGCGCTCAGTTAACCAACATTCAACCAAGGAATCAGCCCGTAAAGATTGATGGCATGGCGACATTCTCGCCGGAAGTCGAAGCCGAGATCGACAGTCATCTTTCCAAGTATCCGGTCCAGCGGTCTGCAATCCTTCCGTTGATGTTCATTGTCCAACGCGAGCGCGGTTATCTCGATCCTCCCGGTGTCGCCTATCTGGCCAACAGGCTGGGTCTAAGAATCACAGACATCTGGGAAGTTGCCACGTTCTACTCGATGATCTACACGAAGCCTATTGGCAAGTATCACATTCAAATCTGCAAAACCTTATCGTGCAAGATCATGGGGGAGCCGGGTATCACGGAGCATGTATGCAGGAAACTAGGCATCAAGCCGGGTGAGACTACGCCGGATGGAAAGTTCACCGTATCATTAGTGGAATGCCTCGGTTCTTGCGGCACTGCTCCGATGTTTCAGATTGGATTCGATTACTACGAGAACCTATCTAAGGAGAAGGTGGATAGCATTTTGGATCCATTGATGAGGGGAGAGTAGGGTCGTCGTCATTGGTCATTGGTCATTGGTTATTCATCGATTGGTCATTGGTCATCCGTGGTCATTGGTTATTGGTCATTCAATCGAATCTAAGGGTTGAGGCTTTGCACAAAAAGTACGAAATAGGCTTTTTCTCTGTGCGACCTCTGCGTCCTCTGTGGCTTCGTGGTGAAGGAACTCGCCGAAAACACAACCACAGAGTCACAAAGAACACAGAGGTCGCACAGAGAAGACATTTGAGCAGACACTTTTTGTGCAAAGCTAA
>DATETN010000100.1:0-15370 GCA_035283645.1 Pyrinomonadaceae bacterium
GGGAAGGTAGGGGGACGGGGGGACGCCCGCGATCCCGGAAAAACGCTTCCGGAGGTGCGAAGGCAGGCGGGCGGGGACGCCCGCGATCCCGAAAAAACGCTTCCGGTTCCGGAGGTGCGAAGGCAGGCGGGCGAGGACGCCCGCGATCCCGGGTATGAGAGGCCGATGAGAAGCGTCTTCCACAAAGACTATAGAACAGAATCTGGCCGGGCCGTTGAAAGCAGGATTCACTGGCTTAGGTGGGCCATCCTCCTTGGCTTCGCTACATTTTTTAGCTTCTTGTATGCCAACCAGATCTATTTTGAGATGCGTCACAACCCCTTGATGCATCACTCCTGGTGGCGTATCGCGTTCTGGCAATTGGTTGTCTGGTATGTCTGGGTATGCCTTTCGCCGTTAGTACTGCGCCTGGGTCGCAGCTACCCTCTCGATGGGCCTTCATGGATTCGCGGTCTGCTCGTTCACTTTCCCGTCGGCGTACTCCTCTCAGTAATCCACATCGCCGCCGCTACTGCACTGCGGATGATGATCAGGCCGTTTGATGTGTGGAGCGATACCGATCCCTTTCTCATTCAGTTTCAAGGTGAACTGAGAAACTTTTTCTTGTTCGACTTCCTGGTTTACTGGGCCATTCTTGGTGTTGGCTACGCTTTTGACTATCGCGAGAGATACCATGAACGAGAGGCACAGACGGCCGAATTGAAGGCCCAACTTGCCGAGGCGCAGCTTGAGGCATTGAAGATGCAACTCCAGCCGCATTTCCTATTCAACACATTGCATACTATCTCGGGGTTGGTAAGGAAGAATGAAAAAGCACCGGCTGTTGATATGATTGCCGGCCTCAGTGATCTGCTGCGTCATGCGCTCGACAGTGCTGACGAACAGGAAGTGCCGCTGAGTGAAGAAGTGAAGTTCACCAGTCTTTATCTGGACATACAAAAGGTCCGTTTTTCTGACCGCTTGACCGTCAAGATGGAGATTGGCCCAGAGACTCTCGATGCTTTGGTGCCGAACCTAATACTTCAACCACTGGTGGAAAATGCTATAAGGCATGGGATCTCGCCGAAAGACTCAGCCGGCTTAATCGTCATCAATACCTACCGCGACGACGGAATGTTACGCATTCGGGTTTCCGATGACGGCCCCGGTCTCGAGTCTGGATGGCGTATGGAAGAGAGTGCAGGAATCGGGCTGGCAAATACCAGCGAGCGACTTAGGTATCTTTATGGAAAAGAACACCGGTTTAATCTGAGCAACGGGGCCGATGGCGGCATGACCGTCTCGATCGCAATTCCTTACCGCCTAGGCTACAAGGCGTTAACAGCAAGGTGAATCAGGAGAAAAAGCGAATCGGAGCTTTGATTGTTGATGACGAGCCTCTGGCGCGGCACACCATTAGAGATCTGCTCGCTGATGAACCCGAGATAGAGGTGCTCGGTGAATGCAAGAGCGGGCACGAGGCCGTTAACGCCATACGCCGGCAGAGTCCTGATCTACTTTTTCTTGACATCCAGATGCCGGGAATGAATGGTTTTGAGGTGCTGGCCAGGGTTGAGCATGAAAGAATTCCGGCCATCATCTTTGTCACAGCCTTCGATGAGTATGCCCTCAAGGCTTTTGAGGTCCACGCGCTCGACTACCTGCTTAAGCCATTCAACGACAAGCGATTCAAAGAAGCACTCAAGCAGGCCAAGAAGAGGGTCGAGCTGGGGGAAATAAGCAAGCTTAGTCAAAGCCTACTGGCTGTGCTCGGCGAAAAAGCAAATGCCCAGTCAATCGGCGGATTGCGAAAAAGGTATCTCAGCCGATTCATGATTAGAGCAGGCGGCAGAGTGACTTTCATCCAAGTGAGCGACGTGGATTGGATTGGCGCCGATGACTATTACATCAAGCTCCATGTTGGTCCCAAGTCCCACTTGCTTCGCCTCAGCTTGAATGAGCTGGAGCAGAAGCTTGACCCGCGGAAATTTCTGCGCATTCACCGCTCAACGATCATCAATTCTGATCGACTCAGAGAGCTGCACCAGAATCCCAACGGCGAGTACATCGTGGTGCTAAAGAGTGGAGTGGAATTAAAGCTGAGCCGCAATCGCCGGGAGCGGTTGGAACAGCTCCTCACCAACGACTACGACTGATCCCCAAGATGACTATCATTACCAATCGAGTCAACTTCGACTGACTGCGACCAACCGCCACCTACAGCAGGCGCAGGGTACTTTACTGCAAACTCGCTTCCATCCAATTCCGGACCTCGTATGCTTCGGTATACGCGGAGTCCACGAACCCCCGAATTACCGAAATTCTGGATGAGAGGAGAGAATTATGCAGTCAATTTTCTTGATGCTGTCCCTGCTACTATGGGCAGCGAATTTTGATTTTGGTGAAGCGCCTTGCACCGAGGCCAGCAACATGACCAAGCAGGCGGAGAAGCAACAGAAAGTCCGGACTAGAAACCTCGCGATTCTCATTTTCGACGGTGTTCAGATTATTGACTACGCCGGTCCCTACGAAACTTTTGGCCACGTCTACAATCATGATTTCACTCCGGCATTCAATATCTACACAGTCTCGGAAAAAACCGATCCTATAACTACGGCGATGGGCATGAGCGTCAACCCTAAATACAGCCTGGCAAACGCACCTGAGCCGAATGTCCTGCTAATTCCGGGCGGCGACGTGGAAGACCAGCTGAGTAATGCGGCGGTTCTCAAGTGGATTCAAACGAAATCGGCAAGAGCGGAAGTAGTGCTAACGGTCTGCAACGGGGCCTTTATCCTGGCAAAAACTGGTCTGCTGGACGGATTGGAGGCGACGACCACAGCCTCTCTCATCCCCATGCTGCGAGAAGCAGCTCCCAAAGTGAAGGTGGTGGATGATCGCCGCTTTGTTGATAACGGAAAGTTCATTACTGCCGCGGGACTCTCGTCAGGAGTTGATGGCGCTCTTCATGTCATCGAAAGATTTTATGGTAGGGGTACCGCGCAGATGGCGGCACTCAGTATGGAATACAACTGGGACCCAGACTCAAAGTTTGTTCGCGCAGCACTCGCTGATAAGTACATGAGATTCAACTACAACGTGAACGTGGTCGAAGGTGGCTGGATGCCCATCAGCCGTGAGGGTAATGAGGATCAATGGGGAAACCGGTGGTCCGTAGCAGCCAATTCTGCTTCCGCTCTTCTCGAAAGCATAAACACCATTATCAGCAGTGGTAAGACCTACCATGGGGCTCCAGCCGTCAAATGGATCCGAATTGAGGAAAATCCCACCAGGCAAGCTACTCAGAGTCTTTGGCGCTTCAACGATGAAAAGGGAGCAACGTGGAATGGGGTCGTGCGCGTTGAGCCGGTGGCGGGAGAGACAAATAGATTTACGCTCTCCGTAAAGGTTGCCCGAAGCAGTGTGAGTGCGCAGACGCCTGGGAACTAAGACGTGAACGACTTATGAAACCGAAACGATCCCGCAAAAACAATCGAAGAACTTTCCTCGCCATCTTGTCCTCGATCGGCCTTACCCTTACCGTGCTCGCTCTCAGTACTGGCACATCGTCTCATTCCGCTACCAGCAAATCCGGCGCGCGTCAAACGCCTGACGCGTTCAGCAATGGAGCACTGGTTCGTACTTACCAGAAGACGATAACAGCATCATCAATGGCTTCGCGCCTCTACTTTCTAGCATCAGACGCATTCGAGGGTCGTGAGACAACCACCCGCGGGCAAAAACTCGCAGCCCAATACCTGGCTTCTCAGTATCAAGCTATTGGCCTTGTCCCAAAGGGCGGCCGCAAAATTGCCGATCCACTTTCCCCCGCGGCTTATCTTCAGACTTTTCCTGTCTACAAGAGAGAACCCAAAGAGACACAGCTTGAGGTGATGTTAAATGGCAGTAGGCTAGCTGCCAGCACTTTTTCCGGAGACAAGCAGGACGATCTCTCATATTTCCTCGATGGGGACGTAAGGCCAGCGGCCGGAGGAGTTGTGTTTGCGGGATACGGCATAGCTGACGATCAACTTGGATATAATGACTATGCCGCGTTATTACAGAAAGGCATTTCGATTGACGGAAGGTGGGTGTTGATACTTGATGACGAGCCACTGTCTGATGCTGCGACGAGTTTGTTACCGACACCGGATCGCAAACCCTCTTCGTGGAGCACCCAATTCCCCAACAAGAGACGAGCATTGTGGAACGCCGGCAAGGCTAGCGGAGTTCTCGTGGTAAAAGACTTAAGCCCACGCGCACAAGGCGCGTTTGCCGATTCCGCCGCAGGCGCCGCTAACAATGCTCGAACAGCTGTTCGCATCAGATTGAGCCCGGCGTCACCATTCCCGCCGACCTACGCGATCTCAACCAAACTGGCCAACCAGATCCTCTCCTCGACAGGCCAGAGTGTTGAGGATTTGAAAAGAGAGATTGACCAAAGTTTAAAGCCCTCAGTGTTCGCCATCAGAGGAGTTACGGTCCAGACCAATGTCAAGCAGTTCGATCCCCTGGAAACTGAGAACGTGCTGGCGTTTATCGAAGGGTCTGATCCTCAATTGCGTGACGAAGTGTTGGTCATCTCTTCTCATTACGATCATCTCGGCCTCGATTCATCCTTAAAAGATGATCAAATCTTCAACGGAGCGGCCGATGATGGCTCTGGAGTTGTCGCATCGCTGGAAATAGCGCAAGCATTTGCAAAGGCCAGGCGGGAAGGGTTTGGTCCGCGCCGTTCATTGCTTTTTATCAATTTTACGGGTGAAGAGAAGGGACTGCTCGGCTCGGCTTACTACACTAATTATCAGCCAGTAGTCCCGCTGGAGCAGACAGTCGCGAACATCAATATGGATGGTGTTGGCGGAATTGACTTAAGGCACCCGAGCAAGAGTCAGAATTACATCTATATAAACGGCGCCAAGGGTCTCTCAGAAGAACTGATCGACATCAATAAGCGCATCAAATCGATTACGGCGAGCAGTGTGGAACTGACGGATGGTCCAGGGTTTAACTCAGATGATCGGAATTTCGAGGCTCAGCAGATACCTTTCATCTACTATTCAACTGGTTTGACCGAGCATTACCACACGACGCATGACGAACCTGAGACGATCGACTATGACCACCTGGCGCGAGTCACGCGGTTGATCTTTGGCACTGTCTGGCAAGTGGCAAATCAGGACGCCAGACTACGCGCCGCAAAAAGAAGTGAGCTGATATTCGAGGGATATGTTTGTCCACCCTGCCCTTTTGCTTGCGATCAGACGCTCTATCATGATCGAGGAGAATGTCCGGTGTGTGGCATGGGCCTAATGCCAAGGTACCGCCGCAGGGTGGGATGATCAGTTTTGGGAGAGAGAACACCATACCAATGATCCGAGCGCGGCAAATTACTCACTAACTGTCGCCAAAACAATGCAACATCGAGACTTGCCGACTGCGTGAAAATGGCGCGATGGCGTGCTTAGATTCAGCAAGATGTAGCGAACTTTGACGGCATCGGATCCGTAATACTGCTCAGGCTCGCTTCTTCTGTCCTTGTTGTGCCCCTCAAACCGTCTCATAATCTGTTTGGTTTCGGTTTGAACCTGCGGCGCACCAATTGAAATCAAAATCACTCTCAGCGACGTTTCAGAGTGACATATTCCATCCATGAACCTGGCAGACATTCGACACCTCTTTGATTATACGGAATGGGCGAATACCCTGGCGATGAACGCCGCCACAAAATTGTCGGACGAAAATCTGCGACGCGATGTCGGCATCAGTCACAAATCGATTTTCGGAACGCTGCTGCATATGGCGGGCGCTGAATGGATTTGGTTGGAACGCTGGAATGGACGGTCTCCTGCCAGAGATGAAGCGTGGTTGCTGTGGACGACTGAATCGTGCGCCGACCTCTCTACATTAGATGAGCGTTGGATCGGCGTCATAAAACAGCGCGCTAATTACCTTTCAAAATTAGACGAGTCAACATTGGTTGCTGAATTACCGTTTAAGCTTCTCAGCGGCGACCCAAACTCTATGCGGCTGGTCGATCAAATGCAGCACGTTGTCAATCACGCGACACTACATCGCGGGCAGATTGTGGGCATGATTCGTCAGCTTGGCATTGAACCGCCCTCAACGGACTTGTTGTTTTACTTGCGGCGAGAGATATCGCCGCAATAAAGCGTTCGGACCCTCAGAGCAAGTCTGGTCTGAGCGTGCGTCGCTTTATGTACCGGCTTGTCTTGGCCGAAAAATTCATCTCCGAGAACCAACTCAGAGTTCGGAATACCTTTTCAAGGCCCGGCTTCAAGTAGTTTGATGCTCTCCATCTTGACGGACTATTATTATGCCTCATGTTGCGGTAGTGAAGGTTTTAGTCCAAATGCATGAATGACATATTCGAGTGAGATGGTTCCAGAAAGAAATGAGCGAAACCGGAACCGACTATCCCCACCTGGATAAAGCGCCGATAGTAGAAGCGGTGATAGACTTCCGCGTTAAGCTGCCCTCTGGCTTTAAACTTGATGCTTTCCAGTCCTTGCGAACCCAACTCGCTAAAAACTATCCGGGGTTTGAAGAGCAGCAAATCGTCCAGCAGAGGATAAGACAAGAGCTTGGAAGCGCCCCAGAAGTCTCGACGCGATTTTCAGGAATCCATGGATATCGACTTCTTTCAAGTGATGGAAAGAATATTGTCCAGCTACGTCGCGACGGGTTTACTTTCAGTAGGCTTAATCCCTATACCAGATGGGACGAGGTCTTTGCTGAAGCTTGGCGGTTGTGGACCTTGTACGTGTCATCTGCAAAGCCAGTAGAAGTTTCGCGAATTGCCGTTCGTTATATCAATCGAATGCTGTTCCCACTGCCATTCACAAATCCTGGAGAGTACTTGAAAGCGCCCCCTGCGACGGCTGATGGTTGGCCCAAAGAGATGAGTGCTTTCCTTTCCCGGGTTGTAATGCACGATTCCAAAAGCGGTGTGTCAGTAAACGTCATCCAGGCACTTGAACCTCAAGTGCCCGGTCAAATCGACGTGGCGCTGATCTTCGATATCGATGCATATGAGAACTTATCAGTGCCCCATGATGACGTTACAATCAGAGAGCGATTTGGTAAGCTCAGACAAATGAAGAACAGGGTGTTCTTCAAGGGATTGACAGAAAAAGCCATAGATCTTTTCCGATGACGACTGCCGCAATATCACTCTCCGGCTCGGGCTCTCTCTTAACTCACGGAACTCCAGGGGTTGGGCCTGACCATCAGCGCTTATGGGTTCTGCTTCAAGAGACTGTAGAGCGTCTAGTTGAGAGTGTTTCTCTAGGTGACTCGCTGCAGAAGACTTATAGAAAGCTTTACGAAGTGTTTGAGGAGTGTGGTCGCTCTGATTGGGATGCCTGCGGAGCTCAGCCAGTTCTTTTCGAGTCTTACGAAAACGCAAAGCTCTTCGCCCGCTCATTGCCGTTTTCATTCTCATCGCCTGAAATTTCGGCCGAACCGGATGGTGAGATCACTTTTGAGTGGTATTCAAATCCGACTCGAGTATTCTCGGTCAGTGTTGGCCCCAACAATGAACTTCACTACGCCGGGCTTTTTGGAGCAAGTCGTGCCTACGGAACAGAAGTCTTTCATGATGAAATTCCTGAAGTCATTCTTTCTCACATTAAGAGAGCGGTTCTCTAAGGTCCAGTCGCCTCACGATCACAAAGCAGCCGTCGGCGACAACGAAAAGCTGACGCGGTACATTTTCTCGAACAGATATTTCAGTCGGCAACCACCGCGAGTCAAGACTGAAGCGTATATGCCTAGCTATGGCGCAGTCTCAGTCTTCCGGATCGACGCGTTGGGACAGGCTGCCATCTGGGAGATTGGCAGTGATCTTGGCAGGAAAAGAGAGCGGACACTTTATGCTCGCGGAGATACAAAGGCCCACGATGCCAGGGAATTAGGTTTAGATATCCGCCCTGATGAGCCGCCACCCCGTCACGCGAACCTGATTGGTTGGCCGGAAAATGACAAACCTCGTCAAAAGGTAATAGCTTTACAAATTGCCGCGGCTGCAACCTTGGTTCTGAAAAACAATTGAGTCACTCGCATCGTCCGCGGATTGAAAGAGATACGACTGTGAAGTAGCAATTGAAAACAAAAGCGGGACGAGAAAGGTTCAGACGAACGAGACGAACTACATGTGTGATGAGAAGTTTCTTGATCTTAAAGACGGTTTGGGCGTTTGAACGTGGCCGTCTCAGAATCTGTTGGTTCGGGGTTCGAATCCTGCTGGGACCACCAAAGCTATTCACGATTGCAGATTGACGATTGTTGATTTGCGAATTTCCTTCGTAAGTTTTTGGCCGCGTCTCAAAACGTCTCTGCCTGGTGCCTTTCGAAATCAGAAATCAGAAGTCAGAAGTCAGAGGGCAGAAGTCAGGGATGGCGTAATTGCTTCCACCGACATCCTCAGATAAGCTCACTTGGCCTTGCCAATAACCTTATGTCTGAGAAAGTCGAATCCCATGGCCGTTTAAGCCAACGGGGGAAGCTCCGGATCGGCAACGACTGGAATGCGATCACCATCATCGCGCTGTCGCAATCCAATCCGCTGAAGGCTGTCGCCGAACTCGTAGAAAACTCGATTGATGCTCGAGCAACGAATGTCTCGATCATTCGCGGGCGCAGTGAAGGCCGCCATTACCTCGAGGTTAGAGACAATGGGCAAGGCATTCCGCGCGATTCTGCCGGTCGGCCTGACTTTCGCTATGTTGCAACTCATATCTGCGATTCGGTAAAGAAACGACTCAAGGTAGAAGGGGTGGCCGGACTTCAGGGTGAATTTGGCATCGGCTTGCTTTCGTTTTGGGTACTTGGCGAGGAACTGACCCTTACATCAACCGGAGCAGACGATCGCGCCTGGCAGATGTTGATGCGCAAAGGCGATCCGGGCTACGCGGTCAAACCCAAGCGCGCGCTCTTCATTGAGCCAGGCACCCAGCTGCGTGTCAGCCGGCTACTCGACGGAGTTCGGTCGCTTTCAGGAGAGAAGATCCAGTGGTATCTCGCGGCCGAGTTACGCGACCGTATACGCACCAGTGGCGTGCGAATTACAGTGATCGACAAGATCGCGCGAAAGCAGTATGCCGTCGAGCCGCGACAATACGAAGGACGACTACTGCATCAACTGCCCGCTGTTCGCACTACACTCGGTGACGTCTATGTTGAGCTTTACATGAACGAGCCCGTCGAGACGAACCTAGTTGCATTGTTTCGACATGGCACTCGGGTGTTTGAAGACATTTCCACTATTGCCGAACTTGCGAAGCCACCCTGGACAACACGGTATCTTCAGGGCCACATCGATGCGCCTTTCATTAACCTGACTCCGGGCACTCGTACAGGCATAATTCAAGACAGAGCTTATGCAGCGCTTTTGGAGGCTTTGCTTCCGTTAGAGGAAAAGCTGATTGAGATGCTCGAAGCGCAGCGTCGAGCTGAGGAAGAGCAGGCCAGTCGAGAACTATTGCAGACAATCCAACGAGCGTTCCGACAGGCATTTTTAGCGCTGCCTGCAGAAGAATACGACTGGTTTGATATTCATTCGCGTGCACAACGCGGTTCAGGAGGTTTTGGTCGCAACTTCGATTCAGGTGAGGAAACTTCAGTCGCAGTTACAGGTGCTGAAACCGGAAATGGAAGGCAGCGGCAGTTTTTTGAATTTGCAGGGCCACTTTTCAGTGTGGCAATTTCGCCGGCTTCCAGTGTCGTACGCGTTGGTGAGCAGAGATCTCTGCGCGCGTTGCCATACGATCGGTCGCGCCGTCGTGTCGAAACCGATCTCACATTTAACTGGGAAATAGTAGAAGGCAACGCCGCACTCGAGCGTTGTAACGATCAGGTGGTGAATTTTCTTGCGCCCGCCGAGCCTGGCCTGGTGCGTGTGAGAGTCAAAGTTTGCCAGGGTGATGTTGAGCGGTCGGCCGAAGCACTCATCACTGTCACGCACGAATTACTTCCACAGGTGGGAACGACAACGATTGAATCGACGGGTCTGCCAGGTTACACATTCGAAAGCGCCCCGGGTGAATCGTGGCGATCGAAGTTTGATCCCACGCGGAATGTAATCGTCGTCAACAACGGTCACCGTGATTTCGTCTACGCCGCGCGTCAGAAGTCACTCAAACTTCGTTACCTGGTGCGACTGTACGCGAAAGAGTTAGTGCTGAAGAATTTCATTGGGTTGCCTCCAGACCAACTTCTGGAACGGATGGTCGAGCTATCCTTAAGGACCGAAGAGAACTTGTAGCTTAAGTAAAATGGATCCGGTTTTCCCCGCTTGCCAGCTAGTATTAGGCAACCTACTACCTTATTATTACGCCTTCCGCATCTGCATCGAGTAGCAGCCGCAGTGCATTATCGTTTGTTTGGCCACTTCAATCTCACGATAACTCACATCTACTCACACGATTTGTTTGAAATACACAGGAGTCTGGCTCGCCGAGCAATTAGGCCGAGCAAAAAATATGATTGGGCAAACTCTCTCTAATCGTTATGACATCAAGGCAGAATTGGGCCGAGGCGGAATGGGCGTCGTCTATCGGGCCTTCGACCCTCTGCTGAACCGCGAAGTCGCGATCAAACTTATCCCTCCTACCCTGCTGAGTCCGGAAACGGAACAACGCTTCCAACGCGAAGCGCAGCTCGTAGCCCAGATGGACCATCCGGCCGTCGTTCCCATCTTTGATTTTGGCAAACATGAAGGTTCTCTCTTCTTTGTCATGCCCGTTGTGCAGGGAACCAACCTTCGCTGGTTCGAGCGCGAAGGCTCCCTGACCCTCGGCGAGGTGCTCGATATTGGGATCCAGGTTGCCGAAGCCCTCGAATACAGTCACTCACGTGGCGTCATTCACCGCGATATCAAGCCCGAGAACATCATGGTAATGCGCGAGGATAATACCCGCCTGCGGGTGCGCATCATGGACTTTGGCCTCGCCCGCGGAGCTACGGAAAGCCGCATCACAAAGACAGGCACAATCGCCGGCACTCTCTCATACATGAGCCCGGAACAGGTAGCTGCCACCGGAATCGATCACCGTTCAGACATCTACTCTCTCGGAACTGTGCTCTATGAATGTCTCGCAGGAGAGCCGCCATTCTCAGGGGAGCTGCAATCGATTCTTTACCGGATAGTTCATGAGATTCCGCAGACGCCACGCTCACTCGGTGCCGATATCAGCGAGGACCTCGAGCAAGCGATACTCAACTGCATTGCCAAGGATCCTGCGAAAAGACCACAGCGAGCCGGAGAAGTCGCCGAAGCGTTACGTCGAAGCCAGGCCCGATTGAACAAGAGCGATCTCGTCAGGTCAGTGGTTCTGACCAGAACCTTGATGCTGCCGCGCGTTGCACTGTCGCCATTCATCGGCCGAGAAAAAGAGTTGGCGGAACTGCAAAAGCGCCTCAACGCTGCAATCAGCGGGGAATGTCAGTTTGTAGTGGTCTCGGGTGAACCAGGAGTGGGCAAGACACGGCTGCTTGATGAGATCGAGAACCTGGCAAAAGCAAGGAAACTGTTGGTCCTTCACGGACGAACCATCGAGCAGGATGACGCCTTTCCATACCAGGGATTCTGTGAAGCCATCCAGGAGTACTTTCGGATCACGGATACCTCAAGTTCTCCGAATAATTCCGTAGAACTCTCGGACGTAGCGCCGGATCTCGTTTCGCTGTTTCCTATGCTCACCGAGATCAGCGAAATTCGCACAGCAGCATCTGGCGACTCCAAGCCGTCACAGATTGGTGGATCGCAGGGACCCGAAAACCGTACCCAGATATTTGAGTTGTTAGCGCGAACTATTACGCGATTGGCCGCAGGAAAGCCACTGATCCTCTTTCTCGAAGACCTTCACGCCGCTGAAATATCCATTGAGGCCCTGCAGTACATCGTGCGCCGCTTAGGTCCCACGCCCACGCTCATCGTGGGTACCTACCGCTCAAGCGAAGTCGGTAGTCGCAATCATCCCCTGACTCGTATGCTCGATAGCTTTCGTGGTGACCGTCGATTTTCGGCGATCGCGCTGGGCCCTTTTTCGCCTTCAGAACATCGGTTGTTCCTGGAAACTCTTATTGGTGGGCCAAAGCTCGCGGACAGCCTCGTTGAAAAATTGTACGAGGGAACAGAAGGGAATCCTTTCTTCACCAAAGAGTTGGTCCGTTCTCTTCTTGATTCGGGCGGGATTTCTAAAGACCAGACAGGCGCCTGGAGTCTCGGCGCGACGACTGATCTCTCAGCCGGTGAGTTGCCCGCCACAATCCAACAAGCAGTTGAAAAACGGATAGAACGGTTGCCCGAGGACCTCCGCGAAATACTCGCGATTGCATCAGTCATTGGTAAGTCATTTGACTCCCGCGATCTCGAAGCGTTGGCCGGGGAGAAAGACATCGAGGACGCGATTGACCGGCTGATAGATGAGGGCCTGCTTGAGGAGGAACGTGAATCGCGTGGCGATCGATTGACGTTTGTGAGTGGAGTCGTTCGCGACGTGCTATACGGATCCATCTCGCGCCGCAAGCGCAGGTCCTTGCACCGTAAGTACGCCGAAGTAGTAGAGAGACGGCACGGGGGCCGACTTGAACGTGTTTATCCGCAACTGGTCCACCACTTCTCGCAAGGCGATGTTCCAGACAAGACTGTTGAATATGGATTACGCATGGCGAAGGCAGCCCTCGATGCTTTCAGTCCTGAGGAAGCGGCGCGCGCAGCTAGAACTGTGCTCGAGTTTCTGGACGACGAATGGGAAGGGGATCCTGCCCTAGAAGGTGAAGCCCGAATGCTATTGGCCCAGGCGTACCGGATGGCCGGAGATGTTGAAGCAGGTCTAAAAGAGGCTGAGGCTGCAGCGCGGATTTTCGAACGTGAAAACAACAAGTCTCGCACGGTCTCGGCATTTCTGTTCGCAACTGAGACAGCATGGCAGGCAAGGAAGGTTGAGGAAACAACCCGATTGGTTCATCAGGCGATGGAAGCCGCACGCACTGCCGGAGACAAGGACAGCCTGAGACATATGTTGTCCTTAGCTGCCACACTCGCAAACCTCCGCGGTGAATACGAAAAGGCCAACGACTATATCGAAGAGGCGGGTTCTCTGGCGCCCGTCACGAAAGAGGCTGAACAGCTGCAGGAGAAACCGCGGGGCGGCAGACTGGTAGTGGCCATGGCCTCGCCACTCGGCGTTATCGATCCGGTAAATATGGAACTTGTGGAAGAGCAGGAGATTCTGGCCAATGTTTTCGAGAATCTGCTGGCAACCGACCTTGAGGGCAATTTGATTCCCGCCCTTTGCGAAAAGTGGGAGGTTTCGGACAACGGTACTTCAGTCTTCTTTACGCTGCGCGACAACGTCTGCTTCCAGAACGGAGAACCGTTAACTGCCCAGTCAGTGAAACAATCATTTGAACAAAGCATTCGCATTGCACGTGAACTGCCACCAGGCTTTGCTGCGATTCGTGGTGCCACAGAGTTCGCTAAGGGTGACGCTCAGCAACTCGAGACTGTTTTGGTCCTCTCAGATTACAAGCTGGAAATACAATTAACGGAACCGCTCTCAATCTATCCGGCATTGCTCACCGATTACAAAACCGGGATTACCCTAATCAGGAACGACGACAAAGAACCCCTGCCGATCGGTACGGGTCCATTTCGAATGACCTCGTACAGACCTGAGGTAATTGTGCTTGAAAGGAATGAGCGTTACTGGAAAGGCTCTCCTGCGTTCCTTGACGAAGTCGAATTTCGGGCCGGTCTAAGCGCTTCAGAAATAGCGGCCGGACTGCGCTCTGGATCGATTGATGTGGCGCGCGACCTTTCACCGCAAGATCTTGAAGAATTTCTGCGAGACCCGCAGTTTCGGTCCGGTTTAGTTGAGTCGCCCCGAAAGAACACTTACTTTCTGATTTTCAACTCGACAAGCGATTCTGTTTTGCAAAGTCCGGAGCTTCGACGCGCACTCTCCGGAGTAGTGCGCACTCACGATCTTGTTTGGCAAACGCTGGGACGCTTTGCACAACCAGCAGTTTGCCTGATCCCGCCGGGAATGCTCGGGTACGATCCGGGTAGACGCCATCAGACCCTTACTCGCGATGAGGCCTCTGCTTTGTTACGTGCTGCGGACATCGTCGACAACATCACCCTCAGAGCCGCGGTCCACCCGCTCTTCCTCGACCGCTATAAGGCTCTGCTCACGACGTTGCTCAATATCTGGGCCGAACTCGGTGTTAAGGTCGAGGTGGTAACCCCGACTATGGCCTTGTACCTGGAGTCTTTTCAAAACAGTACCGGAATTGATGTGTTTATCGGCAGGTGGAATGCCGATTACGATGATCCGGACGATTTTACTTACGGTCTCTTCCATTCACGAGTGGGCTTGTACCGGACCTATGTCTCTTCAGGAGAGGGTGACCCCCTTCTTGAAGAGGCGCGCACTGAAAATCGCCCAAGTTTAAGAGCGTCGCAATATCGCAAATACGAAGGCTTCTTACAGGAATCAGCAATGGTGCTGCCGCTCTTTCACGATGTGGACTATCGCCTGGCGAACTCCAAAGTTGTGGATCTCAATCTACGTGGCAGTGCACCTTATGTTAACTATGTCGACATAGCCAAAGCCGCATCCGTGACGCAGGCGACGGAAGCCGTGCGGCAACGCGGAGGTGTTGTTCAGGTTCCGATAACCGGGACCATTCATCGTCTTGATCCTTCACTGGCAAGCACGGTTGAGGACGCTGAGATGATGCCAATCATTTTCGAGACTCTAACCCGGGATATTGGAGGAGCACGGATCGTCCCCTGGTTAGCAAGCGAATTCACCGCCGAACAGGGTGGGAAAAAATATCGATTCCGATTGCGCGACGATGTCCGATTTCATGATGGTCGGAAGCTCACTCCTCGCGATGTGCGCTACTCATTGGAGCGGATGCTATTAAATCCAGAGAGTCACGGTCGGTTCTTTTACTCGGCGATCAAGGGCGCCAAAACCCTGCTCAATGGTGATGCGAAGGATCTGATCGGCTTCAGGATTCTGTCGGCGGATGAATTCACCATCGAACTCGACGAACCTGTTTCATTCTTTCCAGCACTCATCTCGTATCATGCGGCGGCCATCGTTCCCGAGGGTACCGAGAAGTTTGGCGAGAGCTGGCGCGATGGTTTGGTCGGAACCGGCCCTTTCCGTGTCTTGAAATTTGAGCCGGGCGTTCGGCTTGAGCTTGAAAGAAACAAGACGTACTGGCGACCCGGTTATCCAAAGATTGAAAACTTGACCTTCAATTTCGGTGTTACTCCGGGGGATATACTTGCTCAATTTCGTGCGGGCCGGTTCTCTTTGGCTTCGGATCTACTACCTGCGGATGCAGAGGC
>DATETN010000101.1:0-16128 GCA_035283645.1 Pyrinomonadaceae bacterium
CAAATGACGTTAGATAGCTTGAGTTTTCACACACTCTCGTCACCTCTTTGGGCGCTTGCCACCGCACTCCAAGAGCCACCGCAGTCCAAACTACTCGTAGGTTAGGGCGACCATTGGGTCAACTCTTGTCGCTCGCCGGGCCGGGAGATAACACGCCAGAAATGCCACCGCCATCAACAATAAAGCAATCGCCACATAAGTCTCGGGATCTGCTGAACCCACCCCATAAAGCAAACCCGCCATTAGACGCGTAAGCGCGAACGCAACCGCGAGCCCAATTCCCACACCCAGCAACGTCAGCGTCATTCCCTTCCTCAAAATGAGTGCGAGTATGTTTCGATTCTGTGCACCGAGCGCAATCCTCACCCCTATCTCCTGGGTGTGCTGGACCACGAAGTAAGCCAACACGCCATAGATTCCCAAGGTGGCAAGTAGTAATACCAAACCGGCAAAAATTGTCAGCAGCGTCATGCCTAACTCGCGCGAAGACGTCTCTTCACCAAGCACGTCATCCATCGTTCTAATGTTAGAACTGGTTGATAGGGATCGACCTGATGAATTTCGTTGCGCACTGAGGCGACGATGCTCAAGGGATCCACCGTTGTTCGGATCGCGAGATCGCGTGGCGCGTAGAACGACATCTGCCCCTGTTGGTAACGGAAGTACATTTCGGCCTTGACCGGCTCGTCAACACCCATTTGCCGAACGTCATCTGCTACCCCCACGATTGTCACCCATGGCACATCGTCGGACGGATCGCCCAGCTTGAATCGTTTGCCGAGTGCGTCCTCCCCGGGCCAGTATTGCCGGGCCATGGTTTCATTCACTATCGTCACTAATACCGACTGCTCATTGTCACCCTCGGTAAACGGTCTTCCTTTAACAATAGGAATGCCCATCGTCTTTAGATAAACCCGGCGAAAGAGGCATCTTCCCAAATCATCACCAGACGATCGGGGTCAGCAAATGGGAGTGGTCGTAGCAACACGGCGTTGACGACGCTGAAGATCGCGGTGTTTGCACCAATGCCGAGTGCCAGCGTGATGATTGCTATGGCTGAGAAACCCGGCCGCTGTAGCAAAAGTTCGAACTCCATAGCGAATGTCTGCAATTAAGCTTTCCACAAGGCCTCCATCTAATGAGCCGTGACAGCTAATCTCATACGAAGATCCGAGACTCATTTCAAGCAGCATGCCAACCGCTGCTCTTCGAGTTGTCGTTGGTGAATCAGCCCGGATCTTTACACTAATGGCGTACTTTCAGGACTCTTTGAGGTTAGAGTGCGACTTTGAGGTTGGAAGAAAGACTCGGAATAAAGGTGATCTGGTTTCATTTTCGAGACGACGGATCCCGCTTTCGAAGTAATGTTCAAAATAATCGGAGTCAGTACAAAAAACCGTCTTCAGGACAGAAGGCAGGGGCCAGAGGTCAGAGGTCAGGGAGGGGGCGATGAATAATTTTCCATTTTCCATTTCTCATTTCTCGGTTTTTCTCGGTGTCTCGTGGTGAATCTCGCGAAGCAGAACACGGGAACCACATAGCTCCCCTGCTCGTCGTCGACGGGCAGATAACAAGAGGTAACTCCTGAAGTGCGAAAAATAGGGCATTTCTCGCTGAGTTACTAAGAAGACGCAGAGAATCACGGAGACACGGAGATAAATGAAAAATGGGAAATGAGAAATGGTAATTGGAAAATTACATGACCAATGGACCCATGGCCAATGAGCAATGACCAATGAGCGATGAGCGATGACCGATGACCGATGACCGATGACCGATTTTCCATTTTCCATTTCTCATTTTCCATTATTTTCCATTTCTCATTTGGGCTAGCCTTGGACCACTGACCCCCTCCAATCTCTGACCTCTGACTTCCGACTGGGGGGACCATGCAGGAACAAAAGAACGTTACCAAACAACAACTCGATCAGGAACGGCGAGAGTTACTGACGCAAGTCGAAGGCTGGCTGGAGATGCCGATGATCATACTCGGCTTCGTCTGGCTGGCCCTGCTGATCATTGAGTTGCGCTGGGGACTAAGTCCGCTGCTCGAATTAGCCGGCACGGTAATCTGGATCGTGTTTATCTTGGACTTCCTGCTTAGACTGATTCTCGCGCCAGACAAATCTGACTACTTCAAGAGCAACTGGCTGACGGCGATTGCATTGCTGGTACCAGCACTTCGGATTCTGCGAATCATTCGCGTGGTCCGAATACTTCGAGTCGCGCGGGCCGCACGCGGGTTGCGTCTGCTGCGAATCGTCACCTCGCTCAATCGAGGCATGCGAGCACTCAGCGCCAGCATGGGTCGAAGAGGTTTTGCTTATGTGCTTGCACTAACAGGTGTGGTCAACTTAGCTGGAGCTGCGGGAATGTACGCGTTCGAAAGTGGCCTACCCGGAGCGTTTGGATCTTACAGTGCCGCGCTCTGGTGGACCGCCATGCTGCTGATCTCAATGGGCACAAGTTATTGGCCCCAGACTGCTGAAGGGCGAGTGCTCTGCTTCCTGTTGGCAGTTTATGGTTTCGCGATATTCGGTTATGTCACGGCTGCGCTCGCGAGTTTCTTTATTGGACGAGATGCTGAGGCTGAAGAAACGGAGCTTGTCAGCGCGAAGCCCTTGCAGGATCTGCGGAGTGAGGTGGCTCTTTTAAAGGAGGAGATAGGTCGGCTGCGGAAAGGTGGGAGCATTTGACACAAATAAGGAGATTTTTCCATTTCAGTTTCCATTTTTCATTTTTCCGCCTCTCCACTTTTCTCTGCGGCTCTGAGATGAAAGACTAAATTATTAATCACAGAGGCGCGGAGATAAGACGGAGGCACAGAGAAAGAGAGGAAAATGGCATGCAGAATAGCTAGGATAGGCGCGTTTTACGGACCTTTCAGCCGAAATTCCGACCCTTATGGCATTTAACTCCTCGCTGCGTTGAAACCGTTTGTACTCTCTGATAGAATCCGTGCCCCGACACTAAAGGATCCCCAGCTTTTTAAACGCCCTATCAGTCCTCTGAGATTACTGCTCGCTCAGTAAGTCGACGCTGCGCAAAACGAGATTTGAAACTGCCCCCACAGTTTCGTGGAGTACCAAATGAAGCGTTCTATGTACTTGCTCGTCTGGGGTGGATCCCTGTTAGTCTGTCTAATCTCCCAACATTTCTTCTTAACCAAGTCCGAAGCACACCCTTCTGCTTCGGCAAACCGTCGCAAGGTTTCCAACGACATCCTTAAAAAGGTCGAAACTGGAAGAGGTGCGGATCTGGTTCGAGTGTTAATTCAGCCCGCCAGCCAGTGGGACGTTGACCTCGATTCCTCCGTTCAAAATTCCGGTGGCAGCAACGTCCGCCGCTTTCAGAATTTTCGAGTGCGCGCCGTGACAATCTCAGCAAACGCCGCAGCCGCCCTCGCGGAGAAAAGCTCAGTCTCATTTGTTTCGCTTAATCGAGAGGTGAGAACCCTCGGACACCTGTCACTTACTACGGGTGCGGATTTCGTTAGAACCAACCACGGCACCACTACGGCCGGGCTTGACGGCACCGGAATCGGGATCGCCGTTCTTGATTCCGGAATCGACACCACACACAAGGCTTTTCTCGACAAGTCCAACGGCCTACGGGTTGTCTATAGCCAGGATTTTACTGGAGAGGGTCGCACCGACGATCCTTATGGGCACGGGACCCATGTGGCTTCCCTCGCCGCTGGTAACGGGCGTATCTCGAATGCTCAGTATGTCGGAATCGCTCCGAATGCCAATCTGATCAATCTACGTGTACTGAACTCGGAAGGGATCGGGACGACTGCGGGTGTGCTTCAGGCACTCGATTGGATTGCATCAAACCACAGTATCTACAACATTCGCGTCGTTAATATGAGTCTTGGGATGCCGGCGATCGACTCATATCTGAATGATCCAATTTGCAGAGCTGTGCGCCGGCTTGTGGATGCCGGGGTGATCGTTTTCGCAGCGGCCGGGAATAACGGTCGCGATGCTGATGGTAACAAGCTCTATGGGCACATTCATTCTCCCGGCAACGAACCGTCTGCAATTACAGTTGGCGCCTCAAATACATTTGGCACTGACCCGCGTGGTGATGACGGAGTCGCGTCCTTTAGCTCCCGTGGTCCGACGCGCAGTTTCATAACGGACGAGAATGGCGAGCGAGTTTACGACAACCTAGTCAAACCAGATCTTGTCGCGCCCGGTAATCGATTGATTCAGGCCCAGGCCGCAAACAATCGTCTGGTCGCGCAGAACCCATCACTCGACGCAGGCGTCAGCCCCGTCGACAATAGAAGGATGATGTACCTCAACGGCTCGTCAATGGCGACGCCAGTGGCAGCCGGAGCGGCCGTCTTGATGGTACAAGCGAACCCGTCATTGACCCCGAACCTGTTAAAGGTCCTGTTGATGTACTCAGCGCAGCCTCTGGCAGGCTTTAATATGCTGGAACAAGGTGCAGGCCAGTTGAATGTTATCGGTGCGGTTGAGTTGGCACGGTTGGTTCGCACGGATCTCTCAAACGCGACGATTGGCTCGCCGCTATTAACCGGAAGTGCACCGATACCCGAAACCACCATTGGCAACCACACGTTCTCATGGTCGCAAGGGATTATCCTTAACCACACGTATGCCGTCGGTCTGGATCTCATCACAAAGTATCAGCTGGTCTACCATATGGGAGGTTTACTTAGCGACGGAGTGATTACGGGAGATGGCGTCCTTGCAACAGACCTGACGCTTTTGTCAGACGGCGTTATCACCGGGGATCACATTCTAATCAGCTACGGTGTGATTACCGGAGATGGTTCTCCTTTTCTAGCTGTCAGCACCCTCTTTAATGGCACACTTACACAGGGTACACTTGTCGGTGACGGCGTAATCACCGGTGACGGTGTGATCACGGGGGACGGGGTGATCACTGGTGACCTGGTCGTGAATGCACAATCGGCCACACTCAGTGGTGACACAACTTCAGCAATGCTGGCAGAGTTGGATGATGGTATTGATTGTCTCGACTATTAGTTTGATTCCATGAAGGCAGCGCCACGCCGCACATCCGGCGGGGAAGTCCGTAGGGGCCGTGCCATCACAAGTAAAATCTGCAGTTCTTGGCTTGATGTTGCGCGATGCCGATTAGACGATCGGCAATCGGCAATTGCTGTTCGCAGGAGGCTCTCTGTTCCTAAGTAACTTCTTCCGACCCCAGGGGGAGATAAAATGAGCACAGCAGCAGTGAACCGACATCCGATGGTCCAGGTTTACATGTGGTCTCTGGTGGTTTTTGGTTCTGCAATAATCCTTCTTTCCGCCGTCCAATTCCCCTTTTACAGTCTCGACTCTCGTTTCCTGCTGCTCTGCTTAATGGTCGTCGTCAGCTCGCTGGTGGCGGTCAGAATTCCCAGAGTCAGTGGTCGAATAACCGTTGCCGACACGTTCATTTTCCTGACAATGCTGCTCTACGGCGGAGCTGCAGCGATTCTCATGTCGGCGCTTGAAGGTTTATGTACAACGCTACTCATCAGCAAACGCCCGCGAACCATTCTCTTTAATTCGGCGATCCTCGCCACCTCTACTTTTCTGACTGTCACGGTACTCACCTGGACTGTGGGTCCACCTACCGGGGTGGTCGCTGGCGGGTTCTCGGCAAATTTCTTTCTCGCCATCTGTGTGATGGCCCTCGTCCAGTACATCTCGAATACGGGCTTAATCGCGGTAGAGAAGTCATACAAGATTGGTGAGTCGATCTGGCATACATGGAAGACTTATTACCTCTGGACCTCAGTTACCTACTTCGCCGGGGCTTCGGCTGCTGGGATCATTGCGAACCTAATCCAGACTTACGGGTTTTATGCGATCGTCGCGACGGTGCCCATCATTCTCATCATCTATTTCACTTATCAGACTTACCTGAAGAACATCGAGGCTTCTGCAGCTCAGGCCGAAGCAGCACGAAACCACGTAGCCGAATTGTCTAAATATATCGCTGAACTGCAGAAGTCTGAGGAAGCACGGGAACAATTACTATTACGAGCCGAGCGAGCGTTGGCTGAGGCTGAAGCCGCAAATCGCATTAAAGATGAGTTTCTCGCAACTCTCTCTCACGAGCTAAGGACACCTTTGACTTCGCTGCTTGGTTGGGCATGCCTGCTCCGCGGTGGCGAGCGGGATGAGAATTTATTGACTCAGGGATTAGACGCCATAGACCGCAATGCCCGGGCACAGGCGCAGCTTATCGACGACCTTCTCGACGTGTCACGCATTGTGTCGGGCAAGCTCAATCTGAACGTAAGACCTGTGGATGTGTCCTCAGTCATCGAGGCGGCGATCAATGTTGTCCGTCCAGCAGCGGACGCGAAGAGCCTCAAGCTGGAATTCAAGCCACAAGGATTTGGCGCGATCTCGGCCGACCCCGCCCGCCTGCAACAGATCATCTGGAATCTTCTATCTAACGCGGTGAAATTCACGCCACAAGGTGGACGAATAAGAGTCAGACTCGAGCAGAATGGTACCCACGTGAAGGTGAGTATCAACGATACGGGTCAGGGGATTGGCCTCGAATTCCTGCCGCGGGTGTTTGACCGATTCCGACAAGCAGACAGCTCCACAACGCGTGGCTACGGTGGTCTGGGTCTGGGCCTGGCTATCGTTCGTCACCTGGTCGAACTACATGGCGGAACAGTTTGGGCCGAGAGTGAGGGCTTAGGGAAAGGCGCTACTTTTTCGGTGATGTTCCCACTCTTGCCTGAGCGTGTTGAGCCCCTAACGAGTCAAAGTGGTGAATACTATCAACTCGCGCCGCGATCCCTCGATGGTCTAAGGGTATTGGTGGTGGATGACGAACCAGAAGCTCGACAGATTATCAGTACTGTAATCTCGCGTACTGGAGCTGAAGTAAAGGTCTGTGAGTCCGTTCCTGAGGCAATGCGGGCCTTAGTAGAATGGCGACCAGACATATTGATGAGTGACATCGCAATGCCAGGCGAGGATGGGTACAGTCTGATTAGCAAAGTGCGATCTTTACCGTTGGACCAGGGTGGAGGAATACCGGCAGCCGCATTCACTGCCTACGCGCGGGACGAGGATCGCCAACGGGCACTCGAGGCTGGCTACCAGATGCACATTGCAAAACCGATCAGCTCAGTTCAACTGGTGACGATGATCGCGAGGTTGGCAGGAAGGGCAGGATAATAAAATTCCCCTCGGCAGTATCAGGAATCCTACTCAGTCTCTGGTAACGACGCACTCCCAACCCGTTTAGTCACCGGCTAGTGTGCTATACTCTCCGCGAGCTGAAGTAGTTCTTTTAGAACCCACTTTCGACATCAGGATCTGCGCGTGGCGTCCTCCTCCTTTTGCCGTCTGTTTGTTTGGCAAACGCGACCTGATTCCTGATGTACTCACTTTTTAATAAAAATTCAACAATCCCGATACTCGTACATCGCTTGGTATCAGTCGGCGTCCGCCTCACGATAAGTAAGACCTCATCATGGACGAGTCCGCCGACACTAAAGTAAGAAAAGAGGAGAAAAAGCCGCCAATGAGCTACGCAAGAAAGAATAGAAAGAACGTTGCGGGATCGATCATGGGTGTAATTGTCCTTGCGAGTCTCGCAATCTGGCAGTTCTATTCCTACGTCACTTTCAAGGATGACGGCGGGTCTGGACACCTCTGGTGGGCTATCGCTATGGCAGTGTCTGCCTGCTGCGTGGCGTTCATTGTGTTCTTAGTCTTTCAGCATCATGACGTCGACGATGAGTTACATATTACTTCGGCGCCAGCGAGGACTCAGTCTAGCCACTTGCGGAGTTCCCGATGAGAACTCTTTTTGCAATGCGGCGAGCCAATGGCGACTGGTTCGCGCTCGATGACAACGGTCGATTTCGCGTACCGGTCTTTCGCAACAATGGCGATGCCATGATTGCGCGTTCGCGCGACGCGGGTATGGAGTGCTTCAGGCCGGTAGCCCTGGATCCATCAGCCTTGCAGAACCTCACCAGTACGCAGGAAAGCAGCGCCTGTTTTTGGCTGGTCGGAGATCCGGCAAGAAAGTTGACTCGCGGTGTTCGTCTGAATCAAAAGGAATTACTGAATGTCATTTACGAAGTAGATGGCGACGGCGTTAGGGCTGACGGGTAAGGGTCGAGATAATGCGCGCACGGAGCAAATAATGATATCTGCTATCTTTCCAGATGAAGTACAACAGGACACCGACTCGCGTTTTCACGTGATCATCCTCGCCGGTTTGCGAACCAAACAACTGCTACACGGCGCCAAGCCTCGCATTGAAGAGGATCGACAGCGACGTAGCAAAAATACGACGATTGCGCTCGAAGAAGTGCGAAGAGGATTAGTGCAGTTCACGGCGAACGGCAAACACGGTGAGTGATCTACAGTTGGCAATGGTGCAAAGAGAAGAGATGAATACGGTGAATGGATTGAGAGTCTACATCATGGCAGAGGCGAACAGGTCGCTGGCCGCAAACGTGTTCTTCAGCCAACGGGGTAAGGGACCGCTGTATCGTTGGCGATATGAAGATACTCTGGGCCGCTGGCAAGTCATGCGGTTGAGCACCGCTGACCTCACACCTAACCAGCTCAGCGCAGCCAGTTGGAAGTCAGTTCCGCAGAAGTTACAGGCCCAACTCGGCGAACATTACCTTGAATAGGAATGCAGCCGGAACGCGGGCGTCCTCTCCAGGAACGCGGGCGTCCCCGCCCGCAAAATAACCCAATCCTGACGTGTTTTCCTGAAAGTTGTTCCTTAGTATTTGTTGCGGGCGAGGACGCCCGCGTTCCCGGGGAGCCGCCCGCGTTCCCGGGGAGCCGCCCGCGTTCCCGGGGAGCCGCCCGCGTTCCCGGAGGGACGCCCGCGTTCCCGGAGAGACGCCCGCAGTGCCAAAGCGCCGTTGGCCGCGGCGAGCCATCGCCCACGCACCCGCCGCGGCCTTCACCGCCCCCCCCACTCGTTATCAGTCTTTACAAATCGCTTCCCTTCTGGAACTCAGCTTTGGACGCAATCTCTCGAACGAGAAAAGTCTACAAAAGTGACCTTGAGAAATTCTTGAGGTTTAGTTGGGAACTGCGGGCTTCTGGATGAACTCTTCCAGCGGGTGCGAGCGTAGTCTTCCAGCGGGGCGGTGTAGGTTGAAGCTAAGAACCCCCGACTTGAAGTCGGGGGTTTCAAATGTCGTTCGCAGCTCCGAGCAAAGCATACTACTTACTGATCGGCTGTCCCCCGAAAACGAAGAGGGCGATTGTATCGTGGTGCACAGCCAGGTGTTCGCGGAGGGCAAGTCCCTGATCTGGCTGCGGTGTTGCCCCGGCCGCTGGCTGCGGTGGCGGTGCGCCGAGCTCGGCCCAAGAGTCGTAGCGGGTCACACCAAGAAAGTTCCAAGGTGCGCCCTCGACATGGGCAAACAATACAGAGCGTCCCGGTGTCTGCTGAGCCCCGCGATCAAGTACTTGCCTTAGTTGTGGGCGATGTCCCGGCAGCGCTCGGTAATCAGCCACTACGTAAACGGCATCGCCCTTTTCGACGATCAACGCCTTCTGCACGACGGCCCAACTTGGCCCAATAGCGAAAGTGTCGGAGTGCCAATCAGTCAGCGGGGCCACCTTCTGGTTGTAATCCTGGATTGCCTGTGATGGAGCACTTGCAGAAATTGTAGCCTGCTTGCCGAGTGGCGTGATCGTAATCAAGTCCCATTCGCCTCCCTCGCGATGTCGCAGGATTATTGGGGTAACCTGCGGCTCGTCTGCTTCGGGTCCGGGACCGCTTTTGTAAGCATCAATCAACTGCATTAGCTTTCCGGGGGCTGCCTTAGCGGTGTGTATGTGATACAGCTCAAGCGCAGGTGCTTGCTGCGATGTTTGCTGGGCAACTGCTATCGAGGCGGTTAGCAGCAAAGCTGCAACCGCGACGACACTAAACTTAATCTTAGTCTTCATGGGCATTGTCTCCTTTGAAATTGCGAAGTTAGGTTTACACTCGCGGTGGAGTGGTGCGCGATAAAGCAAGGCTGGTGATTTCGCGCTGAAAATCGCGCAGGTAGAAATGAGCGCAATATGAATCGAACTCTGGGCGACGCGCACGTTATACTAGACAGCTACCTGCGTCAAGGAGGTCAGTAATGCAACCAGTAACCCAGCGCTGACAGCAATACCGTGCCGGCGCCGAAAAGGAATTCCTGGATCCCCAATCTCTTCGCCGCTACTGCTTCCGAACTGCACAAACCCACAATTGCACGAATGGTCAATCCAGTAATCGCCACTACAGCCAGAAATGGCAAAAAACCTCTATCCGCAAGTGCAAAAAGAACCACCGGTGCAGTCAGATTAGCGGCCAGTGCCGGGAAAATTGTGACAGGTTGCTTGTGAGAAATCGCTAGTCGACTACGCAGATATAGAATCGTCGGCAAGGAACGCGCTGCCATGACCAGCCATAGACCGTAAGCTACTTTCCAGTTCCCGCTCTGAGCTAATGCAATGCTCGCCGCAACTGCACCCAAAGCCAGGGAACCAGCCAGTTCCGGAATTAGTGCCCGCGTCTTTCCCAAAGAGTCATAAAGCAGTTGCACACCCGCCAGGGGCGCCGCAAGCAACAACGGCAAAAGGAAGCTGTTCCGGGCAGTTGCAGCTGCTGCAATCAAACACACAGCGCTCAACAGCACATAAAGCAGAACAAACTGAAGTGCTGCAGGCGTGCGCGGCAAGCGCCGGCCACGACGCAAATCGCCAACCAACAACTTGAAAGGTTGCCTTGTTAAGAACGCTCCAACGGCCGCAAGTGCCACGAAAAAACCACTAACAGACGGCGCCACCAAAAGGCCCAGAGCTACAGGCTCAAGTAACAATCCCCATCCGCCGTGCTCAACTGGCAACGCGATTGGTTTTAGTCGTACGGGGTTGTTCGCGTATCTCAGTTTTTCTGCACTTATCATTTTCTTATCCTTCGGGGACCGCCTCAAACTCCGTAGGTCCCCCAAATCGCTTAGGAAGATTGGTCAACTCCTTGCCAATATTGGCTGCCAACATCGCTTGACGGGGCGCCGTCATGACTCGCTTCGGCAGCCGATAGACGATCTCCTCTTCGAGCTGGTTGTGAGTTTCGAGCCGTTCGGTTAGCGCAGTCAGAATCTGTCTCACCTCGCTGTGGCACCGCTCGATCTCTTTTCGTTCGCTGGTAGAGATCGCCTCACGCGCAAGTTTTACTGCCTGGGCCAACTCAGTCATAAAATGATTGTGGTCGTTCCGCAGTGTGCGAACTGCGGCAATGACCTCGCCCAAAGATAGAGACTGTTCAAGACCAACTCGCGTCCCGACTTCTTGAATCACCAGGGGAAACAGATGGAGGTGCTCCGCACGAATGTGCATGCCCAACCGAGCCCAAAACAGATCCAGTCGCTCAAATGTGCGGGCAGGATTGGCGTCATCCAGCGCCTCGAAGACCGCCTCCAATAAGCCTTGGAGTTCGTCGTGATCTTCAGAGAGAAATCTCTCCGCGCTCTTCAACTTTTGTGCGCTTCTCAAAGTTTCCATTGGCAACCTCCGCTCTTTTTCCGTTGTGATTAGCTTTAGGACTTGACGGCAAAAATTGTCACGCTCGCTGCGTAATCGTTGACGTCGTATCGCCTGAGTAAATCGCTCAAGTCTCCAAACGACTTCTCAGGTACCGTTTCAGAAGCAACAGCACCTCCAATGTGGGTGCTCTTCTCGAATCAAGGGCAATCTCTACCGCCCTCGAAAGCGATAACTTACTCTGCACGGCAACATCCGGTAGAGATTGACAATCAGCTTGTTGGCTCAGCGACATCGCTGTCGCGATCACACTAAAAGTCATCGCCAGAGCCCTTAACTTCGAAATAAACGGCATGTGTCACGCTCCGGCGCGACTAGCTGGAAAATCATCATTTCTTGCACCGAGCCAACGCAAGAAACTCATCATCGGACACCAATTTGTAAATGCTGATTGGATTAGATTCAGCGCAACAAACCCGGTGAAGAGAAACCAGTAGGGACTGTGCAGGTACCCGAGCAGTAGTGTTGCCAACACAAAGCACCCAGCGATTAATCGCAAGTACCTCTCAATTGTCATTAAGCACCCTCCTCTCTCGTGCTAACGACGAACTGCAATCATTATTCCCAGGTGGCTTTGATTAGAAGAGGCGGGTTTAAAGCGATCTTTGAGACACACAGTTGCGAAATTACGCAACTATGTTTGTTAGCTGGGGAGATTCACGCAAGGGTGTGGGCTTGGCTTGTTCGAGTGTGCAAGAAAAACCCCATTCCCCTGTAAGTCTAATCGCTGGCCCGGAGATTGCGGCACTGTTAGCGGCTACCAGAACTCATGAGCGACACAACCACAATCGATCAAGAGATCTTCGAGCGTCAGGCGTTGATCTGCAAAGCTTTTGCACACCCGGCAAGACTTCAGATTCTGGACGAGTTGGGTCAGGGTGAACTCGGTGTTTCTTACTTACAACAGACGCTGGGCCTGTCCAAAACCAACCTCTGTCAACACATGTCAGTACTTAAAGCTGCAGGCGTGTTGACCACACGACGAAAAGGAAAACAGGTCTATTGCTCGCTCGCGATGCCTGAGGTAAAACAGGCTTGCCTCCTGATTCGGAAGGTGCTGCAGAACCAGATTGCCGCGGATCGTCAGCTCACGTTTCCACACATTGATCAGAGATGAATACACGCAAAGCCATATCGACTACGTCGTAGAGGCAATTTTGGAGGTCTTTAATCGACGGTTGTCGCTACCGGGATATCGCATCAGCAGTGAACCGAGGTTCCTGCGTCACTTCGGTGCGCAGTTTGAGCCAATTAACAATTAACGCGCGAAGGAGCAGATCATGGAAAACAGTTATCTGTATTCGACAGAGGTAGAGTGGAAGGGGGAGCGGGCGGGCGATTTGCGTGCTCAGATACTGCCGGCGCTGACAGTCGATGCCCCTCCAGAGTTCAAGGGTCATGAAGGCGTCTGGACACCTGAGCATTTGTTTGTCGCATCGGTCAATTCATGCTTCATGACGACTTTTGCAGCGATCGCAGAGAACTCCAAGCTGGAGTTTTCCAGCTTCCGAGCGGATGCCACGGGAAAACTGGAAAAGCTCGAAGGTCAGGGTTTTGTCATGACCGAGATTACGGTTCGGCCTAAGCTCGTGATTCGACACGCGCGAGATACGGAGCGCGCTTCCAGGATTCTGGAGAAGGCGGAAAGGAATTGTTTGATTTCAAATTCAATTAAAGCCGAGACCAAACTCGAGTCAGAGATCCGCGTGGATGAGGGTAACGCGGCTTAATTGATGCGTTGTTAGTGGTTAGTGGTTCTTGGTTAGTGGTTCGTTGTTCTTTGTAGCAACCACTCGAGACACCATACGCTTTAGCGTCATGGAGATTCACTTTCGGCCTTGCTCGCGATGGATCAGGTTCCAAGACTTCGCATCCAGTCCCGTTAATGAGCTTCGCTAGGCAGAAAGTGAAACTCCATGACGCTAAAAGCGTATGGTGTCTTGAGTGGAGACAACGAACTTGAGTGGTAGGCAAAAAGAAAAGAAAAGAGGTGCTGGCGTAGGCTGAACGTGAAGGACCATGACGCTGAAGAGACTGTGTCAAAACAATAGATCCTACACACGGCAGTGTGTAGGATTTGGTTGAGTGTGTTCCAGTCAAGGAGTGGTCCAAGTGAAAGAAAAAGGAAAAAGATCCTACATACGGCAGTGTGTAGTGCTGTTGAGATCCTACCTACTAGACGAACGCCGCCCCCCCTCTTTTATCTCAACCTTGCCGACTCAGAAGCTTCATCGAAAATTGCGAAGAGGTGAAGTTGAGCGTTCAGAGTGTCACCCGTCTTCTGAGTTGGTATTGTTGAAAAAGAGAGGGGGGGGTGGAACGTCTTTGGTAGGCTGGATCTGAAAAGCACTACACACTGCCGTGTGTAGGATTTTGTTGTTGGTCCATGTAACAGGTTTTTGACACAGTCTCTGAAGCGTATGGTGTCTCGAGTGGTTGCTACAAAGAACAACGAACCACCAACCACTAACCACTAACAACGAACCACCAACTACCCAAGATTGTAGATGCGACCTCTTGTGATAGCCCTTTCAGCCAGATTCCCACAGGCCTTTACCAGTTCGCCGAGACGCGCAAAGCGCCTGTCGCTCGTGACGCCCTGACGATAACGAAAGTAGATCTGCTGCACGATAACCGCAATCTTCATTAATCCGTACGCGTAATAGAAGACGGGTGACCCCATCTCGCGCCCGCTTAGACGTTCATAGTGCTCCAATACCTCTGTCCTGGTAAGACTACCGGGCAACGTCGTTAGCCCAAAGCCAAACTGCTGCCATTCTTCAGGGTCATCCCTATCGACCCAATAACCAAGCGTCGTACCGAGATCCATAAACGGATCACCAATGGTGGCCATCTCCCAGTCGAGCACTGCCAGTACTCGGGACAGATCCGACGGGTCAAGAATGATATTGTCGTACTTATAATCGTTGTGAATTAAGGAGGCACGGGTTGAACTTGCCGGTTGATTATCTTGAAGCCACTTAGCCACCCGTTCTACTGATGCCACTTCTCCGGTTCGGGCATTGTAGTACCGCTTGGTCCAACCCTCTATCTGGCGTGAGACATAGCCGGTAGCATGCCCCAAGTCAGAGAGACCCGCTGCTTTATAATCGAACGAATGCAGCTCAATCTGAGTTTGAACAAACGACCTTGATAATTGACGCAGCACTTCTGGCAAAAGCTTTATTCCTGCGGGAGGTCGCGCTCGAAGAATCAATCCACGTACTCTCTCCATCACATAGAATGGGATTCCCAGCACGGATTCATCTTCGCAAAATAAGATTGGTCGCGGCGCCTGTTTGTAAACCGGATGGAGGTGCGAAAGAATTCGGTATTCGCGGCTCATGTCGTGAGCTGTTTTGATTTTTGCACCAATGGGTGGACGTCTTAAGACCAGCTCAACGTCACCTGCACGCAAAAGGTAGGTTAAGTTAGAGAATCCGGCCGGAAATTGTTCGATGACCAATTCGCCGCGAAGCTCGGGTATGCGCTGCTGCAAATAATCTGAAAGACGGGCAGTGTCTAACTCTTCGCCTGAACGTACATGTCCAGCATGATCGATGAAAGGCTCGGTGTGACTAGAGATGTTCATAGGTACATAAGATTGCTCGTTCCGTGGTAACGGCTCTTGGGAACGCGGGCGTCCCCGCCCGCATTGAGCGCGGAGCGCGAAAATTGATTGCGGAAAAGAAGATGCAACAAATTGGGCACAGTGCGGGCGGGGACGCCCGCGTTCCCAAGAGCCATTGAATTTTATTTCCGAGTTTCAAACTGAACCAGTACCGGTATTTCGTGTGTGTTCCGGTCTTCCCTGCCCCCAGGAGACGATCCACAAAAAGACACGAAACATCACGAATCGGGCTCATTACAACGACACGTCAACGCCATACTTCTTCAACGCGCTTCTGGCGACCACAGTCTTATGCACCTCATCTGGTCCATCATAGATTCGCGCTGCGCGCTCGTGCCGATACCAATAGGAAAGTACCGTCTCATCTGTCAGACCACGCGCGCCATGCACTTGTATTGCACGATCCAGAACCTTCTGCAGAATTCCGGCAACAAAGAACTTAATCAAGGAAATATCCTCACGAGCAGCAGCGGCGCCTTTCTCGTCTATTCGACTGGCGGTCTGCAACACCATTAGACGTGAAGCATCGATCTCAGCCCGGCTCTCTGCGATCCACGCCTGCACGGTTTGACGACTGGCCAGTAGAACTCCCGGAGCCAGCTCTCGTTGCGCAGCATAGGAACACATCAAATCAAAGGCTCGTTCGCAGATCCCAATCCAGCGCATGCAATGGTGAATGCGGCCCGGCCCCAGACGCTCCTGCGCCAAAGCGAAACCATCGCCCTCCTTTCCCAGGATATTCCTCTGTGGAACACGACAATTTTCATAACTGATCTCAGCATGACTGGCGTAATCACTTCCCTCATGGCCCATGACACTCGTGTTCCTCAGGATCCGGAACCCGGGCGTGTTCGTCGGCACAAGGATCTGGCTTGCCCGCTTGTACCGATTTGCAGCTTCGGGATTGGTTACCGCCATCAC